>WNKV01000016.1 GCA_009720755.1 Rhodoplanes serenus
GCGGGCGGCACCGGCGGCGGCTCGGCCGCCGGCGCGGCAGTGGCCGGCGGAACCGCCGGGGGCTCCGGCGAAGCGGCGGCGGTCGCCACCGCGCGGCCGGCGTCGCCCACATAGCCGGCGAGCAGCACCAGGCCGGTGACCTTGTCGCGCAGCGCGAACCAGAACGGCTTGTCGAAGGCGAGCCGAGGATGCGACGGCCGCGTCGCCGATCGCAC
Organism: Rhodoplanes serenus; assembly: GCA_009720755.1. Taxonomy (GTDB): domain Bacteria; phylum Pseudomonadota; class Alphaproteobacteria; order Rhizobiales; family Xanthobacteraceae; genus Rhodoplanes; species Rhodoplanes serenus. The sequence goes on from WNKV01000016.1 coordinate 216, forward strand.
CGTGACGACCGCGGTCGCCGCCGCCGCCTCGGTGCCGCTCTCGTCGATCTTCAGCACCGTCTTCTGGATCACCTCGGCAATGCGCTGGCCCGGCGCGAAGCCGGCGAGCGCGGTCGGCGAGGCGCGCCCCGCCTTCAGGCCGAGGGCGTCGAGGGCGGGCAGCAGCGCGGCCCGCTCGGCCAGCGCCAGGCGCGGCAGCGCCACGTCGGCGGGGCCGGCCGCAAACCCGTCGCCCGACAGCCAGCCGGCGACCGGCGCGAAGGCCGCGGCCGGCTGCGGCGCGTCGCGGCTGGTCAGCAGCACGAGGGCGAAGCGCTCGTGCGCATAGCCGAGCTCGGCGGCGACGAAGCGCTCGTCGCTGCGCATCGGCACCGCCTCGAAGGTGGCCGCCATCAGCGGCACCTCGACGGTCGAGCCGTCCAGGCGGGTGAACGGCGCCGGCCGGGTGCGGGCCTCGGCGAAGGCGGTGCGCCAGCGGTCCTTGAAGGCGAGCGCGTTGACGGCGACGAGGCCGGCGTCGGCCGGCACCCGGTCCAGGATGGTCGGGATCAGGCCGCGGGTTTTCTCGCCCACCCAGCCGTTGATGCGGGCGAGCGTGGCGGGATCGCCGAGGCGCTCGCGGAACACCGTGCCGCCCGCGGCCGCGACCGCCGCGAGCGTCGGCTCCTTGGGGTTGGCGGCCGGGTCGATCCACAGCGCATCGGCGACCGACAGCACCTCGGCGGCGGCCGGATCGGACCGCAGCGCCTGGGCGAGCCGGCGCACGGCGGCGAGATCGGCCGGCGGCGTCGGCGGCGTGGCCGTGCGGTCGCCCTTGCGCGCCGATGCCTTGCGGTCGGCCGCCGTCCCGGGCGGCGCCGCGGCATCGTCGACGAAGGCGAGGGTGCGGGCGAGCGCCGCCCGCAGGCGGTCGTCGGCGCCGAGATCGATCAGCGCCATCACCATGGCGAGGCTGCCGGGCGACACCACCAGATTGGCGGCGTCGGGGGTCTCCTTCCGGAGCGCGTCGACCAGCCGGACCGCGAGCCGCGACTGCGCCGTCAGCATCGCGGCAGGGTCGGGGGTGGCCGATGTCGGGGCGGCGGCCGACGTCGCGACGGCCGCGCCGGCGGCGCCAGCTCCTGCGGCGGTGGCCGGCTTGACGGCGCGTGACTTGGCACCCCCAGCGCTGGATCGTTTGGCCGGCACGCCCTTGGCGGCCGCGGGGGCGCCGGGCGGGCGATCCGCCGTCTTCTTCCGTGCCGCGGGGGCGGGCTTTCCGGCCGGCTTCGCTGCGGGCGTGGTCGCCGACGGATCGGCCTGGGCGGCCGCCGGACCGGCGGGTCCAGCAACCAGGAGAGCGGAGACGAGAACCGAGACCAGGATGGACAGGCAGGCGGACGGAACGGCGATCACCCGTGCGGACATCGCACTCTCCTGAGCCGGAACGACACCGGCCGATGGACCAGCAGGCGGTGGCCGCCGCAACCCGCGGCCACGGTGGTCGGCAATTCCCGCCAGAGGGCCAGCCGATACCGGCCAAATCAAGTCGGTGCGGCCACCCGCGCGGCCACCGCGGCGCTCCTTGCGGAGGTGTCGCGAGCCGGCCGGCCGGTTCACGCCGGCCGCGGCGACGTGAGCGCCGGCGCAGCCGATGCGCCCGGAGACCGCGTGCGTCGCCTCTGGTCGTGAGCGCGACGATGTCGCGCCGCGCGGCGGGTCAGCCGGCGGCCTGCGTGTCGAAGCGCAGCACCGCTTCCAGCATGGTGGCGGCGCCGGCCGCGATGGCGGCGGGCTCGGCCCACTCCTCGGGGGTGTGGCTGCGGCCCTCGCGGCACGGCACGAACACCATGGCGGCGGGCGCGACGCGCGACAGGAAGGCGGCGTCGTGGCCGGCCCCGGAGGGCAGCGACAGGCTGGAGAGGCCGCAGGCCGCCGCCCCCTCGGCGAGCAGCGCCCGCAGCCGGGGATCGCAGGCCGCCGGCGTCGCCCGCGACAGCGTGGCGCAGCGCTCGACCACGGTGGCGGTCGCCTCGGCGATGCGTCTCGCCTCCGCCTCGATCTCGGCCACGAAGGCGTCGAGGAGCGCGGCGTCCTCGGCCCGGACGTCCACCACGACGCGGCCACGCTGCGGCACCACGTTGATGGCATTGGGGGCGACCTCGATCACCCCGGTGGTGGCGACCACATAGCCGCGGCCGAGCTGGGCCAGCGCCTGGGCGCGCTCCGAGACGAACCCGACCAGACGGGCGGCGGCGACACCGGCGTCGCGCCGCATCGCCATCGGCATCGTGCCGGCATGCGCGGCCTCGCCGAGAAACACCAGCTCCAGCCGGACGATGCCGACGATGCCGGTGACGATGCCGATGTCGGTGCGGCTGCGCTCCAGCACCACGCCCTGCTCGATATGAAGCTCCAGGAAGGCGGCCACGTCGCTTCGGCGTGCGCCAGCGAGCCGCGCCGTGTCGCCGCCGACCCGGTCGATCGCATCGCCGAGCCGCTCGCCGCCGGGGCCGCGATAGTCCAGCATCTCGGGCGCCAGCAGGCCCGCCATGGCGCGGCTGCCGATGCAGGACAGGCCGAAGTCGCTCGGCTCCTCGGCCAGGCAGTCGACCACCTCAAGCGGGTGGCGCAGCGTGCGGCCGCTCTCCCGCAGCGCGCGGGCGACCTCGAGGGCGGCGATCACCCCGGCCGGCCCGTCGAAGCGGCCGCCCGAGGGCACCGAGTCCGAATGCGAGCCGAGCATCACCACCGGCCGGCCGGGCTCGCTGCCCTCCAGACGGCCGAACAGGTTGGCGGCGGCGTCGAGGCGCACCGCGAGGCCCGCCTCGGCGAAGCGGCGGCGCAGCCAGTCGCGGCCCTGGTCGAACAGCGGCGTGAACGAGCGGCGGGTCCAAGGCCGCGCCGTGTCGGTGATCTCGGCCAGCGCCATCAGGTCCGACCACAGGCGGCGCTCGTCGATGGCGGGAGTGCGGTCGGTCATGCGGCGGTCCTTCGGCGCGTCCAGCCGCGGCCGCAGACGGTGCAGCGCGGGGCGCGGATCAGCATAGCGGAGCGATCGGGGATGAGGATTGCCGGGCCGGAATGACGGCTCCGCCCGCTCGTGGCGATCGCCGTCGCGATGCGCCGGCGGCGGACGCGGGGCACGAACCGAAGGCGGCGACGCGCCAGGCGAGGATCGGAACAGAGAGCCGGGAGAGGCGGTTCAGGCCGCCTGGGCGGCGTCGTGGCGGCAGAAGCTGGTGCAGATCACCTCGGCGCCGCACTGGTCGCAGGCATAGGTGGTGTCCAGGATGCGTGGTTCGGCCTTGGTGGTGCGGGCACTGCGGAACGACATGCGCTTGGCGCAGCGGGGGCACGGGATGATCAGAGAGGGCAAGGCGCTTTCGGTCGTGATGGAGCGGCGGCCCATGCGATGTTCCCCCAAAAGTGCAGTCGGCTCATTCCGCATGAGCGTTTGTACGGAGACTAGTCCAGCGCCTCGGCGGCGTACGAGTCAATACAAATTTGTGCTATGCACAATAAGCGCGCGCGGTGGTGCCCTGCATTCATTCTGGCGTTGCACACAGGTCTGCATGCCCAAACGATCGGACGGAGCAGATGCCCACACGGACGACGCCCCGACTGTGGCCCGTCGTCGGGGCCGGACAGGCGCCGCCCATGCGGCCCCGGCACGGCCCGCTCGGGCGAGCCAGCTCCCCGACTGCGGCGGCGCCTATGTGCTCGCCATCGCGCTGCCGGCCACGCTCCGGATGACGATCTCGCGCCGGGCCGATCGCGGCGCCGCGGTGCTGCCGGCCGGCCGCTATCTCTACTGCGGCTCGGCCCGCGGCCCCGGCGGGCTGCGCGCTCGCATCGCCCGCCACCTGCGCCGGCGCAAGACTCTCCGCTGGCATGTCGATCGGCTGACCACGCGGGGCCGGGTGGTCGCCGTGTGGGCGATCCCGGACGGCGACGAATGCGCCCTGGTGGCGTCGCTCGCCGGCCTGCCGGTGCCGCTGCCCGGCTTCGGCAGCAGCGACTGCCGCGGCTGCGCCAGCCACCTCCTGGCCTGGCCGGACGGCGTCGACCTGCCGCTCGGCCCGCCGACCCTGCGGCTCGGCTGAACCGGCGCCGGCCGGGCGTCGCCGAGGCTCAGCGCGGGGTGTCAGCGCGGAGCGCCGTGGTCCTGCGGCTCGCCGTCCTGCTCGGGACCGACCCGGAACGGCCGCATCATCTCGTTGTCCTCGTGCTCCACCATGTGGCAGTGCCAGACGAAGCGGCCCGCCTTGGCGAACCGCATCCGCACCCGGGTGACCTGCCCGGGCGGCGCGATCACGGTGTCCTTCCAGCCGGTCTCCTCGGGCCGCGGCGGCCGGGCCCGGCCCTTGGGGCGCCCGTTCGTCTCGTCGAGCTCCTGGCGGTCGACCACCTGGAACAGCACGTCGTGAACGTGCATCGGGTGGGCGTCGGCGGTGAAGTTGTGGAACGCCCAGGTCTCGGTGTCGCCGGGGGCCGGGTTCTCGCTGATCGGATCGCCCCAATGGGTGACCGTCACACCGTCGGGGCGGCCGCGGGCCGGGTCGAAGGTGGCGAGCGCCACCTCGTGCGGCACCTCGTCCTTGCCGGACGGCGTCATCGCCTCGACCAGCGCCAGCGCCCGCTCGCGCCCGGCCGCAAGCGGCGCGATGGCCGGCATGACGAGGCGCGCCGGCGGCGTGGTCGGATCGGGGCCGCTCGGCCGCACCACCCGGAACTGCATCACCTGCCCGGTCGAGCGCGGATCGGCGCGCGCCTCGTCGTCCTCGGCGTCGCCCTTGTAGGGGGCGTCCGGCCCGCGATTGCGCAGGACCACCCGGGCGCCCGGCGCGACGCGCGAGAAGTCGACCACGAGGTCGGCCCGCTCGGCCGGCGCCAGCACCACGTCGCGCAGCTTCACCGGCGCCGCCAGATAGCCGCCCTCGCTGCCGATCTGCCAGACCTCGACGGCGGGATCGGCGAAGCGCAGCACCAGGACGCGCGAGTTGCAGGCGTTGAGGACGCGCAGGCGATAGCGCCGCGCCTCGACGGTGCAGTACGGCCAGGTGCGGCCGTTCACCACCATGCAGTCGCCAAAGAACTCCGGCACCCAGATCGGCGGCACCGCGCTCGCCGGGATGTAGGGGCCGGCGTAATCGTCGAACAGCTTGCGGCTGTCGGGATAGTAGAGCGAGCCGTCGGTGTTGAAGGCGCGGTCCTGGATGGCGAGCGGAATGTCGTGCGTGTCCGCCGGCAGCACGGCGGCCGCGCCGCTGCCGGCGACGGTCGGGTGGTCGGCCGGATCGTCGCTGCGGATCAGCCAGAAGCCGGCCAGCCCGGCATAGACGTTGAGCCGGGTGATGCCGAGCGTGTGGTCGTGGAACCACAGGGTCGAGGGGCGCTGGCTGTTGGGATAGCGGAACGTCATCCGTCCGGGTCCCCAGTCGCCGCCGCCCGCCTTGGTCCAGAAGAAGTCGTACCAGGTGCCGACCGGCGCGAAGCCCTCCGGCAGATCGGCGGCGTCGGGCAGCACCCAGGCTTCCGGATAGCCGTCGCTCCAGTCCTCCACCTCGGCCATGCCGTGGACGTGCGGCACAAGCGGCACCGGCCCGGTGTAGGGACCGGGCGTCTTGTCGAAGGTCGGGCGGGTGTCGCGGCGGCCGCCCGGATTGGCCCAGTGGAGGGTCGGGTCGACCGGCAGGAGATGCGGGCGGAAGCGGCGGTCCGGCCCCACGAGGTCGTTGATCCAGGTGACCTCGACCGGGGTGCCGCGAGTCGCCTCGATGGTGCAGGCGGGCGAGACGAAGCGCGCCGGATCACCCTCCGGCCCGTAGCTCCACACCCGCGTCGGCCGGAACGGCGGCGGCAGCATCTGCTGCATGTGCTCGCGCGCCGCGATCCGGTAGGCGTTCGGCCCGGAGCGCGGCATCGCCGCCGGGATGGCGAGCGGCAACACGAACTTGTCGATGCGGGACGGCTTCAGGGTGCCGCCGATCACCGGGCCGGCGACCGCCTCGCGGCGGCCCGACGGCCCGAGCACGAAGAGGCCGAGCGAGGCCCCCGCCCCCGACGCGACAAAGACCCGGCGATTCATCGGCATGCCGCACGCTCCGTTCGGACTCACCGGCCCCGACTGTACGGAATCGCGGGGCCGTTCGGCCAGCCGGCACCCCGCCCGGCCTGGATCAGTCGTCGTCGAACAGGCCGCGCTCGGCGTCCTCGTGGCACGCCTTGCAGTCGCCTTTGAACTTCGCGCCCTTGCGAGCCAGCGTCGCCGGCGCGACGCGATCCTTGCGCTCGTGCTTGCGCTTCCACCACGGCAGGTCGGTGATGCGGGCCGGGGTGACCTCCTCGGGCAGGCGACGCAGCACGCGGCTCGGCCAGCGCCCGGCGTCGGCGGCGTTGGCGCTCAGATAGGCCGAGATGCGGGCCGCGGTGGCGTCGTCGAGCGAAGCGTTGTCGCCGAAGTGATCGCCGAGACCGGCCATCATGGCTGTCCAGGAGCGCGCCGGCAGCAGCCCGGCCGGATAGATCAGGTGGCAGGCGCCGCATTCCTTGCGCACCACCGGGTCCTTCACCGGCGCGACCCGCAACCCGTCGGCATAGAGCGGACGGACCAGCACCACGCCGGCCGCGAGGATCGCGGCGGTGGCGACCGCCACACTGGCGATCCGCAGGACCTTCGGTCGTGTCTCGGTCATGGCAGGGCTCTCCGGGCGAGCGGTGTCGGTGTCATTGGCTGATCAGGAAGGCGACGAGATCGGCCTTCTCGGCGGCGGTGCAGTCGCGGCCGAGCACCTCGGCGCAATTGCGCCGGAGCCACTTGGCGACGTCGGCCACGTCGGTCAGGCGCGCCGGCACCACCGACGGCGCCAGCGGCGCGATCGGCTTGCCGGCGCGGCTGTGGCCGCCCTGGCGGGGATCGCCGCCGTGGCACGACGTGCAGGACGGCGAGTCGGGCTTGCCGCCGCCGGGCGAGCCGGCGAACAGCGCACGGCCGCGCTCGGCCGACGGCGTGAAGCCCGGGTCGGCGGCGCGTGCCGCCTCTACCTGAGCGGCCAGCACGGCCCGCTGCGCCGGGCCGGGCTCGGTCGCCGCGGCGGGCGCCCGTCCCGCGGCGATAGGCGCCGCCACGAGCAGAGCCAGGGCGACCGCCATCGAGGCAGGCGGCATCAGGGCGGCCGGCGCGAGCCGGCGCGCGACGGGCGTCGTCATGGTGATTTCACTCCCTCGCGGGTCTGCTCGCGACCGGCCGGCCGTTCAGCTCTGGCGCGGCTCGCCGAACGGCAGCATGCGGGCGATGGCCCCGTCCTTGAGCACGACGTGATGCACGATGGCGGCCACCGCATGGATGCCGGCGAGCGCCGCCAGGACATAGACGGCGGTCTCGTGCACGTCGCCCAGGAACTCGGCGAGGTCGCGGTCGGGTGCGATCATCGGCGGCACCGAGAACAGGCCGAAGATGCCCACCGTACGGCCCTTGGCCCACACCATCATCATGGCCAGGAAGGGCACCGCGATCAGCAGGGCGTAGAGGGTGCCGTGCATCGCCTTGGCCATGAGCTGAACCATCGGCTCGCCGGGGATCGGATCGGGCTGCGGCGTCACCAGCCGCCAGCCGAGACGCGCCGCGGTCAGCGCCATGATCACCACGCCGAACGAGATGTGCAGCCCGATGAGCTGCGACTTCGCCGGGCCGCGCGCCATCTCCTCCATGATCAGGCCACTGGCGAACAGGCCGACCACGGCGATGAAGGTGAACCAATGAATGGCCTGAGTGAATGTATCGTAGCGAGATCGGGTCATCGTGATGCGTCCTGTGGCAATCGCCGCCGATCCGGCGAACCGGGAGCGGCCTGATCGTCACATTGGCACCGAAGGCCTGACGCGGATCTGATCCGGGTCGTCAGCGAGCCGTCAGCGACGGTCCGGATCGGGCGGCCGGAAGGGCCGTCAGCGGCCGCGCGGCAGGTGGACGGCGGCCGTCATGGCGCCCGGATCGGTCGGCCCCAGGCGGAGGGCGCCGTCCCAGGCGTCGGCGATGTCGCTGGCGATGGCGAGGCCGAGCCCGGTGCCGGGGGTGGTGTCGATGCGGCCGCCACGCCGAAGCGCTTGCGCCACCAGCTCCGGCGGGATGCCCGGCCCGTCGTCGATCACCCGCACCACCACCGCGTCGCCCTCCACTGCGGCCTGCACCACCACCCGTTCACGGGCGTGGCGGGCGGCGTTGTCGAGCAGGTTGCCGAGGATCTCGGCGAGGTCGTCGGGGGCGATGCGGGCCTTGAGTCCCGGATCGACGTCGACCTCCCAGTCGAGGGCGTCGCCGGCCGGCGTGCGGCCCACCACCTTGACGACGCGCCCCGCCACCTCGGCGACGGCGGCTGACGCGGTGCCGGCGGTGGCGGTGCGGCGGGCGCGGGCGAGCTCGCGCTCGACATGGCGCCGCATGCTCTCGCCGACGGCGGCGAGATCGGCCGCGATCGCCGTCTCGCCCTGCCGGGTCAGCCGTTCGATATCGCCGGCCAGCACCTGGAGCGGCGTCTTGAGCCCATGGGCGAGGTCGGCGGCCCGCGCCCGCGCCGTCTCGATCTGGCGGTCGCGCGAGGCGAGCAGCGCATCGACCTCGGCGGCGAGCGGCTGCACCTCGTCGGGAAACGACGTGCCGAGCCGCTCGGCGCGGCCCGACCGGATGGCGGCGAGGCGATTGCGCACGGCAGCGAGCGGGGCGAGGCCGACGCGCACCTGAACCGCCGAGGCGATGCCGAGCAGCAGCGCCACCAGGCCCATATAGGGGAGCAGCTCGCTGGTGAAGTCGCTGGTCGCCACGGTGAGGTCGGCGAGATCGCGTGCCACCACGAGGCGCACCGGGCCGCCGCCGAGGCGGGCCGGCAGCACCACGCGCCGCTCCACCGCGAGCAGTGTGGTGCCGCCCGGTCCGGCGATGCGGTGCTGGTGCAGCGCGCCTTCCGACAGCTCGTCCTCGGGCAGCGGAAGATCGCTGTCCCACAGCGAGCGCGAGCGATCGATCAGGTCGTGCGGCTCACGCAGGATCTGCCAGTAGAGCCCCGACAGCGGCCGCTCGAAGCGCGGGTCGTCGGGTGGATCGGCCACCGTCAGCTTGCCGTCGGCGTCGCGCTCGAGCCCCGCCAGCAGGCGATCGAGCACCAGGGTGAGGTCGGCCGCCATGCGCCGCTCGACATGGCGCTCGAACAGGATCGAAAGGCCGAACGCCGCCACCCCGAGAGCGATCAGGATCGAGACCGCGCCGGCGACCAGCAGGCGCAGCCGCAGCGAGCCGGCGATCACGGCGCCGGCTCCGCGATGCGGTAGCCGAAGCCGCGGCGGGTCTCGATCACGTCGGCGCCGAGCTTGCGGCGCAGCCGCATCACCAGCGCCTCGAGCGCGTTGGCGTCGCGGGCGTCGTCGGTGCCGTAGAGCTGGTCGATCAGCTCGTGGGCCGGCACCACCCGGCCCTTGTGGAGCGCCAGATAGGCGACCAGGCGATATTCGAGCGGCGACAGCGACACCGGCACGCCGCGGAGCGACACCCGCATGTCGCGCGGATCGACGGTCAGCGGCCCGGCCTCGATGACGGCGGTGCCGATGCCGGCCGAGCGGCGGATCAGGGCGCGGGCGCGCGCCACCAGCTCCTCCATGCGGAACGGCTTCGGCAGATAGTCGTCGGCGCCGGCGTCGATGCCCTCGACCCGCTCGGCCCAGGTGCCGCGGGCGGTCAGCACCAGCACCGGCATCTGCCGGCCGTTGTGGCGCCACCGTTTGAGCACTGCGAGCCCGTCGAGATGCGGCAGGCCCAGATCGAGCACCACCAGGGCGTAGTCCTCGGTGTCGCCCTTGAACCACGCCTCCTCGCCGTCGCCCACCACCTCGACGACGCAGCCCGCCGCCGAGAGTGCCGCGGCGACGTCGCGGGCGATCCGCGGCTCGTCCTCGACCACCAGCACCCGCATCAGTCGTCGTCCTCGATGCGCTTCCCGGTCATCGCGTCGACGGTCGTCTCGACCAGCCGTCCGTCCGGGCGCAGCACCTTGACTTCATAGACGACACGACCGGCGCAATGCTCCAGCTCGACGTCGATAGCATGGCCGCCCAGCTCCTTCTCCACCGCCGGGAGGATTTCGGTCAGGGGCTTGGCGCGGCCTTCGGCGAGCGCCCGCAGGGCGCAGTCGTGATCGTCCCGCCGTCGCCGGCGCCGGCCTTCGCCGCGCCCGCCGCCACCTCCGCCGGCCCAGGGCGGCGGTCCTCCGCCTCCCCATGGCCGTCCCTCGCCCCTTTGGGCGAGCGCCGGGTAGGCGCCGGCGATGATGGCCAGGCCCCCGAGGAGGAGAGAGCGGCGGCTAGGGATTCTCATGTGTCGCAGTTTCGTCCCTGCGCCCTGACGATGACCTGACGGGCCGCGTCAGACCCACATCAGCCCTCCCATGCGACAATTCCAGGCGATCGGGGACGGTTTCCCCGACGAACCACAGGAGGGCGCGATGATGATATCCGCTCGAACGCTCCTCGTCGCCGGCGCGCTGGTCGTGGCCGGCCTCGCGGTCACCCCGGCGCAGAGCCAGGGCTGGGGCGGGGGTTGGGGTGGCGGCCCCGGCTGGGGCGGCTGCGGATGGAGCCAGGGCTGCGGTGGGTGGGGTGGCGGCCCCGGCTATGGTCCCGGCTATGGCCGGGGTCCGGGCTGGCGCGGCCAGGGTGGCGGCCAGATGGGCGGTCCCTGCGTGACCGGCCGCAACGCCCCGTGCTGGCGGGTGCAGAATCCCGAGCGGCATGCGGCCTGCTGGAAGGAGGCCGACGCCAAGGGGCTGCGGGCCGCCGCCCGGCGCAGCTTCATGACCTCGTGCATGACCGGCGCCGCCAAGGCGCCGTGACCCGACCGGCGCCGCCGAGGTCCTGATCCGGGTGTCCTGATCCGAATGGCGGCGGAGCGTCGCGACCGCGCCGCGGCACTCCGCCCGGCGCGGGACTTGGAGTCCGCCGGCGGCGGGGAGGGCTCGTCAACGCACCCGGAAGGCGGCGTGGCAGCCGCTGCACCGGGCCGTGATCGCGGCTAGCCCCTTCACCAGCGCAGCCCAGCCCGCCGCATCCGGCGGCTCCGTGACGGCCGCCGTGGTGCGGGCGAAGTCGTCGGCGGCCCGGTGGAACTCGAACCCCATGCCGCGGAACTCCGGCGGCATGTGCCGGCCGATGCCGAGCCCTTGGCCGATCGCCATCTCGTTGCGGGCGACCGTTCCGGCCTCCTTGATGCGGCCGGCGGCGACGAGCTGGAGGACACCGTCGAGCGACGTCATGTGGGTCCGCATATGCTCCAGGAACACGTCGCGGACGTCCGCCGGCAGATCGATCCGCACCCGCGGGTCCTCGGCCGCCCCGGCGGCCGCCGCCGTGCCGATGCAGCCCGCCACGACGATCGCCGCGGCCACCAGATATCTCCGAATCCGTCTCATTATGTCCCCTCGCGCTGCCGGTGCCGCCCGCCGGCGCGGGACAGCCGAACCAAGGGTGTGCGCCTCGGCGCCTGACCGGGCGCTGACGGCCGCCAGCGGGAAGGAAGGGGAACCCTAACAATTTACCATCAAAACCATGCATGGGCGTTAGGAGTGATTGATTACATCCCTTTAAGTGAAGCCGGGCTAGATCTCGCCTTGGGCTAGCCCTCGGGGGCGGACCGCCGTCATCCGACGGTGCTGGCCTCGTGAGCCATCGGGTTCCGCCGACGGCCCCTCGTGGGGCCGCCAACTGGAGGTCCGCGCATGCGTGCCGCCATGCTGCCGCCGGACGAGCCGCGACGCCTCGCCGCCCTGCGCGATTGCGGCGTCCTCGACAGCGCGCCGGAGGAGTGCTTCGACCGGGCCACCCGGCTGCTCGCCACCCTGACCGGAATGCCGACCGCGACGATCGGCTTCGTCGATGCGCACCGGGAATGGTTCAAGTCCCGGGTCGGAACCGAGTCGACCGCGATCGCCCGCCGGCTGTCGTTCGGCGCCCACGCCATCCTGGCCGACGCCCCGCTGGTGGTGCACGACACCCGCGCCGACCCGCGCTTTCACACCAACCCGCTGGTCACCGCGACGCCGGGCGTGCGGTTCTATGCCGGCGCCCCGCTCCGCACGCCCGAGGGCCTGGCGGTCGGTGTCCTCTGTGCGGTGGACCACCGCCCGCGCTCCTTCGACGCCTTCGAGATCGGGGTCCTCGCCGACCTCGCGGCCCTGGTGTCGGCCGAGATCGCGGCCCGCCTCGCGGCGCGGCGGCTCGCTCGCGAATGCGACCGCCGGGCCGACCTGGAGGCCGAGCGGGCGGCGGCCGAGCAGCGGCTCGGCGACATGCTGGAGACCGCGACCGACTGGCTGTGGGAGACCGATTCCGACCACCGCTTCACCTACGTGTCGGGGGCGGCGCCGCCGAGCTTCGCCGACGTGATCTTCCTCGGTCGCCGCCGCGAGGAGTTCGCGGCCACCGCCGACGCGCCCGACTGGGAGGCGCACCATGCGGATCTCGCCGCCCGCCGGCCGTTCCGGGATTTCCGCTATGCGGTGCCGCGGGCCGGCGGCGGCGTGCGCCACATCGAGACCAGCGGCAAGCCGGTGTTCGAGGCCGGCCACTTTCGCGGCTATCGCGGCACCGGGCGCGACGTCACCGCGGCGGTGGAGGCGCAAGCGGCCCTGCGCGAGATGAGCGCCAAGCTGCAAGCGCTCCAGACCTCCGGGGTGATCGGCGTGATCGCCTGCCGCGGCGACCGCATCGTCGATGCCAATGCCGAATTCCTGCGCCTGGTCGACCGCGACCGCGCCGATCTCGACGCCGGGCGGCTGACCTGGTCGGGGCTGACCGCGTCGCCGGCGCGCGAGCCGCATCAGGGTGACGGCGTCGATCCGCCGCTCGACCACCCGAAGCCGTTCCATCGCAACTGCCTGCGCCGCGACGGCACGGTGGCGCCGGTGTCGGTGTCGTCCTTCGTGATCGATCCCGCGACCCGCCACTGGATGGCGCTGGTGCAGGATGTCAGCGAGCAGAAGGCGCGCGAGGCCCAGATCCGCGAGCTCGCCTACCGCGACACGCTGACCGGCCTGTTGAACCGCCGCTCCTTCAACGAGCATCTCGGTCGCAGCCTGCGCAAGACCTCGCGCGGACGCGCCGCCCGCGGCGCGCTGCTGCTGCTCGATCTCGACCACTTCAAGGACGTCAACGACGCCATCGGTCACGACGCCGGCGACGCGCTCCTGCGGCAGATCGGCCGCCGGCTCCGCCAGGGCGCCCGCGACGGCGACGTGGTGGCGCGTCTCGGCGGCGACGAGTTCGCGGTCATCCTCAAGGATATCGACGATGCGGCCGGGATCGCGGCGTGCGCCCACCGGCTGCTGGAGACGCTCACCGAGCCGCTCATGCACGAGGGCCAGGTGATCCATCCCGGCGTCAGCATCGGGGTGGCGCGCTTCCCGCGCGACGGCAGCGATCCCGCCCAGCTCATCAAGAACGCCGATCTCGCCCTCTACCGCTCCAAGGAGACGGGGCGCCGGTCGGTCTCCTTCTTCGACGCCGGCATGATGGACGACGCGGTCGGCCGGCTGCGGCTCGTCAACGAGGTGCGCCTGGCGATGACGGAGCGACAGTTCCGGCTCGCCTTCCAGCCGATCATCGCGCTCGCGGACGGCGCGCTGATCGGCTTCGAGGCGCTGCTGCGCTGGGCGCATCCGCAGCGCGGCCTGGTGGCGCCCGGCGAGTTCCTCGACGCCATCGAGGCCGCCGGGCTCAAGGGCTGGCTCGCCCGCTTCACCCTGGACACCGCGGCCCGCCAGATTCGCGCCTGGCTCGACCAGGGGCTGGAGCCCGGGATTCTCGGCGTCAACATGACGGCCGCCCAGATCAAGGCCGAGCGCTTCGCCGACGAGGTGGCGGCGGCGCTGGCTGCCACCGGGGTGGCGCCCGCACGGCTGCTCGTCGAGGTGACCGAGCGGGTGGTGATCGCCGACGATCCCGGCATCGCGGCCGCCCTCGACCGCCTGCACGCGGCCGGCACCCGCATCGCCCTCGACGACTTCGGGACCGGCTATTCGTCGCTCGTCCACCTCAAGCGGTTCCCGGTCGACATCCTCAAGATCGACCGTTCCTTCGTGAGCGACCTGGAGGGCGAGTCCGAGAACACCACCATCGCCCGCGCCATCGTCAATCTCGCCCACAGCCTGGGGATGCGGGTGGTGGCCGAAGGAATCGAGAGCGAGGCGCAGTTCGCCCGCTTGCAGGCGCTGGGCTGCGACTTCGGCCAGGGTTACCTGATCGGCGCCCCGGTCTCGGCCGATGCGGCGACGCGCTGGCTGGCCGGTGGCGCCTCGCACACCGGGCTGGCCGCGGGCGACGCCGCGCCGGGCGGCTAGAGCGGTATCCGATCCAACTGGATCGGCCCCGCTCTGGAAGTCCTTACTTGATCGCATTTTCGACGGCGAACCGGATCCCACTTCGCCGGACAATGCTCTAGACGCCCGGTCGAAACGATGTGGCGGTATCGGGGAACGGGCCTCGCCGCCGTGCGTTGTCTCGCAGCCGACCAGGAGAACCGCCATGCAGGCCATGCCCGAGACCGTCCCCTCCACGCTGCCGCCGACCTTGCAGTTTCTCGCCCGCCGCTGGTGGTTGGTGCTGCTGCGCGGCGTCGTCGCCATCCTGTTCGGATTCCTGGCCGCGCTGTGGCCCGGCCTGACCATCCTGACGCTGGTGGTGCTCTACGGCGCCTTCGCGTTCACCGACGGTATCCTCGCCCTCGCGGCGGCGATCGCCGGACGGGGGCCGTCCTCGGCGCGCTGGTGGCTGGTGCTGTCCGGCCTGCTGGGGATCGCGGTCGGCGTCGTCGCGGTGATCTCGCCGGGCGCGGTCGCCTTCGCGCTGCTGATCCTGATCGCCGCCACCGCCATCGCGCTCGGCGCCATGCAGATCGTCGCGGCGATCCAGATGCGCAAGGAGATCGCCCACGAGTGGCTGCTGATCGTCGCCGGCGTGGTGTCGATCCTGTTCGGCATCGTGCTCCTGGCGCAGCCGGGGGCGGGCGCCATCGCCATCGCCTGGATGGTCGCCGCCTATGCGGTCGCCTCCGGCGTCGTCTACATCGCGTGGTCGCTCCGCCTGCGGAAATGGCACAACACCACGACGGGCGCTCCGGCGCCCTGAGCGGCGCTCACGGCGAGCCGGCGGCGCGCACCATCAGGAGCTGCGCCGCCACCGAGGCGGCGATCACGGCGGGCGCCTTGCCGGCGATCCCGGGCAGGCCGATCGGGCAGACCAGGCGGTCGATCGCCGGCTGGTCGAGCCCGAGCGTGCGGGCGTGGCTCGCGAAGCGCGCCCGCTTGGTGGCCGAGCCGATCATCCCGACATAGGCGAAGCCGCCGCGGCCGAGCGCCCGTGCCGCGATGGCATAGTCGAGGGCGTGCAGATGGGTGGTCACCACGGCGAGGGCACCATCCGGGGCCGTGTCGATCTCGCTCTCCGGCGCGGTGCTGAGCACCGGGATGGCGTTCGCCGGCAGGTGGCTCGGGAACTGGTCGGCGCGGCTGTCGATCCAGCGCACCGCGAAGGGCAGCGGCGCCAGCGCCAGCACCAGGGCGCGGCCGACATGGCCGGCCCCGAACAGCAGCACCGGCACGCGGTCGTCGCCGAACTTTTCGACGAACGGCGCGTCCGGCTGCATCCGCCCGGATGGCGCCTGCGCGGACGGTGCCCCCGCCACCGCCGCGTCCGGGTCGGCGACGACCTCGCGGCGCACGCGGCCGTCCTCGCCGAGCCGCGACAGGGTGGCGAACGGGCCGGCCCGCTCGGCCGCCGCCAGGGCGGCCACCGCGTCGGCGTCGCTCGCGTCGAACACCTCGGTCAGCGTGGTGACGACACCGCCGCAGCACTGGGCGAGATCCGGCCCGAGCGTCCAGGTGCGCAGCAGCGCCTGCCGCTCGCCGCGGGCGAGCGCCGCACCGGCCGCCGCCAGCACCTCGTATTCGAGCCGCCCCCCTCCGATGGTGCCGAAGAAGCCGCCATCCGGCCGGGCGACGAGCCGCGCCCCGCTCTCGCGCGGCGCCGAGCCGGCGACCCGCACCACGCTCACCAGGGCGGCCCGGCCGTGCTGCGCGATGGTCTCGCCGATGCGCGCCCAGACTGCCATGGCTCGTCGCCTCGCTTGCGTCCCGCGGCCGCGGCGCCCGGCGCGGCGATCAGGCCGGGCGCGGCAGCGCCGCCGCCAGCGCCGCGACCGGATCGAACGGCCCGACCGCCCGCACGATCGCCTCCGGGGTGGCCGGCGCGTCGAGCCGCAGGCCGCCGCCCGGGCTCGCCGCCTCGACCGCGTCGGCGATGGCGCAGAACACCGAGATGGCCAGCATGAAGGGCGGCTCGCCCACCGCCTTCGAGCGGTAGATGGTCTCCTCGCGGTTCTCGCCGTCGAACAGCGCGACGCGGAAGTCGGCCGGCACGTCGGAGGCGACGGGGATCTTGTAGGTGGACGGTGCGTGGGTGAGCAGTCGCCCCTCGGCATCGAACACCAGCTCCTCGGTGGTGAGCCAGCCCATGCCCTGGACGAAGCCGCCCTCGATCTGGCCGATGTCGATCGCCGGATTGAGCGAGCGGCCGACGTCGTGGAGGATGTCGACGCGCAGCACCTTGGTCTCGCCGGTGGTGACGTCGATCACCACCTCGCTCACCGCGGCGCCCCAGGCGTAGTAGAAGAACGGCCGCCCGGTGGCCTTGGCGCGGTCCCAGTGCAGCGTCGGCGTCTTGTAGAAGCCGGTCGACGACAGCGACACCCGCGCCGCATGGGCGAGCCGGGCCAGCTCGCCGAACGGGACGCGCTGGTTGCCGATCAGCACGTGGTCGTCCTGGAACACCACCTGGTCGGCCGGCACCGACCAGGTCTCGGCCGCGAACGCCGCCATCCGCCCCTTGATGACGCGGGCCGCCGCCTGCACCGCCATGCCGTTGAGATCGGTGCCGGAGGAGGCCGCGGTCGGCGAGGTGTTGGGCACCTTGTCGGTCGTCGTCGGCGTGATGCGGACGCGATCGAGGCCGATGCCGAACTCCTCGGCTGCGATCTGCGCCACCTTCTGGAACAGGCCCTGCCCCATCTCGGTGCCGCCGTGGTTCAGATGCACCGAGCCGTCCTGATAGACATGCACCAGCGCGCCCGCCTGGTTGAGCGAGGTGAGCGTGAACGAGATGCCGAACTTCAGCGGTGTCAGCGCCAGGCCGCGTTTGAGGATCGGCGAGGCGGCGTTGAAGGCGGCGATGGCGGCGCGCCGCGCCCGATAGTCCGACGTTCGCTCCAGCTCCTCGACCAGCGCGAGGCCGATGTCGGCATCCGTGACGGTCTGGCCGTAAGGCGTGCGGTCGCGTCCGGTGGCGTAGAAGTTCGCCTTGCGCACGTCGAGCGGATCGCGGCCGAGCGACCAGGCGACCGCGTCGATCACCCGCTCGGCCGCCAGCATGCCCTGCGGGCCGCCGAAGCCGCGGAAGGCGGTGTTGGACACCGTGTTGGTCTTCACCCGGCGGCTGTCGATGCGGAAGGCCGGCAGAAAATAGGTGTTGTCGGCGTGGAACATCGAGCGATCGACGACGCCCTGGCTGCAATCCGCCGAGATGCCGCAGCGCGCCGCCAGCAGCATGTCGAGGCCGGCGATGCGGCCGTCCGCATCGAAGCCCACCGACCAGTCGACGCGGAAGTCGTGGCGCTTGCCGGTCATCGCCATATCGGCATCGCGGTCGAGCCGCAGCTTGCACGGCCGGCCGGTGACGCGCGCCGCCACCGCCGCGATGGCGGCCCACGGATTGGCCTGGGTCTCCTTGCCGCCGAAGCCGCCGCCCATGCGGCGCACCTCGCAGGTGACGAACGCATCGGGCACGCCGAGAGCGCGCGCCACGATGTGCTGCACCTCGCTCGGATGCTGGGTCGACGAGTGCACCAGCATGGCGCCGTCCTCGCCCGGCACCGCCAGCGCGATCTGACCTTCGAGATAGAAGTGCTCCTGGCCGCCGATGCGCAGGGTGCCGGACGTCTGCCGCGGCGCCGCCGTGATCACGGCGGCGACGTCGCCGCCCACGAACGCATAGTCGGGCAGCACCCGCTCGCCGGTCGCGAGGCCGTCGTCGACGGTGACGGCGGGTGGCTCGGCGGCAATCTCGATGGCGGCGAGCAGCACGGCGCGGCGCGCCGCATCGCGGGTCGTCGCCGCCACCGCGAACAGCGGCTGGCCGTGGAACGCGACGGTGCCCTCGGCCAGGATCGGCTCGTCGTCCATGTGGGCGGCGACACCGTTGCGGCCCGGGATGTCGGCCGCGGCGATCACGGCGACGACGCCGGGGGCGGCGCGCACGCGGTCGAGATCGAGCCGGGTGACGGTGCCGCGCGCCTTGGGGGCGCCGCCGACCGCGAGGTGCAGCGTGCCCTGCGGCTCCGGCAGGTCGTCGATATAGGGGGCCGCGCCCTGCACCTGCTTGACCGCGCTGTCGTGCGGCAACGGCTTGCGGACGTGGCGCAGCAGAACCTCGGGCGTCTCACGAAGCGACACGGGCACGCTCCTCCCTCGGCCGCACGCGGGTGACGTCGGCCGGCACGCCGGCGATCTCGGCCAGGACCTTGACCACCAGATTGGTGGCGACCTGCGATCGGTAGGCGGCGCTGCCGCGCTGATCGGTGAGCGGCGTGAAGTCCTCGGCGATCCGGGCGGCGGCGGTGCGCCACACGGCGGGATCGGCGAGCCGGGCGCCGACGAGCGCCGCCTCGACTGCGGCGGCGCGCTTCGGCACGCCGGCCATGCCGCCGAAGGCGATGCGCGCCTCGGCGATGCGATCACCGTCGAGGGTCAGCGCGAAGGCGCCCATCACGGCCGAGATGTCCTCGTCCATGCGCTTGCTGATCTTGACGACGCGCAGCCTCGTGGCGGGCTGCGGCTTCGGCACGATCAGGCGGCGGACGAACTCGTCGGGGGCACGATCCTGCTTGCCATAGGCGATGAAGAAATCCTCGACCGGCAGCGTGCGGACGGTGTCGCCGCGGCGCAGCTCCACGGTGGCGCCGAGGGCGATCATGACCGGCGCGAGATCGCCGATCGGCGAGCCGTTGGCGATGTTGCCGCCGACCGTGCCGGAGGTGCGCACCTGCTCCGAGCCGAACCGCCGCATCAGCTCGCCGATGTCGGGATCGAGGCGGGCGAGCAGGGGCGCCGCGCGGGCGAGCGGCAGCGCGGCGCCGAGCACCAGCGCGTCGGCGCGGTCCTCGACGGCATCGAGCCCGGCGACGCGGCCGACATGGACGATCTTCGCCAGGGGCGCGAGCTTCTTGGTGATCCACAATCCGACGTCGGTCGCTCCCGCCACGATGGTGGCGTCGGGATGCGCGGCGAGCAGCGCGGCCAACGCGGCTTCGCTGGCCGGCGCCGCGAAGAAGGAGGCGTCGTCGCCCACCCTCACGTCGGCGCCGTCGTCGAGCTCGGCGAGGGCGGCGAGCCGCCGCGGCGCATCCTGCGCGAAGCGGTCGGCGGCGTCGCCGGCGCAGCTTTCGAGGGCGGCGTCGACGATCGGGCGGTAGCCGGTGCAGCGGCACAGGTTGCCGGCGAGCACATCGGCGACGGTGGCCCGATCGCCAGTGCGATCCGGTCGATGATAATGGGCGAACAGGCTCATCACGATGCCGGGCGTGCAGAAGCCGCACTGCGAGCCGTGCCGCTCGGCGAGCGCCTGCTGCACCGGGTGGAGCGGCCCGCCGCCGGCCAGATCCTCCACCGTGATCAGCTCGGCCCCGTCGATCTGGCCGACCAGCGCGATGCAGGCATTGACGGGTTCGTATACCAGGCGGCCGTCGCGCCGGCGCGCCAGCACCACCGTGCAGGCGCCGCAATCGCCCTCCGCGCACGCCTCCTTGGTGCCGGTCGAGCGCTCCTCCAGGCGCAGCCAGTCGAGCAACGTGCCGCGCGGCTGAAACGCGCGCAGGCGGACGACCCGCCCGCCGCGGATGAACTGCACCCAGTCTCTCGCCATGGCACCTCCGGAGGGATGACGAAATCATACGCAATCAGGATTGCCCCGGGTAGGGACAAAGTCGCGCGGGTCGCCAATACCGTTGCTGCGAAGCAATCGTCGAGACGAGCGCCCGACCGGCGACGAGCGCCGAGCCTGTCGCGCGCCGGGGAGCCTGCCGGCCGGCTGGCGCGGTTGCCGCAGGCGGGACAGTTGCCAAGCCGGCGCGATTGCGGGAGGCTTCGGTTCGAGACGGCCGCCCGGCGGCCGGGCGGCGGGCGCCATATCGGCGGCCGGGTCCATTTTAGCCCGCGGCTGGTGGCTGGCGGGTTGCACCGCCGTCGCCCCAGGGGTCGCGGCAGCGCGTTCCGACGAGACGGCGGACCGCGACCAAAGTGTGAGACTCGCCGTCTTGTGGTGGCGGGCCGGCAGAGCCTATTGAAAGACGAGGAAACGGTCGGCGCGGCCGGAGCGAAGCTCCGTGAACGAATGTCCGCCGCGAGGAGGGAGCAGCAGATGACGCCGAAAGTGTATGATGTTCCTGGCGACTGGGCGACGCGGGCTTATCTCGACGATGCCGCGTACCAGGAGATGTACAAGCGCTCGATCTCCGATCCGAATGCCTTCTGGGCCGAGCAGGCCAAGCGGATCGACTGGTTCAAGCCTTTCACCAAGGTCAAGAACACCTCCTACGATCCGCACAACGTGTCGATCAAGTGGTTCGAGGACGGCACCACCAACGTCGCCCACAACTGCCTCGACCGCCATCTCGCCACCCGCGGCGATCAGGTCGCCATCATCTGGGAGGGCGACGACCCCAAGGACGACCGCAAGATCACCTACAAGGAGCTGCACGCCGAGGTGTGCCGCTTCGCCAACGTGCTCAAGGCGCGTGGCGTCGAGAAGGGCGATCGCGTCACCATCTATCTGCCGATGATCCCGGAGGCCGCGGTCGCCATGCTGGCCTGCGCCCGCATCGGCGCGGTCCACTCGATCGTGTTCGGCGGCTTCTCGCCGGACTCCCTGGCCGGCCGCATCGAGGACGCCAAGTCCACGGTGATCATCACCGCCGACGAGGGCGTGCGCGGCGGCCGCAAGGTGCCGCTCAAGACCAATGCGGACGCGGCCGCGACCCGCGCGGGCGGCGTCGAGACCATGGTGGTGGTGCGCCGCACCGGGGCTGCGGTCGCCATGCAGGCGGGCCGCGACGTCTATTACGACGAGGCTGCCAAGACCGTCTCGACCGACTGCCCGTGCGAGGAGATGGGCGCCGAGGACCCGCTGTTCATCCTCTACACGTCGGGCTCCACCGGCAAGCCGAAGGGCGTGCTGCACACCACCGCGGGGTATCTGGTCTACACGGCCATCACCCACCAATACGTCTTCGACTATCACGACGGTGACATCTACTGGTGCACCGCCGATGTCGGCTGGGTGACGGGCCACAGCTACATCGTCTACGGCCCGCTCGCCAACGGCGCCACCACGCTGATGTTCGAGGGCGTGCCGAACTACCCGACCAATGCGCGCTTCTGGGAGGTGGTCGACAAGCATCAGGTCAACACCTTCTACACCGCGCCGACCGCCATCCGCGCGCTGATGCAGGCCGGCGACGAGCCGGTGAAGAAGACCTCGCGCAAGAGCCTGCGGCTGCTCGGCTCGGTCGGCGAACCGATCAATCCCGAGGCGTGGGAGTGGTATCACCGCGTCGTCGGCGAGGATCGCTGCCCGATCGTCGACACCTGGTGGCAGACCGAGACCGGCGGCATCCTGATCACGCCGCTGCCGGGCGCCACCAAGCTGAAGCCCGGCTCCGCCACGCGGCCGTTCTTCGGCGTCGTGCCGCAGATCGTCGACGCCGCCGGCAATCCGCTGGACGGTGCCTGCGAGGGCAGCCTGTGCATCGCCGACTCGTGGCCGGGCCAGATGCGCACCGTGTTCGGCGATCACGAGCGCTTCGTGCAGACCTACTTCTCGACCTATCCGGGCCGCTACTTCACCGGCGACGGCTGCCGCCGCGACGAGGACGGCTACTACTGGATCACCGGCCGCGTCGACGACGTCATCAACGTCGCCGGCCACCGGCTCGGCACCGCCGAGGTGGAGTCGGCGCTGGTCGCCCATGCCAAGGTGTCGGAGGCCGCGGTCGTCGGCTTCCCGCACGACATCAAGGGGCAGGGCATCTATGCCTACGTCACCCTGATGACCGGGCAGCAGCCGAGCGAGGAGCTGCGCGCCGAGCTGGTCGCCTGGGTGCGCAAGGAGATCGGCCCGATCGCCTCGCCCGACGTGATCCAGTTCGCCCCGAGCCTGCCGAAGACCCGCTCCGGCAAGATCATGCGCCGCATCCTGCGCAAGATCGCCGAGAACGAGTTCGGCAATCTCGGCGACACCTCGACGCTGGCCGATCCGACCGTGGTGGACGACTTGGTCAACAACCGCCAGGCGTCCCAGCGCGGCGCCGCCTAGCGCCATTGTGCGGCGGAGCGGAGCACGATCCCGCCGGATCGGGTTCCGCTCCTGAGCATTGTCCGGCGAAGTGGACGCCGGTTCGGCGTCGACAATGCGATCACGCAAGGATGTCAGGAGCGGAGCACGATCCCGCCGGGTCGGGTTCCGCTCCCGAGCATGCATTGTCCGGCGACGTGGATGCCGGTTCGGCGCGCGCTCACCCGTACAGCGGCGTGCCCGGCACGAAGGCGTCGAAGGCAGCCCAGAACAGCGCCCGGATCGGGTCGCGCTCCATCATCAGCTCGTGGCGGGCGCCCGGCACGATCAGATGCGAGCCGGCCCGGAGATGGCTGCCGAAGCTCTCCACCGCGGCGGTGGACACGACGGCGTCGCTGCCGCCGGCGACCAGCAGCATCGGCTGGCGCAGCCGCGCCGCGTAGGGAGGGCGCTGCATCGCCGCCATGGTGCGGAAGGCGGCGTCCACCCAGGCGATCGTCGGGGCCGCCACCGCGAGCGCCGGCTCGGCCTCGACCACCGCGGCGATGCGGGCGTGGCGCACCGGGTCGGAGGTGGCCGGATTGTCGGTGAACGGCCCCAGCGCGGCGGGGCGGCGGCTGGCGCCCGGTGCGGCCAGCCGGCCGAGGCCGAAGAGCCGCAGGGTGCGCGCCAGCGGCGCGGCGGCGCCGAGCAGCGGCCGCTGCGCCAGGTCGATCATCGGGCCGCTGAGCACCATGCGGTCGAACCAGCGATGTCCGCGCGCCGCCGATTCAATCAGCACCGTCGCCCCCATGCCCTGGCCGAGCGCGAAGAAGGGCGGCGGGCAATCGGGCAGCACCACCTCCTTCACGAAGGTCTCGATGTCGACCAGGTAGTCGGTGAAGCGGCCGACATGGCCCTTGCGGCCGTCGCGCACCGCCCGCTGCGACAGGCCCTGGCCGCGGAAGTCGAGGATCGCCACCGCGAAGCCGCGCGTGCGCAGATCGTGGACCACCTCGAAGTACTTCTCGATGAACTCGCCGCGGCCCGGGAATAGGCACACCGTGCCCTTGCGGCCGGACGGCGGCGGGAACCGGGCGAAGCGCAGCGTGACGCCGTCGCGGGTCGTGATGGTGCCGACGCGGGCGCCGACGGGGGCCGGATTGGCGGGAATCGAGACGAGCTTCACCGCGTGGGGCTTTCCGAGCGGGCGTGGGGCGGCGGACGGCCGCTGAGAGACCATTTGGAAACTCCGACGGGGCTGCGCCGGAGCCGATTTCGGCCGATCCGGCAGGAGCCGATCGAAGAGCGTACCAGGGAGTACGGTCGAGATCGGCAACGCACCGGGCGGCCGAAAGCGGCCTGGCCCCTGAACTCGGGCTCGCCCGAGTTCAGCTCGTCATGCGACGCAAGTCGGGCAAGCCCGACTTGCGGGGTTCGGGTGCGAACGCCGGCCGCGGCGTCGAACAGCTCGCCGATATCCCCGATATCGGCGTCGCTCTTCTCCTGGCCTCCGGCTGTTCGCAACCCGAACGCAGCCGCCTTCCGAGTGTCCAAACGGTCTCTTAATAGCAGGCCGGGCGGGGGGCTCAACCGGCGGCGCATCGCGGCGGCCGGCAGGGGGCTTGAAGGCGGCCGGACGGCGCCCATATCAACCGTGGCGCCGGCCATTCGGCGGCGCACGAAAGGTCCGGCCCATCGGCGGACCTCTTCGCAAATGGCTCATCGCTCTCAGGAGGATATGCTATGCGCACGAGCTTCGATCTCACTCCCCTGTACCGCTCCACCGTCGGCTTCGACCGTCTGTTCTCGATGCTCGACCAGGTCGCCGGCTTCGACGGCCAGGGCCAGGGCTCGACCTATCCGCCCTACAACATCGAGCGCACCGGCGAGAATGCCTATCGGATCACCCTCGCGGTGGCCGGCTTCGCCGCCTCCGACCTGTCGATCGAGGCGAAGGAGAACACCCTGACGGTGCGCGGCGAGCGGCAGGCCGCCAAGACCGAGGAGAGGAAGGGCGAGGTGCTCTATCAGGGCATCGCGGCCCGCGCGTTCGAGCGCGCCTTCCAGCTCGCCGATTTCGTCGAGGTGCGTGGTGCCAGCCTGGAGAATGGCCTCCTGCACATCGATCTGGTCCGCGAGATCCCGGAGAAGATGAAGCCGCGCCAGATCGCCATCGGCACTGCGGCCGGCAACGGCGGCGCCAAGGTGATCGACTCCAAGGCCGCGGCCTGACCGTCGGAACGACCGCACGGAGCGCGCCCGAGAGTGCGCCCGATTGCGAAACTGGAAGCGCCCCGCCCGGGGCGCTTTCTTTTTGTGGAGCGGGCACTTGGCCGATTGGGTCGGCCCACCCGTCACTCCACTCCTTCGTCACTCCAGCGGCGCGATCGGCACCGTGACGGCACCTGGGGCGGGGGGCGGCATCGATCGGGACGACACCGTTCCGGTCGGCTCGCCCGGCCGGTCGGGGCGGGTCCGCGGCAGCGGTGCGGCCGCCTTGGCCGAGGCCCCGCCGGGGGCGGCGCCGAGGCGTGCGCCAGGCCCCGGCCGGCCCGGGATCGCCCGCGGTGGCACCAGCCGCGGCTCGGCGCTGCGGCCGAACACCCAGGGCGGGATCGGCCGGCGGCGGCTCGCCGCCACCATGACCAGATCGCCGTCGATCGATTGTCCGTCCGGCGCCGTCGCGGCGGTCGGGCGGTCGCCTGACAGTGGGGCGGTCCCGGCATCGGGGCGAGCCGAGGGGGCAGCGAACGGCATCGCAGCGAGCGGCATCGTCGTGCCGATCAGCACCAGCCCGGCCAGCGTGAGCCCGACCGAAGCCCGTCGGGCCGGTCCGGTCCGACACCCGGGCCGCCCTGCGCCGGCCTCCGCCTCTCCATCTCTTGTGGTCATGGGTCCTCCCGGTCCGGGCCCATACAGGTCTCCGACTTCGGCAGGGGCGGGGCGGCCGTGTGGCGGCGGGCCGCCGCGGGAAGCATGACGTCGTCGAGGTGTGTGTGGAAGCGGTACCGCGATCCCGCAGCGGGCTCGCCATGCCCTGGCCAGGGTTATGAATTTCGGGCACAATTCGTGATTCTGGGGGTGGTGCCTTGAATGCGTGGCAAGAGTTTGGCATTCTGATTTAGGACAGCATTGCTGTCTCACTTTAATGTATTTGGTTCTGACTTCTCCGGTCCGGGTCCTGGCGGCCGGGCGCCTGTCGATGACGAAGCGCCTGTATCCTCGGGACGACGCCGTGTGCGTCGCCGGACCGGGCGCCTGGCCGGGGACAACGAGCCCGCTGGCGTCGCGACACCGAGGGGTGACGCGGCGCAGCGGGCACGCCCGCCTCTGACACAGACGTCCGACGGACGGGCGAGCGATACGAGGGTTTGCACATGACCGCGAACAGGTCCGGCTCGAGCTTCGGAAATGGACAGGCCACCCGTAAACCGGCGGCGGCCGTCCCTGATCCGGCCTCGCTGGCGCGCGGCCTGTACGACCCGGCGGACGAGAAGGACTCGTGCGGCGTCGGCTTCATCGCCGACATCAAGGGTCGCAAGTCGCACCAGATCGTCGCCGACGCGCTGGCGATCCTGTGCAATCTCGAGCACCGCGGCGCCGTCGGGGCCGACCCGCGCGCCGGCGACGGCGCCGGCATCCTGGTCCAGATGCCCGATCGCTTCCTCCGCAAGAAGGCGGCGGAGCTCGGCTTCGACCTGCCGGAGCCCGGCCAGTACGGTGTCGCCCAGCTCTTCCTGCCGCACGACGAGGATCGCCGGCAGGAGATCATGAAGCTCTACGCCGACCAGGCCATGCGGGAAGGCATGCAGATCCTGGGCTGGCGCGACGTGCCGACCGACGACAGGAGCCTCGGCTACTCGGTGCGGCCGACCGAGCCGTTCCACCGGCAGGTGTTCATCGGGCAGGGGAGCCTGCGGCTCTGCGAGGAGGATTTCGAGCGCAGGCTCTACCTCCTCCGCAAGACGATCTCCGGGATTCTCTACGAAAAGCGCGGTCGCAACACCGCGCTTTATTATCCTGTGTCGGTCTCTTGCCGGACCCTGATCTACAAGGGCATGTTCCTGGCCGACCAGCTCGCCGCCTACTATCCGGACCTGCACGATCCGGACTTCGAGAGCGCGCTGGCACTGGTGCATCAGCGGTTCTCGACCAACACCTTCCCGACCTGGTCGCTGTCCCATCCGTACCGGATGATCGCCCACAACGGCGAGATCAACACGCTGCGCGGCAACGTCAACTGGATGGCGGCCCGGCAGGCGTCGGCGCGCTCGGAGAATTTCGGCGCCGACATCGACCGGCTGTGGCCGATCTCCTACGAGGGCCAGTCGGACACCGCCTGCTTCGACAACGCGCTCGAGTTCCTGGTCCAGGGCGGCTATCCGCTCGCCCATGCCGTGATGATGATGATTCCCGAGGCGTGGGCCGGCAACCCGCTGATGGACGAGGAGCGGCGCGCCTTCTACGAGTATCACGCCGGCCTGATGGAGCCGTGGGACGGCCCCGCCGCCATCGCGTTCACCGACGGCCGCCAGATCGGCGCCACGCTGGACCGCAACGGCCTGCGGCCGGCCCGCTACCTCGTCACCCGCGACGACCGCATCATCATGGCCTCCGAGATGGGCGTGCTGCCGATCCCGGAGAAGGACATCGTGGTGAAGTGGCGCTTGCAGCCCGGCAAGATGCTGCTCGTCGATCTCGTCGAGGGCCGACTGATCCCGGACGAGGAGATCAAGGCCGATCTCGCCCGCAAGAATCCCTATCGCGAGTGGCTCGACCGCACCCAGCTCGTGCTCGAGGACCTGCCGCCGGTGAGCAGCCGGCCGGTCGCCTCCAACCTGGCGCTGCTCGATCGCCAGCAGGCGTTCGGCTACAGCCAGGAGGATCTGCGCATCCTGATGGCGCCGATGGCCTCGACCGGCGAGGAGCCGGTCGGCTCCATGGGCAACGACGCGCCGATCTCGGCACTGTCGTCGCGGCCGAAGCTGCTGTTCACCTACTTCAAGCAGAACTTCGCCCAGGTCACCAATCCGCCGATCGACCCGATCCGCGAGGAGCTGGTGATGAGCCTGGTCTCGATGATCGGGCCGCGGCCGAACCTGTTCGACCTGGAGGGCGTGTCGCGGGTGAAGCGGCTGGAGGTGCGCCAGCCGATCCTCACCAACGACGACCTGGAGAAGATCCGCTCGATCGCCGACATGGACGGCTCGGGCTTCCGCTCCATCACGCTCGACACCACCTGGCCGACGGTGGCCGGGGCCGACGGGCTGCGCCCGGCGGTGGCGGCGCTGTGCCAGCGCGCCGAGCGCGCGGTGCGCGACGGCCTCACCATCATCATCCTGTCGGATCGTGCGGTCGGCACCGACCGCATTCCGATCCCGTCGCTGCTCGCCTGCGCGGCGGTGCATCACCATCTGATCCGCCGCGGCCTGCGCACCTCGGTCGGCCTCGTGGTCGAGTCGGGCGAGCCGCGCGAGGTGCATCACTTCTGCTGCCTCGCCGGCTACGGCGCCGAGGCGATCAATCCCTATCTCGCCTTCGAGTCGCTGCTCGCCATGCGGGACGAGCTGCCGCAGCGCCTCGACGAGAAGGAGATCGTCAAGCGCTACATCAAGTCGATCAACAAGGGCATGCTGAAGGTGATGTCCAAGATGGGCATCTCCACCTATCAGTCCTACTGCGGCGCCCAGATCTTCGACGCGGTCGGCCTCAAGTCCGAGTTCGTCCACGCCTACTTCACCGGCACCGCGACCCGCATCGAGGGCATCGACATCGATGTCGTCGCCGAGGAGACGGTGCGGCGGCATCGCGACGCCTTCGGCGACGCGCCGGTCTATCGCAACGCCCTCGACGTCGGCGGCGAGTACGCCTACCGCACCCGCGGCGAGGAGCATGTGTGGACGGCGCCGACCGTGGCGGCGCTCCAGCACGCCGTGCGCGGCAACTCGCAGGAGCGCTACCGCGCCTTCGCCGGCATGGTCAACGAGCAGTCCGAGCGGCTCCTGACCATCCGCGGCCTGTTCCGCATCCGCTCCGCCGAGGAGGACGGCCGCACCAAGGTGCCGCTCGCCGAGGTCGAGCCGGCGGCCGAGATCGTCAAGCGCTTCGCCACCGGGGCGATGTCGTTCGGCTCGATCTCGCGCGAGGCGCACACCACGCTCGCCATCGCCATGAACCGCATCGGCGGTCGCTCGAACACCGGCGAGGGCGGCGAGGAGGCGGACCGCTACAAGCCGTTGCCGAACGGCGACTCGATGCGCTCGTCGATCAAGCAGGTGGCGTCCGGCCGCTTCGGCGTCACCGCCGAGTATCTGGTCAACTCGGACGTCATGCAGATCAAGATGGCGCAGGGCGCCAAGCCCGGCGAGGGCGGCCAGCTGCCCGGCCACAAGGTCGACAAGACCATCGCCCGGGTGCGCCACTCGACGCCCGGCGTCGGCCTCATCTCGCCGCCGCCGCACCACGACATCTACTCGATCGAGGATCTGGCGCAGCTCATCTTCGACCTCAAGAACGTCAACCCGCGGGGCGACGTCTCGGTCAAGCTGGTCTCCGAGGTCGGGGTCGGCACGGTGGCGGCCGGCGTCTCCAAGGCGCGCGCCGACCACGTCACCATCTCGGGCTTCGAGGGCGGCACCGGCGCCTCGCCGCTCACCGCCATCAAGCACGCCGGCTCGCCGTGGGAGATCGGCCTCGCCGAGACCCACCAGACGCTGGTCGCCAACCGGCTGCGCGGCCGCATCGCCGTGCAGGTGGACGGGGGGCTGCGCACCGGCCGCGACGTGGTGGTGGGGGCGCTGCTGGGCGCCGACGAGTTCGGTTTCGCCACCGCGCCGTTGATCGCGGCCGGCTGCATCATGATGCGCAAGTGCCACCTCAACACCTGCCCGGTCGGCGTCGCGACGCAGGACCCGGTGCTGCGCGCCCGCTTCAAGGGCACGCCCGAGCACGTCATCAACTACTTCTTCTTCGTCGCCGAGGAGGTGCGCGAGCTGATGGCCGAGATGGGCTATCGGCGCGTCGACGAGATGGTCGGGCAGATGCAGATGCTCGACCAGCGCCGCCTCGTCGAGCACTGGAAGGCCAAGGGGCTCGACTTCTCGCGCCTGTTCATGAAGCCGGTGGCGCCCGCCGAGGTTGCCATCCGCAAGTGCGAGACGCAGGACCACGGCCTCGACAAGGTGCTCGACCGCAAGCTGATCGCCGAGGCGCAGCCGGCGCTCGACCGCGGCGCCCCGGTGCGTATCCAGGCGACCGTCGGCAACACCGACCGCACCGTCGGCGCCATGCTGTCGGGCGAGATCGCCCGCCGCTACGGCCACGAGGGACTGCCGGACGGCACGGTCCACATCCGCCTGGTCGGCACCGCCGGCCAGAGCTTCGGCGCCTGGCTGGCCCGCGGCGTCACGCTCGAGCTGGAGGGCGACGCCAACGACTATGTCGGCAAGGGCCTGTCGGGTGGTCGCATCGTCGTGCGGCCGCAGGCGGAGGCCGGCATCGTGCCGGAGGAGTCGATCATCGTCGGCAACACGGTGATGTACGGCGCCATCGCGGGCGAGTGCTATCTGCGCGGCGTCGCCGGCGAGCGCTTCGCGGTGCGCAACTCGGGCGCCACCGCCGTGGTGGAGGGCGCCGGCGATCACTGCTGCGAGTACATGACCGGCGGCGTCGTGGTGGTGCTCGGCAAGACCGGGCGCAACTTCGCGGCCGGCATGTCGGGCGGCGTCGCCTATGTGCTGGACGAGGACGGCAGCTTCCAGAACCGCTGCAACATGGCGATGGTGGAGCTTCAGCCGCTGCCCGAGGAGGAGGCGGTCAACGCCGCCTACTATCACCACGCCAAGGATCTGGAGACGCCCGGCCGGGTCGAGGTGCTGCGCGACATGACGCGCCACGACGCCGAGCGGCTGCATCTCCTGATCAGCAAGCACGCGCGCTTCACCGGCTCGCAGCGCGCCCGCCACATCCTCGACAACTGGGCGGCGTTCCTGCCCAGGTTCCGCAAGGTGATGCCGCTCGAGTACAAGCGCGCGCTCGCCGAGCTGGCCAAGGAGCAGGAGGCCGCCATGCAGGCGGCCGAGTGAGGCGGACGCGAGACGATCACGTCCGCCCCGAACCTCGACGGCGTCATGCCCGGGCTCGTCCCGGGCGGCCACGAGCGTCCGGCACGACCGGATCGAAGCGCGGATGGCCGGGACGAGCCCGGCCATGACGGGACTTCGGACGGGGGCGGGGCGGACCGCACCGCGAGACTGAACAGACAGGCAGCGGCCTCTCCGATCGGGTCGGCGCCAGGATCGAGAAGAACGATGGGCAAGGTCACGGGTTTTCTGGAATTCGAGCGCACCGACCGCAAGTACGCGCCGGTCGAGGAGCGCCTGCGCCATTACCGCGAGTTCGTGCTGCCGTTGCCGGAGCCGGAGCTGAAGACGCAGGCGGCGCGCTGCATGAACTGCGGCATCCCGTACTGTCACACCGGCTGTCCGGTGAACAACCAGATCCCGGACTGGAACGATCTCGTCTATCTGGACGACTGGAAGACGGCCGCGCAGAACCTCCACTCGACCAACAATTTCCCGGAGTTCACCGGGCGCGTCTGCCCGGCGCCCTGTGAGGAAGCCTGCACGCTGAACCTCGAGGACAACCCGGTCACCATCAAGACCATCGAGTGCGCCATCGTCGACAAGGCGTTCGAGCAGGGCTGGGTGAAGCCGGAGCCGCCGAGCCGGCCGACCGGCCATCGCATCGCGGTGATCGGCTCGGGTCCGGCCGGGCTCGCCAGCGCCCAGCAGCTCGCCCGCGCCGGCCACGAGGTGCACGTCTTCGAGAAGCAGGCCAGGGCCGGCGGCCTGCTGCGCTACGGCATCCCCGACTTCAAGCTGGAGAAGCATCTGATCGACCGCCGCGTCGCCCAGATGGAGGCCGAGGGCGTGACCTTCCACTATGGCGCCCATGTCGGCGTCACCGTGAAGGCCAAGGACCTGATCGACCGCTTCGATGCCATCGTGCTGGCCGGCGGCGCCGAGGCGCCGCGCGATCTGCCGATCCCGGGCCGCGAGCTGGCCGGCGTCCACGTCGCCATGGACTTCCTGCGCCAGCAGAATCAACGGGTGAGCGGCGAGCCGGTCACGGGCGAGCCGATTCTCGCCACCGGCAAGCACGTCGTCGTCATCGGCGGCGGCGACACCGGCTCCGACTGCATCGGCACCTCGGCCCGCCAGGGTGCCGCCTCGATCGTTCAGCTCGAGATTCTGCCGCAGCCGCCCGCCAAGGCCGACAAGCTCGTCACCTGGCCGAACTGGCCGCTCAAGCTGCGCACCTCGTCGAGCCACCAGGAGGGCGCCACCCGCGAGTTCTCGGTGCTCACCGAGCGGTTCTCGGGCGAGAACGGCAAGGTGAAGTGGCTGCACTGCGTGCGGGTCGACGCCGCCATGAAGCCGATCCCGGGCTCCAATTTCGAGCTCGCCGCCGATCTCGTGCTGCTCGCCATGGGCTTCGTGCATCCGGTGCACGAGGGCATGCTGGCCGGGCTCGGCATCGCGCTCGATCCGCGCGGCAACGTCAAGGCCGACACCGAGGGCTATCGCACCTCGCTCGACAAGGTGTTCACGGCTGGCGACATGCGCCGCGGCCAGTCGCTGGTGGTGTGGGCGATCCGCGAGGGCCGCCAGGCCGCCCATGCGGTCGACAAGTTCCTGATGGGGTCGAGCGCCCTGCCGCGCTGATCCCGCCGCGCTGATCCTGTCGCCGGTCTCGCGGCGGTGGCGCGGCCGGGCGGAGCCAGGCCCGGGTGATCACCGGATCTCGTATGACGAGGAAACGCCCGCACCGAGGTGCGGGCGTTTTTCGTCGGGCGGTGCTGTCGCCGGCAATGCGCTCCCGGCTCCTTCGGTGGCGAATCGAACCCCGGCGTGCCGGAGGTGCGTCAGCGCCCGCCGCCGAACAGGAACGGGAAGAAGGTCGGGCGCTGCACCTGCCGGTACTGCTGTTGCTGCTGCTGGTAGGTCTGGTACTGCGGCTGCCGGTAGGGCTGGCCGAACCAGCCGAACACCTGCGGCTGCTGCGGCTGGGGCTGGCTGCGGGCGACCCGCGGCGTGCTCGGCGCCGCCGGGCGGGCGGGGCCGGGCTGGGCGGCCGCGGTGGCGCCGCCGGCCCCGGCTGCCGGGGCGGACGCCGGGGCGTCGGCCACCATCTGGCGCTCGGCCTTCATCGGCGTCATCGGCAGGGTCGTGTAGGCCACCACCGGATCGGCGCCGACCGCCGCGGGCTCGCGCCGCGGCCAGGCGAAATCGTCGGCACGGCCGGCCGGCGCCGGCATCGGCTCGCCCTTCACCATCACCTTGGTGGCGACCGCGTCGAGGGCCGCCGTCTTGGTCTGGCGCGGGCCGCCGGCGAGCTGGTCGTCGCCGTCGCCGGGGATCGGGACGGGGCCGAGGGTGATCACCGGCCCGGACAGCGGCCGCGCCGTCCCCGCGGGCGGCGGCGGGGCGCTCGGCTCGGCCGCGGCCGGCTTGGCCGGCTCCGGACCCTTGGCGGGCTCCTCGACCGGCAGCGCCACCGGGGTGCCGCGCGTCATCCACCGTTGCAGCTCGCGCTCGACGTAGTGGGCGAGCTTGCGGGCGCCGGCCTGGGTGAAATGGACGCCGTCGGCGGTGCGCAGGCGGCGAATCTGGCCGTCGACGTCCGGCCCCTGCTGGGCGAAGCGGCCCGCCTCGTCGACGAAGCCGTCCCACACGTCGACGTAGACGATGCCGCCGCGGTCGGCCCGGCTGCGGAACAAGTCGTTGAGATAGCTGATGTCGGCGGTCGAGCGGGTGCCACGCACCGGCGGCAGGCCGACCCAGAACACCGGCACGCCCTTGCTCTTGAGCGCCGCGATGGTCTCGTCGATGCGGCGGATATAGAGCTCCGACCAGCGCTCCGAGCGGAACTCGTGGGTGCCGCTGCCGGTGGCCTGGGCGTCGCCGCCGCCCTCGGCGGGCGGCTCGTCGGGGGTGCCGGCGGGGGGCGGCTGGCCGGGCCGGGTGACACCGGCGCGGGCGGCGCGCGGCTCGCGGATCGGCCGGCGGTCGTTGAGGCCGACCATCATGACGATGAAGTCGGGCCTCTCGCCCGCCAGCATCTCCTGGATGGCCTTCGGCCAGTCGGGGTGCTCGCCCCGCGGATCGCTGCGCACCTCCTGGCGGATCAGGCCGGACTGGGTGCGGTGCTTGCGGATGACGCCCATCTCGGGCGACTCGGTGAACGACACCTCGAGCCCGTAGGCGAGCCAGTCGGCGAGCGAATCACCGAACACCAGGACATTGGTGGTCGGCGCGCTCTCCGGCTTCTTGGGCGCCGGTGCCTTGGAGTAGTCGACCGGCGGCGGCGCCTGGCGCGGCTCGGGCTGCGGCTGGAACGGGTTCCAGTACTGCTGCTGCTGTTGCTGCTGCTGGCGCCGGAACGGGTTGCCGAACGGGTTCTGGAACGGGAAGCGGTCGTCGAAGAGCTGCGCGGCGGCCGGCGTCACCCCGCCGGGGGCGAGCAGCAACCCGGCCTGGGCCGCGACCACGAGGCCGAGCACGACGAGGGCGCGCGCCAGCACCCCGCCGAGCCCGGGGGCGCGAATCCGAGGCGCGCGGCCGGTCCCGCGCATCGTCCGCCGTGTCATCGTCGGTCTGCTCCGCACGCCCGATGGGTCGGCGCCGCAGCGCGCCGGCTCGTCCGGCGGCGCAGCGACGCGGGGCCGCATCCTGGGCGGTCACCGTGGCGACAGCAAGATCGCAGCCCGGTCCCGGCTTTTCAAGGGACGGCGGCACGCGCCGGTTCCGTCCCCTCGGGGGGGAGAGGTCGGCCGCTCAGCGGGTGCGCAGCCGGTCGAGCAGCCCGGCGCTGGCGAAGCCGTCCGGGATCAGCCCCACCGTGTGCTGGTAGCGCTTGATGGCGGTGCGCGAGCGCGGCCCGATGCGGCCGGTCGGCTCGCCGCCGATGTCGAAGCCGCGCCGCACCAGATGGCTCTGGAGCTCGTAGCGCTCGGCGCTCGACAGCACCCGCTCGTGGCGCGGCCACGCCTGGACGATCGGCCCGTCGCCGCGCATGCGGTCGGCCAGGTGACCGATCGCCATCGCATAGGCTTCGGCCGGGTTGTACTTCATGATGACCCGGAAGTTCTTGAGCATCAGGAAGGCGGGGCCGCGGGCGCCGGCCGGGACCAGCAGGTAGGCCTTGTCGGTTGGGCGCGGGAAGCCCTTGCCGTTCGGCCGGGCGAGGCCGAGCCGCGACCACTCGGCGAGCGTCAGCCAGCGCGAGGAATCGGCCATCAGGTAGTCGAAGCCCTGCGGCACCACCACCTCGTAGCCCCAGGTCCGGCCGGGCTCCCAGCCGTCCTTCTTCAGGTTGTTGGCGGTCGAGGCGATCATGTCGGCCATCGAGTCGACGACGTCGCGGCGGCCGTCGCCGTCGAAGTCGACAGCGTAGCGCTTGAACGAGGTCGGCATGAACTGGGTGGGGCCGAAGGCGCCGGCCCAGGAGCCCTTCAGGTGGTCCGGCACGACGTCGCCGCGGTGGAGGATCTCCAGAGCGGCCAGGAACTCGTCGCGGAAATAGGCCTGGCGGCGGCCGACGCAGGCGAGCGTCGCCACCGAGCGCACCACCGGACGGTCGCCGATCTGGGTGCCGAAATTCGACTCGACGCCCCAGATCGCCGCCACGATGTGGCGGTCGACCCCGTACGCCTGCTCGACCGCCGCGAAGGTGGCGGCGTGCTGGGCGAGGATCTCGCGGCCGCGCTTGATCCGCGCCTCGCTGACCAGCAGGTCGAGATAGTCCCAGAACGCCTTGGTGAACTCCGGCTGGGCGTCCATCAGGTCCATCAGCCGCAGCTCGGGGGTGAGGCCGGCGGTGTGGCGGTCGAAGCTCGCCCGCGAGACGCCGCGGCGGGCGGCCTCCGGCCACATCCGCTGGATGCAGGCCGGGAAGTCGGCAGCGGCGGCGCGGATCGCATCGGCCGTCATCAGCGGATGGCCGGAGCTGCCCGATTCGCCGCTCCACGGACGTGCCCCGCCGGGGGTCGGGGCCTGCGGGGCGGCCTCCAGGGGCGCCGCCGGGGCGCTCGCCGGCGAGATCGAGCCGGTGGTGCGCGGTCCGCCGAACAGGTTGTCGAGAAAGCTCTGTGCCGCGGCGGGCGCGGCCGCCAGCGTCGCCGCGAGAGCGAGCGCGCCGCCGGCGGCGGCGAGGCGCCATCCGGTCGCGTGCCGTCCGGTCCAGTGCCATGCGGCTGGTCGCCGGCGAGCCAGGGTGATCGCCGTCGCGGGGGTCGTCGCCGTCTCTGCCATCGCGTGTCTCCGTCCGCGCGAGTCAAGGCCGGGCAGGGTTTAAGCCATGTTAACTGCCCGTGGCGCGGTCGCGGCGCAAATGCGGCCGCGGCGGGGCGTGCTGGTCCGCGCCGCTCCGCCGCCCGCCCTCCGGGCCGCGCGGCGGTCCCCGCCGTCGCATCGGAACCGTACGGCCGACCAGCGGTTTCGTGCCGCAGGGGGCGCCGTCACCGCCGTCCGACTCCCGCCTGTTTATCCATGGACTCGGCCGGCCGGGCGTGGTTCTTTGCCGCGCCTGCGGACCCTGTCGGTCCCGACCACGCGATCGCATCATGACCAAACCCATCCGCAAAGCCATTCTGCCCGTCGCCGGTCTCGGCACGCGCTTCCTGCCCGCCACCAAGGCGATGCCCAAGGAGATGCTGCCGGTGGTCGACCGGCCGCTGATCCAGCACGTCGTCGACGAGGCGCGCGAGGCCGGCATCGAGCACCTGATCTTCGTCACCGGCCGCAACAAGGCGGTCATCGAGGATCACTTCGACCGCCAGTACGAGCTGGAGGTGACGCTGACCGAGCGGCGCCGCTTCGCCGATCTGGAGCACCTCGAGCGCGACCTGCCGATTCCCGGCCAGACCAGCTTCACCCGCCAGCAGTCGCCGCTCGGTCTCGGCCACGCGGTGTGGTGCGCCCGCGACATCGTCGGCGACGAGCCGTTCGCGCTGCTGCTGCCGGACGTGCTGGTGCAGGCCGAGCGCGGCTGCCTCGCCCAGATGATGGATGCGTATCGCGAGCTCAATCAGCGCGCCAACGTCATCGCGGTTGAGGAGATGCCGGAGGATCGGCTGCACATGTACGGCGTCGTCGGCGCCGGCAAGTCGCTCGGCAAGGCGTTCGAGGTCACCGAGATGATCGAGAAGCCGGCGCGCGGCAAGGCACCCTCCAACCTGATCATCACCGGCCGCTACATCCTCCAGCCCGAGGTGTTCGACATCCTGGAGAACCAGAGCTGGGGCGCCGGCGGCGAGATTCAGCTCACCGACGCGATGATCAAGCTGGCGATGAACCAGCCGTTCTTCGGCGTGAAGTTCGACGGTCGCGCCTTCGACTGCGGCTCCAAGATCGGCTTCCTGTGCGCCAACGTCGCCTATGCGCTCGACCGCGACGACATCGCACCGGCCTTCCGCAAGGAGCTGGAGCGCATGCTGGGCGCGTGAGCCCGCATCTCCGCGAGCCGACGTGACGCCCGACGTCGTGTCCCACGCGGGTGGGGCCGTCATGCGCGGGTCGGCGGGCTCGGTCCGAGGACATGGTGAGCGCGGGCTCGACCCGCGCCCAACCATCCATCTGCCTCCCCCAAAAAACTTTCCCTCGCAGACAAATGGGGTCGCCGGGTCGAGCCCGGCGACGACGTCCCGTGCGGGCGCAGCCGGTGTCGAACAGCGGGACGGCCATGCGCGAATTCGGACGTCTCGAGCGCCGAAGGGAGGATTTATTTACCACCAATATGTCAATGGATAGTGCGGACGAATAAACCGAACGCATAGGACGAGCGTCGTGTCATCCCAGCCCAGGCCGACTCATCGCGAAGTGCATTTCGATCCTGACGATCTGATCGTTTCGAAGACCGATCTCAAGGGCCGCATCACCTACGCCAACCGGGTGTTCTGCACGGTGTGCGGCTACAGCGAGGCGGAGCTGCTGGGCCAGCCCCACAGCATCATCCGTCATCCGGACATGCCGCGGGCCGTGTTCAAGCTGCTCTGGGACACCATCCAGAACGGCCAGGAGGTCTTCGCCTACGTCAAGAACATGGCGCGGAGCGGCGACTTCTATTGGGTGTTCGCCCATGTGACGCCGTCCTACGACGGCCAGGGCCACATCGTCGGCTACCACTCCAACCGCCGCGTCCCGGAGCGGCGCGCCATCGAGGCGATCGCCCCGGTCTATGCCGAGGTGTTGCGGGAGGAGCAGCGCCACGCCAACGGCAAGGACGCGCTGGCGGCGGGTTACCGCCGGCTGATCGACTTCGTCAACGCTCAAAAGATGCCCTACGATGAACTCGTCTTTGCTCTCTGAGACAGTCGTCGCCCTCGGTGTCGCGGCCGCCGCGCTGGTCGGCGCCGGCATCGGGCTCGCCGTTTCGGCCCCCGTGGCCACCGGGGCCGCGGTCGCGGCGGCCGGCGTCGCGGTTGCGGTCGCGGCCTGGCGCCTCGCCCGCATCACCGCCGTGTGCCGGCGCGTCACCGCGGTGGCCGAGCGCATCGCGGTCGGCGATTTCGAGGCGCGGGTTCTCGGCATCCGCGAGGGCGGCGAGCTCGGGCGCCTGCAACACGCCTTCAACGACGCCATCGATCGCTGCGATGCCTTCGTGCGTGAATCGGCCGCCGCCATGGCGGCGATCCGCGACAATCGCTATCACCGCCGCATCCTGCCGAAGGGCCTGCATGGCGCCGTGCGCGGCGCCAGCGAGACGATCAACCAGGCCATGGAGGTGATCCAGCGCCGGGTCGCCGCCTTCAACGCCGACACGGCGGCGTTCGAGTCCGCCATCGGCCGCGTCGTCGACGCGGTGTCGGGCGCCGCGGGCCACATGAAGTCGACCGCCGGCGTGCTCGGTCAGGGCGCCACCGCCACCCGCGACAGCGCCAAGGTGGTGGAGACCTCCTCGGAGCACGCCAGCACCAACATGGAGACGGTGGCGGCCGCCACCACCGAGCTGGCCGCCTCGGCGCGCGAGATCGGCCGCGACGTCAATCGCTCGGCGGCCATCGCCCGCGAGGCGGTCGCCAAGGTCGAGCATGCCACCCAGACCATCGCCAGCCTGTCGAGCGCCACCGAGCGCATCGACGAGATCGTCGAGCTGATCAACGCCATCGCGGCGCAGACCAACCTTCTGGCGCTCAACGCCACCATCGAGGCCGCTCGCGCCGGGGAGGCCGGCAAGGGCTTCGCGGTGGTGGCCCAGGAGGTGAAGAGTCTCGCCGGCCAGACGGCGCGCGCCACCGAGGACATCTCACGCAGCATCGTCGAGGTGCAGACCACCATGCGGGCCGCGGTCGAGGCGGTGACGGCGATCGGCTCCACCATGACGGAGGTCGATCAGATCACCGCCCATGTGGCCGAGGCGATCGAGGCGCAATCGCAGGCGACCCAGGAGATCGCCCGCAATGTCGAGCAGGCGTTCGCCGGCGTGCGAGAGATTTCCGAGACGATCCGCCGGGTGACCGATCACGCCACCGATTCCGAGCGGCACGCCGGGCTCACCATGTCGGCGTCCGGGGGGCTCGCCGAGCAGTCGGCCGCTCTCGGCGATTCGGTGAAGGAGTTCCTCACGTCGTTGAAGCGCGCGCCGCAGAGAGATGCTCCGGCGGCCTGACCGGCAGGCCACACCACAGCCGGAGCGACGGGGCAATAGAGCGACGAGAGCGCCGCGGAGTGACTCCGCGGCGCTCTCGCGTTCGAGGCTCGATGATCCGAATCTTCGATGGGCTGACGCTTCGATGAGCTGACGCTCGTCGCAGAGCTGCTCGACGGCCCGATCACCTCGCGAGCCGGCAGCTCGCTCGCCTCGGCGTCGTGCTTCCTCAAGCGGAATCCGATCCGACTGGATCGGACCGGCTCCGGGAGTCCTTGCTTGATCGCATTTCCGGCGAACCGGAGTCCACTTCGCCGGAAATGCTCTGGGTATCGGCTGCGCGATCGTCGCGGCGAACGAGCCGCGCGCGTCAGTTCAACCCGCCGAACAGCCAGATCAACGCCAGAACCGGAATCGGGATACCGAGCATCCAGAGCAGGAAATAGCGACCCATGTGATCCTCCTCAGCGTGGTCGTCTGCTCGGAAACGCACCAACGAGAGGCCGGGTTCCTCGGTACCGCAGCGCCGCCGTCGCGATGCGTCGGCGAGCTCGCCACGTGATCGAACTTTTCCGACGTCACCGCGTTACCGATCCGGCGGGCCGATGCGGGGTTCGATGGAGCGATAGAGAAATCCTCGTCCGACGCACGCGACGATGCACGTCGTCGGCCCTGATGAGCGACCTTTTCTCACGATCGATGGAGCAACTACCATGGCTACGGTGAACGGACCGGCGACCAATGTCGATGAGCTCCGCAAGGACCTCCAGGGCCTCAAGGACGACGTGACGCGGCTGGCCAGCCAGCTCTCCGACGCCCTGGCGTCGTCCGGCGGCGAGGCGCTCGGCGGCATGCGCGACCGCTTCCGCCGCGTGCGGGACAATGTCGGCGACGCGGTCTACGAGGCCGGTGAGCGCAGCCGCGATGCGGTGAGCGAGTTCGCCGACACGGTGGGCGGCACCATCGAGGAGAACGTGCGATCGCGGCCGCTGTCGACGGTGGCGCTGGCGCTCGGCCTCGGATTCCTGTTCGGCGCGCTGTGGCGCCGCTGACGCCACGGATCGCGCCCGTGTTCGACAGCATCGTTCTCCGGTGGCAATCGCGGCTCGACACGCTCGTCAAGAGCGGGGCCTGGGCCGCGGTGGCCGTTCTCGCCGGCGGTGCGGCGCTCCTGTTCGTCGGCGCCGCGGTGTTCCTGCGGGCCGAGGAGGAGTTCGGGCCGATCCGCACCAGCCTCGGCTTCGCCGGCTTCTTCCTGATCGTCGCGATGATCGCGGCGATCGGCCTGTCGGTCGTGCGACGGCGCGCCCGGCTGCGGGAGGCCCGCATCGCCGCGGCGGTCGCGCAGGCGGTCCCGCCCTGGTGGCTCGATCCGCGGCTGCTCACCACCGGGCTCAGCCTCGGCCGTACTCTCGGTGGCCGCCGCGCGCTGTCGGTCGGCCTGGTCGGCGCCTTCGTGGTCGGGATGCTGCTCAGCCGCGGCATCGACCGTCGCTGACGGCTCGGCAGACGAAACGGCTCACCGGGAACATTCCCGATGGTGCCGGATTGACGTCACGATCGCATCACCCGCGTGGAGGCCGCCGATGTTGTCGACCGTTCTGATCGTCATTCTGATTCTTCTGCTGATCGGCGCCCTGCCGACCTGGGGCTACAGCAGCGGCTGGGGCTACGGTCCCGGCGGCATCATCGGGGTCGTGCTGGTGATCGTGCTGGTGCTGGCCCTGATGGGTCGGCTCTGATCGCGGCGGCGAGCTCCGTCCCGATCCGATCGCCGCAATCACAGCGATGACGACGACATGGCCGGCTCGACGCCGGCCATGTTTCGTTTCGGAGATGTTTCGGAGATGAGGACGGCGACAACTCGGCCGTGCATGCCGCGCCCGATGCGGCCTCAGCGCTTGCGGATGCGGAACGTCAGAGTGTCGCCGTCGCGCCCGCTCTCCTCCAGCAGGTCGCCCGCCTCGGCGACGCAATGCGGAATGTCGATGGCGGCGAGCGGGTCCGTGCAGGCGACGGTGATCACCTCGCCGACGGCGAGCCGGGTGAGCGCCTTGCGGGTTCGCAGAGCTGGCAGCGGGCATTTCAGGCCGCGCAGGTCGAGCATCGTCATGGCGCGCTTGTGGTCCGATGGCGGCGGCGGCGTCAAGCACCGTCCGGCTTGGCAGCGAGGCGGCCCGCGACTATCCAGGCGCTGGCGGGGCGGCGCCACGATCGGCGCAGCGCCGCCCGAGCAGGGGAGGACTGCGGTGCGGTTGTTCGGGCTCACAGGCTGGAGCGGCGCGGGCAAGACCACGCTGATCAAGCGCCTCATTCCGCGGCTGATCGGCCGCGGGCTCTCGGTCTCCACCGTCAAGCACGCGCATCACGGCTTCGACGTCGATCATCCGGGCAAGGACTCCTATGCGCATCGGGTCGCCGGGGCCACCGAGGTGCTGGTCTCGTCGCCGCTGCGCGTCGCGCTGATGCACGAGCTGCGCGGCGCGCCGGAGCCCGAGCTGGTCGATCTGCTGCCGCGCCTGGCGCCGGTCGACATCGTCCTCGTCGAGGGCTTCAAGCGCGAGCCGCATCCCAAGCTCGAGATCCATCGCGCGGTGGTGGGCAAGCCGTGCCTGTTCCCGAACGATCCCGACATCGTGGCGGTGGCCTCCGACGGGCCGCTGCCCGGCGCCACCGTGCCGGTGCTGGCGCTCGACGACGTGCAGGCGATCGTCGACCTGGTGGTGGCGCAGGCGATCCCGGTCGACCAGGCGATCGCTCGCGCGGCCGCTGTGCGCTGACGCCGCCGGGGGTTCTCAGGCGTCCGGATGGGTGGCCGCGACGGCCCGGGCGGCGGCGAGGTCCGCAGCCGTGTTGACGTTGAGGAATGGGTCGACCGGCGTGTCGGGCCATGTCACCCGGGCCGGGCGATGGCGCGCCGTCCACTCGCCGACGCGGCGCATCCCCTCCTCCACGACCGCGCGCCGCAGATCGTGACGCAGCGCCACCGGCCACAGGCCGACCACCGGATGGCCGCGCCCGCCCGAGGCGGCCGTGGCGGCGCCGGCCGGCGCAGTGGCGGCCGCCCCATGAAGGCAGGCGACGAGATCGGCGGGCAGGAACGGGCAGTCGGCCGGCACGCTCACCACATGGGCGAGGTCGGGCCGATGTGCCGCCGCCCAGTCGAGCCCGGCCAGAAGCCCGGCGAGCGGCCCCGCGAAGCCCGGCACCGCGTCGGCCACCACCGGCAGCCCAAAGGCCGCGAAGCGGGCCGGATCGCCATTGGCGTTGAGGATGATCGCGGCACAGGGCGCGAGCCGCGCGATCAACCGGGCGAGAATCGGCCGGTCGCCGATCGCCAGCAGGCTCTTGTCGCCGCCGCCGAGCCGCATCGCGCGGCCGCCGGCGAGGACCAGGCCGAGGGTCGGCGGAAGGGTGGCGCTCGGGGTCATGAGGCGTTGGTGTAGCAGGATGTTGAAATTCGTTCTCGGCCGCTTCCGGGCGGGCCAAAACGCCGGGCGGGAGCCCATTGTCTCCGTATTCCGTACACGTTCCGCAGGCAGTGTGAATGCACAGCTGCTTCGGGCCCCCCGGACTGACGAGAGGCGCTTTTTTCGACACCCTGCTGGAGCATTCTCGGCCGAAGCGGGACTCGGTCCCGCCGCCGCCGCCGGGCGGGCGGGCGGGCCCGACGTCCGGAGGGGGAGTGTCCAGGGGCGCGGCGAGCCGGCAGGCCCATTGCCCCTGGCAGGTCGATCGAGGCGGCGCGGGGCGGCTCCGCCGTCCGGGCGGGTTTTGTGGGCGGGCGGGGCCGGAGGCCAAGGTCCAAGGTCCAAGGTCCAAGGTCCAGGGGAGCCCCGCGCGGTCGTTGCGGTTGGCAGGATCGCCATGGCGAGGCTTGCATTCTCCCGCCCGCCTCCGTAATCAGGAGCCCGCCGGAGGGGTGGCCGAGTGGTTGAAGGCGCACGCCTGGAACGCGTGTATACGGGAAACCGTATCGTGGGTTCGAATCCCACTCCCTCCGCCAGAATCGACTTACAAAACAGTCTCTTACGCAGCGCGCAGCCCGAAATTCCAAAGGATTTCCGGGGCTGTGGCCGCTGACCTGTGGACTGCGCCCGGCTCGGAGAGGCCGGAAGTCGTTCTCTCTCCGCCGATATTCTCTGAACCTGTGGACTTGATGGGTCGTAGTACGGAGCTTTCGGCCGTTGAAGGGCCTAGAGATTTTCAATTTGCGCGGCCGTACTGTTCGCGCCCATGTTGGTGGCCGAGAGTGGCAAGCGCCAAACCGTCCATTGATTTAACCGCGGCTTCTCAAGCCCA
This sequence comes from Rhodoplanes serenus, assembly GCA_009720755.1. Classification (GTDB taxonomy): domain Bacteria; phylum Pseudomonadota; class Alphaproteobacteria; order Rhizobiales; family Xanthobacteraceae; genus Rhodoplanes; species Rhodoplanes serenus. The sequence goes on from WNKV01000016.1 coordinate 43,566, forward strand.
TCGTGGGTCTGCAATCGCTGCATCCAGTTCGCGACCGGTAAGCCGAGTCTTAATTTGGTTCGGCCCCAGCCCGGAACGAAAGTCCCGCAGGTCTGCGATCTGGTGCTCCTCCCATTCCGGGTACGCCCCAAGACGCCCAAACACGGTCTGCAGCCTGTACGCGGTCGGCGTCTGCTCGCTCGCAAGTCGGTGGAATTTACCGTTCAGGTCATCAATGTCCGGCTCAAAGCAAATAAGAAGCCGTCCGAGCTCGTCGACTAGCCGGAGACGTGCGGCGTCACGCTGAGCCGCTGCCATGGTCGCCGCCTCCGTCGCAAATCGCTCGCGCATCGCTGAAATCGTCTCCTGAGCCTCCCGACGGAGCTGTATTCGCGCAGCTTGCCATGCCCCGGTGGGACACTCGCGCCCATCCCACGACAGAACGAGTGTCTTCAAATCCGCGAAAGATTTTATCGGCTGGAGTCCGCCGCTCCCCAACCAGCCGCAAATCGTAGCTCGGAACGATCCGCTTTCCGCGGTCACCAAAAGCAGGGGTAGGCGTTCGCCAGGTTGCTGGAGCTGCCGTGCAATGGCGTGTTGCCCATGATCTAGGCCATCGATACAAGCAGCATCCGGGCTCGCCGCAATCGCCGAGGCGTCGGTCACGATACGCAGAGGGCCGTCTCCGATCCGATGAAGGACATTGCTCTCCGCGGTAACGCGTACACCAGTCCCATCTAGCGCACCGAGCAACGCTTCGGTATCACTCGCCGAAACCAGACCGCTTTCAGCACTCATTACAACCGGCTCATCTTCCGGGAATGATCGCATCAGCGTCGGATTGGCCTTGATCTCGTCCGCCGCGCGGGCAAGCGCCTCTTCGTCGACCTCAGCTCGGCCGATGAGCATCCGAAGCGCTTGCGACAGCACAGGCTGCATCGGCCCGACGAATGTTTCGAACAGACCGCAGCGCGACGCCAGGGCGCGGTACACCCGTTCATCGACACTGTGTTTCAGGTACAGGTTGACTACGGGCAGCACAGGAAGCTCCTGGCCGATACGGTCAATGCGCCCGATCCGCTGCTCCACCTTGGACGGATTCCAAGGCAGATCAAAATTTACGAGCGCGCCGGCAGCCTGCAGATTTAGCCCTTCGCTCGCCGCGTCCGTGCAGACCAGAACCTTGATGTTTCCGTCGCGCAGCGCTTTCGTGACAACCTCCTTAGACGCGGCGATCCAGGCATTGTTTGATCGAAGGGCTCCACCATCGCCAGAATAAGAAGCAACCGCAGAGCCGAAGGCGCCGACCAATGCGTCACGCAGATACGCCATGGTGTCGGAAAATCCGGTGAAGACGAGGACAGCCCGCCCGTCGCCCGTCAGCTGCTTGGCGCGCTCTACTAACCTGTCACGCTTGGTATCGACGGCGCCCAGCGCAGAGATTCGTTCGAGTAATCCCTCGACCTCGCTGAGCTCGGCACGCGCCTCCTCCGGCGATTCGGGCAGTGCCGATGTGAGTTTTACATTCAACAGATCCTCGAGCTCCTGAGCATCTTCGATGTCGAGTATGCTAGGATCGGGGGCATGCTGAGCAATGACAGCCATGAGACCTGCCGCCCGCCGCTCGAGGCTCTTTCGCAATGCGATCGGCGAGCTCGCTGCGCGCCGACGATAGATCGTCATCACGAAACCCTTGCCAGGCTTCTGATGTTCAAGCTCGTCGAATCGCCGGTCGATATAGCTCGTCACGGCTTCGTAGACCTCCCGCTCTTCCGCGGTCTCGAAGTCGAACGGATCATCCTTCACGTCGCGGCTGGGCGGCGGGCGGTTGAGAAGCCCCATCCTGAAATACTCGCGCAGCGTCCGACGCGTGTTGCGGTGCATGCGACGCGCAAGCGGAGAGCAGATCCGCAACCACCGCACAGCCGCTTGGCGCGACGTCGGGGGAAGGAAGCGCAACGACTGTGCGAAAGCGTCGGCATCCGTTAATGGTGGAAGGCCAAGGCTGGTCGGCGGCGGCGGGCAATTCGGCGTAGCACGGAGGATATGCACCAGTCCCAGCGCCTCGGTCCGATGTAGGGCGCCACGTTCTAGGCTCGCCAACGCTTCGAAGAATCGACGCACGACGTGAAAGCCGGACAGCCAGAGCCCGCCTTCGCCCAGCACCTGTAGCAAGTCCCATGGTTCCCACGGATGTGTCTGCATGGGCGTAGCCGACAGGATCATGAAGCTGCGCGCCTGCTGCTTGGCCTGCATTTGGCGCAGCAATCCGAGCAGCAGCGTTGGCGTGTTGAACTCGCCCTCGATCTGGCTCGCGCGCCGCGCAGCATGGCCTTCGTCCAGCAACACCAGATCCCATGCCGTTGCTCCAAGAAGCGCCGGAAGATTGCCCTCGGAGCGGGCCGTCTCCCGGCTCAACAGCAATAGATTTTGTTCCAAAGCCTCGGACAGGCCTGAAACCGATTGCTTTGTGCCATCGGGCCAAACAAGCATCTTTGGCCCTTCAAGCCGCGGCACACGAAGTCCGCCCTTTTCTCTCAATTCACCCTGCCACTGTGGCAGCAGATTCGCAGGTGGCAGGATCAGTACCCGTTTCACACCACGTCCAGCGAGCAGTCGGCGGAGGGTGAGGATCGCCTCCACTGTCTTACCCATGCCCACCTCGTCGCACAGCAAGCGACCCTGGGGCCAAGCCGCGGCAGTTTCCGCAACGACATGCCGCTGATGCGGCCAGAGGGTGACGGGAGCCATCGCGTCGCAGGTGGCCGCGCCGCCGTCCGGCATATACGGCGCCTCCATCACATAGCCCCAGAGCATCGCCGCGCGCTGACGACGAAGGTTGTCCTCGGGTTCCGCAACTGGCGGGGCGTCCGGAGCCAGCCTGATCAGCGCGTCGCGCACTGCTTCTGGAAGCGGCACTACGACAACGGCAGGGTCATCGCCGGACCACAGCAGGTCGAACTCATCGCGGAAATGCACGTGCCGCTTGGGGTCTACCCAACTTTCGCTGATTTCCAGCTTCTCGTAATTGCCGCCGATACCTTTTGCGCTCTCGTTTCCACTGCCAGAAAAGACAACGGCATCTTCGGCCGCATCCACGAAGAGACCGAACTTGGCGTGCAGAATGCCATCGGCATGGCGCATCACGCCGACCTTCATCTCCAGCCAGCCGTCCCGTGCGAGCCAGGCCAGCATTTCAAGACGGCCCTTCTGCAAGGCCGTCGCGGGCGGGCCGAGCCTGGCCAGCAGGGTCTCGATTAACGGTGCATCAATGCCGGCATCGAGCAGCGCGCGCACATCCGGCTCGGCCAGCTCCTCATTCACAAGCAAGCGCAGGGCGGGCTTGTGGGTGATGGCGCCATCCAGGATCCGCTGGATGAAGGCCCCGAAGCCGGAGGCCGCCGCCGCGAGCACCGACGACGAAAAGTAGGCGCAGCAACGATCATAACGCACCGCGCGGCGCAGGCCCGGCTCGTACAGCCTGGCCACCAACTGACCGTCAGGTGCGCGGAGAAAGCGCGGCCAGCTGATCTCGCGGAGCGAGACGTTCATTTCTCCTCCTCGTCCTCTTCGGCATCGCCCTCTTCCTCGTCCTCGATCTCCTCGATCTCCTCATCATCAGCGCTGGGCGCACCAGACTTGGAGAACAGGTCGAGGACGGCTTGGTCGGGCTTCTTTTCCGTCCAGTCGGGATGCGTCAAGCCAAAGAGGGGCGTCAGCATGGTGTGCCAGGCGCGGAACTCGGCGAACTTCTGTGCCACGGCGTTCTTCTCGATGCGGATGGCGGGTGGGGCAGCTCGCAGCAGCGCCTCGATCAGGCGCACGGTCGGGTCGCCGAGCTTGATGCCGTGGCGGGTCGCGAAGGACCGCGCTGCACCAATACCGGCCGCGCCGCCACCCGCATCGGCGTAGGTCAGGGCGAGAGCCTGCGCCTTGTCCAGATGAGTTCGAAAAACTGTGTCGCGCGGATGGATCTTCAGTGCTTCCGCCTTTTTCATCCGCTTGCCCTTGCCGGGCTCCCAGCCAAACAGAAGCTGCTGCGCCTCGGTTTCGGTCAGCGGCGCCTCACGCCGGCGATCAGCGGCGGAGAGGATGTTCACCTTATCCGCCTTCACGGCGATCAGGCCGGCTTGCTGAAGGGTGGAGACATCCATGCCGACGGCGTGGCCAAGCAGCTTTGCCTCGTTGAAGCGAAACTCGGCGGCGCGCAACGTGGCCCAACAGAGCAAGGCAAACTGCGCCTCGCCCTCGACGCCCTGCAAGCCGCCTTGTGCCAATTGGCGGATCCGCCATCCGGCGACGGCATCAGCGGCGATGTCGATGGCAGCCCCCACGCCAACCGGCTCGCCCGTGTCGGTCCGGACCTGGTCATAGGCAGAGAAGACTTCCATGGCCGGACCGAAGCTGCCGACGAGCTGGTCCACCGGGTTCAGCCCTTCCGCCGATAGACGCTCGGCCGCAGCTTCAGCGACGGCACGAATGCGCGCCTGCATCGCCGTGTCGAAATAGCCGGTGCCGGCGTGGTCGGCCCGCAGCCGCGCGACAAGGATGACGGTGGACTGCGCGGCGTTCTTCTTTGCTTGATGCAGGCTGTGCGCCCCTTCGGTCATGACCGGCCACGTGGCGGTGATGGTGAAGCCAGCCTCGATCAGCGAGGCGAAGAGCGCCTCCCAGGCTTCCTGCTTCTTGTGCGTGAACATGACCGTCAGGACGCCGTCCTGCCGCAGCACACGATGCGCCTCGGTGAAAACCTTGGTCATAAGCGACTGGTAGTGCGCCTGCGCGGCTGCGGCCGCGTCCTTCGCCTTCTTAGTGCCGGCGCGGAACCGGGCATCGTTTTTGACCGCCTCCTCAGTATTCTCGCAGAGCAGGGATGAGAACCATTCGGGGCGGCGATGGCCTTGGCTGCGCTTCAGCCAGACATAAAAGAAATCGGCGAGCTCGCTGTACTGAACGTTGTCCGAGTACGGCGGGTCCACAACGATGGCGTCCAGCGAATGGTCGCCTAAATGGATGAGAGAGGCAGCCGAGCCTTGGGTCAGCTCGGCCGGCGTCGCGCTTTCAACGCGCGGAAGCTTGGCCACCTCCTCGTAGGCTGAGACGGCGCTATCCATAGCCCAGGCTAGACCGCCGCTGGCAACAACGGGAGCCATCTCCGCGAAAGTCAGTTTGAAGGCGAAGTCGTGCCTGTCGAAGACCGAGCGGACGGTCTGAGCGAGGATGTTCCACGAGGAGAGGATCGAGTTCCAGTTGGCCAGCTTGTCCAGCACGAACGCTAGCAAGTGAATCACCGCCTCGCCCACGTCCTCGCCTTCCTCGGCCAGGATTGCGGGGCGGAGCGCCTGCAGTTCCTCCATCAGCACGCCGAAGCCGAGTAGCTGACGTGGGCTGAACATGTCTGCCCAGCGTGGCATACCGTAGGTGCGCGGCCGCGCATCCGTCGTGATTACCGGGTACTCCTCGGTGGGAATGAGGTTCCGCGCCTCCCAGTCGCCGCGCCACTGTTGAAGCTGTGCTTCAGCAGCGTCCAGCGCGTCGATGTCTGCCCGCTGCGGAGGGCGGAACTTCAGCCCCTGCGGCGTCTTCAGCGCTACGGCGTAGAGCGCGCTGCCCATCCGCCCGGCCTGCGCCTGCGCCTTGATCCAGTCGGCCGGAATGACCTCGTTGGTGAAGAGGCTGATGCCCTTGCCCTTGGCGTAGCTGCGCGGGGGGGGCGCGGCAAGCGCCCTTGGACCGACGCCGATCGGCCTGATCTCCGTGGTCCAGGTGCCGGCCGCCTTGTCCACCACCGGCTTCGCCACAACGGGAATGCCGCCCTTCGGCTTCAGCAGGTGCCAATCCGGCACCAGCGGTGTCATGTGTCCTGTCGTGGGACAAGGGATGGTGCGGGCGAAGATATACGCTTGGACATTGGCGCCCATCTCCTTCGGGAAAAAGCGCCCGATACGCCCAGCTACGCGCTTGTCCCACTCCCGCCCCCAATGGCGCGCCCGATCAGCGAGCTTCGGTCCGAAGCGGAACGGATAGTCGAGTGTCGCCTCAAGCACGCTACATGCGACAGGATTGTACTCGTTGGCCAGGGTCGGGAACCCGAGGCGGGCGCTCTCCAACGGGATCGAGCCGCCGCCGGACATCGGGTCCATCACGGTCGGCAGATGCCCCCAGATCCGGGTGGCCGCCGCATGCGCCGCATCGAGATCTTTGGTACGGAGCGGCGCCTTGAAGGCGCGAACCGCGCCGAAGCCGCCGGGCACCTGTACCCCGGTGTTCATCAACTCGCGGATTGCGACGATCTGTTCGGACGGGCGTCCGAAGCCGAGAAGGCGCTCAAAAGTGTCCCGCGGGAAATTCGCTGGTAGAACGCTGGCCAGAACAGCAGCGCGGCTCGCTGCCAAAGGACGCCGCGCCCACCACACATGGAAACGCTTGTCCGGCGGTTGCTGTCCGGTGCTGCGCTCGCGAATGCATTCGACGCCGATTGCCGCCGCCGGCAACCAATCTTCGATCAGCAGCCGCGGCCGCTCTCCCTTGTTGCCGTTCGGCATGTTCTTTATCCGTCCCTACTTCACAGCTTCGGTGATGATGCGGAGCGCCCGCACCCAACGCAGCCCACGGCCATCCTGCATCCGGCCAAACCAGGCGGCCGCCTCGGTCGCGTCCGCGGCCCGAAAGTGCTCGGCCGATTTGGACAATCGCCGAGCGTCCCGGAGCCCTTTTGCGACAATAGCGAACCCAGCGACCCGTGCACCCCAGTCGACGTCGATGGGCTGAAAAGGCCCAGGCTCCAGCTTCGCTTGGCCACCCGCCGCCTTCAACGCTGCACGCAGCAGGCCGGATGCGGCGGTGAGCGCGAGGGGGGAAATCGCCGCAACGCGATCGAACCGCTCCTCCATCTGATCGTTCACGCGCCGCCGATAGACAATGGCCGCGAGGCCTTCGCGCCGCTGCACCACCCTCAGCGCAAACGGTGCCGCGCGTGTAGCCTGGACCTGAAGGGACGCCATTGGGTCACGCCGACAATGGCGCAAAACGCGCTTCAATGGTGGCAGTGTCTGGCAGTTGCATAAACACGCTCCGCAAGAGGGCACCCAGATCAGCCTTGCCGTCTTTGCCGAAGCCCAAAACCACCGTCACGCGGATCGAACTGCCCGGCGCCAAGGCGTTGCCCAGGGTTTGCGCCATAGTCAGAGGTTTGATGGCGGAGGCAACCTTCGTCTCGGCAACGCTGAAGGCCAGCTTGCCACCATCCTTCATGTCTCCTGTCAGTTCCGCCTCGATCGTCACGTCCGAGGCACCGAGCGGACTGGCCGCCCCCAGTGCCTTTTGTGCGTCCGCCGCAGTGAGGCAGGTGATTCGCAAGTTCAGAAGGTTCCGTTTGTCGGCATAGGTGGATGCGACCTCGGTATCTGTGGTCGAGGTCGCTCCGGACCCTTTCGGCGGTGGCGGCGGAAGCGGCAGGCCACCAGGCTTCGGAGGTGGCTCTTCGAAGCCGAATACCTTCAGCCAATCCTTCGCCGTGTTGCTGGCTGCCTCGGCAATGCGCGTGCCGTCATCCATCGGGAGGGTTGTGAGCTTTCGCCCCTCATCGCGCTGGCGATGACCATTCGCGGTGTAAACAGCGCCCTTTGCGTCGAAAGCCGTACCATCCTCTTGCTGGACAACCAGCTTGCCATCAGCGACTGCGCGCAAGATGGAGCTGCGGACGACGGTGGCATTCGGCACCAAGCGAAGACCTTGGGCGGATAGGAACCGCTTGTGCAAGGCCGCCGCCGAACGCGCCTCCGGCTCATCCGACACAGGCACCGCGCCGCTGAACACCAATTCCACGAAACGATCGGGGAATAGGCTGTCTGTGTCGGCGTAGATCAGCTTGCGATCCTCCACGAACGCCTTGACGGCGTCCTGACCAGAGGGAAGCTGCATCGGGGGGGTGTCGGGCGGCGTCAAGAAGCGCTCGTCGATGGTCAGAGTTGCGGCATCAGCCAGAACGAGGCGATTGAATGCACGCGCCGCTTCAAGTCTCGTTGCCTTGCGCAGTTCCGGAATCTGCTTTTTCAGTTGCTCGCGTGCGAGCTTGCCGCCCTCGCTGTTTGTCTGCTCGCTATCGATCGCCTCGGCTGCCATCAATCGCTGGATGCGCTGAATTGCCTTCTCAAGACCATTCACGTCTGGGGCTACGGCCAGAATCGCATTGCGATAGGTGCGCATGGTTTCCGCACCTGGAGTGTCATCCGTGTGGGTGACGACGGACTTGGCTGTGTCCTCGCTCTCACAGAGAGCGAGTTGCAGTTCGGGACGCTCTGGCACTGCCTTGGCGTTCGGCGGCCAAGCAAGCAGCTTGGCGAAAGCGCCTTGAAACGATTTCTGCACCTCGGCTTTCAAGCGGTCGAGCGCGTCCGGCCGAGGCACCTGCCCCATCCGCTCCTCGATCTGCTTGAGGATGTTCGGCTCGTAGCGGAACTGCCAAGCATTGGCGCTGCCGCTCATCGGATAGAGGTGCCAACAGGCACCTGCCAGCCGATCGAGGGCATGCGCTGGCTCGTCGCCGCCATCCTCGGGACGCAGCACGGCGAGAGTCAGGTCCGCGGGATCGAGGCCGCTGTTGGCTTCGAGTGGGAGGCTTTCGAGGAGTAGCGCAGACGCGACGCGCCGGTGGTGGCCCCAAACGCCGGCATCCAATTCGCCAGCATGGCCCTCGACATCCGCGGCGACTGCCGCCCGGAACTTCTCGCGTCCCAATCGTTCGAGGAGATCGTCTTGGATCAACGGCGAAGACCAGTTGATCTCGCCGGCGGTGATGATCTCGGGGTTTCGCCCTGGGTCGTCCCAGACGCCGCGGACCATACGCGCGAAGAGGCGAAGGGTGCCGCGCGAAAGATTGTAGTCCGGAAGGACGCGAAGGCGTTCCTCGGCGGTCTTTATGAGGCGCGGATGTAACGGATAGCAGGCTCGCAAGCGCTCGGCGTACTTGGGAGAGCGCGCTTCTTCCGGGACCAGAGTCGGGTGGTCCAGAGCTACGCGCTGATAGAGCCCGTGATGATCCGCGGAGGCTTTCGCTGCGAATGCAGGGTCTACCTGTTCGAAAAGTCGGCGAATGATGACCTGCGCCGTCTCATTGCCGATCGGTTCAATTACCGTTGCCTGACGACCCGTTTGTTGTTCAAGAATACGGGCAAGATGCTGGAGGCGGGCTGCGCCCTGCGCGTTTGCGGGCTGATCCTTGGGATCGGTGATGACCAGCACCGTTTGTTTCCGCGTGGCGATCGCGGTCATGATGGTGCGGAGGAAACCGATCAGGTTGCCAACCTCCTGCTCGGTCAGCTTGTCCATGTGCAGGACAAGCTCGTCGAGGAGGATGAGGGTAGGCTCGTTAGGTAACCAGGATTCGACGGTTTGTTCGTCCGGCGAGGCCGCCGCGCTGTTGGTCGCGCCGAGCGCGTTCAGGGCGCTGGGTCCGCCGAGCTGGAAGGCCAGCTCAGCCGCAAGGCTCTTTGCCTCGAGGTCGCCGTGACGAGCGAAGACCGGATAACCAGCGCCCTCGGCGTCGATGCCGCAGATTCGGACAGAGGAAGGCCGGCCCGCCGGGGGTAGGAGATCCGTGCCCTTGGTCGGGTCGCCGATGACCTTAGCGAGGTGCCAGAGGGTCATGAGCGCATGGGTCTTGCCGCCGCCGAAGCCAGTCGAGAGCCGAAGGATCGCGCCCGATTCGGTGGTCGACGCGAGTCGGCCAAAGACGTCGCGGCAGAGCTTCGTCAAGGCAGTAGTCGGGTGAGTATTGATAAAGAACTGGTCGGCGTCGCGGTAGATCAGAGGGCCGTCGTTCCGGATCAGCTTTCCAAAGCTAGCAGCAAAGATGGCATCGTCCAGCTCGCCCTGCAAAACGTCATTACGTGGGTTACTGCCCTCCTTGACGCCCATTGTCTTAATACTCCTGCCGCAGAGTGGGTAAATACGCAACGGGAGGCCACTCTCGCTGCAAGGCAGGTCAGTGCTCCTGTTTGAAGTCAATTTATCGGAGAGGCACTGCTCGGTCGAGATCGCGCCTCCGGAAAAGGGAACAGGCCCGCCTCCGCGACAGCCCTGCGTTCCAAAACTCGGCTATCGCTGACCGCGGAGCATCTCATGCTGAAGACTCCATTCCACCGGGAGCCGCGCGAGCAGGTCTTCCAACTGCAGCTCCGGTGGCTGCCGCCCGTCCAGAATCGCCTCGACGATGGCGGGCGCCAGCAGCGACAGGCGCAGGACCCGGGCGACGTAGGATGAGTTGATCTCCTCCGCGTTCGCGAGGTCCTGGACGGTCGGGTAATCACCGCTGTCCAGCATCCGCTTCCAGCGGTGGGCGCGGGCGAGCGCCTTCACCATCGTGCTGTCGACGCGAGCTCGCGGCATGGCCCTGGCGTCGACGCCGTTCGGCGCGAGCACGAGCTTGCGGCCGCCTCGCTTCGTGAACGTCATCGGGACGGTCACGGTCAGCGAATCAGCATCGTGGAGGACCGCGCCCTTCGCCATCACGCAGCCGCCTGCCGTTCGGTGGACGATCGCAGCTCCCCGACCAGCGCCGTCAGGCCGCCAGTGCGAAGCCGAATCGCGATGCCGTCGGTCTTCACGTCGACGCGATCGACGAGGAGTTGGACGATCCGGGTGTGCTCGCCTGGGAATAGTTCATCCCAGAGCGGATCGAGCCGCTCCAATGCGCCCCGCACTTCAGCTTCCGAGATCTTCTCGTCCGATTTGCGACCCGCGCGCCACGTGCGCACGACAATCTCCGGCGCTCGCAGCAAGGCACGTAGCTGATTGATGACCGCCGTCTCGATCTCGCCCGCGGGAACGCGCTGGACCGGGCAGGAATCAGCGTCGCGCTTCAACACGTCGGTCGAAACGTAATAGCGATACAGCTTTCCGTTCCGGCGGGTATGGGTCGGCGTCATGGCCGCGCCGGTCGGGCCGAAGATCAAGCCTTTCAGCAGGGCCGGCGTCTGCGCGCGTGTGTGCATGGCGCGCTTGCGGGGACTCTCGCCCATCATGCCGTGCACACGGTCCCACAGCGACCGGTCGACGATGGCCGCATGCTCGCCTGGATAGGCGATCCCCTTGTGGACGGCCTCGCCCAGGTAAACGCGATTGTTGAGGATGCGGTAGAGGTAGCCCTTGTCGACCGCCTTGCCGCCCTTGGTCCGCATGCTCTCGGATCGCAGGGCCACGGTGAGCTTGGTGATCGAGCCGACACGCAGAAAGCGCTGGAAGATCGCTTGCACGATCGACGCCTCGGGGTGGTTGACCACGAGCTTGCGATCCTTGATGTCATAACCGAGTGGAGCCCAGCCGCCCATCCACATGCCCTTCTTGCGCGAGGCCGCGAACTTGTCGCGGATGCGCTCGCCGATCACCTCGCGCTCGAACTGAGCGAAGCTGAGCAGGATGTTGAGCGTGAGCCGGCCCATGGACGTCGTGGTGTTGAACGACTGCGTGACGCTGACGAAGGTGACATTGTTCCGGTCGAAGACCTCCACGAGCTTGGCGAAGTCCATGAGCGAGCGGGACAGGCGGTCGATCTTGTACACCACCACCACGTCGACCCGATTCGCTTCGATATCGCCGATCAGCCGCTGCAGCGCGGGGCGCTCCAACGTGCCGCCGGAGAAACCGCCGTCGTCGTACCGGTCAGGAACGAGCACCCAGCCCTCGGCCTTCTGGCTCGCGACATAGGCCTCGCAGGCCTCGCGCTGAGCATCGAGGCTGTTGAACTCCATGTCGAGCCCTTCCTCGCTCGATTTGCGAGTATAGACTGCGCCGCGGAGCTTTCGGACAATCGGCTTCTTCATGAGCGGCTCCGCTGATTCTTGAGCCCGAAGAACACGAGCCCGTTCCAACGCGTGCCGGTGATCGCCCGCGCGATCGCGGACAGCGATTTGTACGGACGGCCCTGATATTCGAACCCGTCGTCACGCACCGTTACGCAGTGCTCGACCCCCTGCCATTCGCGAATGAGTTGCGTACCGGAAATCGGGCGCTCGTTCGCGAGCCGTCGCCGGCGCGCCGGATCACCGCCGACGAGGTCTTCGGCGATCGCCTCCAGACGCTCGATCGTCTCGGGCTTCAGGCCGCCGTAGGCGAGTTCCTGGATGCGGTACGCGAGCCGGCTTTCCAGGAAGCGGCGGTTGTAGGGTGGCGGCTCGGTTTCGAACAGATCGCGCCACATCGATTTCAGAGCGGGCGTCGGCGTGGTCTTCAGCGCCGCCAGGCGCGCGATCACGGAGTCGGTCATCGTCGGTCCCTCACCGGATCCTGGACGCCCGCATGACCGCGTCGGTCGGGCGAGAAGTCGAGCGAACTTTCTCCCTGGTCGTCAGATACTCGACTGGACTTCCGTGCGCGCAGCCGAACGAGGCCGGCCGCCAGTATGTCGGCGATTTCGTCGAGCCGCTCAGCATCGCTCATCAGATCGGGGGTAAAGGGATTGGGGCGTTCCATGCTCGGCGCGGCCTTTGGGGAGGTACGGATACCAATCAAAAGCCATCTGGCCGCTCGGGATGGGACAGCTCAGAGAAGCGGGGCGCAGAAATGCAAACTGTTGAAAAAACAACAGGGCTTGCGACTCGCGGATTTGTCCATGAATATCTTAGGTTGAACCAATCGAGACCATTAGGCCGTTGAGGCAAGTCACAGCGCGCAAAGCAAGCCCGATCGCTCTGCAGGTCCTGGCGGTGATCGCGGATGCCCGCGCCGATCGCGCTTTGGCAGCCCTTGTTGCTCGGTGCGGTGACGATGGCAATTTCAGTCGCCACACGCGGGGTCGGAGTATCAAGTCTCGATCAGGGCACCTCGACTATGAATTGTAGGATAATTAATCGTTCCCGGAGACTTAGATGGTACGAGCCCCGGCCAAGATCTGCCCAAATCTTTCTCGTCTGTTCGAAGACTCTGAGCCGATGCTTCTCGCGGCCTTTCTTGAAAGCAAGACTTTCGAGAGGCTGAGCTGGCTCAAAACCTACAGGTTCGACCCGAATGACCCGGATGGACCGTCAGCTGCCAGCAACATGCTGCGCCAGGAAAAGAAGGACCCGCTGAGCCCGCTCGAAGCCGAAGCAGCCCGGATCGTCACCATCGCGAGCGACCGCGGCGAGTACATCCTCGAAGGTCTTGCAAAGACCAAGCTCGAACCCGAGCGCGCCAAGGAACTTCTGAACCAGCGCGATAAGCTCGCGAGAAGCCTATGGGCCTTCGTCAACGAGCACGACTTGTTCGAAGCGGCAGAGAACAGCCTGCACCTGCGTCTGTACCGGCGCTATGATAAGCACTACCAGACCTTCATGGCCGAACCGTCGGTCGACGGTGGCCCGGACGCCGGCAGCGCAGTACTCGATGCGCTGCTTGCCGACCTCAATGAGCACCTTGACCGCGGCGACGGCTACAGCATTGATAGATTCGAACTCCCCGAGGACGGCGACGAGCCCGCCGCAGAGATGTACCTGCTGTTTCATCCCGATCCCCCCACAAGCGTCCGGGAGATCGACGACGACGGCAATCGGTCAAGTGTCTATTTCCGCCCGCCCGGAGAGGCGATGATCGTCTACACACCGTCGACCGGGCGGGTCCATGTACGTGCAGGCAATAGAAAGCTGCGGCACACTATCGCCGAATGCTTCATCGAGACGGCTCTCGATCAGGCATATTCCAGTCAGCCCGTCGACTTCCAAGCCTACAACATTTCGCAATTCCTGAAGGGGTTCGATCTGGAACCGCCGGAACTCGACGACGTGGTGATCGACCGCGCGCAAGTGATCCGCGCGGACATCAGCATCGGCAATCTCGCCAATCGCCTTTCGCTTTCCACCACGATTGATCAGGACATCTCCGAGATCATTGACAGCCAACCAGGCCTCCCGAAGATTTTTGAGCGGGCGGTCGCGATCCGCTTTGTCGAGATCGCGGTGCGCTATCGCCGTGCAGGACGGGACGAGGCGCAAACCCTCGACTTCACGCTCACCGACCGCAACACGAGCAGCCTTCTCAGTCTCGACGACCCCTTCGAGCGGGTTCTGGGTCATCGCCTGCTTCGACTCTGGAACATCTTGCACGACGGGCGTACGCCGAGCGAAGCAGAGAGCATGACGGTCATGCCCGCCTTGCTGGCCATCTGGGATATCGGGGCAGACAAGGTCACTGGCGCATGGCTCCAAGTTCGTGGTGTTGATCCGCGCCTCCTGACCGAGCTGGGCTTTCTCGTGCCCGCCGGCTGGGAAGGCGACGACCTGATCGACGATGAAGACGAGGTCGGCCCGGTCGCAGCCGAGGTGGTTGTCCGGGTCGAAAAGGGAGATGCGGACAATGGAGATCACAAGGTGGCCGACATTAAGGTCACCGAAGGACAGGTAACGCCCGGCGGCAGCCCGGATCGCTACAGGATCTATCGGGTGCGCGACGGCTGGGTCGCGCAACACCTGCAGACACGTCTCGGTCAAGCGCTTGATGCGCCGGCCATCGAGAACCTGACCGACCATCTCCTCTACCTCGGGACGCTCGTGGTCGATGGCGGGGGTGTTCCGATCTATCTTGCGCGTGGACTCGATCGGGAGAAGGTCCGGTCCGCTGTCGATACGGAGCTTCGAGCGCGCCATAACCTCGGTATAGGACTGGTTTTGCATGCCGGCAGCGCTCCTGGGCCATGCCTGGCGGCCAATGTTCTGACGCCGCTGGTCGACCAGATCGACAACAAACAGCCCGAAATCGCGTTGGTCGCAGATAGGCTCCGGTCGGTGTTCCGAAGGCACCGGATATTGGCCCGCGGCGGCCAGACGGTCGAACTCAACCGCGTCGGGGACAACATGGCCACCCTGTTCGTTCCGGGGAAAGGCAGCATCGACATCAAGGGCGAACACCGCATCGATGTCATCCAGCGACTGGTCGATGCCCACAACGCAGGCCCGATGCCGATGGCGACGGAGGATCTCGTCAAAGGAATTGCCGAGGATCAGTCCCTGGCGAACATCTTTAAGCAGCCGCTTTGGGACAAGCTGAAGGCCGACTTCCTGCGAAGCCCCGGAAAGGGGACATGGGAGATCGCCATCTGACGGCCGGCTCCGATCTGGCTCCGATTGGGGGGACTGACCATCTCCGATTCGCCCAGCCAATAGGGGTGCTCCATCGGATAGAGGAGCACTTCGATGCCGACTCCCTTCCCACTGCGCCAGGCCGCCCCGACGAGCTGGACCGGCGCCGCGAAGACCAAGCCCACGACTCACAATTCGGATTGGCGCTGCACGCGCTGTGACAAGCTGCTCGGCGTCTGCCGGGACGGCCGCATGCACCTGCGTTTCGCGCGGGGGCACGAGTACCTCGTGGGCTTCCCGGTCCAGGCCACCTGCCGCGGCTGCGGAACGCTGAACCACGCGACTGCGTCCGCGCGCTGACGCGCGCACCCACACAACCTCCTGAAATCGCAGAGACGCGCGACGTCCTGACCTGGCCGCGAGAAGGTGCCGGACGCCTGGCCGCAAGGCAGGCGTCCGATGTCCTTCGCGTGGCACGCGATCCGTGATCACCTCATGCATTCGTCCTCCACCCTCGGCTTCCAGCGCGCTTTCGACAATCTCCGGCGAGCGCATGCCGCCCTTGCACCTTTCCGGGACCCGGCCGGCCTGCTGGACGGGCTGCATCGCGGCCCGGGCGATCCGGACCAGAAGAACCTCATCCTCTCGGCCTTCGTCGAAGCTGCGCAGGGCGACGGGCCCGCGTCCGACTCCGCCCTGACATTGCTGTTGCTGGCGCTCTGGCCCGGCCTCGACGCCATCCGCCGCCGCTCGATCTGGCGCAGGATCGGCTCCGCCGACGAGATCGCGTCCGACGTGCTGGCGCTCACGACCGAGGCGGTCCGTGGCCTCGACCTAAAGCGCGTCAACAGGATCGCGGCCACTGTCCTCCGGAACGTCGAGCGCGACATGATCCGCGCCCGCCGGCGTGAGGCGGAACGTGAAAGTGCAACCACCAGCATCGTGCCGGAAGACGTGCCCGCCGATCGGGCCGGGCATCATCTCGCGCCCGAGGACGCACACCTGCAGAGCGACGTGTGCAAGCTGATCGGCGCCGACGCGGTGCTGGTGATCCGCGTGGCGATCGAGGGCTTTTCGCAGGCCGAGGTCGCCCTGGAACTGGGCCTGACCGAGGCCGCCGCCCGCAAGCGGTACCAGCGGGCGACATGCAGGCTGCGCGACGCGCTCCAGGAAATCCCCTGAGCCGATGTCCCGATCCGGTCCCGCCGGCGGCTTT
Source organism: Rhodoplanes serenus (assembly GCA_009720755.1). Lineage (GTDB taxonomy): Bacteria > Pseudomonadota > Alphaproteobacteria > Rhizobiales > Xanthobacteraceae > Rhodoplanes > Rhodoplanes serenus. The sequence continues at coordinate 59,811 of WNKV01000016.1, forward strand.
TCCCATTCGAGCGCCCGGAGCGCCTCAACCCCAACCGAAAGCAGACACGCATGAACAGCACTGCCGATCTGTCGCCCGAGGATTTCAGGCGGCTCCCGGGGCTCTACCGGCGCTGGGAGCTGACCGAGGTCTGCGAGCCCAACCGCAACTACCAGATCGAGGACGCCGGCACCCACGTCGACGGAACGCCGCTGCTGGCGATCTACGTCAGCGAGCCCGCGCCCGACGCCCGTCAGGCCGCCTGATGCGCCTCCTCGATCGCCTCATCTCATGGAGAGAAGCCATGCCGAACCAACCGGACGATATCACCCGTCTGCGCACGGCGCACTACGCCCTCGAAGACCTCCCCGAAACCATCGACTTTCCGCAGCATCCTGGCGGCGAGCTGCTGCCCGTCGTGGAGGCGACCGTCGACGACATCGCCTTCGCGATCGTCGCGGCGGAGCAGGAGAACTCGGCGGCCTACCGCCGCGTCGCGGCGCTCCAGCGTCTCTACAAGCTCGCCCGCGAGGCAGGGTGCATCGGTGCCGACCGCGCCGCCGTGGCGGTGCTGAAGAAGGTGGGCCAGTGATGGCACTCCCCATCATCGGCGCCGACGAACGGCTCGCGCAACGCAAAGGGATCAAGGGCGTCATCTTCGGCCGGTCCGGCATTGGCAAGACGTCGTTGCTCTGGACTCTCGATGCCTCGACCACGCTCTTCATCGACCTCGAGGCCGGCGATCTCGCGGTCGAGGGCCTGGAGATCGACACGCTGCGGCCCCGCACCTGGAAGGAGTGCCGCGACTTCGCGGTGTTCATCGGCGGCCCGAATCCGGCGCTGCGTGACGACCAGCCCTACAGCCAGGCGCATTTCGACGAGGTCTGCAGTCGCTACGGCGATCCCGCCGTGGTCGATCGCTACCAAACAATCCTCATCGATAGCATCACCGTGGCGGGGCGGCTCTGCTTCCAGTGGTGCCGCGGGCAGCCAGAGGCCACGTCGGAGAAGACCGGCAAGCCCGACATCCGGGGCGCCTACGGGCTCCACGGTCGCGAGATGATCAGCTGGTTGAGCCATGTGCAGCACACCCGTGGCAAGCATGTTTGGTTCGTCGGGATCCTCGACGAGAAGCTCGACGACTTCAACCGCAAGATCTTCCAGCCGCAGATCGACGGCAGCAAGACCGGGCTCGAGCTGCCGGGAATCGTCGATCTGGTCATCACCATGGCCGACATCCCCGACCCGGGCGGCCAGCCGCAGCGCGCCTTCGTCTGCCAGACGCTGAATCCCTGGGGCTATCCGGCCAAGGACCGCTCGGGCCGCCTCGACATGGTCGAAGCCCCGCATCTCGGCCGACTGATGGAGAAGATCCAGCGCCCTGCGGTGCCCGCGTCCGAACGCCTGTCCTGGCCGGCGGTGACCACGGCCGAGCCCGCCGCCACAGGCGAGCCCGGCAATGGCTGAGCACATCACGCCATCCTCGATGTCCCGATCTGACCGGCGCGATGGCTTTTCCCGTTCGACGCCGCCGCGCGTCTCACCCTCAATCTGAAAGGAGCCGCGCCATGTCCGGACCCTGGAACGACTTCAACTCGGCGCAATCGAACACCACCGTCATCCCGAAGGGCACGCTCGCCAAGGTGCGCCTGACGCTGCGCCCCGGCGGCTTCGACGACCCGTCGCAGGGCTGGACTGGCGGATGGGCGCGCTGCGCCGCCACCGGCGCCGTCTATCTCGACGCTGAATACACGGTGCTGGAGGGGCCCTATGCGCGGCGCAAGATCTGGTCGCTGATCGGCCTCTACAGCCCCAAGGGACCGGACTGGGCCAATATGGGCCGCGGGCTGATCCGCGGGATCCTGAACTCCGCGCGCGGCGTTTCCGACAAGGACACCTCGCCCGAGGCGCAGGCCCGCCGCCGCATCGCCGGCTTCGGCGATCTCGACGGGCTCGAGTTCGTCGCCCGCATCGACATCGGCCAGGACACCAACGGCGAGGACAAGAACGAGATCCGCGCCGCAGTCACGCCCGACCACCGCGACTACGCCGCCCTGATGGGCACGGTCGCGCCGCAGGTCGGCGCCGCACCGGCGCAGAGTCACGTCCCGCCGCAGACGACCGCCGCCGCTCAGCCCAGCCAGCCCGCCGCCGCCCCCCGCGTCGCCGGTCGGCCGAGCTGGGCGCAGTAAGGGGACTCCCGGCCATGCGCCTGCGCCCGCGCCAGAAGACCTTCGTCGAGCGCAGCGTGGCTGCGCTCGCCTCCCGCGGCAACACGTTGGGCGTGGCGCCCACCGGCGCGGGAAAGACCATCATCCTCTCGGCGGTCACCGGCGAGATGATCGGCGACGGTGCCAAGGCCTGTGTGCTGGCGCATCGCGACGAGCTGACGGCGCAGAACCGCGCCAAGTTCCAGCGGGTGGTGCCCGACGTCTCGACGTCGATCATCGACGCCACCGAGAAGTCGTGGGGTGGCCAGGTCGTCTTCGCCATGGTGCCGACGCTGGCGCGGTCCTCGAACCTCGCCGACATGCCGCGCCTCGACCTCCTTGTCGTCGACGAGGCGCACCATGCCGTCGCCGACAGCTACCGCCGGATCATCGACCGGGTGCGAGAGGCAAATCCCGATGCCCGGATCTTCGGCGTCACGGCGACGCCGAACCGGGGCGACCGGAAGGGACTGCGCGAGGTCTTCGACAATGTCGCCGACCAGGTGCGGCTCGGTGAGCTGATCGCCTCGGGCCACCTCGTGCCGCCGCGCACCTTCGTCATCGACGTGGGCGTCCAGGACGAGCTGCGGTCGGTCCGCAAGACGATGTCGGATTTCGACATGAACGAGGTGGCCGGCATCATGGACCGCGCCCCCGTCACGGACGAGGTGATCCGCCACTGGCAGGAGAAGGCGGGCGACCGGCAGACCGTCGTGTTCTGTTCCACCGTCGCCCATGCCGAACACGTCACCGACGCGTTTCGGGCGGCGGGTGTGTCTGCCGCGCTGATCCACGGCGATCTCGCAGCCGAGACGCGCAAGGCGATCCTCGCCCGTTACGCCGTCGGCGACATCCGCGTCGTCGTCAACGTCGCGGTGCTGACCGAGGGCTGGGATCACCCGCCCACCTCCTGCGCCGTTCTGCTGCGGCCGAGCTCCTACAAGTCCACCATGATCCAGATGATCGGGCGGGGCCTGCGCACCGTCGATCCGGAGGAATACCCCGGCATCGTCAAGACCGACTGCATCGTTCTCGACTTCGGTACCTCGAGCCTGATCCACGGCACGCTGGAACAGGATGTCGATCTCGACGGCAACACCGCCGCTGGCGAGGCGCCGACGAAGACCTGCCCGGCCTGCGAGGCGGAGATTCCGATCGCCTCCACCGAATGCCCGCTCTGCGGCGAGACTTTCCCACGCGAAGATCTCGACGCGGGCGAAGGTGCGGCTGCCGTACCGCTCTCGGGCTTCATCATGACCGAGATCGACCTCCTGAAGCGGTCGAGCTTCGCATGGGTCGACCTCTTCGGCACGGACGACGCGCTGATGGCTGCGGGTTTCGCGGCCTGGGGCGGCATCTTCTGGCTGGACGGGATCTGGTACGCGATCGGCGGGGCGAAAGGCGAACGCCCGCGGCTTCTGGGCGTGGGCGAACGCACGGTCTGTCTTGCGCAGGCCGACGACTGGCTCAACACCCACGAGACCGACGAGAGCGCCTTCAAGACCAGGTCGTGGCTGCGTCAGCCGCCGACCGAAAAGCAGCTGCAATATCTGCCGCCCGAGTGCCGCCATGACTTCGGACTGACGCGCTATCGCGCGTCGGCGCTGATGACCTTCGGTTTCAACAAGCGGGCCATTCGCCAGTTGATCGACGCGGCGGCCACCCCCGAACGGAGGGTAGCATGATCCATGGCCTCTCCCACCCACATGTCGGCCGAAGACCGGCGGCGGCTCTGGCATCCCCGCGGCGAGCTGTGCGCCGTCTGCCGACGTCCTGCGCGGGGCTTCGGCTGGCGCGAACCGTGGCGCACCCGCCGGCCGCGCCCATCCGTCTGGTTCTGCTCGATCACCTGCCAGGCCTGGTGGTCGCGCCTGGCGCGGAGGAATTCCATGGTTGACCTCACCGAAGAAGAACGCATGGCCATCCTCGCCGCCGTCAAGCCGGTGGCCGCGATCTTGGATGAGATCGGCTGGCAGACCCGGCTTGCCGATCTTTCCGAACACCACGTGCTCTCGCTGATCGAGGTCGCCGTCGGCGGCTTCCAGGACGCGATGCGCGAGATCGCCGCCAGCAACCCGGATGTCCCGTTCTGATGCTCGACTACAACCATCGCCCGAAGCTGGCCGAGCTGGTGAACGCGGCCGTCGACACGGGGCTCGTCGCCGAGCGCGCGGCGGTTCCAGCCCGCGACTACCTCGGCGCTTCTCGCCTCGGCCATTCCTGCGAGCGAGCGCTGCAGTTCGAGTTCACGGCGACGCCGAAGGACGAGGGGCAGGATTTCACCGGCCAGTCGCTGCGCATCTTCGCCATCGGCCACGCGCTCGAGGATCTGGCCGTCGCGTGGCTGCGTGGCGCGGGGTTCGACCTCTACACCCGAAAGGGCAACCGGCCCGATGGCGGCCAGTTCGGCTTCTCAGTCGCGGGCGGGCGCATCCGGGGCCATGTCGACGGGATCATTGCCGCCGGACCCGAGGGCATCGGCCTTGCCGTTCCCGCGCTCTGGGAATGCAAGACCATGAACGCGAAGAACTGGCGAGCCTGCGTCAAGGGCGGCGTGACGACGTCGAAGCCGGTCTATGCCGCCCAGATCGCGCTCTATCAGGCGTACATGGAAGCGACCGTTCCCGGCATCTCGACAGCCCCCGCGCTGTTCTCGGCGGTCAACAAGGACACGGCCGAACTTTATCACGAACCGGTCCCCTTCGACGCCGATCTCGCGCAGCGCATGTCGGATCGCGGCGTGCGGATCCTGCAGGCGACCGACGCGGGCGAACTCCTGCCGCGCGTCGCCACGAGCCGCGATTACTTCGATTGCCGCTTCTGCCCATGGGCCGAACGGTGCTGGAGGCTCGCGCCGTGACCAGCGACGTCCTGCACTTCAACCCATGGACGGACTTCAACGACGTTCCCACGGCCGAGTCGTCCTTCGACTGCGACCCCGATCCCGGTCAGATCGTGACCTTCCTCGACACCGTGTTCAGCTGGTGCGAGGGGCTGATTCCGCTGCGCGGGTTCGTCGACAAGGGGCAGAGCCGGGACGGCAAGCCGCACAACATCTGGATCCCGGCCGACGAGACCGCGCCCGAGAAGCTCACGACCTTCGCGGCATGGGCCAATCGCGAAGGCGCTGCCGTCTACGTCATCCCCGGCACGGTCGCCGAACAGGGGCAGGCCCGCGCCGCCGATGTGCTCCAGATGCAGGCCGTCGTCGTCGATCTCGACGCGGGCGACATTCCGGCGAAGCTCGACCACGTCACCGGTCACCTCGGCGCACCCGCGCTGATCGTCGAAAGCGGCGGGCGCACGCCCGAGGGTGCGGCCAAGCTCCATGCCTGGTGGAAACTGACCGAGCCCGCGGAGGGCGAAGATCTGGCCACCCTGTGTCGCCTGCGTGGCGAGATCGCCGTCAAGGTCGGGGGCGACACGCACTTCCGCTCGGCCCACCAGCCGATCCGGGTGCCGGGCACAGTCTATCACAAGCATGGCCATCAGCGCCTCGTCCAGATCCGCGAGCATCGCGCGAGCGAAGTCGACCTGCGGGAGTTCGCCGAAGCCGTCGACGCCATGCCGCCGCTCCCCGGCGTTGGCTTCGCCAGCGATCAAACAGCCCCGCCGACCAAGCCCGGCATCGACGCGATCCTCACCACACCGGTGCGCGAGGGGGCGGTCGATGACTGGTCCCGTTATCAGGGCGCGAGCGCCGCCATCGGCCACTATATCCGCCTGGTGCACGAAGGTCGCCTCGACCCGTTCGAGGGTTGGGAGGCGATCTGCGGCTACAACGCCGCCATGCTGCGTCCCTCTTGGCCGCTCGATCGACTGCAGGCCGAGGCCGAGCGTCTATGGGCGCTCCATGTGAAGCGCAACGGCACGCCGCTCCTGCGCGCGGCATGCACGGACGCTCCAGCAAGCCCGCTGCCCACTTTCAGCCTCGGCGCGCTGCTCGATGACCAGAGCCCCATGCCGGTCGACATCATCGCGCCGCGCGTGCTGACGCCGGGCGGCATGCTGGTGCTCGGCGGTGCGCCGAAGGTCGGCAAGAGCGATTTCCTGATCTCCTGGCTCGTGCACATGGCGGCGGGGGTGCCGTTCCTCGGCTTCGCGCCGCCCCGGCCGCTCCGCGTGTTCTATCTGCAGGCGGAGATCCAGTATCACTATCTGCGCGAGCGCATGCAGCAGATCGTGCTGCCAGCTGCCGTGATCGCCGCCGCGCGCGACACCTTCGTCGGCACGCCGAAGCTCCAGCTCCTGCTCGACGCCGAGGGCGTCGCCCGGGTTGTCGAAGCCGTCCGGGCAGCCTTTCCCGACGCGCCGCCCGACATCCTCTGTATCGACCCGATCCGCAACCTCTTCGACGGCGGCCCGGAGGGCGGCGGGGAGAACGACAATACCGCCATGATGTTCTTCCTGAAGGACCGGGTGGAGCCCCTGCGCGAGGCGGTCAACCCCGAAGCCGGGGTGATTCTCGCTCATCACACGCGCAAAGCCACGAAGCACCAGGTCAAGGAGGATCCCTTCCTCGCCCTGTCAGGGGCCAGCGCGCTGCGTGGCTTCTACACCAGCGGCATCCTGATGCATCGGCCCGACGAGGACAGCACGGTCCGCCGTCTGGAAATCGAGCTCCGGAACGGGCCCACGCTCGCCGGAAAGCTGATCGACAAGGTGAAAGGTGAGTGGGTCGAACTGAACCCGATGAACGAGCGCCTGGCGCGCAAGGACGTCGGCGCCAAGCTCGATGCCGAGCGGCTGCGCAAGGGCGACGTGATCCTGTCGATTCTGCACGAAGAGGCTGGGGCCGGGCGGCTCTACACCAGCACGCAGTTCGGTGAGTCCTTCGAGAACAAGGCGGGCCTCGGCAGCAAATACACCATCCGCGATCGGATCGGCGTGCTGACGACGAAGGGGCAGATCAAGTTCCTGCGCGATGGCCGCCCGTTCGGCAAACCCGTCGTCCGATCCCGCTTCGGTTATCTCGTCGTCGAGGACATGCGTTTCGGCACCGAGACGCAGATCGACCGCGAAACCGGCGAGGTGCTGGGCGAAGGCCAGCCGGTGCTGCCGAGCCATTACAAATGCTCGAGCACTGGCGCCTGTCTGGAGGTCGAGAACCCCGCCGTCTGGGTCTATCCGGAGGGGCTCGATGACTGACTTCGTCCTCCCGAAAATCTTCCTCGTCCTCAGGACGAAGTTGTCGGTCCTCGTCCTCGCTTCGTCCTCAGTCAACGAAATCAATGGTTTGCAGAGGACGAGGACAAACAACTCGGTCCTCCTTGTTCGTCCTCCGAAACGACGAAAACCGCAATCTACTCAGATACTTGCGACTTCAGGAGGAATGATAAGGAAACCCCCATACTACGTATGGGGAGGCCACCCCTCAGGGTTGGCCTCTCATCCCATACGTCTGGGTCAGCCGCGCGCTCCGCCGTGACGGTCCTTTGCGCTTCCCGATCCGACGACGGCGGTCCGTACCGCCAAGCACTGAACCGCCGTCGTCTTCCACCGCGACAAGCCACCGGCAAAGGAGACCCATCATGGCTCAGCCGACTCTGATCCCGATTCCCGACGGTGCAAGGATCGAATCGCAGCCGCTCGACACGCCCCGCACCCGCTGCATCCTCGCGCTCGACCTCGGCACCTCGACCGGCTGGGCGCTGCGCGGCCACGACGGTCTGATCACCAGCGGCACGGCCAGCTTCCGCCCCGGCCGCTTCGACGGCGGCGGCATGCGCTATCTGCGGTTCACCAACTGGCTGACCGAGATCGATCGGGTGTCCGGGCCCATCGCCGCCATCTGGTTCGAGGAGGTCCGCCGCCACGCGGGCACCGACGCGAGCCATGTCTACGGCGGGCTGATGGCAACGCTGACCGCATGGGCCGAGCTGCGCGGCGTTCCCTACGAGGGCGTCCCGGTCGGCTCGATCAAGCGCCACGCCGCGGGCAGGGGCAATGCCGACAAGACCGCGATGGTCGCCGCCATCCGCGCCCGCGGCTTCAGCCCGGCCGACGACAACGAGGCCGACGCGATCGCCATCCTGTTGTGGGCCATCGAGACGAATGGGGGCGTCGCATGAGGTGGCATCCGCCCGGCTACGGCGGCCACCGCCGCGACCCCGAACAGGTCAAGCGTGACGGCTGGCGCGAACAGGGATTGCTCGCCGTCGCCCTCGATGACCAGCGCCTCACCTGGCCCGAGCGCGAGCTGGTCCGACAGCTCGGCGAGAAGCTCTACGGCTCGCGGCCCGAGACCCGGGAGATGCGCCATGGCTGAGCGCACCTGGACGGCCGACGACGTCGCCGACCATTTCGAGGAGGCGTTCCGCACGCTGCGCAAGCTGCCGCCCGTCAAGGTGCAGGGCTATTTCAGCATCTGGCCTGCCGTGCTGCGTACCGCCCGCGAGATCGCCTTCATGGAGCCCGAGCCCATGCGCATCTGGCCCTCGGCCGCGGCGATCACCCGGCTCGAGCAGACCTTCGACTGGGTGCTGTGGATCGAGGAGGCCGAGCGCAAGCTGATCTGGTCGCGCGCCGCCCGCGTGCCGTGGAAGCAGATCAGCGGCGAACTGGGCTGCGACCGGACCACCGCATGGCGGCGCTGGCAGCTCGCGCTCACCAAGATCGCGGCGCGGCTGAACGCCGATCGACCTGAAAGTGTTGCAACACTTTTCCATTCGACACGTGCAACATGATCATGGTATCCGGAGGTCATCGTGGGGAGAGTGCGCCGAAGGGCTCGCTCTCCCTTTTTCGTTGGCCGGCTGCCGCTGGCTGCCGGAGTCCAGCCGGAAGCCGATCGGGCGGACGGGAGCGGTCGGAAGCGGCGACAGTTCGAAACCGTGCAAGCGGTCTGCATCTGACCGTTTCGAACTGTCTCTGATGGCGCCTAAGCCGCTGAAATCTTGGTTCCTTCCTGAGTACTGGCGTATGCGGGAGGACGCCGCGTGGCGGTTCGCTAGCGTCAGCCCGGACTTTTTGGGAAGCCACCCAGAAGCCAGAAGCCACCCACGTCGCTGAACGCTACGAAATAACAAAGGCGTGGATAGCCTCATGGTTGGCTTCCGCCTGGACCCCGTGGTGTTCGATGGCGTCCAGCGTCGGAGTCCAGAAGCACAGTCCAGTCGTCGTCGGCGAACTGCGGGGCGTAGCTCAATGTTGCGCCGGTCAGCTAGCTGCGAGGCTCTTCTTGTTTCGCTTCACCCTGATCATGAGGACCTTTTCGCTTAGACGCTTGGTCTCGAAGGCGCCGGTGCTTTCAACCAGGTTGCTGAGCTTCGTGTGGCCGAAGCTTCGTGGGTCGAAGTCGGGGGCGATGTTCAAGATGCGGCTGCCGACGCCACCGAGCATCGCCCATCCATCGTCGTCCTCGAGGCCGGCCATCGCCTTGCGGATCGTCGGCGTTGCCTTGCTCGCAGGCTCCTTCTTCTTCTCGCGATCGGGCGCGACCGCACCGACCGGAAGGTCAAGGGCTGGCTGGGGCTCGGCGGTCTCGATGAGGTTTTCGACGTAGATGAAGCGGGTGCAGGCGTTCCGGAACGCCTCCGGCGTCTTGTGCTCGCCGAAGCCATAGACGGCCAGACCATCTTCGCGGAGCCGCTGCGCGAGGCGCGTGAAGTCACTGTCCGAGCTCACGAGGCAGAACCCGTCGAGCGTGCGCTTGTACAACAGGTCCATCGCGTCGATGACGAGGGCGATGTCGGAGGCGTTCTTCCCGGAGGTGTTGCTGCGCTGCTGGTGCTGGAGGATCGCGAGCGACTGCACGGCGCTGTCCCAGGCGGCAAGCCGCGCACCCGAGAAGTCGCCATAGATGCGCCGGACGTTGGCTTCGCCGAGCGAGGCGATCTCGTCGAAGATCGCGCTCGCATAGCGCGCGCTGGTGTTGTCGGCGTCGATGAGAACCGCGAGCCGGAGACTGTCGCTCCCTTCCGCCATCAGCATACTCCTCCGTCCTTGCCTCAGAAAAGGGCCGCCCACGCCCCGCTTCGTCCGGGACCGCTGGAAGAACCGCGCAGGTCTGCCGTCCCTGAGCCGGGGTCTCGTTACTCGGCTGCGGCCGGCGGCCGGACTCGATCCGCGCCACAACGACCACTATCACAGAACGAACCTGCATGACCCTCAGCTTCGCTCCCGAGGCCATCGAGACCTGGCCGCTTGAACGCCTGCGCCCCTATGCGCGCAACGCCAAGACGCACGGGTCGGACCAGGTGGCGAAGATCGCCGCCAGCATGGCGGAGTTCGGCTGGACGGTGCCTGTGCTGGTGTCGCGCGACGGCGAGGTGATCGCCGGACACGGCCGTATCCTGGCGGCAACCCAGCTCGGGCTGACCGAGGCCCCGGTGATCGTGCTCGACCATCTGACCGAAGCGCAGCGACGGGCCTACCGCATCGCCGACAACAAGCTGACCGAGCTCGGCGCCTGGGACGAAGCGCTGCTCTCCGGCGAGCTGCAGGAACTGGTGGCCGAAGACTTCGACCTGTCGCTGATCGGCTTCGCGGACGGCGAGCTCGATCGGCTGCTCGCCTTCGATCCCGACGGCGAGCCGTCTGACGAGAAGGGGGCGGCCCCGGTCGTCATCCCCGAGCCTCCGCGCAATCCGGCGTCGCGCACGGGCGATCTGTGGATCCTCGGCGGCCACCGCCTCCTGTGTGGCGACAGCACGAAAGTGGAAGACGTTCGCCGGCTGATGAACGGTGAGCGCGCGGTGCTGTTCGCGACCGATCCACCTTACCTCGTCGATTACGACGGCTCCAACCACCCGACACGGAACAAGGACTGGTCGCCATCCTACGGCGTGACCTGGGACGACTCATCGCAGGGCGCGGACCTCTACGACGGCTTCATCGCCGCCGCAGTGGCCGAGGCGATCACCGAAGACGCCGCCTGGTACTGTTGGCACGCCTCGCGCCGGCAGGCGATGCTGGAAGCGTGCTGGGAGAAGGCCGGCGCCTTCGTGCATCAGCAGATCATCTGGGTGAAGGACCGTGGAGTGCTGACCCGGTCGCATTATCTCTGGAAGCACGAGCCCTGCTTCATGGGCTGGCGCCGCCCGAACCGACCGCCGAAGGTGGCCGACGAGACGCTGCCCTCGACCTGGGAGATGCCGAGTTTCGCCAAGGACGAGCGGCCCGATCATCCGACGCCGAAGCCGCTCGACGCTTTCGGGATTCCGATGCGCCAGCATGTGGCGCGCGGCGGGGTCTGCTACGAGCCGTTCTCGGGATCCGGGTCGCAGATCATGGCGGGCGAGGCCAATGACCGGCGCGTCTACGCGGTGGAGATCAGCCCGGCCTATGTCGATGTCGCCATCGAGCGCTGGCAGGCCGAGACCGGCCGGGCCGCGATCCTCGACGGCGATGGCAAGACGTTCGCCGAGATCAAGATCCAGCGGCTCGGCGCCGACACCGAAGCAGCGGCGGCATGATGCAGTCGCGCGCCATGTCGCTGATCGAGGCCGCCACCAATGTCGTGGTCGGATACGGCCTCGCGATCCTGACGCAGATCCTTGTGTTCCCGTGGTTCGGGATCGAGGCCGCCTTGCACGAGCATCTCGCTATCGGGCTCGCCTTCGTCGGCGTGTCGCTGGCGCGGGGTTATGTGCTGCGTCGCCTCTTTGAGCTGATTCGGGTTCGCGGAACACGATGAGAGACCGCCGCCCGAGCGGGCGGCGGTGTCGTCAGCTCCGGAGCGCGACCCGTCAGGCGCGCGTACAGATGCGGTATACCCGCCCGCGGTGGTCGACCTTCTCCGACGTGACGTCGAGGCCGAGCCGCTTCTTCAGGGCGCCGGCGAATGCGCCGCGAACCGTGTGGGGCTGCCAGCCGAAGGCCTGGACGATCTCGTCGATGGTCGCGCCCTCGGGTAGCTGCAGCATGTCGATGAGCTGGGCCTGCTTGGTGCCGGCCCGCGTCGTGATGACGCCGGCGCGCGCATTCTTCTTCCGGGCGGCGCGGACCGCTGCCCCGTCGGGCGCTTCGGCGTCCGCGCCTTCGCCGGTCTGCTCGGCATCATCGCCCCCGGCGGTGGCCGGGTCTATCCCGAGCGCATCGAAGGCGGCGCGGGTCACGCGCAGGGCGATGCGGCCGCGCTCGTCGTCGGTGCGCCAGACCGGCTCGTCGCGCTTGGCCCGGACCTCCTTGATCAGCCCCTTGGCGATCAGGCTGTCGACCACCTTGCCGGCGGCCCCGCCCTTCAGGTTGGCGGGCAGCGGCAGAACGTTGCGGTCTGGCCGCTGGCAGGCGGTGCCGAGAACAACGAGTTGCGTGTCAGAAAGGCTGGCCATGGGATGGTGTCCTCTGCTGAAGGGGCCACGAGCATCGTGGCGCTCCTACAGCCCCGAGCCTCGGTCGCGCGGCGACGCGAGGCTGGTGAGGCGCGGCAGAGCGAAGCTGATCACGCGGCGTGTTCGCCCTCCTTGAACGCGCTGTCGGTGATGCGCTTCAGGAGTTCGGCATAGTCGGCCAGCGTCCCGACATGGCCCCAATGGACCTCGTCGGGGTGGACCTCGAAGTGCTCGTCGCTGAGGGCCTGAAGTCGCGCCAGCATGGTGTCGATCTCGGCCTTTCTGGCGATGAAGGCGTCGAGGGCCTTGGCGTTGTCGGTGCGGCGGGTCATCCGGGATCTCCTTGGTTCGCGACCCATACAGGCTCGGTTTCGCCGCCCCATCAAGCAGATAAGTGCATCATTCCATTGCTGTTTCGGAGCCGTGATGCAGGGCATGAGCGAGCGCCGGTACGGCGCCCATGTCGGGCTGTCGCGGGGCGCGATCCAGAAAGCCAAGTCCGCCGGTCGGCTGGTTCTGTACGCCGATGGATCGATCGATGCCGCGGCAAGCGACGCCCGCCGCGCGGCCACGACCGACCCCGCGAAGCAGCGCCAAGACTCCGCTGGCGCAAAGATGAAGCCGGTGCCCGACGCGGCGCTCTCTGCGGTCGGTGACACGCTCCGCGAAAACGGTCTCGCGGCGCCCATCACCGGCGGGGGGACGACCTTCCTGCAGGCCAAGACCGCCAACGAGGTGCTGAAGGCCCAGGAACGGCGGCTCCGCCTTCAGAAGATGAAGAACGAGCTGATCGACCGCTCGCGGGCGATCGCGCTGGTGTTCCGGCTCGCACGCGAGGAGCGGGATGCCTGGGCCAACTGGCCGGCACGCATCGCGGCCTTGATGGCGGCCGAGCTCGGCACCGAGGCGCACGCGATGCAGAAGGCCTTGGAGACCTATGTCCGCGCGCAGCTCGCTGAGCTCGCCGAGGTCGCTCCCGATTTCCGATGAGCTGTTCGCCTTCGACGGCGCTGACGCTCTCACCAGTGCCTGGCGCGAAGGGCTCACGCCGGATCCGGCGCTCACCGTGTCGGAATGGGCGGACCGGCATCGCTTCTTGAGCCCGCGCGCTTCGGCGGAGCCGGGACGCTACCGCACCGATCGCACGCCCTACATGCGCGCCATCATGGACGCGCTGTCGCCGGCCAGTTCCTGCCGGCGCATCGTCTTCATGAAGGCAGCGCAGGTCGGGGCGACCGAGGCCGGCAACAATTGGGTCGGCTACGTCATCCATCATGCCCCGGGGCCGATGCTGGCCGTCCAGCCGACGGTGGAGCTCGCCAAGCGGTTTTCGCGCCAGCGCATCGATCCCCTGATCGCGGAGAGCCCGGCTTTGCGGGGTCGGGTGAAGCCGCAGCGCTCGCGCGACGCGGGCAACACCATGCTGTCGAAGGAGTTCCCCGCGGGACTTCTGATCATCACCGGGGCCAACAGCGCGGTCGGTCTGCGCTCGATGCCCGCCCGCTATCTCTTTCTCGACGAGGTCGACGCCTATCCACCCTCCGCCGACGAGGAAGGCGATCCCGTCGCGCTCGCCGAAGCCCGAACGCGCACGTTTTCCTGGCGCTCGAAGGTCTATCTCGCGTCGACTCCGACCATCCATGGCCTCTCCCGGATCGAGCGCGAGTTCGAGGCGAGCGATCAGCGGCGCTTCTTCGTGCCGTGTCCGCATTGCTGGGCGATGCAGTGGCTCCGGTTCGAGAGCCTGCGATGGGAGAAGGGGCAACCCGAGACCGCACATTATACATGTGCATCCTGCGACGGCCGGATCGAGGAGCACCACAAGACCGCGATGATGGTGGCGGGCGAATGGCGCGCCACGGCGGCGTCGGCCGACCCCGGCACCATCGGCTTTCACCTGTCGGCGCTCTATTCGCCGGTCGGCTGGCTGTCCTGGGCGGACATCGCCCGCATGTGGGAGGCCGCGCAGACCACCGACGAGGCGAAGCGCAGCTTCAAGAACGGCGTGCTCGGCGAGACCTGGATCGAGACGGGCGAAGCGCCGGACTGGCAGCGCCTGTATGAACGCCGGGAAGCCTGGCGTCTCGGCGTGGTGCCGAGCGGCGGCCTGTTCCTGACCGCCGGTGCCGACGTCCAGAAGGACCGGATCGAGGTGTCGATCTGGGCCTGGGGTCGCGGGCTCACGAGCTGGCTCGTCGAGCATGTCGTGATCGACGGTGGGCCGGAGCGCCCCGAGTGCTGGGCGGCGCTCGGCAATCTTCTCGGCCGCAGCTGGCCGCACGCCCATGGCGTCCGGCTCGGGCTCGCCAAGCTCGCGATCGACACCGGCTACGAGGCGCCGGCCGTCTATGCCTGGGCGCGATCGACCGGCTTCATGCAGGTGGCGCCGATCAAGGGCGTCGAGGGATTCAATCGCGCCGCCCCGGTGGTCGGCCCGAGCTACGTCGATGCGACGGAGGGCGGTCGCAAGATTCGCCGGGGCGCGCGGCTCTGGACGGTCGCGGTCGCCACCTTCAAGTCCGAGACCTATCGGTTCTTGCGGCTCGTGCGGCCGACCGACGAGGAGGCCGCCGAGGGGGCGACACCACCGCCAGGATACGTTCATCTTCCCCGGAGCGCCGACGCCGAATGGGTGAAGCAGCTCGTCGCCGAGCAGCTGGTGACGGTGAAGACCCGCCGCGGGTTCCAGAAGCTCGAATGGCAGAAGCTGCGCGAGCGTAACGAGGCGCTCGACTGTCGGGTCTACGCCCGGGCCGCGGCGTGGATCGCCGGCGCCGATCGCTGGTCCGACGAGAAGTGGCGCGACCTCGAAGCGCAGGTCGGTCCCGTGCCCGACGATTGCGCCGCGGCGGCGGAGAGCGCCGTGCCGGCCGGGCTGCTGACGCGCCCGCCCGCACCCGGCGGCAAGCGCCGCGCCGGCTGGTTCCACGGCCGCTCGCAGAACTGGTTCAGGTGAGGCCCTACGATGGCATGGACGGAGACGGAGCTCGCGGCCCTTCGGCGCGCCTATTCCTCGGGCACGTTGCGGGTGACCTATGACGGCCGCACCATCGAGTACGGCTCGGCGGACGACCTCCTGAAACGCATCCGCACGATCGAGGGCGAGATCGCGGCGGTGGCCGGCGCCGCCCGGCCGGTGGCCGGTTTTGCCGGATACCGGCGGGGCGATCGGTGAACCGCGTCACCTTCCTCGACAGGGCGGTCGCGTGGCTCGCGCCGGAGGCCGGCGTCAAGCGCGCCCTGGCGCGCCGCAGCTTCGACGCGCTGGCGGCCACCGCAAGCCGTGCCTATGACGGCGCGGCCCGCGGCCGACGCACGGACGGGTGGAAGGCCGCAGGCTCCTCGGCCGACGCCGAGATCGCGGTAGCGGGCGAATTGCTGCGGGACCGGATGCGCGACCTCGTCCGCAACAACCCGCACGCGGCCAAGGCCGTGTCGGTACTGGTCAACAACATCGTCGGCGCCGGCATCATTCCGCGCGCCGCGACCGGTGACGAAAAGCTCGACGGCGTCGTGAATGGTCTGTGGGAAGCCTGGGTTCGCCAGTGCGATGCCGATGGCCAGCTCGATCTGTTCGGACTTCAGACCCTGGCCTGCCGCCAGATGATCGAAGCCGGCGAGGTTCTGGTGCGCCGCCGGCCGCGGCGCCCGAGTGACGGCCTCGTCGTTCCGTTGCAGATCCAGCTTCTCGAAGCCGATCTGCTCGACGCCACTCGCCACGGTGATCTCGTCGATGGCGGGCGCATCGTCCAGGGCATCGAGTTCGATGCCATCGGCCGGCGCCGCGGCTATTGGCTTTATGCTCAGCATCCGGGCGACGCGGTCGTGTCGATGCGCCGGCGGTTCGACAGTGCGAGCGTCCCGGCAACCGATGTTCTGCATCTCTACGAGAAGCAGCGCGCGCAGGTGCGCGGCGTGCCGTGGGGGACGCCCGTCATGCGGTCCTTGCGCGATCTCGACGACTGGACGCAGGCTGAACTGGTCCGCAAGAAGACCGAAGCTTGCGTGGTCGGCATCGTGCTGGGCGCGGACGAAGCCGAACAGGGCATCGCGCCATCCGTCGTCGACGCCGACGGCAACCGCGTCGAACAGTTCGAGCCGGGGCTCATCGCCTACGCTCACGGCGGCAAGGATATCAAGTTCAACCAGCCGGCGACGACGGCGGGCGTCGGCGAATGGCTGCGCGCCCAGCTGCACATCGTCGCGGCTGGCTTCCGGATGCCCTACGAGCTGCTGACCGGTGACCTCAGCCAGGTCAACTACTCCTCGATCCGGGCGGGCCTCGTCGAGTTCCGGCGCCTGATCGACGCCGTCCAGTGGCAGATCTTCATTCCGGTTCTCTGCCAGCCGACCTGGACCTGGTTCTGCGAAGCCGCCTGGGCAGCAGGCCGGCTGCCGAGGCCCGATATCGCGGTCGAATGGTCTCCGCCGCGCTTCGAGGCGGTCGATCCGCTGAAGGACGCGATGGCCGATCTGCTCGCGATGCGGTCCGGCACCATGACGCTGGCGCAGGCGATCGCGCGGCAGGGGCACAATCCGGACGCCGTGCTGGCGGAGATCGCGGCCATGAATGCCCGGCTCGATGCCCTCGGCCTCGTGCTCGACAGCGATCCGCGACGGGTCACCAAGACCGGCGTGATGCAGGCGCAGGATGCCGGCGTGTCGCCTGGTGCTGCCGGCACATCGGCGCAAGAGTGAGACATCCATGGATCGAACCTTGAACCTCCCCGCGATGACGCGGGCGGCAGACCTCGTGCCGTCCTCGATCGACGCGAGCGACCGCTCGATCGAGGTCGTCTGGTCGACGGGCGCACGGGTCCGTCGTCATCCCTTCTTCGGCGAGCCGTTCGACGAAGAGCTGGCCATGGAGCCATCGGCCGTGCGGCTCGAACGGCTCAATGCCGGCGGGCCGCTGCTGAAGGTTCACGATGCGAGCGCGCTCGACAGCATCATCGGCTCGGTCGTGCCGGGGACGGCGCGCATCGAACATGGCCATGGCGTCGCCCGCGTGCGCTTCTCCGAGCGGACCGACGTCGATCCGATCTGGAAAGACGTCGAGGCCGGCCACATCCGCGCGGTGTCGATCGGCTATCAGGTCCATCGCTTCGAGGTGACCAAGCAGAACGGTGCGCCCGAGCTCTGGCGTGCCGTCGACTGGACGCCCTTCGAGATCTCGGCGGTGCCCATCGGGGCGGACCCTGCTGCCGGGTTCCGGAACTCCGAGTCGTTTCACCCTTGCGTCGTCCACCGGGCCGACGCCCTATCACGCACGAGGATCCCCATGGACGAGCCTACGATCACTGAACCTGTTGCCCCGGTTGCTCCGGCGCCCGCTACGCCGAGCACGCCGCCGGAGCCTGCGCAGAACCGCGCTCAGGTCGCGCCGGCCGTCGACGTGGACGCGATCGCGGCACGGGCCCGCGACGTCGAGCGCGAGCGGGTCGCCACCATCTACGATCTTTCCGGGCGGCTCTCGCTCGACCGTGGCTTTGCCGAGGATCTCGTCAACCGCGGCGTCGCCATCGACGCGGCCCGCACGGCCATCCTCGACAAGGTGGCGGCGGAAGCCGACAAGGTGCGGGTCGCCTCCCAGGTGAGCGTGCCGCTCGGCGGTCGCGACGAGCGCGTCACGCGCCGCGAGGCGGTGGCCAACGCGCTCCTTCACCGCTACGCCCCGACGCTCTTCCCGCTGACGGACCCGGCGCGGGAGTATCGTGGCATGACGCTGCTCGAACTCGCCCGCGAGCAGCTGAGCTCGGCCGGCGTCAACGTCCGCGGCTTCTCGCGGGACGAGATCGCGACCCGCGCGCTGCACTCGACCTCGGACTTCCCCGAGATCCTCTCGGCCGTCACCAACAAGACGCTGCGCCAAGCCTATGAGGCCTATCCGCGCACCTTCATGCCCTTCTGCCGACAGGTCCTTGCCACCGACTTCAAGGCGATGAATCGTGTCCAGATCGGCGAGGCTCCGCAGCTTCTCAAGGTCGGCGAAGGCGGCGAGTTCAAGCGCGGCTCCATCGCGGAGTCGAAGGAGAGCTACCGCATCGAGACGTATGGCCGGGTGGTCGCCATCACGCGCCAGGTGCTGATCAACGACGATCTGGACGCCTTCACTCGCATCCCGGCCATGTACGGCACCGCGATCGCGACGCTGGAAAGCGACGTGGTCTGGGCCATCGTCATCACCAATGCCAACATGGCCGACGGCGTCCCGCTCTTCCATGCGACCCACAAGAACCTCGCCGCATCGGGGGCCGCGCTCAGCGTGACGGCAATCGGCGACGGCCGCACCGCCATGGCGAAGCAGACCGGCCTCGACAAGAAGACCGTGCTCAACGTGCGCCCGGCCTATCTCGTGGTGCCGGCCGCGCTCGAACTCGCTGCCGAGCAGATCATCGCGCAGAACCTCGTGCCGGCGAAGACCGGCGACGTGGTGCCGCAATCGATCCGCACGCTGACGCCGATCTCCGAACCGCGCCTCGATACGGCGAGCGCCACCGCCTGGTATCTCGCCGCGAGCCCGGCGCAGATCGACACGATCGAGTACGCCTATCTCGAAGGTCAGCAGGGCGCCTACATCGAGACCCGCAACGGCTTCGATGTCGACGGCGTCGAGATCAAGTGCCGCCTCGATTTCGGCGCGAAGGCGATCGACTGGCGCGGTCTCTTCAGGAACCCTGGTGCGTAACCTGCCAACCCTTTGGATCTGGGCGAACCGGGCGGCATCTGCCGCCCGTCGTCGTTCCGGACGCCTGTTTCAAGGAGACTACCATGCGCAACTACGTCCAGCCCGGGCGCACGATCACGCTTGCCGCGCCCTATGCCGTCACGTCCGGCGACGGTCTTCTCGTCGGCGCCATCTTCGGCGTTGCCACTGCATCGGCTGCGCTCGGGGAGCCGGTCGAAACCTGCCTCACCGGCGTGTTCGATCTGAAGAAGGTCGGCTCGCAGGCGTGGGCGGTCGGCGACAAGGTCTACTGGGACAACACCAACAAGGAAGTCACCAAGACAGTCGGCTCGAACACGCCGATCGGTGCGGCGATCGAGGCTGTCGGCAACGGCGCTGGCGAGACGATCGGTCGGGTTCGACTGAACGGCGCAGCTTAAGCGTCGCCGCGCTCCCAGTTCAGCGCAGCGATGCGCGGATCGGCCGCAAAGGCGTCGCGCCCGAACTCTACCGCCTGGCGCGGGAACTCGCAGAGGGCTTGAACGCCCGAGGCGCTCAAACGCATCCGCCAGGTCTGGCGGTCGACCGGCGCTGGCTTGGAGAAGACACGGCACAACATGATCGCCAGATTGCCGCCCTCCGCCGGATCACGAACCGATTGATAGCGGATCACGTCGGCGTCTGCAGCTCGGGCCGCGTCGGCGAAGGTTTGGCAGTGACTGTAGTCCGTCAGGTCGGTCCAGAGGCCGCTGTCCGCCGACAGGGGCTCGGCTGTCAGGTCGAGGAGGCGCGCGGTTGCGACCGTGGCGGAGAAGGCGGTGTATTCCGCCGCATCGGACGGCCATGGCGTGTCCGGCGACTCGGCGAAGAACAGGAGCCGATAGAAGGCCATCTCCGCCACGGCGGTGGTGGGGTTCTCGGCCGCATAATAGACCCCGAGCGTGCGTCCGGCCCGCCGGAAACGGGACCCGTTCGGGTAGACGGCGCCATAGCGGAAGGGGGTCGCCAGCAGGAAGTCGAGATGGCGGCATTCTGGCGGGATCGCCGGCTTGGTCTCGTCGATCAGGCCTTCCAGCAGCGCCTGCTCGGCGAGCGTATCGGTCAGCTTCAGCGTCGAGACGCGATGCTGGGCTTCGACCAGCCGCCAGCACGCGCCGTCGAAGCGTCGGAGCTCAGACGAGAGCGCGACGTGCGTCCAGATAGGCGATGACATCGACGAGCCCGCTCACGGTCTGCAGCTTCTCGATCGGACGGGCGTCGAGGGCGGTATTGGGGTTGGCGAGCCAGGTTGCAGCGACCTTCCGATCGCCGCCCGTGATCGCGTCGAGCGACCGGAACAGGCGCACGAAAAGGACCGCGAGCTCGAACGGCTTGGTGCCGGGCTCGAGCCCGAACTCGCCGCGCTTCATGCGTGACACCGTCGCCTCGCTGACGCCGATGACGGTGGCGAGGATCCGAGCGGTGACGGAAAGCTGGTCCGCGGCCCGAATGACGGCCTTGGTGACGACGGCGCCGGCTTCAGGGCGCGCGGCGGCAGACTGAAGGGCGGGCATGGGGCGTACCTCTCCAGAAACAATACACCACGAAACTTCCTAAGGAAAGCCTAATCCCATGGATGCGTTCCACGCCGCAAACGATGCTCTCTTCGCGGACCCGAACCTGTCGGAGCCTGCGATCTGGCGTTCGAACAGCGTGGGCGACGTCCACGTGCGGGTAATCCGCAGGCAGCCGGACGCCGAGGTCGCATTCGGCGGCTCGCGGGCGCTGGTTCCGACCGTCGTCATCGACGTGCGCCGCAGTGAAGCGCCCGATGTCGCCGAAGGCGACGGCTTCCTCTTCGGCCCCGAGACCTTCCGGGTCATCGGCGAACCCACCGGCGACGCGCTCGACCTGATCTGGACCTGCGAGGCGGTGAGGGTGTGATCCCGTGCGGTTCACGTTCGACTCCACCGATGTACGGGAGGTCTTTGCCGGCGCGCGAACCGACATCGAGCGCGCCGTCACGGCGGCGATGCGCGACGCCGGGCGCGATCTCACGGCCGCCCTGCGCGCCGATGTCGTCGGTGCGGGGCTCGGGGAGCGGCTCGCCAGGACGTGGCGCGGCCGGACCTATCCCGAACACGGGACGAGCATGGAGGCGGCGGCCTTCGTCTGGTCGAAAGCGTCGAAGCTCGTCGATGCTTTCGACCGCGGCGTCACGATCCGCTCGCGCGACGGCTTCTGGCTGGCGATCCCGACGTCGGCGGCGGGCGCCCGCGGGATCGGCTCGGGCGGGCGACGTGTGCGGATCACGCCCGGCGGCTGGGAACGCCGCACCGGCATGCGCCTGCGCTTCGTCTATCGCCGCCGGGGGCCGTCGCTGCTCGTCGCGGACAATGCGCGGCTGAACAAGCGCGGGCTCGCCGCACCGAACCGACGCAAATCCGGACAGGCGACCGTGGTCGTCTTCCTGCTCGTGCCGCAGGTCCGTCTGCGCAAGCGGCTGAACGTCGACGCCATCGCGCAGCGGCAGGCCGAGCGCGTGCCCTCTCTCATTGCCCGACACGTGTGAGGTGATGCCGGATCAATCCGTCTTCCGGCGTGCGGCCGTCTTGTAGACGTCGTTGCGCTCGCGCTTGCCGACCGCCACGACCAGAACGACCAACTCCTGATCGCGAACCTCGTAGACCAGGCGAAATCCGGCACTGCGCAGCTTGATCTTGTAGCGCTCTTTTGCGCCGTGCAAACGAGCGGAAGGGACTTTCGGGTTTTCCAACCGCTCGGCGAGCTTGGTCTTGAACTGGTCTCGCGTGATGCTGTCGAGCTTGCGCCATTCCTTCAACGCTTCGTCGAGGAAGGCGAGCTCATAGCTCATCGAGCGAGACCTTGTGGATCGCCTGTCCTTCGCGCGCATCCGCAATGGCGTTCAGCTCGAGGTCTTCGAGACGCTCCAGCAGCTCCTCATAGGCCTTGGCCGGGATGCAATAGAACGCCGGCTCGTTGCGGTTGAGGATCGCAACGGGGAAGCCTTCGCCGGCGGCAACGGTGCCCATCGGGTTCTTCTTCAGGTCCGAAATGCTGGCGACCGTGGTGGCATGAACGGTGTGCGCCATGGTGACGGCTCCATTTTATGGCACCCTAAATAGCCCCCTAAACCGGTCTTTTCAAGGCCCCACCGCAAGGGCCGGACCGACACCATGACCGGACCGAGACCATGACATCGAAGCGGGAAGCGGTCCTCGACGCCGTCCGTGCGCTGATCGCCGGCGCGCTGCCGAATGCCGAGGTGAAGCGCAACCTCGCCAAGCCCGAGCGCATTCCGCCGGGCGGCCTCGTCGTGATCCGCGACGGCGACCCGGGCGAGCCCGAGGTCACGCTGTCGCCGGTCTCCTATCTCTACACGCATCGCATCGCCGTCGAGATCGCGGCCTTCGAGAGCGCGACGCTGACCCGCGAGCAGGTCCTCGACGGCATGCTCGGCGCGATCGGCGCCGCGATCGCCGCCGACCGCCGGCTCGGCGGTCTCGCGGACTGGATCGAAGCCGAAGCGCCGGTGTCGGACGACGCCGAGACGCAGGGCGCGCTGCCGGCGCGCACCGCCGAGTTTGCGATCGTCGCCGTCTACGCCACGGCCGATCCTCTGACCTGACGCACAGGAGACACCAGCATGGCCCGCGCCCGCGGCGCGAACGCCACCCTCGCGGCGGCGTTCGAGAGCACCTATGGCACCCCGCCAGCGTCCGGCTTCCGCCGGATGCCGTTCGTCTCGTGCAACATCGGCGAGGAGCAGGGGCTGATCGAAAGCGATCTGCTCGGCTTCGGCCGCGAGCCGCAGACGCCGACCTACGATGTCGTGACCAACACGGGCGAGATCGTGGTGCCGGTCGACGTGCGCAACATCGGCCTGTGGCTGCGCGGCCTGATGGGCGCCCCGGCGACCGCCGCCGCGGTCGCGGCGACCGGCACGATCGCGCTGGCGGCGAACCTCGTCGCCGGCGACAGCGTCACGGTGGACGGCACGGCGTTCACCGCGGTCGCATCCGGCGCCACCGGCAACCAGTTCAACCTCGGCGGCACGGCCGCGCTGACCGCCACCAATCTCGCCGCCAAGATCGATCCCCTGGCGACCGTCGCCGCGGCTGCCGTCGGCGCCGTCATCACCGTCACGGCGTCGGCGCTCGGCCCTGCCGGCAACGCCATCACGCTGGCGATCAGCGCGCCGACACGCGTCACGCTGTCGGGCGCGACGCTCGTAGGCGGGGCGAACACCCACACCTGGAACTCCGGTGCCCAGACGCTGCCCTCGCTCGCGCTGGAGGTCCAGCTGCCCGACGTGCCCTTCTTCGGGATGACCTATGGGGCCCGTATCAACAGCTTCCAGGTCCAGGCGCAGCGGTCGGGGCTGCTCTCCGCCTCGCTCGCCGTGCTGGCGCAAGGCGAGACGGTCGCCGCGGCGGCCGCCGCCGGCACGCTGGTGACCGACCACGTGCTCGAACGCTTCGGCCAGTTCCAGGGCGAGGTGCGGCGCAACACCGTCGCTCTCGGCAACGTGGTGTCGG
Organism: Rhodoplanes serenus; assembly: GCA_009720755.1. Classification (GTDB taxonomy): domain Bacteria; phylum Pseudomonadota; class Alphaproteobacteria; order Rhizobiales; family Xanthobacteraceae; genus Rhodoplanes; species Rhodoplanes serenus. The sequence goes on from WNKV01000016.1 coordinate 83,479, forward strand.
CCGAACTGACCTACGCCAACAATCTCGACCCCGTCGAGGTGATCCGCACCGACGGACGGATCGCGGACTGCGATCCCGGCATCCTCGCGGTCACCGGAACCGTCACGACCCGCTTCGAGGATCGGACCCTGCTCGATCAGGCGACCAACCGCCAGCCCTGCGAGCTTCAGTTCCGCTGGACCGCGGGCGCCGGTGCCTCGCTCGTCTGGACCTTGCATCGCGTGTTCCTGCCGCGCGGCGACCGGCAGATCCAGGGGCCGGGCGGCATTCAGGTTCCGGCCGCATTCCAGGCCGCCGTCGACCCGGTGCTCGGCCGCGCGGCGACCTGCGTCCTCACCAACGACGTGGCGTCCTACTGATCGGAGACCGACGGCATGATCCGGCTGAACCTCTCACGCGAGCCGCGCTGGCTCGACCTCGGGCACGGCGTGCGCGTGCAGGTCGATCCGCTGACCTCGGCCGTTCTGATGGCGGCACGATCCGATCTGCGCGAGAGCCTGCCCGAAGACGGCTCGATCGCCGGGCACGCTGCCGCGGTGGCCCTGGTGAAGGCGATCGCCCGCATCGGCATCCGGGATTGGGAGGGTGTCGGCGACACCGACGGCATTCCCGTGCCGCCGACCCCCGAGCGGATCGATGCGCTCCTGGACCTGCCGCCGCTCTACGACGCCTTCGAGCGCGACCATGTCGGCCCGGCGCTGCTGCTGGCCGACGAAAAAAACGCATTCGCGCCCTCGCCGAATGGCACTTCGGCGGGGGCGACGGATACTGCCGCGCCTGCCCCGGGCGGTGCGCGGAGTGCCCCTACGACGTGAACGCGCCGAAGACGCTCGAGGGCTGGCAGGCCTGGGGCCTGCTGCGGTCCGCCACCGGCCAGGTCCGGACGGCCGGGCTCGCCGTCATCGGGCTCGACATCGGCGCGCTGCTCGCGCTTGGGCGAGCCGCCGGCGCCTGCACCGTGACGCTCGCAGAAGTGCTGCCGGCGGTCGAGGACGCGGTGGTGCACGGCCTCAATGCGCAGCTGCGGGACATGAGAGATGGCTGAACGGCAGGTCTCGGTCCGCCTCGCCGTCATCGACGGCGGCAAGGCGAAGGCCGAGCTGCGCGCGGTCGGCGACGAGGGCGAGCGTGCGCTCCAGCGCATCGGCGACGCCACGACGGCCACCAATACCAAGCTGCGCGTCGTCAGTGCCGTGACGCAGGAGGCGCGCGGGCGCCTCGACGAGATGGCCTCCAACGTCGGGCTCGCCGGCGTCGCGCTGCGCGGGCTCGGGCCGGCCGGGCTCGTCGCTGCGGCCGGGATCGGGGCCGTGTCGCTCGCGCTGACGGCCGGCCTGCGCGAGTCGGCGGAAGCCGAGAAGGTCCAGGCGCGGCTCGAAGGCGTGCTGAAGGCGACCGGCTTCGCGGCCGGGCTGACCGGTCAGGAAATCTCCAACCTCGCGGACGAGATCGAAGGCTACAGCCTCGCGACCGCCGAGAGCGTCAAGGAGGCGGCCGGCATCCTGGCGACGTTCCGCTCGGTGTCGGGCGACACCTTCACGCGGGCGATCCAGCTCGCGCAGGACCTGTCGGCGGTGTTCGGCCAGTCGCTCGCCGCGTCGGCGACCCAGCTCGGCAAGGCACTGGAAGACCCCGAGCAGGGGCTCACGGCGCTCCGCCGCGTCGGCGTCTCGTTCACCGACGTGCAGAAGGCGATGATCGCCGAGATGACGCGGCTCGGCGATGCCGCCGGCGCGCAGAAGGCGATCCTCGACGCGCTCGAAAGCCAAGTCGGCGGCGCCGGGCGGGCCGAAGGCAGCGGGCTCTCGGGCGCCTTCTTCCGGGCTTCCGACGCCGTCGGCGACCTCCTGAAGAAGTTCGCGCTCGTCACCGGCACGCACGATGCCGTGCGCGCCGCGCTCGACAACATCGCCAAGGGGGCGCAACGCCTCACCTCCGCGCTCGATACCGCCGACATCGGCCGGCAGGTGGTCGAGGCGAACCGACAGCTTCTCGACGCGCAGAAACAGCTCGACGACGCACGGGCGACCGCGCGGGAGACCGGGCTCGATGTCGACCGCGCCCTCGCCGAGGCGTGGCAGCGCGAGGTGGACCGGCTCAGCGGCCGGGTCGACAACCTGATCGCGCAGGGCCGGGCCGAGGTCGAGGCCGTCGACGCGGCTCGCGCGGGCGCCCAGACGGCGCAGGACGAGCGGCGCCGCGACACGCTGAAGGGCATCGTCGCGGAGATCGAGAAGGCCGGGCAGGCCTATGAGAGCCTGCCGGAGAAGATCGCGCGCGTGCGCGCCGAGGAGGAGCGCCGGCGCGAGCAGATCAGGGCGACGCTGCTGCCCGACGGCGCGAACCGGGCCGAGATCGACGCCGCGCTCGCCGCGTCCCGGAACCTCGAAGGCGAGCGCATCGCCGCGTTGGAGAAGAGCGCCGGGAAGACCGACGAAGCGCGCGAGGCGGAGCGCAAGCGCAAGCAGGTTCTCGAAGAGGCGAACAAGGTCGTCGAGGCGACCCGGACGGCTTCGGAGAAGTACGCGACGGAGATCGAGAAGCTGAACCGGCTGCTCGCGTCCGGGGCGATCGACCAGGAGACCTATGCGCGGGCCGTCGCGAACGCCCGCGAGGAGATGGCGAAGGGCGAGAAGGCGGCACTGGCCAAGGCGACCGATGCCGGCTCGGGCGTGCGGCGCGCCATCACGAGCTACATGGAGGACGTGAGCAACGCCGCCAAGCTGGCCGAGCAGGCCACCACGAACGCGCTTCGACACGTCGAGGACGCCATCGTGAAGATGGTGACCACCGGCAAGTTCGAGTGGAAGAGCCTCGTCGATTCGATCGTCGCCGATCTCGTCCGGCTTCAGGCCCGCCAGCTCGTCGGCAGCCTCGCGTCCGGATTGTTCGGCGGGAGCGGTGGGGGTGGCCTGTTGGCCGGCCTGTTCGGCGGCGGCTCGTCGCCCGGGCCGGTCGCCTCCGCCAACCAGATATTCGGTTCGCCGATCTATCATGGCGGCGGTCTGGTCGGCGACCCGGCACCGGGCCGGCTCGTTCCGGCCGGTCTGTTCCGCGCGGCGCCGCGCTTCCACGACGGCGCTTATCTGCGGCCGGACGAGGTGCCGGCGATCCTCCAGCGCGGCGAGCGCGTGCTGTCGCGCACCGAGACGGCCGCCATGGCGGTCCGCGAGCAGCGCGGCGTGCCGGTCGTCCTGACCTTCAACGTGACGACGCCGGACGCCGGCTCGTTCCGCCGTGCGCAGGGGCAGATCACCGCCGAGATGGCCGCGGCGCTCGAACGCGCCAGACGGAACCTGTGAGGGGCGACCGGTGAGCTTCCACGATGTCTCGTTCCCGGACGCGATCGCGCGCGGCGCGACCGGTGGCCCGGAATACTCGACCGACGTGGTGATGGTCGCGTCCGGGTTCGAGCAGCGCAACGTCAACTGGGCGGCGGCGCGCGCCCGCTACGACATCTCGACCGGCATCCGCACCCGCGAGCAGATGGCCGAGGTGATCGCGTTCTTCCGGGCCCGCAAGGGCCGCGCCTACGGCTTCCGGTTCCGCGACTGGGGCGACTTCGAGGCGGTCGACCAGACCTGTCAGGTCGTGAGCACCACGGCGTTCCAGCTGGTGAAGCGCTATCCGTCCGGTCCGGTCCAGGAGGTTCGCACGATCACGAGGCCGGTGCCCGGTACGGTGATCGTGAAGGTCGACGGCGTCGTCGTTACCCCGACGATCGACCATGCCACCGGCCGGCTGACCTTCGGCGTGGCACCCGCGGCGACGCCGGTCGCGAGCTTCCAGTTCGACGTGCCGGTGCGCTTCGACACCGACCACCTTCAGGTCGTCAACGCCGCCTATCACCTGCAGAACGTCCAGTCGATCCCGCTGGTCGAGATCCGCGCGTGATCCCGAGACGTGGCCTCCGGTTCTCGGACAAGATCACGCGCCAACCAAAGCTGACCCTCATGAAGCCTGCTTCTCCCGCGCTCGCCGCGCACATCGCCGGCGAGGTGACGACGCTGGCCACCTGCTGGCGCTTGGAACGTGCCGACGGTTGGGTGCGCGGCTTCACCGACCACGACCAGGCGCTCGTCGTCGACGGGCTCGCCTATGCCGCGGCGACCGGCTTCCTGCCGTCGGCGGTCAAGACCGGATCGGACCTCTCGGTCGACAATCTCGATGTCGAGGGCTTCCTCGACGACGACGCGCTCAGCCCGGAAGACCTCGCCGCCGGCCTGTTCGATGGTGCGAAGATCGAGGTGTTCCTGGTCAACTGGGCGGACCTCTCGCAGGGGCGCCTCGTACTGCGCAAGGGCTTCCTCGGCGAGGTGAAGCGCGCCGACCAGCGCTTCTCCGCCGAGATCAGGGGCCTGTCGAACCGGCTTCAGCAGACTGCCGGCAAGCTCTACTCGCGCCTGTGTCGCGTCGACCTCGGCTCGCCCGAGTGCGTCGTCAGTCTCGCGCCGCTCACCGACACCTACGCGATCGCCCAGGTGATCGCGGCCGACACGGTGCGGATCGCGACCTCCCGCGCGACCGGCTTCTTCACCTTCGGAAAGGCGACGTTCGTCACCGGTGCCAATGCCGGTGCGGTCAACGAGGTGCTGCTGCACGATCAGCAGACCATCCGCTTCTTCGTGCCGATGCCGCGGCCGATCACCGTCGGCGATCAGATCACCCTGGTCGCCGGCTGCGACAAGACCCCGGAAACCTGCCACGCCAAGTTCGGCAACATCCTGAACTTCCGCGGCGAGCCGCACATTCCAGGCAACGACAAGGTCTTCTCCTACCCGGTGCGCACATGATGTTCACGCGATCCGCCCTCATCGCCGAGGCGCGCTCCTGGCTCGGCACGCCCTGGCACCATCAGGCGGCGCTCAAGGGCGTCGGCTGCGACTGCATCGGCTTCGTGCGCGGCGCGGCCGAGCCGTTCCTCGGCCGGGTCGACCACCCGATGAACTATGCCGAGACGTGGCCGCTCTACCGGGCGGAGGAGCGGCTGCGCAACGAGATGGCCCGACACGCCGTCGAGATCGATCCGGCGCACGCGCTGCCCGGCGACATCCTGCTGTTCGGGGCGGGCAAGGGGCCGGCGCACCACTGCGGCTATATCGCCGAGGGTGGCCAGCTCCTGCACTGTTACCGCGAGGCCGGTGCGGTCGTCGAGCAGGACATCACGCCGTTCTGGGCGGAGAAGATCAGGGGCGCTTTCAGGTTGCCGGGACTCGTGGAAGGCAATTTGTGACCCGAAGCCGACGCCCGACCCTCTGGATTCTGCGGCGCAAGCTGGTCATGCCCTCATTTCGTCAGTCGTAAATTTCTGGTTTGATAGCCCTGCGGCAAGGGCCGCGTGGGCAAAGCGATCTGTATTCACCAGTGAGGCTGCAAATGGCTGCGGAAAGCGAATTTGTTGAACTAGCGTACGCTGCCGCTAAGCAGGTCTTGCAGCCTCCGGTGACTATTGAGAGAGGCGCCGCGCTTCTTTATCAAATCACTGTTGACAACAAACTCGAGACAACTGTTGACCCCAAGAAGCCCAAGCGGGGTTATTCTGCTTTCCAGACCGATCTGTGCGTTTTCGAGGAGCGAAACGGCATCAAGCTCCCTCGGGTGGCGCTTGAATTCAAAGCAGGCATATCGACCCACGATGTGCTCACGTACAGCGCCAAGGCCAGAAAACACAAACAGGTTTATCCGTATCTCCGTTACGGAGTAGTAGTCTCAAACGAGGCTGTCGTACCCCACCGATTTTTTATTCATAACGAAGCTCTCGACTTCTTCGCCGCCTTGAAGAACACCAAACATATGGACCTTGGCGATTTTTTCTCCCGCCTTCTCAAACGGGAAGTCGCGACATCAAAACGAATGGAGAAAATCTCCTTTGGTGAACACCCACAGTTCTTCCGCTCGGAGATTGAAGATAGCCTCAGAGATTGAAGGTTGATTGATGTAGCACACTTCACGCCGCCGGCGAGAGCCGGCAGCCTTTTCGCTGCAGCTGCTCAAGGTAGCCCCTCGCACGTTCCGGACCAACTGAGCGTCTCTGACACCGCAAAGTGATCGTGACCCATGGCCCGTCTCGCGCTCAGCATCGGTGGCATGGTGCTCGGCAACCTGCTGCTGCCGGGCATCGGCTCGTCGATCGGCGGCATGCTCGGCGCCTATGTCGGCGGCCTGGTCGATCAGCAGCTGTTCGGCGAGCAGGAGAAGGGCCAAACCGTCACCGGCCCGCGGCTCCAGGACCTGCGTGTCCAGTCGTCCGGCTACGGCTCGGTGATCCCGCGGGTCTATGGAAAGGCGCGGCTCTCCGGCAACGTGATCTGGATGCGCGGCTTCCACGAGGAGACCCGCACCGAGACGCAGACCGTCGGGGGCGGCAGCGGCGGCGGCAAGGGTGGCGGCGGAGGAGGCGGCGGAAGCCAGACCATGACGACCGTCTCCTATGTCTATTTCGTCGATCTCGCCGTCGGGCTGTGCGAGGGACCGATCGCGAGCGTCGACCGCGCCTTCGCGGACGGCAACGCGCTCGGGTCCGAGCACTACACGGCGCGGCGGGACTATCTGGGCACCGCCGGGCAGATGCCCGATCCGCTGATCCAGGCCACGCAGGGCGCGGCTAGCACGCCGGCTCACCGCGGCCTCGCCTATGTGGTGTTCGAGCGGCTCGCCATCACCCCGTTCGGCAACCGCCTGCCGAACCTCTCGTTCGAACTCCTCGCCTGACCGGAGCCTCCCGTGGCGCAGCTCGCTCTGACCGTGGCCGGTGCCTGGGCGGGCGGCGCGATCGGCGGCGCCATCGGTCAGGCCGCGGGCACGCTGCTCGGCGCCTATGTCGGCGCCTTGGTCGAGCAGGACCTCTACGGCCCCGCCACCGATCCGGTCCGGACCGTCGAAGGCGCCCGCGTCACTGACCTTCGGGTCTCGGGGTCCGCCTACGGCCAGCCGATCGCGACGGTGTGGGGCCGCGCGCGTGTGCCCGCCAACATCGTCTGGCTGCGCGGGATCAAGGAGATCGTCATCACCGAGACCGAGGTGGTCGGCACCGGTGGTGGTGGAGGTGGCGGCAAGGGCGGCGGCAGCAGCGGCGGGGGCGGTGGTGGTGGCGGCGGAACCCAGACCGTCACGCGCACCCGTTACGAATACACGGCCGACATCCTGCTCGCCGCCTGCGAGGGACCGGTGACGGCCGTCTATCGGCTGTGGGTCAGCAACCAGCCGGTCGATCCGGATCACGTCGGGGCCCTGCGGGTGTGGTTCGGCGATGCCGACCAGCCGGCCGACCCGCTCGTCGCCGCGGTCGAGGGCGCGCACCGCACGCCGGCGCATCGCGGCCTGGTCACCGTGATGCTGGAGGACTTCAAGCTCACCCCGCACGGCAACCGCTTCCCGAACTTCGAGCTCGAAGTGTTCCGCGGGTCGGACGCGCCGGACGACGCGCGCCGGCTGGTCGAGGCGGTGTGCCTGATCCCGGGCTCGGGCGAGTTCGTGCTCGACACCGACATGGTCAGCAAGACCGGCCACTCGTCGAACGTCGAGCGGCCGACCGTGAACGGCAACACCGGGCAAAAGCGGGCGGACTTCGTCGTCGCGGTCGAGAACCTCCGGCGCGAGCTTCCGAACGCCGGCTGGGTCAGCCTGATCTATGCGTGGTTCGGCACCTCGCTCGATGCCGGCGCATGCTCGATCCGGCCGGCCTCGGAGTATTCGCTCGGGCAGGCCGGCGTATGGGGACCGGAGACGACGCCGCATCTGTGGGCGGTGGCCGGCCTCGGCCGCGACGGGTGGCCGCTCGTCTCCTCCTACACCCTGCCGAACGGCACGACCGCGCTGTCCTATGGCGGCACGGTCGCCGACGGCTCGGTCCTCCGTGCCATCGCCCATCTGCGGTCGCAGGGCCTCAAGGTCCTGTTCTACCCGTTCCTGATGATGGACATCCCGCCACCGGACCCGGCGCCGTTCCCCTGGCGCGGGCGCATCACCGGCGCGGCGGCCGATGTGGCGGGCTTCTTCACGCGGCCGGACGGCTATCTGCGCTTCGTGCGCCACTGCATGACGCTCGCCGAGCAGGCGGGCGGCGTCGATGCGTTCGCGGTCGGCTCGGAGATGGTCGCGCTCAACCGCATCCGCGACGCGGGTGGTGCCTATCCTGCGGTGCCGTACTGGCGGCAGGTCGCAGCCGAAGCCAAGGCGCGGCTCGGCTCGTCGTGCATCGTCACCTATGCGGCCGACTGGTCGGAGTACCGCTATCACGACCGGGGCAGTGCGACCGTCGACTTTCCGCTCGATGCGCTGTGGGCGGATCCGAACGTCGATGTCGTCGGCATCGACGCCTACTTCCCGCTGACCGACGAGCCGCGCTCGCTGACCGACCCGGCCGCGATCGGTGCCGGCTGGGCGTCGGGTGAGCTCGCCGACTTCTTCTACGCCTCCGAGGCCGATCGCGACCTCGCGGGCCGCGGCGCGAACCGTGTCCGCTCGCCGATCGACGACCGCTTCTGGGCGATCAAGGATCTGCGCTGGTGGTGGGAGAACCCGCACGTCCCCAAGGTCGCCGGCGTGCCGACCGGGCCGCCGAGCCCCTGGGTGCCGCGTGAAAAACCGATCTGGTTCACCGAATACGGGTTCCCGTCGGTGAACTGTGCGCCGAACCGTCCCAACGTCTTCGTCGATCCGAAGTCGGCCGAGAGCCAGTTCCCCTGGTACTCGAACCGCTCGGTCGACCGCGTCGTTCAGCGCTCGGCGATCAAGGGCACCGAACAGTTCTGGCGCGACCCGGCCAACAACCCGGTGTCTCCGCTCTATGGCGGCCCGATGGTCGGCCGGCGGTTCCTGTGGTGCTGGGACGCCCGGCCGTTCCCGTTCTTCCCGGCCCTGACCTCGGTCTGGTCGGACGGCGACAACTACCGGCTCGGCCATTGGGTGCAGGGAAAGATCGGGACCATGCAGCTCTCCGCGATCGTGCGCGACCTCTGTCTGCGCGCCGGCCTCGCCGAGGCCGAGATCGACGTGTCGGGCCTGACCGACGAGGTGACCGGCTATGTCGTGATGGAGCGCAAGTCGATCCGCGAGATGATCGCGGTGCTGCAGACCGCGTTCCTGTTCGACGCGGTCGAGAGCGGCGGGACCTTGCGCTTCGTGCGCCGTGGCCAGGGCACGCTCGTTGCGATCGACGCCGAGGACCTCGGGGCGGCCGAGGGCGACGGCGATCGTTCGAAGGTGCGGATCGAGCGAACGCAGGACGTCGAGCTGCCGGTCGCGATCGACGTGGTGCATCTCGACGAGGCGCGCGACTACCAGACCTCGACGGTGACGGCGCGGCGCCAGATCGGCAGCTCGAAGAGCGTGACGACCTATTCGCTGCCGATCGTGCTGTCGGTCGAGGAGGCGCAACAGATCGCCCAGCGCGCTCTCCGGGAGATCTGGCAGGGCCGCGTCGCGCTCGAAGCCAAGCTCCCGACCCGCGCGGTGCGGATCGATCCGACCGACGTGGTCGAGATCGCGGTCGACGGCGCGCTGCGGCGCTTCCGCGTCACCTCGGTGACGTTCGGCCGGCCGGGGCTCGTGCTGCTGCGCGGGGTCGCGACCGACGGCGACCTGCCGCAGTTCGTCACCGTGCCGACCGGCTCGGGCGGGTTGGAGCCGAACGTGCCGGATGCCGCCTCGCCGACGCGGGTGGAACTCCTCGACCTGCCGCTGATGACGGAGACCCACGCCGGCACGGCGCAGTCCTTCTACATGGCGGCCTGTTCGCTCGGCGGCGGCGTGTTCCGGGGCGTTCAGCTGTTCCGGCCGACCGCCGACGGGCTCGACTACACGGTGGCGGCGACCGCGACTGTGCCGTCCGTGATCGGCGACACGCTGACCGTGCTCGCCCCTGGCCCGTCCCATGTCTGGGACGAGGGCAGCGCCGTCGACGTGCAGCTCGCCTATGGTTCGCTCGAAAGCCTGCCCGACAGCCGCATCCTCGACGGCGCCAACGGCGCTATGATCGACGGCGAGGTCATCCAGTTCGCCAATGCGACGCTGATCGGACCCGGCCAGTATCGGCTCTCGCGCCTGCTGCGCGGCCGGCTCGGCACCGAGCACCACATCGTCAGCCATCCGATGGGGTCGCGGTTCGTCATGCTCGATCCCGGCCGCCAGGTCCGGCCGGCCTTCTCGGGCGCGAACATCGGCCAGACCATCGGCTGGCGCTATGCGCCCGTGCCGCAGAGGCCGGCCGGCGACCAGTCGGGCGTGATCGCGTTCGCGAACACCGGCGAAGGGCTGAAGCCCTGGTCGCCCGTGCATCTGCGCGGCACCCGCAACGTCGCCGGCGACCTCGCCATCAGCTGGGTGCGGCGCACCCGCTTCGGCGGCTGGTGGCGCGACCTCGCCGACGTGCCGCTCGAGGAGGAGAGCGAGCGCTACGAGGTCGACATCCTGAACGGGGCGATCGTCATCCGCACGCTCGCGGCGACTGCGCCAGCCTCGACCTACACGGTCGCGCAGCAGGTCGCCGACTTCGGCAGCGCGCAGCCGTCCGTCTCTGTGCGCGTCGCGCAGCTCTCTGCCGCCATCGGTCGCGGCACGCCCGCCGCCGCCATCCTCTGAGGACATCCCATGCCGACGCCCAACCTCGCGCTGCCCTTCATCGCCCAGGGCCAGGCGCAGAAGGAGGTCACCCACAACGAGGCGCTGGTGCGCCTCGACGCCTTCGTGCACGGCAGCGCCAAGAGCCGGACGCTCGCGACGCCGCCCGGCTCGCCGGCGGACGGGGAGCGCTGGATCGTGCCGTCGGGCGCGACGGGTGCCTGGGCCGGGCAGGCCGGCCGCATCGCCCACTGGAACGTCAATGGCTGGGCCTTCTACGTGCCGCTCACAGGCTGGCGCTGGCACGTCGAGGACGAGCGCACGATGCTCACCTGGTCCGACGGCGCCTGGCGCGACCGGGTCGTCGGGACAGCGAACGGTGGCGGGATCCGCCTGGTCGCCGTCGAGCAGGAGCTGACGCTGACCGGCGCCTATGTCGAGACGACCGCGCCCACGATCATCGCCGACCGCATGATCGTGCTCGGCGTCGCCTCCCGCACCACGCAGGCCATCACCGGCGCGACCTCCTATGGCGTCGGGGTTGCCGGCAACACCAGCCAGTTCGGTGGCACGCTCGGCATCGCGCTGGGCTCGACCAACATCGGTGTGATCGGGCCGACCGCCTTCTACGCCAACACGCCCATCCGCGTGACCGCGGCCGGCGGCAACTTCACCGGCGGCAAAGTCCGCATCGTGCTCTACGCGCTCGCCTTCGCCGCCCCGAGCAGCTGAGACGCCGATTCCTGATCATCGGAGACCATCATGACCAAGGAACTGCTCTGGCCGAGTGCGCCGGGGAGCAAACCCGATGTGCCCGGCGGAACGGCTGGCTTCGTGCGGGGCGCCGCGCTCCAGGACCAGGACGGCCGCGTCGCGCCGACCGTCAGTATCCTCGGAGCGCCGACCAAGTTCCGCGACGCCTTCGAGATCTTCGACACGGCGAGCCGCTGGAACGCTGTCCAGATCCCACCCGGCGACATCGTCCAAGTCGACGGCAATGTCGCCGGCGCGAGCTACCTGGTGATCTCCAAGGATCCGCTTTCGGAGGCCACCGAGACCGTCATCGAGACGCTGGACCGCTTCGTCATGCCGGTGCGCATCGCGGCGGGGATTTCCCTGTCGCAGCGCATCAACGGCCAGGAGTTCGCCTTCGAGCTCGTCTCGACCGACGACTGGCCGGGCGTCGTTCCGCTGACGCCGGCGATGCCGGTCGCGATCGCCTCGATCTCTCAGGCGACCACCACGCTCACCGTCACGACCGCCGCACCGCATGGGCTGAAGATCGGCGAGAAGGCGTCGATCTATGGCGTGGGCGACAGCCGCCTGAACTACTCTTGCCTCACCATCGCGACCACGCCGACGCCGACGAGCTTCACCGCGACGGCCGGCCCCCAGGGCACGATCCCCTCGGTGACCGCCGGACCGTTCGCCAGCGGGTCCGTCATCAAAGCCGATCCTCTGGGCTATGCCCGCAATGGGTCGAGCCTCGTCTTCGAGGGCACGACGGCGACCAGCGAGAGCTACTATGTCCGCTCCGAAGGCGGCGATGCGCTGCCGTCCGGCACGATCGCCGGCAACCATGTCGCCGCCTTCTCGGTCTCGACCGCCGCGACGCAGCTCGTGACCGCAGCCGGAGCCTATGCCTTTGCGCCGCAGGGCCTCTTCGAGATCCTCCCGCAGCTCGAAAAGGTGACCTTTACTGCCTCGCCAATCGACAGCGTCGCCGCGCTCTCGGCGCTGTTCAAGCGCACCCAGGTCGTCCCCAACCCGGCCCGCGACTACAAGCTCCGGTTCCGGGCGAAGAACCATCGATCGGCATCTCGGCCGGCGGGCAAGATCGTCTCCGCCACAAAGACCGGCACCACGACGACCACCATCACGTTCGACCAGCCCCACGATCTCACCACCGGCGACCAGATCGTCGTCTACGGCATTCGCGATCAGACCAACTTCGCCAACCTGACGACGCCGACCGCCGTGGCGTCGGTGGTCGACGCGCTGAGGATCACGGTCGCCATGGGTGTGGCGGCGACCGCCACCTCCTATGGCGGCGCCGTCATCCGGGTGAATGGCGGCGTGTTCGGAGCGCCGGTCACGCAAGTCGTCCAGTCGGTCGCGCGCACCGCCAATGTGCTCACCGTCGTCGGCAACGCCGCCTGGTCGGGCCTTCAGCATGGCCAGTACGTCAATCTCCACGGCGTCAGGGACAGCGCGACGGGCGCCGATCTCGGCATCGACGGTCCTTACCGGGTGCGCGAGGCCGCGAGCACGAACCTCATCCTCGAGCCGATCGGTACCGCGCCGACCGGCGCCGACATCACGGTGACGAACGCGGGCGGCGCCGTGCTGCCGCGGACGGATTTCCGTCTGCACTTTATTCGCGTGATGGAGTTCACCCGGCTCATCACGGAGTCGATCGGCGGCTTCGCGCGCTCCGACCAGATGGATGCAGCGCCGGTGCTGGTCACCAACGCGGTATCCGCCGTCACGGTGACCGGTGGCGTCGCGCAGGATGCTGCGGCCGGCAATCCGGTCGGCATCGGCGCGCGGGCTGCCAACGCTAACCAGGCGGCGATGTCGGCGACCGGCGATCTCGTCCACCTGATGGCGACGATGATCGGGGCACTTGTCCAAAAACCCTATTCGATCCCGGAGGCCGATTGGTCCTACACCGGGGCCGCGGTCACCAACACCACCGACGTGGTGCTCGCGGCAGCGGCCGGCGCCGGCATCCGCCGCTACCTGACCGCGCTCCAGCTCAAGAACACCAACGCCACCGCGACCGAGGTCGTGGTCAAGGACGGCTCCACCGTGATCTGGCGACTCTTGCTGCCCGCCAACATGGCGAACGCCGACACGATCGCGTTCCCGTCGCCCCTGAAGTCCTCTGCCAACGCGGCGCTCAACTTCGCCTGCATCACGACCGGCGCCAGCGTCTACGTCGCCGCGCAGGGCTACACCGCGCCCTGACGCCACGCCGCGCCACAGGCGGCCCGTGGGCGCCAAGGCGCCAACCGCCGAGGGTTGCTGCGCCGGGCCGCCGTGTCGCGCCCACGGGGGGCCTGTGCGCCACCGTTCGCCGCCCGGTTTGGGCCGAACGAGAACACCACCGACGCTCCAATGCGCCGCCCCTTCGGGCGGCTTTTTCATGTCTGGAGGGTTCCGATGACGCAAGAGAACTATCCCCGCTGTCTCGCCAACACGCTGCGGGAGGAGGGCGGCTGGACCAACGACCCGCGCGATCCGGGTGGTCCCACCATGCGCGGGATCATCCAACGCGAATACACGCGCTGGCGCACGAAACACGGTCTGCCCGACAGAAGCGTTCGCAATATCTCCGAGGAGGAGCTGCAGGACATCTACCGCGGAAACTACTGGGTCCCGATGGTCGGCGACGCCTGGCCGAAAGGCCCGGACCAGATCGTGTTCGACATCGCCGTCAATTCCGGGACCGGCCGCGCCCCGCAGATAATGGGCGCCGCCATCGGCGTCTCCACCCGAAACCCGAAAGAGCTGGCGGCGCTCGCGTCCCGCTCCGCCGACACGGTCGGCATCGTCAAGCGCGCCTGTGCCCGGCGCGCGAGCTTCTATCGGTCGCTTCGGACCTTCTCGGCCTTCGGCCGTGGCTGGCTTTCCCGCAACGCCCGCATGGAGGCGATCGGCGTCAAGATGGCGCTCGAAGCGCAAGGCGCGGCCGACATCGCCGGCCGTCTCGCCCGCGAGGCGTCGGGCGCCCAGAGAAGCGCCAAGCGCAGCGGCAGCGCGGCTGCGACCGCCGGCGGCGGAACCGCGGCCGGGACCGGCTCCCTCACGCAGGCCGATGCGGCGTCCTTCGATTGGACCTCGTGGCTGACGCTCGGCGTCGTCACGCTCTGTGTGGGCGCGCTCACGCTGACGCTCGTCTGGGCGTGGCGGCGGCATGGTGAGCGGGCCAGGGCCTATGCGGCCGCGCTCGCGGGCGAGCTCGAAGCCGATCTCTCCGCCCTCATCGGCACCATCAAGGAGGCTGCGCAATGAACTGGCAGGATCTCGGCGGCGCGCTCGTGAAGGCGGGTGCGCCCATCATCGGCCGCGCGCTGGGCGGACCCCTCGGCGGCATGATCGGCGACGCCATCGGCGGCGTCATCGCCGACGCCCTCGGCGTCGAGCCGACCCCGGACGCGGTCGACAAGGCGATCAGGGAGACGCCGGCGGACACGCTCGGGACGAAACTGTCCGCCGCCGAAGCCGAGGCGCAGGCGAAATGGCCGGCCCTCGCCGACATCGCCACGGCGGACAACGAGGCGCAATCCAAGGTGCTCGCCGAGACGAACGAGACGATGCGGATCGAGGCGGCCTCCGGCGACGTCGTGCAACGCTGGTGGCGGCCGATCTACGCCTTCGAGCTGACGGTCGAATGCGCGGTCTGCTGGGCGCTCGCGATGTGGGACCTCGCCTTCGGCGCCGGGAAGATCGCCGCCTGGGCGGTCAACGCCTCGGGACTCCTCTCCCTCTACTGGGGCGCGCGCTTCGGCGTCCTCGGCGTCTACGTCAACGGCCGCTCGCGCGAGAAGGAGGCGGCGCTCACCGGCCAGCCCGTCCCGACCGCGATCGACCCCCTCGTGAAGGCCGCGGCCCGGAAGCTGCGCCGATGACCAACCTCTCCGAACTGGCCGACGTGGCTTGGCGTGCAATCGCCGGCCTCGCCGGCGGGGTCGTCTACCTGATCCTCAAGAAGCAATTGGCCCCGAAGCAGGCGCTCGGGGTCTGCATCGTCGCGGTGACCACGGCGATTTTCGTGGGCGACGTGGTCGCGATCAAGCTCGGGCTCTCGCCCGGCGCCTCAGGCTTTGCGCTCGGCCTCCTGGCCATCAAGCTGTGCTCCGGCCTGATCGATGGCTCGCTGCTCGAAGCCGGCAAGCGGTGGCTCACCAACGGCAACGGGAGCAAGAAGTGATTGAAATGTCTGTGTCGACCGACATGGGGGAAGCAGTTGCGGATCGTGTTGGCGGTCATCTACGGATCATCGCGACATATCCGACACGCGGGGTGAGAAGACATCTACTTCGCATTCACGTACCTGGCGCAGCGCGGGATCGCGCGACGCCAAGCCGGCGACGGGTTTGTAGATGTCGAGGCCCCGGCCGAGCTTAAAGACAATGCCATTGTCCAAGATCAGATAGCGATCATGAATATTCACTTCGATGAAATGCTTTACCCGCATCCCGGCTTTCTCGAACGCTTGGCGGTCCAGCGAGTCATAGAATTCCTTATCTGCGTCCGGCGCAGGCTCGGCCTGCTCGCGCGTGATGATGTGCAGTGTTTTTGGCTTGGCTCGATCAAGAAGCGCCATAACGAATTCCAGCAGGTTCCTGCGCTGGTGCCGTTGCGCAAGGTAGGGATCGATAAGCCAGGCCTCTGATGCGCCGGCAAGATATTCCTTCGTCAACATACGTGAAAAGGGCCAGCTCTTATCGCCGTTGCGCAGAATATAGCGCTGCACGCAGTGCGTTGCCCGACGGCGGATATCGCTCGGGGGATCCCGACCGTCCGAAGGGTCATCTCGAAACTGGCCCGCCATGCTGGCGGGCGTACCGTTCAGTCCGGTGGCGTTTGACGTTGAGGCAGGAAGGATTGGTGGTTCCAGCTGCTCCCCCTCCGGCGCTGATGCCGGTGCTGCCTCCTCAAAAAAATGCCCCGAGATGTCGGATTGCGCGCCGTTGATCTCGGCCATCAACCTTGTGGCGATTTGCTCGAACGCCTCCTTCTGTCCGGCGATCGCGGCTTCGGCCGCGGCTCGAATATCGGCCGAAGCGCGCTGGATCTGAGAGCGCACCTGCGTCAGCGTTCGGTCGGGAAGGGCCTCCGCTTGAGCCTGGAGGTGTGCTGCGAACCCGTCGAAACGGCGGCGGACGTGATTTTGGACAGCTCCACGGAGGATGCCACGCACTTCGCGATAGAAGTTTCGTATCTCGGCAGTCTGCGCAACGCTGGTGCCGCGTCCGAGAATCCCTGCGACTCGGTCCCTCGCCGCCGCGATCTTCTCCTCGACCTGCTCGTCTACGAACTCTTCGAGGAGCGCTACGATTCGCGTCTCCTCTCCCTCGACGATCTCCTGTAGAGCCTCGAGCGTCTCCTGGAGGAAGGCCTCGAGGCTCGCACCAATATCGAGCTGAAGTTCGTCCCCGATCTCGAGCCGCTCGATTGCGAGACCAGCCTCGTCCGACAGGCTTTGGAGATGCGCGCGGAACCCGTCCACGAACCTTCCGAAATCACTGGTTTGCTTCGTGAGCTGCTCAGCGACCCGCGGAAAGATCCGGTTCGCAACCCTGGTCTGGAGCTCATGCATGTAGCCCCAGCGGCCGCCACGTCGAGTTCTCCAGTGGATCGCGGCGTCCTCGGTTTCGTAGGATGCAAGCACATTATCTGCTTGCTGTGCTACGATTTCAGCGATGAGCTGACCTGTTTCACTTCGGTTTCCAAGCGACGTGTTTAGGACGTCGATGTCTTGCCGAGCCGCGGTCACAAAGAGTTCGCCGATTCGTTCGAATCCGGTGCGAAACGTGGCGAGCTTCTGCTCGGCCACCTCCCTGTCCTTCAGGCCCGCAACCACGGCCCGGCGCTTGTCGACGACCGACAACATGTCCTGCAGAACGGAAGCGGCTCCGCTTTGGACCGTCTTCGCAGTGGCGGCTAAGCGACTTTCAGTGGATAGAATCCGGAACAGCGTGTCCTTGACGCTGCGCATCCCGCCTGCGTCACCCGGTGAAATCGGGAACTTGACCGCCTCTCCGCGCATGTGGTCACGGTGGTTCGCAGCCGACGTGAAGGCGATCTCGATGGCGTTCAGCTGTTCTCGGTAGCGCGCTGCGGCGACGGAACCGGCATCACCGGCAAGCTCGTCAAGGGTTGCCTCCACCTCCAAGCGGATACGCCGACGCTCGGCCTCTATCCGGTCGACGATCGGCTCGGGATCCTCATCTTGATCTCGCGCCTGTCTGACGTGCTGCTCGTAGGTTTGGTCGACCTGCGTAACGACAAACACGAGCTGCTTGACCGTGCCTTTTCGTAGGAGCGAAAGAAGGAAGTCCTTCTCGGATTGTCCATACGCTGCGCCAGACTTCGTCAGGAAGAGGACGGCATCGACGTCCTGGACGGCGCGCTCCGTCAATTGAACCCGGAAACGTTCCGTATCGTCGAGCCCAGGCGTGTCCACGAGCGTTACCCCCTCACCGAGGATCGTCGAAGGGGATTCGATCTCGATCGACTCTACCAGGCAGTGGTGTGGTTTTGACCCCGTGGTGTACTGCCTGATCCGGCGCCGGAACTCGTTCTCGGCTTTCCGTATATCGTCCGCGGTTGCGGCGGCCGACAACGTGATTGTCAGCGTGTGGCCGCCCGGCTTCAGGTGTTCGCGCTCAATGGCATCGAGATCGAACAGCTCGGCCTGGCCGCCTGGGTTCTGTCGACCGTCATTCGCAATGAACCTGAGCCAGTTCACGACGCGCTGTGACTCAGGGTCGGTCGGATCTTTCTCGTGCAGCGCCTTCAGCGCATCCCATGTCTCCTTGTCGACCAGGTTAATCTTCGCGACTACGCCATCGCCGGCGCGGAATGTAGTGATTGCTGCTGTTTCTGGACTTGTGTCCTCGCCTGCGAGGCGACGGCCGAGTAACTCGTTCACAAACGCGGACTTGCCGGCCTTAAACCGGCCGATGACGGCCACCTTGTAGTCTTGCGGAACCGCGTTTTCGTTGAGCAGACGCTCCAACCCATTCGCGGCCTTGGCGCACTCCTCGCCCAATCCCCATCGTTTCTCGGTCTCGTGCTGACGAAGTACGCCGATGAGCCGTGCTACCCGGTCCCGAGCTGCCTCCAGCGATTGGCGAATGCGACGGGGCGATTTTGTTTTCATGTGCTTTTGACCTTTGGGGAGATGCCGGCGACGGCCCACACGATTTTCATCTCAATTACCGAAGCGTATTCGTCGCCTGACCTTGGATCAACCGGTTGGCGAGGATCCCCGCTGGTGCAACGCGCACCGGGGCGCCTGAAGAAGGAGGCAACGCGAGACTCGACATGTCGTTTAATTTGACATGTCGCATCGTCTGTGTAAAGATGCGCGATGTTCACCGCCGAGCCATCCCTTGCCGACCTAGCCGCCTCGTCGGGCCTCGAGCCTCGCACGATCCGGTCCTGGGTTGCGCAGGGCCTTCTGCCGCCACCGCTGAGTCGCGGGCCTGCCGCCCGTTACCCGGCTGACACGCTGTCCCGCCTGCTGGCCATACGGACCATGCGGGACGCGCTCGGCATGTCGCTCACCGACATCCGGAAGGAGCTGCTGGTCGCCAGCCCCGAGCAGATCGCGGCCTACGCGTCGCGTGCCGAGACCGTGGCGAAGCCGTCGCAGGCGACGGGCAATCCAGCATCCAGCGCGCTCGACTACATCGCGAGCCTGCGCGCCCGCGCGCCGCAGCCCGCACCCTTCCTGACGGCGGAAGCGACCCCGCCGCGGCCACGCACGGCGACGGGGATCGAGGCGCTGGAACATCGGCTCGGGCAGGGGCGCCCGGAGCCGGCCCGCAAAGCCCGTGCGGAGGAATGGCTCCGCATCCCAGTCACCCCCGACGTCGAGCTGACCGTCCGCGGTCCGCTCGACGCCGAACAGCGCATGCGCCTCGAGCGCTGCGCCGATCTGATCCGCGACATCCTGCTCGGGAGGGACCGATGACCTACACCACCAGTCTCAATCTCACGGCCGGTCTGGATCGCGCCCTGGCCTGGCACGAGGGAGGCTCCGTCCGGTACCTGGTCGCCGACCTTTCGGCCGCGGGCGAAACCGCCCGGCGCGAGGTGCCGGCACTGAACCTCGCGCTCGCCGTCGACATCTCCGGAAGCATGGCCGGCGACAAGATCGAGGCCGCGCGGCGTGCGGCCCTGGCCGTGGTCGAGGCATTGACCGCGCAGGACCGCCTCAGCCTCGTCGCCTTCGACGACAAGACCGAGCTGTTGCTCGACGCTCGCCCGATGGACGACGCCGGGCGCGCCGCCGCGGCCAGCGCCATCCGCGGCCTGACCGATCGCGGCAGCACGAACCTGTTCGACGGATGGCTGCTGGCGGCCGAGCGCGTCGCGACCGCCATGGCGGCCGACCCGGCAGCCTCCCATCGCGTGCTGCTCCTCTCCGACGGTCACGCCAATGACGGCCTCACCGACCGCAACGAGATCGCCGGCCACGTCGGCGCGCTGTTGGAGCGTGGCGTGCTCACCTCGGCGCTCGGGATCGGAGACGGCTATGACGAGCAGCTGCTCGGCGCCATCGCCGAGACGGGCGGCGGCAGCCTGCACGACGCGGCGGGCGGCACCGAAGTGGCCGAGGTCGTGCTGGGTGAGTTGCAGGAAGGCCGCGCGGCCCTGCTGGAGCGCGTCACGCTGCGGGTGAGCGTGCCGGCCGAGCTTCGGGCCGAGCTGGTCGGCAGCTGGGCACAGGCGGCGTCACCTGGCGTTCTGGAGGTGATGGTCGGGAAGCTCCTGCCGGGGCAGACCAAGCGCGTGGTCGTGCGGCTGCACTGCCTGGCCGGTGAGCCCAGGATGGTGCTGCTGCTCGGCATCTCGGCTGGCGGCACGCTGCCGGCCGGTGGCGAGCCGATCGAGGCGCGCGCGGTCGACGTCGAGCTGCGCCTTGCCCGCGGTGCCGACAACAACGCCCAGCCACGCGACCGGGACCGCACCCTCGCGGTGGTCCAGGCGTGGACGGCCGACGTGCTACGTAGCGCGGTGCGGATGAACCGTGACGGCGACCGCCGGGCGGCGACGCACTATCTGGAGCGCCAGCTTCGCTGGCTGGAACCGTATGCCCGCGGCGTGCCGGGTACCGAAACGCTGGTGGCGGAGCTGGTGCTGGTGCAGCGCCGGATCGGCGAGGAATGGGACGAGCGGACCCGCAAGGAGGTCTATTCGGCCTCCATGAAGCGCGCACGCTACGAGAAGGACCTTCGCGCGGCGCCGCCCGTCTCGATAACCGAGCGCTTCAGCCGGCCGCCCGGGCGGTGACAGTGCCGACGTTCTCGCCATGGTGCTCTGCCGTTCGCCTTGGTCGCTGCGGCCGAGTTGGCCGGGGCCAACTGGCCGCCGAGTTCGCGCGCCCGGCTCGCCCCGCGGCGCAGCGGCCATGCCGCATTTGAACATGAGATCAAGGTGGACCTGCGCGATAGCCTGCGCACTGTTCTGCCGGTCAATTGGTTGAATGCTTCTGCAATGATGGGGACGGCCAGCAGCAAACTTTCGTGCGTCTCCTTGAACCAATGCTCCACAGGGTCGATGGATGAACACCAAGACGGAAAACCCAGGCGCTCAGTTCTGGTTTGTCGGTGCGAGCTACGGCGAGGACGGAGATCAGACGGAGCGCTTTCTTACTGACGGGACTTGGGAGAACGGCTACACGGATCGGTATCTCGATCTCGTCCGGGCGATGCGGGCCGGAGATCGAATCGCGATCAAGGCTTCGTATACGCGCAAGCACGACCTGCCGTTTGACAGCCGCGGCCATACAGTTTCGGTGATGGCGATCAAGGCCGTAGGGAAGATTGTCGAGAATCTGAACGATGGGCGGCGTGTGCGTGTCGAGTGGACCAGGGTAGAGCCACCACGCGAGTGGTACTTCTTCACGCATCGAGGCACCGTTTGGCGTGTTATTCCGGGTGATTGGCATGCTGACGGCCTGATCGGATTTGCGTTCGACAATCAACCGCAAGACATCCAGCGCTTCTGCAATGCGCCGCACTGGCGGGAGCGTTTTGGGACGAAGCCTGTCGGGAAGTCAGACCGCTTCGCTTGGACGTCGTTCTACGAAGCTGTCGCTTCCGCGCTATTGAAGCATCGGACCGATCGTGGGCCGCTTGTCGCCTTCATCGGGGACATGTCGCGACGCCTGCCTGGGATGGGTTATCTCAGAAGCGATCGATATGCTGATGGCAAAATAGGATTCGTGCGAGACATCTGTCCTTTCACTGCGATGGGCTTGTTCAATCGGGGCGTAACCACCGAAAATCGGCGTGCCATTGCGAAGGAACTCGCGACATTTCTTGGCGTCACCGAGAAGGTGCCCGAGACATTCGACGGCGTGCCCTTGCTGTTTCAGATGAAATCTTGGTTTTTTCCAAAGGAAGCGGTTCGCAAGCCCGATCACATCGACGCCCTGTGGCGCGTTTTCGCGGCTGGCATCGAGTTCGCTGATGCGGAAGACGATCCGGCGCGTATAGAGTTTGTGCAGGCGTTCGACGACGCGATGTGTCGCCCCCTCGTGGGATGGAACCTGACCATTGGACTCTACTGGTCTCAGCCGTGGGTGTTCGCAAGCCTCGACAAGAACTCCAGAAGCTACATCACTGAGCAGCTCCGCATGCCGATCAGCACAAGTGGTCCGGATAAGCGCTGTAGCGCGGCAGACTATATCGCGCTCGTAGGCAAGCTGCGGATGCGGTTCGAGGAAGCGGATTATCCCGTCCACTCGTTCCCAGAGCTGTCGCTCGAGGCATGGCGGCACAAGGTGGTGAGCGGCACCAGCGAGGAGGACGTTGAGCTGCAGGACGGCGAAGACGGCGAGACTGGCTACGAAAAGACCGTCGAGGAAGTCCACCAGACCGTCGTACCTCCGCCACCGCCCATTATTCCGTTCACCGTGAAGGACATTGTCTCGGATGGTTGCTTCCTTAGCCTTGTCGAGATTGAAGGCATACTTGCTAGGGTCCGCGACAAGAAGAACCTGATCCTGCAAGGACCGCCAGGCACAGGGAAGACGTGGCTCGCAAAGCGACTTGCGTTCGCGCTGCTCGGAGCCCGTGACGAGAGCAAAGTGCGTGTCGTGCAGTTTCACCCTAACCTTTCCTATGAGGACTTCGTCCGCGGTTGGCGACCGATTGGCGAAGGTAGGCTCGCGCTGGTGGATGGGGCATTCATGGAGGTCATCAGCGCTGCCTTGAAGGAACCGGGCGCGAAGTACGTGGTCGTCATCGAGGAAATAAACCGCGGGAGTCCGGCCCAGATCTTCGGCGAACTCCTCACGCTGTTGGAGGCGGGAAAGCGCACACCCAAGGACGCGGTCGAACTCTGTTACGCAGACGCCGACGGCAAACGGCGGCCAGTCCACATCCCCGAGAACATTTTCGTCATAGGGACGATGAACATTGCCGATCGCTCACTCGCTCTCGTTGACCTCGCATTGCGTAGACGCTTTGCCTTTGTGGGCCTTGAGCCTAGACTCGGAGAAGCGTGGCGCCGGTGGGTGGTCGACGCGTGCAAGATGGACCCGGATGGCGCGAAGGACATCGAGACCCGGCTCACGAAGCTGAATGAGCGTATCGCGGGCGACACGCGCCTCGGTAAGCAGTTCAGGATCGGCCACAGCTACGTGACGCCTACCCGTGCACTTGAGGAGGGCGAGACCGCAGATTGGTTCCGGCAGGTCGCGCAAACCGAGATCCTGCCTCTGCTTGAAGAATACTGGTTCGACGCACCGGGTGAGGCACAGAAGGCGTTCGAGACACTGATGCAGGATTGGTGATGGGCGAGACCATCGTCTCAAGCGGCCAAGTGGTCGCTGGTGGACTCGGCGTCGTGGGCCGGATACCCATTCGGAATCTGTGGCTCCTGATGCTTTATGGTTCTGATCTGTTCCGAGTGCTCGGCGACACGAAGGTGACGCTGGAAGAGATGCCCGATGATATACCCGACTTGGTCGCCGAGATCCTGGCGCATGCGGTAGAGGTTCGTCAGCGTCGTCACCTGAGCCTTGGCTACCAGCGGCGCCATGCTGTGTTGTGTAGGGTACGCGGTCGCATCGATGCCTTGACGACGGAGCGGCGTCGGCTGCTCTCGCGCGGTTTGATCTCCTGCCGCTTTGAAGAACTTTCCGTCGACACCCCTCGAAATCGCTTTGTTCGCGCAGCGCTGGAATCGGTCTCCAGGCTTGTCCTTCGGCAGGACCTTGCACATCGCTGCCGACTGCTGGCGAACTTCATGAGATCGATGGGTGTTTCCGGCGATGCTCCGACCATCAGGCAAATGAGTCTTGATTGCTTCGGGCGGCATGACGCCGATGACAGGCTTATGGTGGCGGCCGCGAAGCTCGTGACGGACCTCGCTCTGCCAACCGAGGCGGCTGGTGCAAACAGTTTCGCTATGCCGGACCGCGACGAAGTCTGGGCTCGTCGCCTGTTCGAGCGTGCGATCGGCGGCTTCTACGAGGTTGTCCTGACTCCCGCGGGCTGGGAGGTTCGGCGTGGCCGCACTCTCGAATGGCAGACTGATCACGCCACGAGCGGGATTGGGGCCATCCTTCCCCAAATGCGGACTGACATCGTCCTGACGCACCGGCCGTCTGGCCGTCGGATTGTGATCGATACGAAATTCAATTCCATCCTAACCAACGGCTGGTACAAGCAAGAGACGCTACGGAGTGCTTACGTTTATCAGATGTATGCTTACCTCCGTTCGCAGGGGGGCCGTGGTGATGCCTTGGCGGACAGCGCGAGCGGCTTGCTGTTGCATCCAGCGGTCGATCAAATGATGGACGAGGCGGTGAGCATCCAGGGACATGTCGTGCGGTTCGCGACCGTGGATTTGGCGGCCACGGCTTCAGAAATTCGAGATAGACTACTCTGTGTGATTCGGCTCAACGCCACGGCGTGACGATCTGCCGGCAGTGTCCCGGCCAATAGTCGGAGAATGTTGGATCCCAGTTCCACTCCCTCCGCCAGCCCGAGCGCGCCAGAGCGCGACATCCTACGCCAGAGTACGAAATATACACACAAGTTTCAGCGGCTTAGCGCCCTGACGCGGCTCCCGGCCGTTCGCGCTCGGCCGCCATCGTTTTGCGCCGATTTGTGGGTGAATTTGTGGGTTCCGAGGGTCGTTTGGCCTCGTGATTGGGACCAGTGCCATGGCGCGAATGACATCGCGGTTGACGGCGCTCTCGGTAGCGCGCGCGGTCGGGAAGCCGGGCATGTATGCCGACGGGGGCGGGCTCTATCTGCAGGTCACCGAGGGCGGCGCGTCGTGGATCTATCGCTACATGCTCAAGGGCCGAGCCCGGGAGATGGGGCTCGGGCCGCTCGCCCTTTACGGCCTGAAGGACGCGCGCATTAAAGCGCTCGACGCCCGCAGGCTCTGCCACGAGGGCGTCGATCCGATCGAAGCCAGGCATTCAGCGCGGGCGGAGGCGAAGCTCGCCGTGGCCAAGGCGACGACCTTCAAGCAGTGTGCCGAAGCCTATATCGGCGCACACCGGGCCGGCTGGCGCAATGCCAAGCATGCCGCGCAGTGGGAGGCGACGCTTGCGACCTATGCCGAGCCGATCATCGGTGAGCTGTCGGCCCAGGCGATCGATACGGCGCTGGTGATGAAGGTGCTGGAGCAGAAGGTTCGCGATGGTCGCAACAAGCTTGACGCCCCCCTGTGGACCGCCAAGCCGGAAACAGCGGGTCGGCTGCGGGGGCGGATCGAGTCTATCCTCGATTGGGCGACGGTGCGGGGCTATCGCGACGGCGAGAACCCGGCGCGCTGGCGCGGCCATCTCGACAAGCTCCTGCCGGCCCGCGCCAAGGTCCGCAAGGTCGAGCATCATGCGGCGCTTCCGTACGGGGATCTCCCCGACTTCATGACGACGCTTCGCGACCAGGAGGGTGTCGCCGCGCGCGCCTTGGAGTTCGCCATTCTGACGGCCGCTCGAACCGGCGAGGTCATCGGCGCGTGTTGGAGCGAGATCAACCTGTCCGGAAAGCTCTGGACCGTGCCGGCCGGCCGCATGAAGGCTGGCAAGGATCACCGGGTCCCGCTGAGCCCGCGCGCGATCACGATCCTCGTCGACATGAAGCCGCTGATCGACCTCGACGACCAGAGCGGAGGGCCCGAGGCATTCGTGTTCCCGGGGAGCAAGCGCGGACAACCGTTGAGCAACATGGCGTTCCTGATGCTGCTGCGCCGGATGAAGCGCGACGACCTGACCGCGCACGGCTTCCGCTCCACGTTCCGCGACTGGGCCGCCGAGTGCACGAACTTTCCGAGCGAGGTCGCCGAGATGGCGCTGGCGCACACGATCAGCAGTAAGGTCGAGCAAGCCTATCGCCGCGGCGACCTGTTCGAGCGACGGAGAGACATAATGGCGGCATGGTCGAGGTATTGCGATCCGACGAAGCCGGGTGGCGTCGCGACGGTCGCAAGCAGCTCGGCCAGTGAGGCGTCGAGTGCGAATCGATCGTGAGCCGTTGCCCACGTCAAGCTGTGCCTTCGCGTATCTGATATCGCTGCCGAGCCCGTTCGACGACCTTGTCGAATACACCGAGCGTGCCTCCCCGAAAGCCGTTGCGGCAAGCTGAGAATGTCCGAAATTTGTATATATTTATCGGACACAGAGATTGCCTTCAGTCCGAAAAAGAACTACAAGTATCGGACATGGACCTCGACTCGCCCGATCTGAAGACCGCCATGCTCGCGCGCATCCGAGCGGACGCGCCGCGCAAGGTATGGACGCCCAGCGATTTCGTCGATCTCGCCTCGCGAGACGCCGTCGATAAGGCGTTGCAGCGGCTGACGAAGGCCGAAATCCTCAGGCGAATCGATCGTGGGCTCTATGATCAGCCTGGCTTCAACAAGCTCACCCAGAAACCCAACCCGCCTGATCCGCGCTCAGTCATCGACGCCGTCGGGCGGCGTGACCAAACCCGGATGCTTGTCGACGGCATGACCGCGGCGAACGATCTGGGCCTGACTGACGCCGTCCCGGCAAAAATCGTGGTGCACACCGACGCTCGGCGCCGCGCGATCAAGCTCGGCAATGTAACGATCACCTTCCGTCCGACCGCGGCCAGCAAGCTATTCTGGGCCGGACGACCAGCGATGCGCGTCGTCCAAGCGCTTCACTGGCTGCGCGATCTCCTGGTTCGTGAAGGGGAGAGTGATCAGGTCAGGCGCAAGCTCGCCAAGCTTTTCGAAGATTCCACGGTGGGACCGTCCCTCAAAGCGGATCTCACTGCCGGTATGACAGCGCTTCCGACATGGATGCGGGTGTTTCTCAAGCCGCTCGTTGAAAGCGACGCCGGCGTTCATCGTCAGCACGTCAACGATGATCGTGATCCTGCTGATCATGATCGTCATCGACAAAGAACGGCGGACGATGCCGATGATCAGCGTCATGCTGCCGTCGCCCGGCCCAAGCGGAAGCCGCTCTCCCCGCAGAAGATACAAACCGCCAAGCGCAGTGCAGCCCGGGCGGTGAAGACATGAATCCGGCTTTCGACGAGGTTCTCGCGGCCGGGTCGGACGCGATGTTGAGCGCCTTCGATACGACGGCGCTACGCCTCGGCACGGCGTCCCAGAATATCGAAAAGGACTTCTGGGTCTGCTGGACGCTGGATGCCTTGTTCAATGGCTTGAAAGAGGGTGGACCCCGCCTCCTCTTCAAAGGTGGAACCTCCCTGTCCAAAGGGTTTGGTTTGATCAACCGCTTCTCCGAAGACATCGATGTCACGGTGTTTCGGGACGACATCGGCGAGCCGGCCACCATCGAGGAGCTCGAAGCGCTGAGTGGCAAAAAGCGCCGGGCGCGCCTCGATGCGATCAAGGACGCCTGCCAAACCTACATCAACGGCCCGCTGCGTGCTGAGTTGACGGTGATCCTGCAGGACCGGATTCGGGCCGCCGGCCTCGGTGCCGACGCGGCACGGGTAGAAGCCGATGATGCTGATCCCGACGGTCAGACGCTGCTAATCTGGTATCCTGCGGCGACACCGCGATCGGACTATGTGCGGGCGGCTATCAAGATCGAGTCGGGCGCGAAGTCTGCTCTTGATCCGAATAGCGAAGTGCCGATTAAGCCCTATGTCGACGATGATCTACCGGCGCTCGATCTGACCATACCGGCCGTGCGCACGGTCTATCCAGAACGCACCTTCTGGGACAAGGTCGTCATCGTCCACGGGTTGCGACGGTGGTTCGACAAGCGCGGCGAGCTGCGTGGGGGCGGTCAACGCGTATCCCGTCACTATTATGACCTGCACCGGCTTGCCGCGGCGCCAGTCGGGGCGGCCGCCATCGCTGACACGGCGCTCGGCGCGGACTGCGTCGCTCACGCCCGGATGTTCTTCAATCGACCAGACTTCGATCTCGCCAGCGCTGTGCCTGGCTCGTTCGCGCTTGCCCCGCATGACGCGATGATCGAGCAGTTGCGTGTCGATTACAGGGCCATGCAAGGCATGATCTTCGGCGATCCTCCAGATTTCGAGGCCGTGCTCGACAGCATCGGCTCGCTTGAAACGCGTCTGAACGAGAAGGGCGATATGGGAAGCGGGGCGGGGAAATGAAGCAGTTGGAGGGGGCTGTCGACACAGGGCAGGAGGCAGACGCGCACCGCGCGGGCGAGGCGATCGTAGCCCCGCTGCGCAAACGACGCCTCAGCGGCGAACTCTACCGGCGCGATCCGAAGATAGAAGCGCTCATCGCCGAATTGGCGGTCCTGCCGCGTGACGAGTTGATTGCCAGGGCGGAAATCACCAAGCGCTCCGACCCGGGCTACATCCCTAGTGAATGTCTCGTCTATTTCATTCGCGCGAGCCGTCGAGACAACAACGAGGCGTGGTTCGAACGCCTCTATCGGATCCTGATCGGACGGGTGCTGCGCAGCTTGCCCAAGGCGGAAAGCTCTGATGGCAGGACGGAATCGCTGACGCGCGGGGTCGTGCGCGACAAGGTGTTCAGCCGGTTCGTCGAGCTCCTTTCGGCGGATCGCGCCGACTATGTCGACAAGCTCGACTATTTCGAGGTGCGCTTCGATGGCGCGCTGGCAAGCCTGCGGCGCGATGCGCAGGAAAAGGCCTGGCGCGACGAAAATCGTTCCCAGCCCCTCGAATATGACGAGGAGAGTGGTGAACTGTCACCAGAGGTCGAGGCGGCCGCGGGGGCCCACGATCCCTTCGCCGCGTCGGATTTCGACGATCCGGCTTACCGGTCGCGCCTGGATGCAGCGATTGAAGCTCTACCGATAGAACAAAGCAGGATCATTCACATGCTCAGACAAGGCTTTCCCATCGACTCGAAGGAGCCGGACGTCATGACCATCGCCAAGGCCCTGGGCCGCTCCGAAAAGACGATCCGAACCTACCGTGACAAGGCCTTCGCCACCCTGCGAGCCGCCATGACCGACGGAGACGAGCGGTGAGTCCCGCCGGCGCACGACCATCCCGCGAGTCCGTGCTCGACGCGTTCGCGGTTGAGAGCGAGCCTGGCCGCTCGACCTTGGAACGCTATCTGCGACTTTACCCAGAATATGCTGGAGAGCTCATCGACCTCTCGCGCGAACTCAGCCGCGCGTCTTACGAAGACGCCGCACCCCTCTCTGCTGCCGATCAGGCGCTGATCGATGCGGCTTGGTCGCAACACGCGAAGGCTGTGCCGGCGGCAGCATCCGACCCTTTCGCGGCGCTGACGGTCGATGACTGGCGCACCGTCGCCCAGGATTTGGACGTGCCCCGACAGGTCGTGACCGCGCTGCGCGAACGGCGGGTCTCTCTCGTCAGTATCCCGCGACGCTTCCTGGCGATGTTAGCTGAGGCGATGCGCAGCTCTGTCGCGCAGTTGGAGTCGTCCTGGGAGCCAGCTCCGCTGCTCGTCGCGCGCAGCTACAAGGCCGATAATAAGCCAGCGGCAGGCGAGCAGGTCACCTTCGAGCAGGTGCTGATCGACGCTGGCGTTTCGGCCGAGAAGCGCGTCAGATTGCTGGCGGAGGCTGACTGACATGGATAGCGTGGAGCTCGCCAGGCAAGTCGCCGCCGAGCTTCACGCTCGCCTAGTTGCATCCGGCGCCGATCCCTGGTCGCCTTATGATTTTGCTGTCGCAGAGGCCAAGCGGCGAGGGATCGACGTCGAGCCGACGGCGGCAGGGGCGGTTGTGCTCAACGGTGGCCGCGCGACCTTTGTCGCCGCCGACGATCTGATCCTCCATGAAAACATCGGATCTCGGTTCGAGCAGGCCTTCCTCGTGGCGCATGAGATCGGCCATGTAGAGCTTGGCGACGATCCCGAAGGTGAACCCGCGCCGGCGATTGATCCGGCCCGCGCGGCCGAGCCGTCGCCGGTCGGGATCGATCGGGTGATCGACTATGGGCGCAGGCAGCGTCGCGAGGTCCAGATGGATCTTTTCGCGCGCGAACTGCTGATCCCGCGAAACGTCGTGCGGGCGCTTCATGTGGATGGCGGCCTTTCCGCTTCTGAGATTGCTGCGAAACTCGGGGCGCCGTTCGAGGTCGTGGCGCAGCAGTTGTTCGATGCCTTGCTGTTGCCGCCGGTGCCGCCCACGCCGGCGGCAACGCACGTCGAACGGCCGCTCAATCCGCTGCAAGCGGCGGCGGCGGCGCATCGCGGGGAAGCCTATCTGCTCGAAGCGGGTCCTGGCACCGGAAAGACCCAGACGTTGATCGCGCGTGTCGAAGGCCTTCTGGAAGAGGGTATCGATCCCAGGCGTATCTTGCTCCTGACCTTCTCGAACAAGGCGGCGGGCGAGATGGCCGAAAGGATCGCGCGCAAGCGGCCTGAGGCGGCGGCCGCGATGTGGATCGGCACGTTCCATGCCTTCGGCCTCGATATCATCCGTCGCTTCCATGCGGAGCTCGGCCTGTCGAAAGACCCGCGGATGATGGATAGGACCGAGGCGGTCGAGCTCCTCGAGGAGGAGTTTCCGCGGCTGAGGCTCGCGCACTACCGCAACCTCTATGATCCCACCCAGATCATCGCTGACATGTTGGCCGCCGTCTCGCGGGCGAAGGACGAGGTAGTCGACGCTGAAACCTACGCCGGACTCGCCGATGCCATGTTGGCGAAGGCGGGTGATCCGGAAGCGCGTGAAGCGGCAGAACGCGCCGTCGAGGTTGCCCGTGTCTATGCCGCCTATGAACAGCTCAAGCGCAACGCGCACTGCATTGACTTCGGCGATCTTGTCGCTTTGCCAGTGCAACTGTTCGAAAAGGACGCGGCCATCTGTGCGGCGCTGCAGGCGCGATATGATCATGTCCTGGTCGATGAGTATCAGGACGTGAACCGCAGCAGCATCCGGTTGCTGAGGGCGCTACGACCTGACGGCTGCAATCTCTGGATGGTCGGTGACGCCAAGCAGTCGATCTACCGTTTTCGCGGCGCCTCATCCTTCAACATGATCCGGTTCGGCAAGGAGGACTTCCCCAACGGCAAGCGCGGTCGATTGAAGCGCAACTACCGTTCTGTGCCTGAGATCGTTGCTAGCTTCTCCGGCTTTGCGATCACAATGCGCGCGGGCGACGCGGACAGCGGCCTCGAAGCGGATAGGGACGCCAATGGACATAGGCCGGAGCTGCGCACGGTCCAGCGCGCCGAGCAGCAGCAGGTCGCTTTGGCCGATGCAATCGAGGAACTCCGGCGCGAGGGCTACGCCTATCGCGAGCAGGCAGTCCTATGCACCGGCAACGAAAAGCTGTCGACGATCGGTCAGGACCTCGAACGGCTGGGTGTGCCGGTCCTGTTCCTGGGCAGTCTGTTCGAGCGGGGGGAGGTCAAGGACCTTCTGGCTCTTCTTTCGATCCTTGTCGACCGGCGCGCCATGGGCCTGGTGCGCATTGCGTGCTGGCCGGATTTTGTCACCAGCTTCGCGGATGTGGCCGCGGTCTTTGACCATCTACGGGCGGCCGGGCATGCGCCGGCCAGTTGGCTGCGGGATGGCGAGACGATCCCCGGTTTGAGCGACGCCGGGCGACGGACCCTTGCCGGCCTTGCGGCTGCGCTCGACGGATTCGATCAGACGGCCTCGCCCTGGACCGCGCTCGCGACGCTGTTGCTCGATCGCACGCGCATCGCTGCACGGCTCGGAACGTCGGCGGACCTCGCCGATCGCACGCGCGGCATCGCGATCTGGCAGTTCCTCAACTTCGTGCGGGCGCAGCCGGCCGGACGCGGGCTGCCCATCACGCGCCTGCTCGATCGAGTGCGCAGGCTTGTCCGGCTCGGCGACGATCGCGATCTGCGTCAGTTGCCGGCGGCCGCGCAACATCTCGACGCAGTGCGGCTGATGACGATCCACGGCGCCAAGGGCCTGGAGTTCGGCGGCGTTCATATCCCGGGGCTCAACAGCGATACGATCCCACGCACGCCGCCGGCACCGCCCTGTCCGGCGCCCGATGGCATGATCGTAGGCGCCGAAGGCAGCGCGATCGAGACGTTCCGCGCTGGTCAGGCGGAAGAGCAGGAGTGCCTCTTCTACGTGGCGCAGTCGCGCGCCCGCGACCGCCTGATCCTCTATGCGCCAACCGAGAAGAGCAACGGCCACAACCGACCGCTTTCGCCGTTCCTCGACCGTCTCGGCGCCACCTTGACACGCCATTCGATCGTGCCGGCGCGGCCGCTTCCCGTGGCGGCGGAAGAGCGGGGCCTCGACCTGGTCGTCGACGGGCGGCTTAGTTTCGGCGCCCCGCAGATCGCTCTTTATGAATCCTGCCCGCGTCGCTTCTTTTATACGCATGTTCTACAGGTCGGCGGGCGGCAGACCGCGACCGCCTTCATGCACTTGCACGAGGCGGTTCGTTCGGTGGTCGCGGAGGTGATCGCGTCGGACACACCCGTGTCCGAGCAGGCGCTGCAAGATCGCACCGCGGCGGCGCTCGCCGGCGAAGGGCTCGCCGACCATGGCTACAGCGCCGAGTTCCGCGATCTGGCACTGGTGATGCTGCGCTTCTTCCTGGCGAACCGCGCCGATGCGGTCGCCGAGGCGCCGGTTGCGCTGAGCCTCAATTTCGGCGGCGAGGAGATCATCGTTCGGCCGGACGAGGTGCTGGTGCGGCCGGACGGTGTCCGCGCCGTGCGCCGAATCCGCACCGGTCATATGCGGTCGGCCGAGAGCAAGGATGTCGGGGCGGCGGCGCTGATGCTGGCGGTCAAGCAAGCCTTTCCCGGCGCCGTCGCGGAGCTCGTTCATCTTTCCGACGGCGAGGCACGTCCGCTTGCCCTGTCTGATCGGGAGCTGAAGGGGCGCAAGGACAAGCTCGCAAAGTTCCTCGCCGACATCCGGGCCGGACGGTTTCCGGCCGAGGTCTCGTCGCGCACCTGCCCGAACTGCCCGGCCTTCTTTATCTGCGGACAGACCCCCGACGGCCCCTTGCAAAAAAAGTTCGCCTGACCTTACCGGTCGGCGGATATCGCTCCGATTGGATCCTTAGAGCCGCGGCGGCGCCTCGGCCAAACCTAAGGTCCCATCTTATGAACACCGAAGAACTTCTTGATTATGACGATCTCGGCGACGCCCTGCGCGAAGGCCGGGCGCTGCGTCCGGCGCTGGGATATCGCTTTCTCCTCGCGCAGGGCGATCTCAACTTTCAGTCTCGCCTGGTGAGCGATCCCGTGCCGCTGGGCCGCCAGTTGCTCGAGGCCGGCGGCTTGGACCCGCGGGACGGTTACAGCCTGTTCGCGATCCTGCCCTCGGGGGACTTCGAGGACGTGCGGCTGAACGAGCCCTTCGACCTGCGCGAGCGGGGCGCCGGGCGGTTCGTCGCCTTCCTGACGGACCGCGACTTCAAGCTTACCCTCAAGGACGACGAACTGCGCTGGGGCAAGCCGATCATCAGCGGCACGGTGCTTTACGGTCTCGCCAAGCCCGGCGAGGGGGAGGCCGTCTTCCTCGAAGTTCTCGGCGGTGAAGATCGCCTGATCGAGCATGGCGAGTTGATCGATCTGGCCCAGCCCGGCATCGAGCGGTTCATCACCGCGCGGCTGACTTTCGAGATCATCGTCAATTCGCGGCCGCGCACGGTGAACGCCCGCACGGTGACGTTCGAGCAGATCGTCCAGCTCGCCTTCCCGGGCCAGCACGAGCCCAACGTCGTCTTCTCGATGACCTACCGGCACGCGGCGTCGACGCCGCACGCCGGTGAGCTTGGGGCCGGCGGAACCGTCAACGTCAAGAAGAAGGGCACGGTGTTCAATGTCACGCGCACTGTTCAGTCGTAATCCGGACCTCAAGCGGCTGCTGGACGAAGGCTACTTCGTCCAGCAGCAGGGCGGGTATCTCGTCATGCGCGAGGTGCCTTATGTCGATGCGCGCCGGGAGGTGCGCATCGGCACCCTCATCTCCAGCCTCACGCTCGCCGGAGATCAGACGCGCACGCCCGACACCCATGTCGTCAACTGGGATGGTGACTTCCCGTGCCACGCCGATGGCTCGCGCATCCAGGGCATCTCGCACGCGGCCGGCGCCTTCGATCTCGGCCACGGCCTGAAGGCGACGCACAGCTTCTCCAGCAAGCCGGATGGGGGGTATACCGACTACTACCACAAGATGACGAGCTACGCGAACATCATCGCGGGTCCGGCCGCGGTACTGAAACCCGGCACGACGGCTCGCACCTTCCGCGAGCCGGAACCGGAGGAAGAGAGCGTCTTCAACTACGTCGAGACCGCCTCCGACCGTGTCGGGATCGGCGTCCTGACCCAGCGGCTCATCAACGAGCGTGTCGCCATCATCGGCGGCGGCGGCACCGGCGGCTACATTCTGGACTTCGTCGCCAAGACGCCGGTTCGCGAAATCCGCCTCTTCGACAGCGACGAGTTCCTAACCCACAACGCGTTTCGGGCGCCGGGGGCTCCGAGTCTGGAGGAGCTGCGTGAAGCGCCGAAGAAGGTCGACTATCTGAAGCGAATCTACAGCCGGATGCACCGGAACATCGTGGCGCACGACGTCGCGCTGGGAGCCGACAACATCCACCTCCTTGACGGCATCACCTCCGCCTTCCTGTCTCTCGATGCAGGTGACGCGAAGCGGTTGATCGTGGAGAAGCTCGAGGAGATCGGCGCGGCGTTCGTTGATGTCGGCATGGGTCTTGAGCTCGACGACGGATCACTCGGCGGCATCCTGCGGGTGACGGCCAGCACGCCGGAGAAGCGGGATCACGCCCGGCAGCGCATCTCCTTCGTCGGCGGCGGCGCCAAGGACATCTACGCCTCCAACATTCAGGTCGCGGATCTCAACGCCTTGAATGCCGTCCTCGCGGTAGTGAAGTGGAAGAAGATCCGCGGCTTCTATCGCGATCTCGAGCGCGAGCATCACTGCACCTACACCACCGATGGCAACATGATTATCAACGGGGACCTGGCGTGATGCGGCACAAGCGACTCGATCATCGTTTCGTCCAACATATCCCCGAGCGCCTGGAGCCGGGCGTCCTCTATGTGTCGATGGAATATGCGACATCGGCCCATAGCTGCTGCTGTGGTTGCGGCGAGGAGGTCGTCGCCCCCTTCACGCCAACGGACTGGAAGATGACGTTCGATGGCGAGACCGTCTCGCTTCGACCATCGATCGGCAATTGGATGCTGAAATGCCGGTCACACTATGTGATCGACCGCGGCAAGGTGATCGAGGACGGCCCCTGGAGTGACGAGCAGGTCGAAGCCGGGCGTCGTCGCGATCGCGCCGCCAAAGCGCGTTTCTACGGACAGACGCCTAAGGTCGAGCCTTCTGTTCAGCCCGGTTTGCCCAAAGCGAAACTAGGTTCCTGGCGTCGTCTTTGGGACTGGACATTTGGCGGATCGTAACCATAAGCCCGACGGCAGGTCGGCGTCTGGACTTTCGTCTCAGAACGCGGCGCAGCGAAGGTCGTCTCGTCGAAAGCTCATAGGGTAGAGTTGTTTCGTCCCGGGAAAAATATTCAGCCAAAATATAGCAATCGTGCACTGATAAATTGAGTCGAGTCGTAGGACGTCAAGCGCCAATACAAACAAGAGAACACATGGATCGCGACGGGAAAGGCTCTGGTTGGTCGCCATTGGAGGGTTCCGTAGAGCGAGAGCTTGGCGGGTTCGCCGTGACGGGATTGGAGGCTGAGAGAGAGGCTCTCGGCTGGCCCGTCATGGGGATGCGCCATGACCCGGATGCAGGCGAGGGCCGCGGCTCGCGGCCGATCAGCGAACGACCGGACCAACCTCTACGAAGAGATCACGACGAAGATCATGGCCGAGCTGGAGGCCGGCCGCTTGCCGTGGGTCCAGCCTTGGGGATCGTCGGCGGTCAGCGCGCCGCTCGCGATGCCGAAGAACGCATCGACGGGACGGCGATACTCCGGCATCAATGTGCTCATCCTGTGGGGCGCGGTCGTCGCGCTCGGGTTCTCGTCGCAGAGCTGGCTCACCTTCCGGCAGGCGCTCGCCCTCGGCGGCAGTGTCCGCAAGGGCGAGCGCGGGACCACGGTGGTCTTTGCGGATCGCTTCGTTCCCGACCGCGAGCGCGAACGCGCGCGCGAGACCGGCGAGGACGCACAGGCCATCCCGTTTCTCAAGCGTTTCACGGTCTTCAACGCCGAGCAGTGTGACGGCCTTCCGGACGGAATCGCGGCAGCGGCCCCGCCGGTCGAGACCGGCCTGATCCTGCCGCAGGCCGAAGCCCTGATCCGCGCCACCGGAGCGGACATCAGGATCGGCGGCGATCGCGCCTTCTACGACGTGACGGCCGACACCGTCAGGGTGCCGCCGCCGCAGGCCTATTTCGAGCCGGTGAACTGGCATCGGACCGCGCTGCACGAGCTCGGCCACTGGTCGGGCGCCAAGCATCGCCTGGCCCGCGACCTATCCGGATCCTTCGGCTCGAAGAAGTACGCCCAGGAGGAACTCGTCGCCGAGATGGCGGCAGCGTTCGCGTGCGCGTCGCTCGGCATCGTGCCGACGGTGCGGCATGCCGACTATCTGGGCTCCTGGCTCGACGTGATGCGCGAGGACAACCGCGCCATCGTCCGGGCCGCTTCGGCTGCGTCCAAGGCCGCGGATTATCTGCTCGCCTTCCAGACGGACCTCGACTCTCGCGGTTCCATTTCGGCTCCGGATCGTCGCTTCGCCAGCCAGGAGCACGCCGAGCCGATCTGACCCTTCGAAAGCCCACATAACAGCACCGGCCGCTCTCGGTCCGAGGGCGGCCGTCTGTGCCGTGACGGACCAGAGCCACGACCGGTCGTGGCATCCGTCGCGGAGGCACGACGATGAGCAAACGGGATGGTTCGGACGAGTTCGATTACGCCGAGTACATCGAGAGCGCCCTGCGCACCGAGGGCGGACATCTGTCGATCGGCCGCGGGGGCTTCACGATTCATTATGCGCGCGGCGCCACGCTCAGCGGCTACGATTGCGATCATGTGAAGGCCTGCTGCATCGCTGCGGGCCTGCCGGTCATCGACAGCCGGACGGTTCCGTTCGACGACGTCGTGCGCCTCGCCGTCAGGGGTCCGATGCCGGCGGTCGGTGAGGATCCGAGCCCGCAGCCGTGGCACGCGTTCTCCTACGTCCCGCTCGCCGTGCTCGCAAAGGCGTACCGGGACGCCGGGGCTGAGGTGTTCAATATCGCGGCTCCCGCGGATACTGTGCCGCCGCGCGAGTGAGAGGTCGGCGAGCCGATCCGTGACGGTTGGAGGTCGGAGAGAGAGGTCTCCGGCCGGCCGTCGTGGAGAAGCATCATGGCGAAGCCTGGTCCCAAGCTCACGCTCAGCGTGTCGCGCGACATCCCGTTCAACAAGCTGGTGCTCAGCCAGTCCAATGTCCGGCGGATCAAGGCCGGCGTTTCGATCGAAGAGCTCGCCGAGGACATCGCCCGTCGGACCCTGCTGCAGAGCCTCACGGTCCGGCCGATCGTCGACGAGACCGGCGCGGAGACGGGGATCTTCGAGATCCCGGCCGGCGGCCGGCGCTACCGCGCCCTCGAGCTGCTGGTGAAGCAGAAGCGGCTCGCCCGCACCGCGCCGGTGCCGTGCGTCATCCGGATCGACGGGACGCCCGAGGAGGACAGCCTCGCCGAGAACGTACAGCGCGCGCCGCTCCACCCGCTCGACCAGTTCCGGGCGTTCCTGACGCTGCGGGAGAAGGGGCGCTCCGAGGAGGAGATCGCGGCCGCCTTCTTCATCTCGGTCGGTGTCGTGCGCCAGCGGCTCCGCCTCGCCGCGGTGTCGCCGGCGCTGCTCGACGTCTATGCCGAGGACGGCATGACGCTCGAGCAGCTGATGGCGTTCACGATCAATCCCGATCACGCCCGCCAGGAGCAGGTCTGGGAGGCGGTGCAGCGGTCCTTCTCCAAGGAGCCGTATCAGATCCGGCGCCTGCTCACCGAAGGGGCGGTGCGTGCGTCCGACAAGCGGGCGCAGT
This sequence comes from Rhodoplanes serenus, assembly GCA_009720755.1. GTDB lineage: Bacteria > Pseudomonadota > Alphaproteobacteria > Rhizobiales > Xanthobacteraceae > Rhodoplanes > Rhodoplanes serenus. Next base: position 121,204 of record WNKV01000016.1, read on the forward strand.
TCGTCGGCTTCGAGGCGTACGAGGCGGCCGGCGGCATCGTCCTGCGCGACCTGTTCCAGTCCGACGAGGGCGGCTGGCTGCAGGACCCGGCGCTGCTCGACCGGCTCGCCACCGAAAAGCTGGATCGGGAGGCGGATGCCGTTCGCGCCGAGGGCTGGGCCTGGGTCGAGGTCGCGCCGGACTTCCCGTATGGCCACACCTACGGGCTTCGCCGGTTGATCGGCCAGCAGCGGTCGCTCACCGAGGAGGAGGCGAGCGCGTGCGATGCGCTGCGGACCGAGTACGAAGGGCTCGAGCAAGCCTATGCCGACGCGGACCGCATCCCCGAGGAGGTCGACCAGCGGCTCGCCGCGTTCGAGACCGCGCTCGCGGCCTTCGACGACCGCCCCATGGCTTACGACCCGGCCGAGATCACCCGCGCCGGGGCCTTCGTCAGCATCGACGGGGCGGGCGGTTTGCGCATCGAGCGCGGGTTTGTCCGTCGCGAGGACGAGCCGCCGGCCGTCTCCTCCGGCGAGCCCGAGCCCGATACGACGGGCGCGAGCAGGGTTGAAGCAGCGGCCTCCGTCACCGACCCGGCCATCACCAGCGACCCGGCGCCCGAGCCGGAGGACGACGAGGGCGTCCGGCCGCTCCCCGACCGGCTGCTCACCGAGCTGACCGCGCACCGCACCGTGGCGTTGCGGGATGCGCTCGGCAGCGACCCGGATGCCGCCTTCCTGGCGGCCCTCCATGTTCTCTGCCTGAAGCTGTTCTACCGCTATAGCCTCGATTCCTGCCTGGAGATCGAGCCGAAGAGCGCGATGTTCGGCAGCCAGGCTCCCGGTCTCGCCGACACTGTGTCGGCACAGGCGATCGATGCCCGCCACGTGGCGTGGTCCGCCCAGCTGCCGAAGGACTCGGGCGAGCTGTGGGACGGGCTCGTCGGCTTCGACCACGACAGCCGGCGGGCGCTGTTCGCGCATTGCGTCTCGCTCACCGTCAACGCCGTGCACGAGACCTGGAACCGGCGGCCCAAGGCGCTCGCCCACGCGGGTCGCCTCGCCGAGATGGTCGGCCTCGACATGGCGGCGGTCGGGTGGCGTCCGACCATCGACACCTACTTCGGCCGAGTCACGAAGGGTCGCATCCTCGCGGCGGTGCACGAGGCGAAGGGCAGGGGGGCGGCGGACCGCATCGCGCATCTCAAGAAGCCCGAGATGGCGAGTGCCGCCGAGGCGCTGCTCGCGGGCTCGCGCTGGGTCCCGGAGCCGCTGCGCACGCCGGGGCAGGACGTCGTCGTGAGTGCCGAAGTCGAGGCCGACAACGGCGAAGCGCAATCGGCGGCCACGGGCGGCGAATCGGCCATGGACCGATCGGGGGCCGAGGAGGAAGACTCCGAGGCGTCGGCGGGCATCGCCGCCGAATAACAAACCCAGGAGACCTCCGGCCCGCCTCAACGGCGGGCCACTTTCTTGGAGGCGCACGATGCCCGGACCCGCCGCCGATCTCGCCAGGCGACTCGCGCGCGACGCCGAGGCCGTGTGCCGCCACTACCTCTCGAACGGCCGCCGCCAAGGCCGCTACTGGGTCGTCGGAGACGTCGAGAACACCCCCGGCCGGAGCCTCTATGTCCGGCTGCATGGGTCCGACGGCGGCAAGGGCGCCGCCGGCAAGTGGACCGATGCGGCGACCGGCGAGCACGGCGATCTCCTCGACCTCATCGCGCGCAACTGCCGGCTCACCGAAGTCCCGGACGTGCTCGACGAAGCACGCCGGTTCCTCAACCAGCCTCGCCCGGCACCCGCCCCACCCTTGCCACAGACGCCAGCCGGCTCTCCTGACTCCGCCCGGCGCCTGTTCGCCATGGGGCGACCGATCCGGGGCACGCTCGCCGAGGTCTACCTGCGCAGCCGCGGCATCGGCGATCTGGGCGACCTTCCGGCACTCCGGTTCCACCCGCGCTGCTTCCATCGCGCGACCGGGAACAGTCCCTGCGAGACCTGGCCGGCTTTGCTCGCTGCGGTCACGGATCTCGACGGCACGATCACTGGGGTGCACCGGACCTGGCTCGCTCGCGACGGCGCCGGCAAGGCGACACTCGCCACACCTCGCCGCGCCATGGGCCATCTCCTCGGCAACGGCGTTCGGTTCGGTGACGCCGCCGACGTCCTCGTCGCCGGCGAGGGCATCGAGACCGTGTTGTCGATCCGCTGCGCACTCCCGCACATGCCGATGATCGCCGCCCTGTCGGCCAACCAGCTCGCCGCCGTGATCCTGTCGCCGACCATCCGGCGCCTCTACGTCGCGCAGGACGACGACGCTGCCGGGCGCCGTGCAGCGCAGACACTCCGCGGCCGCGCCGAGGAGGTCGGGGTCGCAACGGCCGTGCTCAGCCCGACGAAGAACGACTTCAACGTCGACCTGCGTTTTCTCGGCCCGATCGGGTTCGCTGCTTCGCTCCGTCGCCAGCTCATGCCCGAAGACACCACGCGATTCGCCGCGGGCCGGTCCTGAGCGGTCGGTTGCATCGCCATCGAGATCCCCGGCCAGCGGTGCGGATCATGCGCCGGGAGGGCCGCGCCGCGGGCCTTCCAGAGGGCGATCTGGCCGGAATCGGCGCGGGTCCGCAACGGCTGCGCGCTGCATTCGACGTCGGCCATCTTCGACAGGCACGAGCGCGCTCGCCGTCCTCCGCTTCGCTGCGGCCCGCCGGGTGCGGGCCCGCGCCGCTCCCGGCGAGGGATCGCCGTGAAGGCCGCGATGGGCGCGGCCACCCGACGAGAGACCCGAGCCATGACCACCGACCGGCTCATCAATGACGACTTCGAACCGAACCACGCCGTATCACCGACCGCCCGTCTTCTCGACGAGCTGCAGCTTCACGGTCATCGCCCCTTCGAGGACGATCCCGATCCGCGACCGCTTCCCGATGCCGACCGCCTGCACGGCGCACTCGCCGACGTGTTCGATGCCTTCGTCGCGACGCTCGGCGACACCCGCCTCGAGCCCGATCTGCCCGACCTGCTCTGGTCGATCGTGAACGTCTTCCACCGCGGCATCGATCGCATCCAACGCCAGCTCGATGCCAACGAGGCCGGCCAGCGCCGAAGCCAGCACGAGCAGGACGGCTCCGAGGTCCGATCCGTCGAGCTCGAGCACCTGCTCGCTCAGGGCCTCACCCTGATCGAGCGACGCAACAGCTTCGAGTTCATGCGCGACACGGCCGCGGAACTATTCGAAGTTCACACCGGACACGCTTGGCGACCGCGCACCGGCTCACTGGTCAACCGGAGCACGCTCACGGCCGCGATGATCGACAGCCGCGATTTCCTGATGGCGCGTCGACGCGCCGAGACCGAAGTTCTGCTGCCGACCGGCACCAAGATCGCCTTCGCGGGCGGCGTCACATTCAACGATCACCACCGCATCTGGACCGCGCTCGACCGCGTCCACGCCAAGCACCCCGACATGGTCCTGCTGCACGGCGGCACACCGCGCGGGGCCGAGAAGATCGCCGCCTGCTGGGCCGACACCCGCAAGGTGCCACAGATCGTCTTCAAGCCCGACTGGGCTCGTCACGCCAAGGCCGCCCCGTTCAAGCGCAACGACCAGCTGCTCGAGACCATGCCGATCGGCGTCGTCGTCTTCCCCGGCTCCGGCGTCACCGACAATTTCGCCGACAAGGCACGAGCGCTTGGGATTCCGTTGTTCGACTTCCGCAAGGGATGAAGCGGGCTGCCGCCGAATAGCCGGTCCCGCAATGCGTCGCGGCATGGTCCGGCGCGATGATTGCAGAGCAGCCGGGCCGATCTTCCGATCTCGACCTACGTCGAAGCTGTTTCGGTACAGGTGCCACATCGTGCAACCGGGCTCCTGCCCGATGATGAGAGGAAGGTTACTCCGCTCACCGGCCCAACGCTCTGTTTCGCGGTCGTGAGCGCGGACATCCGAGCGAAAGCCGCCGTTGGTGAGCGCGTGCGGCGCGACGATACGGCAGGGCACCGCGGCGCGGCATATCGACTGGTAATGCGGCCTTCGGCAGCCGGCACGGTTCCACTTCGCACACTTGTTCAGAACGATCCGACCAGCGTGCCGAGCCCGATCACGGCGGCGAGCGCCACGACGGCGCCGACGACCGCGACCATGACGATGTCGAGATAGCCCTCGCGATGCGTGGTGCCGCAGACGGCGAGCAGCGTCACCACGGCGCCGTTGTGAGGCAGGCTGTCGAGCGTGCCGGCGCCGATCACGGCGACCCGGTGCAGCAGCGCCGGGTCGATGCCCTGCACGGCGGCGAGGCCCAGATAGATGGCGCCCAGCGCGTCGAGCGCGATCGTCATGCCGCCGGAGGCGGAGCCGGTCAGCGCCGCCAGGATGTTGGTCGAGACGGCGAGCGACACCAGCGGCCCGCCCTCGATCGACAGCACCCAGTCGCGCACCACCTCAAAGGCCGGCAGCGCCGCGACGACGGCGCCGAAGCCGACCAGGCTCGCCACGCTGACGGCCGGCAGCACCGAGGCGTTGACGCCGGCGTCGATGCTGGCGCGCGGTGTCGCGAGCCGCTTCGGGTTGAGCACCAGCACCGTGACGATCGCGGCCGCGAGCGCGACGACGACCGACCACACGCCGCCGACCGCGGCGAGCGAGGTCTCCCCCCAGCGCGGCTCGGCCAGGAACGCGGTGTCGAGCCGCGGCAGCACGAGAAGCGACATCACGAGATTGACCACGACCACCACGACCAGCGGCGCGAAGGCGACGGCGGTTGGTGGTCCGATGAACGCGCGGTCGCCGCGCGGCGCCTCGGGCGGATCGAAGCCCTGCGCCACGGTCGCGCGCTCGCGCACGATCGCGTCCTCGGCTGCACCTTCCACATCCGTCATCAGGCCGGGACCAAAGCCCTCGCCGCGGCGCCGGGCGCGCTGTTCGGCAAGCGCCAGCCAGCCGAGCCCGAAACCCAGCATGATGATCGCGGCGACGATGCCGAGCCCGGGCGCCGCGAACGGCGTGGTGCCGAAGAACGGCATCGGGATGGCGTTCTGGATCGCCGGCGTGCCGGGCAGCGCCGACATCGTGAACGTGGAGGTGCCGAGCGCGATGGCGGCCGGCATCAGCCGGCGCGGAATGTCGGCGGCGCGGAACAGCGCCTCGGCCATCGGGGCGAGCACGAAGAAGGCGACGAACAGGCTGACGCCGCCATAGGTGACGATCGCGCCGGCGACGACGACGGCCATGACGGCGCGGCGCGGCCCGAGCGTGCGGGTCATCGCCTCGGCGATGGCGGCGACCGAGCCGGTGTCCTCCATCAGCTTGCCGAACAGCGCGCCGAGCAAAAAGATCGGGAAGAACTGCATGAGGAAGCGCGACGCGCTGCCCATGAAGGTTTCGGTCCAGTGGGCGAGCAATGGCTCGCTCGCGAACGCCGCGGCGACGAGCGCGGCGAGCGGCGCCAGCAGCAGCACGCTCCAGCCACGATAGGCGAAGGCGATCAGGAGCGCGAGGCCGACGAGGATTCCGGCGAGCCCGAGCATCGGATCAGGGCCCCGCCAGAAGTGCGTCGAGATCGTAGGTCGAGCGCTCGCCGAGCGCGGCCGCGTTCTCCACCAGGAAGGTCTCGGCGGCGGCGCGGCCGAGGTCGCGCAGCTTGCAGAAGAAACCCCATTCGGCGAGCAGCTTCGAGGAGGCGGAGAGTTCCGCCATCGCGGCCGAGGCGATGCGGTGGATGCGCATGCGGGCCCACTGCGCGCCCTCGCAATTGCCGGCGTCGGCGACCTGGCGGAGGAGCGCGATCATGCGCAGCTCCTTCAGCAGCACGCCATTGAACGACACCTCGTTGAGCCGGTTGAGAATGTCGCGCGCCGAGCGCGGCGTGCCGATCCGCTCGATCGGGTTGATCTGGACGATGATGGTGTCGCGCGAGCGGCATTCGCGGACCAGCGGCGTGATGGTCGGATTGCCCGAATAGCCGCCGTCCCAATAGGCCTCGCCGTCGATCTCGACCGACTGGAACATGGTCGGCAGGCAGGCGGAGGCGAGCAGCACGTCCGGCGTGATCTCGGCGTTGCGGAAGACGCGGCCCTGGCCGGTGCGCACGCGCGTCGCGGTGACGAACAGTTTTATGGACGCCTGGGACAGCCGCTCGAAGTCGATATGCTTCTCCAGGATCGCAGCCAGCGGATTCGCCCCGGCCACGAGATCGTAGGGCGAGACCATGCGGGCCATCAGGTCCATGATCACGTAGAGGGGCGAGTTGTCGAGCGTCCAGCGGCCGAGCAGCAGATCGAGCGGCGTGCGCTGGAACGGGCTGAAACGCGCCCCGTCCGACACGCTGCGCCAGAACGATTCGAGTGCGCTCCGGGCGCCGTCGCGGCCGCCGTCGGCGAAGCCGTCGACCAGCACGGCGGCGTTCATGGCGCCGGCCGAGGTGCCGGAGACGCCGTCGATGTCGAGCCAGGGCTCTTCCAGCAGACGGTCGAGCACGCCCCAGGTGAACGCGCCGTGGGCACCGCCACCCTGCAGGGCCAGATCGACGAGAACGGGTTCGCGGTCCATCGTCAGCCTCGTGCTCGGCCCCGCCTGGGGTCATGACCCGATCCATCGGCGCGTTCGACGTCGGTGCGGCCTGTGGAGATAATGCAGTGCAGCAATGCTGATTAGTCGCGCAGCTTGACCGGAAACACAAGTCGAGACGAGGGGGAGACCGCCCTCCGTCGGATCGCGCGGGGGCTTGTCGTGCCAGGGCGGGACGGAGCGCCGATGACCGCGCGCCGCGGATGGGCCGGAGCATCTGATCACATCGGAACGACACCATGGCGGCGGGCTAGTCGCATTTGCGCTAATGGCTAGCCGGACGGCGTCCGGCCTGTCCTGCAGCGACGACGTCTCCGCGTCCTCTCGAAGTTGCGATTTGACTGGCAAAACGCTCCGACCTAGCCTCGCCATCCCACCCTGCTACCCTTATCGTCCGCAGGACCCTCGTGGGCTGATTTTCCGACGAGGCGGCCCAGGTCCCTTCAGCGACATGCCCGGTCATCTTCATTTCACCACGCGGCACGTGAGCCGGGCTGATCAGTTCGACGCCTGGCGCAGCTACAATGCCGCCGCGGTCGACCTCGAGTGTGACGACCGCAGCGCCGGTTTCTGCGCCGAGCACACGAGCTGGGATCTCGGCGGCCTGGTGTTCACGCGGGCGACGATGCCGCCGGTGCAGCGGCGCTGGCGCCATATCGGCGATCGGTCGCTCGATCACTGGTGTCTGGTCCTCGCGACGTCCGCGTCCACCGGTGAGGCGTGGAGTTCGGCCACGGCGCCCCAGCTCGCCTTCCGCTCGCTCAGGCGCCCGTTCGAGGGGGCCGGCGCCGACAGCGGCGTGCTCACGTTGTTTATGCCGCGCGATCTGTTCCGGGGCGTCGCGCCGGCGCTCGACGGTGCAGCGACCGACGCGCCGGGCGGTGCCCTCGCGGCGCTCCTCGCCGATTTTCTGACCGCCCTCGACCGGCGCCTGCCGACGGCCCGTGAGGAGGATCTGCCCGGCATGGCGGCGGCCGCCCGCGGCGTCGTCGCCGCTTGCCTGGCGCCGTCCCCCGCGACCGTCGAGGCCGCACGTGATCCGCTTGCCGCCTGCGTCCTCGACCGCGCCCGCACCATCGTCCGGGCGAATCTGGCCTCGCCCTCGTTAGGTCCAAAGCTGCTCGGCCGCGAGCTCGGGGTGTCGCGCTCGAGCCTGTACCGGATCTTCGATCCGCTCGGCGGCGTCGCCGCCTATATCCAGCGGGAGCGCCTGCACGAAGCCCATGCCCGGCTTTGCGATCCGGCCGACCCGCGGCCGATCGTGCAGATCGCCTCCAGCGTCGGCATGCTCGACGCGTCGGGGTTCAGCCGCGCTTTCAAGCGGATGTTCGGCTACACGCCGCGCGAGACCCGCGCCTCGGGGCAGGCCGTCCCGGGGGCGGCGGCCGTCCGCGGACCGGCCGGTGGGATCGCGCCGGCGACGATGGGCGACATGCTGCGCCGTCTCGACACCCGATGACGTTCCGCCGCGCCGGACCGGCTCCGGACGACGGCACCAGCCTCCTTCCGCCCCGCGCCGGGCGCGCGCACCGCTGCCGACGACGCGACCGGCCGTGCTCTACGCGGCGCTGTTCCTGGAACTCGGCATCAATCTCCCGTTCTTCCCGATCTGGCTGCAGTCGCGGTCGATCGACGAGGCGATGATCGGCGTGATCCTGGCCGCTCCGCTGGTCGCCCGCATCGTCGCCAATCCGCTGGTCGCGACGCTCGCCGACCGCTCCGGCGACGTCGCCCGCACGCTGGCGGTCTGCGCCGTCGCCGTGGTGGCCGGAACCGTGGCGCTGGCGCTCGTCGACACGGCTGGGCCGATCCTGCTGGTGGTCACGATCACGGCATTGGCGCAGGGGCCGCTGATCGCGTTGCTCGACGCGTATCTGTGGCTGCATCTCGCCGCGCGCCACGATCCGGCCGCCCGCCCGCTCGTCTACGGACGGATCAGGCTGTGGGGGTCGTGCGGCTTCGTCGCCGCCACGCTCGGGGCCGGCTGGATGCTGGACCGGCTGCAGGCGTCGGCGGTGCTGTGGATGCTGATCGGCGCCGCGATCGCGACCGCGGTGGCGGCCGTGGCGGTGGCGTACGGGGCGCGGGCCCCGGCCGTGCCGGCGCCGACGGCGGTCGCGCCGGCCGGGGCCGTCGCACACCCGTTGCGGCTCGTCGCCGTGATCGCCGGGGTGGCGCTGGTGCAGGCGAGCCACGCGCTCTACTATGCCTTCTCCAGCCTGCACTGGCGTGACGCGGGCTGGTCGGGGACGCTGGTCGGTTCCCTGTGGGCGACCGCGGTCGTCGCCGAGGTGGCCGTGTTCGCCTTCGCGGGCCGCGCGCTCGCGGTCGCCGCGGCCCCGATGCTGCTGCTGATGGCCGGGGCGGCCGCCGCGGTGCTGCGCTGGCTGGTGATGGCGCTCGATCCCGGCGTCGGCGTCGTCCTGCTGCTGCAGGTCACGCATGGATTGACGTTCGGCGCGACCCATCTCGGCAGCATGGCGATGCTGGCGCGGCTTGCCCCCGCCGGCGTCCACGCCCGCGCCCAGGACTGGCTGGCGGCGGCCTGGGCCGGCGCCATGGCGGCGCTGACCGCGGTGGGCGGTGTTCTCTATGCGTCGCTCGGCGAGCGCGCCTATGCGGTGATGGCCGCCGTCGCGGCGACCGGCCTCGTTCTTCTCGTCTCCGCCGCCGTGGCGGATCGCAGGCATTCGCGGCCGATGCCGCGCCTCAGTTTGGAACGCCGTGGATAGCGCTGGGACGCCGGGCCTATTCCGCGTCCGCGCCCGACCATCGTAGTGTCGGCGCCGGACCGGCGCCGGTTCTGCCGGTCGCCGGTACTGTCGTCTGGACCCCGTCGCATGACAGAGGAAGCGCATCCTATGCAGACCGGACGTCCCGCCGCGCCGCCCGTTTCGTCCTATGTCTCGACCGGTCACCTGCCGTCCGCCGAGCAGGTGGCGGCGCTAGTGACGGAGGCGCATGCGCGCTTCCGTGAGGACACCGACGGCGAGAACTCCCAGGTCTATCCGGCGCTCGCCCGCGTCCCCGCCGATCTGTTCGGCATCTGCGTGGTGGGGACCAACGGCAACGTCCACGCAGTCGGCGATACCGACCACGAATTCTCTATCATGAGCGTGTCGAAGCCGTTCGTCTTCGCCCTCGTGTGCCAGCAGATCGGACCGCAGCTGGCGCGTGAGAAGATCGGCGCCAACGCCACCGGACTCGCCTTCAACTCGCTCGCCGCCATCGAGCGCGATCCGGCCGGACGCACCAATCCGATGGTCAATGCCGGGGCGATCGCCACGACCAGCCTGGTGCCGGGCCTCGGCGAGCCTGAGAAGTGGCGCTTCATCCACGACGGCCTGTCGCGTTTCGCCGGCCGCACCTTGCCGCTCAACGAGGAGGTCTACGCCTCTGCCTCCGACACCAACTTCCGCAATCGGGCGATCGCGCGGCTGCTGCAGAGCTACGGTCGGCTCGACTGCGATCCGGTCCTGGCGACAGACCTCTACACCCGCCAGTGCTCGCTCAACGTCAGCGCCAGGGATCTCGCCGTGATGGGCGCCACCCTGGCGGACGGCGGCGTCAATCCGATCACCCGGGAGCGGGTGATCGACCCGGAGAACTGTCACTACGCCCTCGCCGTGATGGCGACGGCCGGGCTGTACGAGACCTCGGGCGACTGGCTCTACGAGATCGGCCTGCCCGGCAAGAGCGGCATCGGCGGCGGCATCGTCACGGTGTCGCCCGGCAAGGGCGGCCTCGGCACCTTCGCTCCTCCGCTCGACACGGCCGGCAACAGCGTCAAGGGACAGCTCGTCGCGAAATTCCTGTCCCAGAGCCTGGGGCTCGATCTGTTCGTGTCCGGTCCTGCGGTCTGACGTCCAGCGCGCCTGTTCCGGCGGGACCGGCCGCACCGGTCCGGCAGACCAAACGGAAAAAGGTCCGATCATGACGACGGGCTCTGCCTCGGCGCACCCCGGCGAGCGAGGCGAAGGACACCAGCCTGCCTGACCGAAGGATTGTGCCGACGCTGGCGTGCGTCCCTGGACCGCTCGCCGCAGCCGTCATTTCGCTTTCACGGTGAGCATGGCCCGCTCGGCTGTCTCGCTCGGATTATCGAGACAGCGGTCGATGAATGCGATCGTCTCGGTCCGGAGGGCTTCGGTATCGAAGCTCGACCGCCCGGACTTTCCGAGCAGGTAGCCATGCAAGAACGCGATGGCCACATCTCGATCTGCGCCACTCTCGCGCAGGATGTCCTTGCACGCGAAAGAGGTGATGCTGCGCTCGCCAGGCTTCTGGTCTTGTGCGAAAGCCTCGACGATGGTGAGTGCCGCGAGCGCGCCGACGGCGACGATGGCGCAACGCGTCCGGTGTCGACCAACTGTAAGCATAGTGATCCTCACAATAAAGGTCGTGATCAGCAGTCACGCACGCGAAACGGACCGGCGCAGCGCGCTCGGCCGCCACTGAACGTGATCGCTCCGAGAGTTGCCGGCCGTTCGGATCCCGTGACCCGACCGCCCGGGTTGCTTATGCCGCTGAACAGCGTTCGCCCGTCGGTGAGATCGTAGTTCGATCTCGAGAACTCGATCGGACGGCTACGCTGCTGTGCACCGCATGCGGCTTCTGACGATGGATTGCAGTTCTGTGCAGCGACCGATGACGCATAAGCCATCACGACTAATGCCGCGACGCATGCATGGGTTCGTGTGATCATGACAGCCGTCCGTACGGAATTAAGGTAATCAAATCGTCTCTACGACGCGACGGGTCTCGTCCGGCACGAGGAACGTTGGTCGAGGTGCCATCGCGCTCCGGGCCGGCGGGCTCTCCGCCGACAGGCGTCGGCAAACATTCCGTGTCGGCGCTCGATCGTATCGAGGGCGGACCCTCTCGACGGTGCTCGAAGAGTGGGGTCAGCGGGATCGACGCAGCGAGAGCCGAACGGAAAATGGTGCGAGAAATCTCGACCGCCTTGCAAGGTCACGGGAGTCCATTTTCACAGACCGCCAGAGGACTCTGTTGCCGAGATGCGGCAGCGGCAGCGCCTATTGCAGTCGCAAGCCGGCGACGCCCAGGGCGAGGTTCACGCCCACCTGGCCCGACACGGACAGGGGCTGGAGCGCGATCGACCGGTTGTTGCCCCCGATGAGCGCATTTGCTCCGACGCCGAACCCGAAACCGATGTCGCCACTCGCGCCGACATAGGTTCCGGCGAGCGCCCGCTTGCGGACGCCCTGGGTCTTCGCCAAGACGCCCCAGACCATGCGGCCACCGGCCGTGAAGCCGAGGTCTAGCCCGATTCGTGTAACCGTGCCGCGGTAGGTCTCGCGAAACCCGTCTGCCTTGGAAAACGTGCAGGTCATCCGTTGACGTGAGCCGACGATCAGCCCGATGCTCGGCGCGAGATTGCATGCCAACGTCCCGACCTGAACGGACGACTGCGCCGCCGCGGGAAGTGGAGCTGCCGCGACGACAGCCACGGCGACGAGAGTCGATTTCAGCCTGATCATCTATCTTTTCCCCGATTATCAACAGGACCACAGATCACGAGCAGGATCACGACGAAAGCCCGACTTCAATAATGGTGCTGGCGTAGCCACAAGGAACTCGTGGCGCAAGTGTTTTCGATGCCGGGTACGGCGCGGGGCCTGTTTAGGACCGGTTCCGCGCAACACTTTTGGGACGTTTTGAATAGGGCTGGGATGCGGGGCCTATTCCGCTCACGTCGCACCATCGTAGTGTCGGCGACGGTTTCAGCGGCCGCCGGACCTGTCGTTCCGGCGGCGCCGCGGGCCGACGCTGTCCTTGTCTCCGGCGACGCCGCCCGCATCGGTTCGGTGGATCAATCGGAAGAAGGTCCGATCATGACGATGAACTCTGTTTCGACGGCTCCCCCGGCGATCGAGACGAAGGTCTCCTGGACGCCGATGATCGCCATCGCGCTCGGCCAGGTGCTGATGTCGTTCAACGTGGCGGCGCTGCCGGTCGCCATGGGCGGCATGGTGGCGAGCTTCAACGTCCCGCCCACCACGGTGGCGACCGGCATCGTCATGTATTCGATGCTGGTGGCCGGCTTCGTCATGCTGGGCGCCAAGCTGAACCAGCGTTTCGGCGCCCTGGTGGTGTTCCGCGCCGTCGTCGTGCTGTTCGGCGTCGCCCAGGTGGTGATGACGTTCAGCCCCAACGCCGCCACCATGATGACGGCGCAGGGCATGTCGGGCGCCGCCGGCGCCGCGCTGGTGCCGTCGCTGGTGGCGCTGATCGCCGAGAACTACCGCGGCAGCCAGCAGGCGACCGCGCTCGGCGCGCTGGGATCGGCGCGGGCTGGCGCCGGGGTCGCCGCGTTCCTGATCGGCGGCGTGCTCGGCACCTTCATCGGCTGGCGCCCGGTGTTCGGCATCCTGATCGTGCTCGCCGGCATCGTCTTCATGCTGAGTTTCACGCTCAAGCGCGACGAGCCGCGTCCGGAGGTGCAGATCGACATCGTCGGCGTCATCCTGGCCGCCGCCGCGATCGTGATGATCAGCTTCGGGTTCAACAACCTCAACCGCTGGGGCCTGGCGATCGCCACGCCCGGCGCGCCGTTCGATCTCGCCGGATTCTCGCCGGCTCCGGTGCTGATCGTCGTCGGCATCATGGTCGGCTTCGCCTTCGTGCGCTGGACCTACGCCCGCCAGCAGGCCGGCAAGACGCCGCTGCTGGCGCTCGAGGTCATCGGGTCGGGGCAGGAGCGGGCGGCGGTCGCCGCGATGTTCGCGGTCGTCGCGCTGGAGGCGATGCTGAACTTCTCGGTGCCGCTCTACATCCAGATCGTCCAGGGCCGCTCGCCGCTGGCCACCGCCATCGCCATGATGCCGTTCAACCTGACGGTGTTCTTCTCGGCGATGCTGATCGTCAAGGCCTACCGGCGGCTGACGCCGCGGCAGATCGGCCGCTTCGGCTTCGCGCTGTGCACCGTGGCGCTGCTGTGGCTGGCCTTCGTGGTCCGCAACGACTGGAGCGCCGGGCCGGTGCTGGTCGGCCTCGTCCTGTTCGGCATCGGCCAGGGCTCGCTGGTGACGCTGCTGTTCAACGTGCTGGTCACGGCCTCCCCCAAGGAGCTCGCAGGCGACGTCGGATCGCTGCGCGGCACCACCAACAATCTCGCGGCCGCGGTCGGCACGGCGGTCGCCGGCGCCCTGATGGTCGGCCTGCTCAGCTCGATCGTGCTGACCAGCATCGCCGGAAATCCCATGCTGCCGCCCGAGATGCTGGCGCAGGTGAATCTCGACAGCATCAACTTCGTCAGCGATGATCGCCTGCAGGGCGTGCTGTCGGCGACATCGGCGACCCCCGAGCAGGTCGCCGAGGCGCTGCGCATCAACGCCGAGGCGCGGCTGCGGGCGCTCAAGATCGGCCTCGTCATCATGGCCGGCATCGCCGTGCTGGCGATCATCCCGGCCAGCCGGCTGCCGAACTACATTCCGGGCGAGATCCCGGATCCGTCGCCGCGGCGGCGGGAGAAGGAATGACGATCGTATCGCTTCGAGCCACGAGGAAGGGATCATGAGCACTCTGGTGGTTCTCGGTTTCGACGGCCTCCACACCGCCGACGAGGTTCTCAACAAGCTCCGTTCGTTGCAGAAGGAGTATCTGATCGACCTGGAGGACGCCTGCGTCGTCGAGCGCGAGGCGTCCGGCAAGGTCCACGTCAAGCAGGCCGTCAATCTGACGGCGCTCGGGGCCGCCGCCGGCGGCAGCCGCGGCGCCCTGTGGGGCGCGCTGGTCGGCATCCTGTTCCTCAATCCGCTCGCCGGCATGGCGGTCGGGGCGCTCACGGGCGCCGGCGCCGGCGCGCTGGCCGGCTCGCTGGCCAAGTACGGGATCGATGACGATTTCGTGAAGCGGCTGAGCGCGACCATTCCGGAAGACTCGTCGGCGCTGTTCGTCTTGTTCAAGAGCGTGAACGAGGACAAAGTGCTGCCGGAGCTGGAGCCGTTCAAGCCGCGCGTGCTGCGGACCAACCTGTCCGACCAGGACGAGGAGAGGCTGCGGGCGGAACTGAGCAAGCTCGCCTGACCGCGCAAGCGTCCGGCGGGCTTAGGGCAGGGGGGCGAATGCTGCGGAGAGCCGAGCGGATGGGTCGCCGTCTGGGATCCCTCGGATGGGGGCGCGTCGTCGTCTGTCTCGGCCCCGTGCTGCTCGCCGCCTGCGGGCCGGCCGAGGAGGTGCGGGCGCCGGAGCCGCGTCCGGTCCGCACCGTCACGGTGACCAAGCGCGAGTCCGGCGACACGATGGCGCTCACCGGCCGCGTTGCCGCCCAGGACGTCGCGGCGCTCGGCTTCCGCATCGCCGGTCGGGTGATGGAGCGCCCCGTGAACGTCGGCGACCGGGTGGCCGCCGGGCAGGTCATCGCGCGGCTGGAGCCGCAGAACGAGACCAATGCGGTGCGCTCGGCCCAGGCCGATCTCGCCGCCGCCCAGGCGGCGCTCACCCAGGCCGCCAATCACTTCGAGCGCCAGGAGACACTGCTGGCGCAGGGCTGGACGACCCGCGCTCTGTTCGACCAGGCCAAGAAGGAGCGCGACACCGCGCAGGCGCGCCTCGACTCGGCGCAGGCCCAGTTGAAGACCGCCGACGACCTGCTCGGCTTCACGGTGCTGAAGGCCGATGCGCCCGGCGTCGTCACGGCCGTCGGCGCCGAGCCCGGCGAGGTCGTGCAGGCCGGGCAGGTGATCGTCCGGCTCGCCCGGCAGGGCGGCCGCGACGCGGTGTTCGAGGTGCCGGCCCAGGTGCTGCGCACCGCGCCGCCCGACGCCGTGATCGCCGTCGGCCTCACCGACGACCCGGCCGTGACGGCGACCGGGCGGGTGCGCGAGGTTGCGCCCGAGGCCGATCCGGTGACCCGCACCTTCGAGGTCAAGGTCGGCCTCACCGATCCGCCCGAGGCGATGCGGCTCGGCGCCACCGTGACGGGACGGCTGACGCTCGCCGCGCAGGCCGTGATCGAGATTCCGGCGACCGCGCTCACCCGCGTCGATCGACAGCCCGCCGTGTGGGTCGTCGATCCGAAGACCACGACGGTGGCGCTGCGCACCGTCGACGTCGTCCGCTTCGATCCGGCCAAGGTCGCCGTGGCCGGCGGGCTCGACGTCGGCGAGGTGGTCGTCACGGCGGGCGTGCAGGCGCTGCATCCGGGCCAGAAGGTGCGCCTGCTCGGGGCGCGCCGATGAGCGGGCCGAACCTGTCCGCCTGGGCACTGCGCCATCGCTCCTTCGTGCTCTATCTGATGATCGCCGTGACGGTGGCGGGGCTCCTGTCCTACATCCGGCTCGGCCGCAACGAGGACCCGGCCTTCACGTTCCGGGCCATGGTGGTCGAGGCGGCGTGGCCGGGCGCGACCCTCGCCGACACGCTCGACCAGATCACCGACCGGCTGGAGCGCACCCTCAAGGAGGTGCCGAACCTCGACTTCCTCCGTTCGACCACGGTGCCGGGCCGCACGACGATCTTCGTCAACCTGAAAGGCTCGACCCCGCCCGCAAAGGTGCCGGACATCTGGTACGAGGTGCGCAAGCGCGTCGCCGACATGCGCCACACGCTGCCGGCCGGCGTCGTCGGACCGGGCTTCAACGACGACTTCGGCGACACCTTCGGCATCATCTACGGCCTGACCGCGGACGGCTTCACCCAGCGCGAGCTACGCGACACGGCCGAGGTGATCCGCAAGCGCCTGCTGGCGATCGCCGACGTGTCGAAGGTCGAGATTCTGGGCGCCCAGGACGAGCGGGTCTTCATCGAGTTCTCGACCGCGACGCTGGCCGGCCTCGGTCTCGATCGCGCCGCCATAGTCGCGGCGCTGCGGGCCCAGAACGCCGTGAGCCCGGCCGGCAGCATCCAGACCGGCGACGAGAGCATCGTGCTGCGCGTCTCCGGCGCCTTCGAGTCCGAGCTCGACATCCTCGACGTCAACATCGCGGCCGGCAACCGGCTGATCCGGCTGCGCGACATCGTCACGGTGCGGCGCGGCCTCGCCGATCCGCCGCAGCCGATGTTCCGGGTGAACGGGACGACGGCGGTCGGCCTCGCCATCGCCATGCGGGACGGCGGCGACATCCTGGCGCTCGGGCGCGACGTGAAAAAGCTCATGGCCGAGATCACGGCGAACCTGCCGGTCGGCATCGAGCCGGTGCTGGTCGCCGACCAGTCGGCCGTGGTCGACACCGCCATCGGCGAGTTCATGGAATCGCTGTGGCAGGCGATCGTGATCATCATGGCGGTGAGCGTCGTGAGTCTCGGCTTCCGGGCCGGCGCCGTCGTCGCCCTGTCGATTCCGCTGACGCTGGCGCTGGTGTTTCCCGTGATGGAGCTGATCTCGGTCGACCTGCAGCGCATCTCGCTCGGCGCCCTGATCATTGCGCTGACGCTGCTGGTCGACGACGCGATGTCCACCATCGACGCCATGTCGACGAAGCTCGCCGAAGGCGCGACCAAGGAGGAGTCCGCCGCCTTCGCCTACAGGACGCTGGCGATGCCGATGCTGACCGGTTCCTTCGTGACGCTCGCCGGCTTCATTCCGATCGGCTTCGCCAAGAGTTCGGCGGGCGAGTACACGTTCTCCATCTTCGCCGTGGTCAGCGTCGCTCTGATCGCCTCGTGGGTCGTCGCGGTGCTGTTCACGCCGCTGGTCGGCGTCGCGCTGCTGCCCACCCCGAAGGCCGCGACGGAGCCCGGACGACTGGTGCGGGCCTTCCGCTCCGTGCTGGTCGCCGCGATGCGCTGGCGCTGGGTGACGATTCTGATCACGCTCGCCTGCTTCGCCGCCTCGATCGCGGCGCTGCCGCTGATCCCGCGGCAGTTCTTCCCCTCGTCCGACCGGCCCGAGCTGCTGATCGACCTGCGACTGCCGCAGAACGCCTCGATCCACGCCAGCGCCGACGCCTCGGCCCGGCTCGACAAGGTGCTGGCCGCCGATCCCGACGTCGCCCATTGGAGCACCTATGTGGGCCGCGGCGTGATCCGCTTCTATCTGCCGCTCGATGTGCAGCTCCGCAACGACTTCTTCAGCCAGCTCGTGGTCGTCGCCAAGGACGTCGCCGCGCGCGACCGGTTGCGTGCCAAGCTCTCCAAGGTGCTGGCCGACGAGTTCCCGAGCGCCGTGTCACGCATCGTGCCGCTGGAGCTCGGCCCGCCGGTCGGCTGGCCGGTCCAGTACCGCATCAGCGGCCCGGATCTGGCCGAGGTGCGCGATGCGGCGATGCTGCTCGCCTCGACCATCGCGGCCGACACGCGGGTGCGCCAGATCAACTTCGACTGGATGGAGCCGGCCCGCAAGGTGCGCATCCGCGTCGACCAGGATCAGGCGCGGTTCCTTGGCCTCTCGTCCGAGGCGATCGCCGGCGTCCTGGCGAGCGTCGTCTCCGGCAACGCCGTGACTCAGATGCGCGACGGCATCTATCTGGTCGACGTCGTGGTGCGGGCGACCGACGAGCAGCGCGTCTCGCTCGCGACGCTGCGCAACCTGCAGGTCGGCTTGCCGAACGGCCGCACCGTCCCGCTCGGCCAGTTCGCCGTGCTGGAGGACGAGCAGGAGTATCCGCTGATCTGGCGGCGCGACGGCCTGCCGACCCTCACTGTGCAGGCCGACGTCGCGGCGGGCGCGTCGCCCGAGGCCGTGGTGGCGGCGCTGGCCGACAAGGTCGCCTGGGTCCAGCGCGGGCTGCCGAGCGGCTATCGCATCGCGACCGGCGGCACCGTCGAGGAGAGCGCCAAGTCGCAGGCCTCGGTGTTCGCCGTGGTGCCGGCCATGCTGTTCGTCACGGTCACGATCCTGATGATCCAGCTTCAGAGCTTTTCGCGCCTGGCGCTGGTGCTGAGCGTCGTTCCGCTCGGGCTGATCGGCATCGTCGCGGCGCTGCTGTTGTTCCAGAAGCCGCTCGGCTTCGTCGCCATCCTGGGCATACTGGCGCTGATGGGCATGATCGCCCGCAACGCCGTGATCCTGATCGACCAGATCGAGACCGAGCGCGGCGAGGGCAGGTCGATCTGGGACGCCGTGATCGCAGCTTCGCTGTCGCGCCTGCGGCCGATCGTGCTGACCGCGATCTCCACGGTGCTCGGCATGATCCCCATTGCCCCGACGATCTTTTGGGGACCGATGGCCTACGCCATCATGGGCGGCCTGCTGGTCGCCACCGTGCTGACCCTGATCTTCCTGCCGGCCCTCTACGTCGCCGCCTTCCGGGCCCGGGAGCCGGCGGCCGACGCCCCGGCCGTGCGGGCCTGACACGGAGGCGACCCATGGCGCCAGGACAGAACGGGGATCGGCGGGCCGCGATCGTGCGGACCGGGCTGCTGTTCGGGCTGTGGACCATCCTGGCCGGCACCGGCGTCGCCGACCTTCTGGTCGGCACCGTCGTCGCGGCGCTCGCGGCACGGGTGAGCCTTAACCTGCTGTCGCCGGGGCCGCATCGGGTCGATCCCGCCACGGCGGCGCGGCTGTCGCTGCGCTTCCTGCTGCAGTCGGTCCTGGCCGGGCTCGACGTCGCCCGCCGGGCCTTCGATCCCCGGCTGCCGCTGCGGCCCGGCTTCATCGTCTACCCGACGGCGGCGCCGCCCGGGCTGTTCCGCAGCGCCTTCACGGCGTTCACCAGCCTGCTGCCCGGCACGGTGCCGGCCGGGCCCGCGCCGGCCCGCGGCGCCGACGCGGGCGGCATCGTCTATCACTGCCTCGACGTCGACGCCCCCGTCGCCGCGCAGCTCGCCGCCGAGGAGACCGCGCTCGCCGGAGTGATCCGGGATGAATGAGTTCCTGACCGTCATGGTCGGTCTCGTCCTCGCGCTGCTGGCGCTCGGGCTGGTCCGCGTGCTGCGCGGTCCGGGCGACGCCGATCGGATGATGGCGGCTCAACTGATCGGGACCTGCGGAATCGCGGCGTTGCTGCTGATCGGCGTGATCGGCGGCACCTCCGCGGCGATCGACGTGGCGCTGGTGCTCGCACTCCTCGCCACCTTCGCGGCCGCTGCCTTCGCCGACTGCGCGCGGCGCACGGCGCAGCCCGGCGGGCCCGGACCGGAGGCCCCATGAGCGTGCTGCTCGATCTCGTGACCATCGTGATGGTGTCGGCCGGAATGGTCTTCTTCCTCGCCGGAACGGTCGGGCTGTTGCGCTTCCCCGACACGCTGACCCGGCTGCACGCGCTGACCAAGGCCGACAATATCGGCCTCGGCCTGGTGGTGATCGGCCTCGTCCCGCAGGCCGGAAGTCTGCGGGACGGACTGAAGCTCCTGTGCGTCTGGCTCCTCGTGCTGCTGGCGAGCGCGACGGTGTCCCAGCTCGTCGCCCAGGCCGCGCGGCGCGAGGGGGACTCGTCATGACCATCGTCCCGGCGCTCGACCTCTTTGTCGCCGGCGTCGTCCTGGTCGTCGCCGTATGGACGGTGGCGGTGCGGAACACCTCGTCGGCGGTGGTCGGCTTCGTCGCCTACGGCTTGCTGCTGGCGCTCGTCTGGGTGCGGCTCGGCGCGCCCGACGTGGCCCTGACCGAGGCGGCGATCGGCAGCGGCCTGACCGGCGCCCTGCTGATCGGCGCGGCGGCCCGGTTGCGCGCGGGAGAGTCTACGGTCGCGGCCGAGCGTCCCGGCGTCCCCGTCCGGCTCCTGATCGCGGCGCTGGCGACCGTCGTCGCCGCCGCGATCGCGGGCGTTCTGCTGTCGTTGCCGGATCCGGCGCCGACGCTCGCCCCCGAGGCGACCGCGAACGCCGGCGCCACCGGCCTCGGCAACCCGATCACCAATGTGCTGATGGCGTTCCGCGCCATGGACACGATGCTGGAGAAGGTCGTGCTGCTGCTGGCGGTGCTGGGCATCTGGTCGCTGTCGCCCGACGCCGCCTGGGGCGGCCGCCCGCATCTGCCGCACCGGGCCGAGCCGGACGCCGCCCTGGAGTTCCTGGCCCGCGTGCTGACGCCGGTCGGCGTCGTGCTCGGGATCGCGGTGCTGTGGGTGAGCGCCGATCATCCGGGCGGCGCCTTCCAGGGCGCCACGATCCTGGCCGCCATGTGGCTGCTGGTGCTGATGGCGGGGCTCGGCGAGGTGCCGGACATCGGTCGGCGCCGGCTGCGTCTGGCGCTGGTCGTAGGTCCCGCCGTGTTCCTGACCATCGGGCTCGGCGGCCTGGTGGTCAGCGGCGCGTTCCTGTCGTATCCGCAGGGCTTCGCCAAGCCGCTGATCCTGGCGATCGAGTTCGCCATGATCCTGACCGTCGCAACGACGCTCGGGCTCCTGGTGGCCGGCCCGCCGGTGGCCGGGCCTCCCGCCGCCGGGTCGGCGGCCGCCGGGTCACCGGCCAGGAGGGCCGCTCCGTGAGCGAGGTGCTGGTGTTCGGGCTGTGCGCCGCCGTCGTGGCCGGTCTCGGCCTCTACGGCGCGATCGTCGATCCACGGCCGCTGCGAAAAATTCTCGGCTTCAATCTGCTCGGCAGCGGCGTGTTCCTGTTCTTCGGCGTCGTCGCCCGCCGCGGCGCCGCCGCCGGGTTTCCGGGCGACCCCGTTCCGCAGGCGCTGGTGATCACCGGGATCGTCGTGGCGTTCTCGGCGACGGCGCTGGCCGTGACGCTGCTGCTCCGCTTCTTCGAGACGACCGGGTCGAGCTCGCTGCGCGACGGCGCGGCGGCGGACGGCGCCCGCGACACCGCGGAGTCGTGATGGCGGTTCCGGTGTCGGGTCCCGGATCGACGGAGGGCGGCGCCCTGCTGGTGCTGGCGATCGTGATTCCGGTCGCGGCCGCGCTGCTCGGCTTCGCCGCGGGCGGTCGCCGGACGGAACGGATCGCGCTGGGCGCGCTCCCGATCGGCCTCACGGTCGCCGTGCTGATCGCGGCCGCGGTTCCGCCGGCGAGCGCAGTCCCGCTGACCGACGGCGTGCTGACCTATCTGCTCGGCGGCTGGGCGCCGCCGCTCGGCGTCGCGCTGCGGGCCGACGGGCTATCCGCCGTGATGCTGGTGATCGCCGCCGTCGTCGTCTGCGCCGTCGGTGTCTTCGCACGGGCGGATTTTGCGATCGCCGATGGTGCGGCGGAGACGCGCGCGCCGTTCGCGTTCTGGATCCTGCTGCCGATGATCTGGGCCGGGCTGAACACGGTCTTCCTGGCCGGCGACCTGTTCACGCTCTACGTGGCGCTGGAGATCCTCACCTTCGCCGCCGTGCCGCTGGTCTGTCTCGACGGCCGCGGCGAGACGCTGCAGGCGGCGTTGCGCTATCTGCTGTTCGCGCTGCTCGGCTCGGTGCTGTATCTGGCCGGCACCGTCCTTCTCTATGGCGCCTACGGCACGCTGGACATCGTCCTCCTGTCGCAGCGGGTGGCCGTGGCGCCGGCGCCGCTGGTCGCCGGCGCGCTGATGACGGTCGGGCTCCTGGCCAAGACCGCGCTGGTGCCGCTGCATCTCTGGCTGCCCCCGGCGCACGCCGGCGCGCCGCCGGCCGGCTCGGCGCTGCTCTCGGCCCTGGTGGTCAAGGGCTCGTTCTTCATCGTGGTGCGGTTGTGGTTCGACGTGATGCCGGGGTTGCCGAGCGTCGCCGCGACCCAGATGCTGTCGACGCTCGGCGCCGCCGCGATCGTGCTCGGGAGCGTCGTGGCGTTACGCCAGGAGAGGCTGAAGCTCCTGATCGCCTATTCGACGCTGGCCCAGATCGGATATCTGTTCCTGTTGTTCGGGCTCGCCTTCGACGTCGACTCTGCAGCGATGCAGAAGGGCGACGCGCTGGCTGGCGGAATGCTGCAGGCGATGTCGCACGCCACCGCCAAGGCCGCCATGTTCATGGCCGCCGGCTCGATCTATGTGGCGATGGGCCACGACCGGATCGCGGCGCTCGCCGGCGCCGGGCGGCGCGTGCCGGTCGCCGTGCTGGCGTTCGCGCTGGGTGGCGTCGCCCTGGCCGGCCTGCCGCCGGGCGGAGCGTATCTCGCCAAGGAGCTGCTGCTGGGGGCGGCGGCGCGCACCGGCCAATGGTGGTGGGCCGTGGTGATCCAGGCCGGCGGCGCCTTCACGGGCGCCTACCTGCTGCTGGTGCTGGCCCGCGTCCTCGCGCCGCCGGACCGTGCGGCGGCGGGCGATGTCGACACACATCACGGCCGCGTCGCCTGGTACCCTCAAGCGGCGGCGCTGGTGCTGGCGATGGTGTCGCTGTCGCTGGGGCTGGTCGACTGGAGCGCCTGGCTGCCGATCCCGCCCGGCGCCCGGCTGGCGGCCTCGGTCGTCGACACGCTCGCGGCCGCCGTTTGGCCGGTGCTCGCCGGCGGCGTGCTGGCGGTGCTGATCGGGCGCTGGACGACGCCGTCAGGCGGCCGGCTGGCCCGGGCCGTCGCGACTCTCGGGCCGCTGCGCCGGGGCGGCATCGCGCTGGGCGAGAACGTCTGCCGCGGCGACGCGTTCCTGCGGCGATGGCCGATGGCGGGCGTCTCGCTGCTGGCGCTGGCGGTCGCGTTCGGCGCGGCGCTTTGGACAGGACGTTGAGACCCGATCTCCGGGTCACCGGCAGCTGGAGCACAGGATGGCAGACCTTCTGAACAGAAAGCGCCGGCCGGGGCACGGAACGCGGTGGTCCTTCATGGTCGCCGCCGCGACGCTGAGCCTGTCCACGGCGATCCTGCCGGTGAGGGCGCAGACGGCCGAGGAGGCACCCGCCCGGACCGAGTCGGCGCCCCCGGCCGACACCGCGGCGCCGCCGCCTGCAGCGACGGAGGTGGCTCCACCGGCCCCGGACGCAGGACCGCCGCCGCCCGCGCCTCCGGCCGCGGTCGAGACGACCCCGCCGCCGGCGCCCGTGCCGCCGCCCGCCGCCGCTTCGGCTCCGGAAACGCTCGCGCCGGCCGCCTCTCAAGCGGCCGCTCAAGCCGCGGACGGTCCCGCCTACACGCTGTCCGATCTCGAATACATGCTGGCGCCGATCGCGCTCTATCCCGATCCGCTTCTGGCCGTGATGTTGCCCGCGACGCTGTTCCCGGAGCAGATCGTCGAGGCCTACAACTGGATCGAGGCCAATCCCCGCTTCGTCCAGGCGCGCAACTTCGCCCAGGTGGACCGCAAGACCTGGGACTCCTCCGTGGAGGCGCTGGTGCGCTTCTCGGACGTGGTGCGCCTGCTCCACGACAACATGGAGTGGGCCGAGTCGATCGGTCTCGCCTTCTCGACCCAGCCGCAGGACGTCTCCACCACCATCCAGATGCTGCGCGCCAAGGCGCAGGGCGCCGGAACCCTGAAGAGCACGCCCCAGCAGGTGGTCTCCACCCGCGAGCAGAATGGCCAGTCCACCATCTACATCGCCCCGGCCAATCCGGAGCGGATCTACGTGCCGGTCTACGACAGCGCGACGGTGTTCACCGATGTCGCCACCGGCGCGGTGCTGTTCGGCACCGGCGTCCTGGTCGGCTCGGCCTGGAACAATCGTTGGGGCTGGAAGAACCGCGGCTGGAACACGGTCTGGGTGGTGCCGCCCGGCTGGCGTCGCCCGCCGCACTGGGGCCCGGCACCGGGGCCGCGGCCGCCGGCCTGGGGCCCCGGCCCGTGGCGTCCCGACCGGCCCATCGTCGATCGCCCCGGCGTCCCCGATCGTCCCGCTGCCGGCCCCGGTCGGCCGCTGCCGCCGCGGCCCGATCGGCCCGGGCTGCGCCCGGATCGCCCCGGCGTGGGACCGGGCCGTCCGGACCGGCCGGGGCTGCGGCCCGACCGTCCCGGTGCGGGTCACGACCGGCCAGGGCTGCCGCCCCGCCCCGACGTCCGCCCGGACCGTCCCGGCCCCGGTGGCGGGCGTGCCGGCCTGCCGGAGCGTCCGGTCGTGCGGCCCGAGCGCCCGGGCGCCGGGACCGGCCGTCCAGCCGTGCCGGAGCGCGCGGCGGTCCGTCCCGAGCGGCCGAGCCGGCCGAGTGTGACGCCGGATCGGCCCAGCCGTCCGTCGGCTGCTCCGAACCGGCCGAACACTCCGGCAGCGGAGCCCTACCGGCCGAGCCGGCCCAGTGCGCAGCCCAACCGGCCGAGCCGACCGAGCGCGGCGCCGAGCCGACCCGCCCGACCGCCGGCGGCCCAACGTCCGCAGGCACGGCCACAGCGGGCACGGCCGCAGCCGCGCGGAGCCGGGCCGGCCGGCGGCCTTTGAAGGAACTGACCCGGCCCGGGGGAGGCGCTTTGCGGCACCTCGCCCATCTCCATGGATCGACCATGATCGGGGAGCCCCGGGGCGCCCGCGTCTGAACGCCATCGTGTCGTGCTTCCTCGGCCGATCGAAGGTGGAGCGATAACGATTCTCTGCAAGTTCGAACGCAGCGTTCTGAACCACGATGAGTGCCAAGGTCGTCCTCGGCGATGCAGCTTGATCGGATTGCGCCCTTTCCGAGCATAGTTCGTTGTTTTCTTCGCGGGTTGATGGGCATCGACTTTTTTCGCGATCCAATTAATCCAGATTAAAAGCGTGTTTGGCATGTTGGTGCGGGATGAAACGCGTGGAGGCGCAGGTGGAAGAGCGCCGTAGATCCGGACGGTTCCGAGTTCTCAAGACGGGCCGTATCGCCACCAGCGACAAGGCGCCGAAGATTGAGTGCGCGGTGCGCAATATTTCCGACGCCGGTGCCTGCCTGCAGGTCCATTCCGGCACCTTCGGTATTCCGCGCGAGTTCGAGCTCCACTTGGAGGGCGGCCAGCTTAAGCCCTGCCGGGTGATCTGGCGGACTGAGAACCGGCTCGGGGTCAGCTTCGTTTGATGACGAACAAAACGAAGAAAAACGAACAGCTCTAGAGAATTGACCGGGATCAATCGCCGGTTTGCGGTTCGGGCGGCTCGGCGCGCCTGCAGAAGATGGTCGGCAGCCTACTCAAGCATCGACGATGCGGCCGTCCTTTAGGCGGTCCATGCTGGCGACGATGTCGAGATTGTCGGTGGCGATCACGGCGGCGAGCCGCGACGCCCGGACGAGCTGGGTCCGCGCGCGGAACACTTGCTCGGAGGTCTTCGGATCTAGGTTGCCGGTCGGTTGATCGGCGAGCAGGAGAAACGGTGCGTTGGCGACCGTGCGGGCGATGGCGAGACGCTGCTACTCGCTACCGAACAATTTTGACGGCCGGTGCGGCAGCCGGTCTTGAGCCCGAGATTGGACAGGAGTTCATCGGTGTGCGCCTTCCCCTGCTTGCGCGGGAGGCCACGGATCATCTGCGGCAGTATGATGTTCTCGGGCGCCGTGAACTCGCCGAGTAGATAGTACGCCTTGGTAGCCGAAGCCGACGTCGTTGCGCCGAATACGGTGCGCTCGCCGTCGGAAAGGCTCGAGGACGGCATGTCGTGGATGAACTTCTCGCCGGCGTTCTGGTGCTCCAAGAGGCTGGCGATGTCCAGGAGCGTCGATTTGCCCGGGCCGGACGGTGAGATGAGCGCTACCATCTGGCCGGACCACACACGGCGAACTCGACCCTCTTTGAGCACATCGAAGACGACGTCGCCTGTCGGTACTGCCGCTCGACCTGATGCAGGAAGATGACGCAACTCCCGTCGCTGCTGGCGACCCTCTATCACCGTCTGGCGCGCGGCCCATCCCAAACCGCTCGATACGCTCCGATGTTCGCTGGCAAACGTGAAGAGGTGCAATGATACGTTTTCCTCAAACTGTAAGTTAAATCGCTTCATGGTGCTTATCTGTTTGATTACTGTGATTTTACGTATTGATGATGCAATGCGATAAATGCTCTTTGCACTGATAGGTGGCCTGCTTTCCCAGAAATGAGTCTGTGGCGATGTCCGCACTGGAACGTGAAGCCTGCCGTTTAGCACGGGAAGTTTTCGAGGAGGCGGTGGCAGGGCTGCCATCCCGGTCGGCCGAGCCACATCAGAAAATCGTTCTCGCATCGGCGCTTTTGGAGTTGGCTGCCTCGGGTCATGCAGACCGCGAGCAGTTGCGGGCCGTGGCCGCGAGAACTGTGCGGCATTTCGCATTATCCAGTTAAAGGAGGGCGGTACTCACGCCCGCCGATGTGAGGGACAGATCGGCTTGCGAGGAGTGCCAGGGGGCGGGCAGCCGTGGACCAAGCGGCGCCCGCCTTCTCCATTTCTGCCCCAACACCATGGTTCCGGGAGCAACGGCAGGCGCGCTCCTCGACGGAGGGGCCGGTCTGCTGGAGCGTGGCAGGCCGGCTTCCCCTGGCTCTGCAGTAGCTCTTATTTCAGGGACCTCGCCATCTCCAGGTGGTGGTTCAACTCGCCCAAAGTGCTGGTGGCCCAGTTCTTGAGGTCGGCGTCATCGCCGTTCCGGGCGTAAGCCGAGAACAAGGCGATGGCCTCCTGGTGAGCCTCCCGTTGCATCGTGATGTAGGCGTCCCTGAAAGCCTGGCCGTCCAGTGAAGCGAGCGGCGCGAGCTTCTGCTTTTGTGCGTCGTCGAGCGCCTGCGGCATCTCGCCGTGTACCTTGCCGCCTTCGATATGGCCTTTCAGGTCGGCCGAGGACTTCTGATGGGCCAGGATCATCTGGTCGGCGTAGTCCAGCGCGCCGGGATTGCCGCGCGGCGATCAAGATGTAGCCATCCGCTCAAGACCGCGGGGGTGGCTGGCCGGTTTTGTACTCTGGGAGCATCTCCTGCAGGCATTCCATTCCGGCGGGCGTGAAGGCGACGGTCTGGCGTTCATCGGTGTCGTAGATCCAGAGGCAGCCGTCCTCCGGCTCCATGTCCGAGGCGATCTCCCACAACAGTGTCTCGTCCTCGCCGAGGATTTCGGCGGCACGGCTGATGGTGACGGCGTGGGCTGGGGCCGCCACGGTCAGGCGGCGCGGGCGACTGGGACGAGGCGACGCCAATTCCAGGGCAGCAGGGCGGCCAAGTCGGTGATCCTGTGGTCGGCGATGCGGGCCAACACGTCGGCGAGCCAAGCCTGAGGATCGATGTCGTTGAGCTTGGCTGTATGAATGAGCGTCAGCATGAGCGCAGCGCGCTCACCACCGCGGTCCGAGCCGGCGAACAGCCATGACCGTCGGCCGAGCGCAATCCCGCGCAGCTCGCGCTCTGCTGCATTGTTGCTGAGACAGATGCGCCCATCGTCGATGAAGCGCGTGAAGACGTCGATGCGCTTGAGCATGTAGTCGAAGGCCTTGGCCACTTCGTTGTGGCGCGAGAGCTTGCCCCGTTCGCGTTTCATCCAATCGACGAGATCGTTCACCAGCGGTGCGATGTCCTTCCGGCGCACGGCCACGCGCGCCTCCGACGACAGACCGTTGATCGAGCGTTCCAGCATGAAGATCGCGTCGAACTTCTGAACCGCTTCGAAAGCGATCGGCGAGATCGTCGACGGCTTCCGGCTACGCGCTTTCGCGGCGATGTCGGCAAGCTCGAACAGCTTGCGCCTCGCGTGCGCCCAGCTTGCGTCAGGGTAAGCCCTGGGAAGGAGGATGAACATGTAGTTCGAAACCTTTCGAAGCGATCCAGAGGGTTCGACTCCCTCCCGGTAGAGGCGCAGCCCGCCAGCCGGAAGCGAGCCTTGCATGGGCGGCGGCGACGCCGGTCGTGAAGCGTAGGCAGCAGGCATCGAAGCCGTGGGTCAGCCCCGAAATCATGATGACGTCGAAGCCTTCGGAGTGTTGGGACCGGGGGCAGCATCGGCAAGGCCGATAGTGGCGAGGTCATGTCGGTTCGACCGGGGTCTCGGAACAGGGCAGAGGTGCAGGATGGATCGCCAGGGAACCTGAGAGATCCCGCACGTGCCCTCGTGCAGGCCGCCGGAACCGGGACGCCGGCTGACCAACTGTCCCAGGCCCGGGAGCAGTCCTCCGCTGCCCCGGGAGCGCTTCGGCGAACACGAACACCGGAGGAGTACGGGGGCCCTGGAAGCGAACACATAAGCGACCAGGGATTGCGCGGACGGGAAGTCGTAGCGCCGTCGTAGTACCGACGAAGGTGGGGAACCGGGCTCGCCGGGACCCACGGGAGGGAAGGGCGGCGCCATGGAAGAGAGCCATTGACGGGAAACACGGGAGGGAACTCTGAGTCCCATGAACCTGTCCACGAAACGCCAATGGATAGCCAATATGGCGAGGGCGAACCGCGACCGGGCGTTCTCCTCGCTGCACCACGTCATCGACATGGAATGGATGGGCGAAGCCTATGGACAAGTCCGGAAGGATGGCGCTCCCGGCATCGACGGAGTGACGGCGGAGACCTACGAAGCGCAACTCGAGGCCAACCTTCAGGACCTCCTCGCGCGCATCAGGTCGGGCCGCTACGTCGCGCCGCCCGTGCGGCGGGCCTACATCCCGAAAGCGGACGGGTCGCAAAGGCCTCTCGGCATTCCGACGTTCGAAGACAAGGTGGCGCAGCGGGCGATCGCGATGCTGCTGGAGCCGATCTACGAGGAGGACTTCCTGCCTTGCTCGTACGGCTTCCGGCCCGGCCGGTCGGCGCATGATGCGTTGCGCGATCTGCGCGACGGCTTCATGACCCAGGGGCTGCGGTGGGTGCTGGACATCGATATACGCAAGTACTTCGACAGCATCCCACATGGCACCCTGCGGTCGTTCCTCGACCGACGAGTCACCGACGGCGTGGTTCGTCGAATGATCGACAAGTGGCTGAAGGCGGGCGTGCTGGAAAACGGCACGACCAGCCGCACGACCGAAGGAACTCCGCAAGGCGGCGTGATCTCGCCATTGCTCGCGAACATTTATCTTCACTATGTGCTGGATGAATGGTTCGAGACCGTGGTGCGGCCGCGTCTGAAGGGGCGATGCATTCTGGTGCGTTACGCCGATGACGTCGTGATGGCGTTCGAGGATCACCTCTCCGCCAAGCGTGCGCTCGACGTCCTCGGCAAACGTCTCGACCGGTTCGGGCTGAGCCTGCATCCGGACAAGACGCGGTTCGTGGACTTCCGGTTCAAACGGCCGGGCGGCAATCGCCATCCGGCAACGGACGGGACAGCGTTCAACTTCCTCGGGTTCACCCACGTATGGGGGATGTCGCGGAACGGCAAGAACGTGGTGCGGCAAGTGACGGCGAAGGATCGGTACGCCCGGGCGCTCTCGGCCGTGTCGAAGTGGTGCCGAGAAAACCGAGGCATATCGGTCGCCGCCCAGCATGCTCACCTGTCCCGGATGGTGCGGGGGCATTACGCCTACTACGCCATCACCGGAAACGGCAGACGCATCAGATGGTATCTCCACCAGGTCGAGCGCATCTGGAAGAAGTGGCTGTCGCGGCGGGGAGGGGGCAACTTCCTGTGGTCCCGTCTCCGTCAGTATCTCGACCGCCATCCCCTGCCGAAGGCCAAGATCATTCACAAGTACGTCGTCGCGAGCGAAGCTCTTCCATGAAGAACCGGATGCGGGAAACCTGCACGTCCGGGTCTGTGAGGGGTGGGGGTGGCAACATCCCCACCTACTCGGCATCCCGCCTCCGTGATCGGTCCCGGCTTGCGGGCCGCCGCGTAGAGCCGGTTGAAGCCCGCATAGGCGTCCGCCTGCATCAAGCCGGCGAAGCGTGCGAGGTGCTCCTCAGGATGGTCGCCGCCACGGTCGGGCGAGTAGAAGAACACGGCGGCAGGCGGCGCGTCGCCGCCGAACGGACGATCGTCGCGCACGTAGGTCCACAACCGGCCGGTGCGTGTCTTGCCCTGGGCCAGCACCGGCACCGGCGTGTCGTCGGCATGAATGCGCGCCGCTGCGAACACGTGGGTACGAAGCGGCTCGACCAGTGGCATCAGCGTCGCCGCGGCGGCGCCGATCCAGTCGGCGAGCGTCGACACGTCGAGGCCGATGCCCTCGCGCGCATAGGCCGCGCTCTGACGGTTGAGAGGCAGGTGCAGGCCGTACTTCGAGACCAGCACATGGGCGAGCAGCGCCGGGCCGGCACGGCCACGGGCGATCGGGTGCGACGGCGCCGGCGGCTGGGTGAGCGGGCGCAGCAACGTGGCGCAGTCGCCGACCAGGTCGGCGAGCGTCGACAGGCTCAGATCGACGCCCTCCCGCCCATAGTGCTCGGCCTGACGGTTCAGCGGCTGGTGCTGCCCGTACTTCTCGAACACGATCATGGCGAGCAGGCTCGGCCGGGCGAAGCCGCGCGGCAGCACATGGAACGGCGCCGGCGCCTGGCTGATCGTCTCGCAGTCGCGGCAGGTGAGCGCACGATCTGCACGACCTTCCAGCGTCGCGGCACCGACTCCAGCGTCTCGGTGACGTCCTCGCCGAGCTTGGCGAGTCGTCCGGAACCGCAGCACGTGCAGGTGGTCGGGCCCGGCACCGCGACCCGCTCGCGCGGCAGATGCGCCGGGAACGGCCTGCCGGCCGGCGTCTTGCGATGTGCGGCCGAACCGTCGTCTCGCCTGCCGCCGCGCTCGCCGTCTCGGCTGCGAGGTCGTCTCAGCCGCGGCAGATACGAGTTCCTCGAGCTGAGCTCCATCTGATCGAGGAGGCGGGCCTTGCGCTCGCTGCGCTGGCCGTAGAGCTCGCGCCGCATCTTCTCGATCGCGAGCCGCAGATGGGCGATCAGCGCCTCCGCGCTCGACATCTCGGCGCGGGCCAGGGCCAGCTCGGCGTCGCGCGTGAGCACGAGGCGCTTCAGGGTCTCGACGTCGTCGGGCAAGGGCGAATCAGTGGAGCGCATCACCCGCTGATCGAATCACACCTCGATGCCTTTGTGAGCCCCTGACGAGGCACCGCGTCATCCCGCAGCGTCGGGACGCCACGTGTACTGGGGCGCACGCCAGTTGATCCCCGACAACCGATAGCCGAGTTGTGCCGCCGAGATCGCCACCATCCCGTCCGCCGACGACGGCCACAGAAACCGCCCGCGTTCGAGCCGCTTCGCGAACAGGCAGAAGCCCTGGCCGT
Source organism: Rhodoplanes serenus (assembly GCA_009720755.1). GTDB lineage: Bacteria > Pseudomonadota > Alphaproteobacteria > Rhizobiales > Xanthobacteraceae > Rhodoplanes > Rhodoplanes serenus. The sequence goes on from WNKV01000016.1 coordinate 152,574, forward strand.
CGTGCCACAGGATCTTGATCAGTCCACCCTGCGCCCATGGAAGACGAACAGATGACCGCTGTGTGGGTCCCGCCGCAGAGTCTTCTGGACCTGAAGCGCCAGACCGTTGAACCCCTTACGCATGTTCGGTGTGGCCCGTCGTCAGCCAAACCCGCGCGCAATTCGGGATCGGAAGCGTCATCGGCGGCCCGCCTTCGCCAAGGCGTCGATCACCGCCGTCAGTGTCGCCGGATCGACCACACCCGAAACCCGCAACCGAGGGGCCGCTGGGAACTCCACCTCAATCAATCCGCTCGGCGCCACCGCAACCGAGCTGGGGTCTTCGGCCACCCGAGGCTCAGGCAAGATCGTCGCCTCGGCGAATCCGGCCGACGGTCCCGTACCACAAAGCTGCTGCCGCCACCGGAACAGCTGGCTCACGTGGATCCCGGCCTCCCGCCACCGCCGAGGCCACCACCCCAGGCTCCATCGAGGCCGCGACCAGTCGCTCCTTGTCTTCCGCGTCCACTATCTGCCGCGCGGCGATCAAGATGAGGTGGGAGCGTCAATCAGGATGAGAGGTCGCCGGGCTCGTTGCGGAGGGAGGGCGTAGCCCGACCGG
>WNKV01000017.1 GCA_009720755.1 Rhodoplanes serenus
GCTGGCGCGCGGCGGCGTCCCGGGCCCCCCCCCCCCGGGGGGGGGGGTGGGGGGGGCGGGCCCCGCGGGGCGGGGGGGGGGGCGCCCGCGTCTCGGCGATACGGACGTGCCCCCTCACCCGACGTCCGCGCTGATCGCGCGACCGTCGACCTCTCCCCGCGGGCGGGGAGAGGTGAGGCGCTGCCTTGTCGCGTCGCGAGCCCGGTGGACACCGTTCGAATCTCTGCGGGCTTGTTGCTCGCGTGCGCGGGTCGGTTTCCCTCTCCCCGCCGGCGGGGAGAGGGTGGCGGGGACCGCAGGTCCGCGCCGGGTGAGGGGGTGTCTCGGCGATACGGAAGCGCTCCCTCACCCGACGTCCGCGCTGATCGCGCGGCCGTCGACCTCTCCCCGCGGGCGGGAAGAGGTGAGGCGCTGCCCTGCTACGTTGCGAGCAGTGAAGAGGCGGTGCTCGGGTCCGGAGCGCCGTCATGAACTTTTCGGCGCCGTTCATCCACCGGCCGATCGGCACCACGCTGCTGGCCATCGGGCTGTTCCTGATCGGGCTCGTCGCCTATCAGCAGCTCCCGGTGGCGAGCCTGCCGGCGGTCGACCTGCCGACCATCCGGGTGGCGGCGAGCCGGCCCGGCGCCGACCCGATGATCATGGCGGCCACCGTCGCGGCGCCGTTGGAGCGGCGGCTCGGCGAGATCCCCGGCGTCACCGAGATGACGTCGACCAGCTCGCTCGGCACCACCTCGATCGTCGTGCAGTTCGATCTCGGCCGCAATGTCGACGGCGCCGCGCGCGACGTGCAGGCCGCCATCAACGCGGCGCTCGCCGATCTGCCGGGCGACATGCCGGCGCGGCCGACCTTCCGCAAGCTCAATCCCGCCGCGGCGCCCGCCCTGATCCTGGCGCTGACCTCGCCGACCCTGCGGCCGAGCGCCATCTACGACGTCGCCGACACGGTGATCGCCCAGCGCATCGCCCAGGTGGACGGCGTCGCCGAGGTCAACGTGTCGGGCGCCGAGCAGCCGGCCATGCGGGTGCGGGTCGATCCCGTCGCGCTCGCCTCCATGGGGATCGCGCTGGAGGACGTCCGCAACGCCATCGTCGACGCCAACGCGACCGGGCCGCTCGGCACCTTCGACGGCCATCGGCTCGGCGAGACCATCGGGCTCAACGCCCAGCTCCGTGACGTCGCCGACTACGAGAACATCGTGGTGCGCGCCCGCGACGGCGCCGTGGTGCGGCTCTCGGCGGTCGCGACCGTCGAGCAGAGCACCCGCAACAGCCGCTCGGCCGCCTGGTTCAACCGCCAGCCGGCGGTGCTGCTGATCATCACCAAGCAGGCGGACGCCAACGTCATCGCCATGGTGGACCATATCCGCGCGCTGCTGCCCGAGCTGCGGCGCTGGATTCCGGCCGATCTCGAAATCTCGGTTCTCACCGACCGCACCGAGACCATCCGGGCGAGCATCCACCATATGCAGGTCACCCTAGCGGTGACGATCGCGCTGGTGATGCTGGTGGTGTTCGTGTTCATCCGGCATGGCGCCGCCACCGTCGCGGCCGGCATCACGGTGCCGCTGTCGCTCGCTGGCACCTGCGCGGCCATGTGGGCGCTCGGCTACTCGATCAACAACCTGTCGTTGATGGCGCTGATCGTCTCGGTCGGCTTCGTGGTCGACGACGCCATCGTGATGATCGAGAATGCCTTCCGCAACCTGGAGAAGGGCCGCTCGCCGCTCGCCGCGGCGCTGGAGGGGGCGCGCCAGATCGGCTTCACGGTGGTGTCGATCAGCCTGTCGCTGATCGCCGCCTTCATCCCGATCCTGTTCATGGGGGGCATCGTCGGCCGCTTCTTCCGCGAGTTCTCGGTGACGCTGGCGGTCGCCATTGCGGTGTCCACCGTGGTGTCGCTGTCGGTGACGCCGATGATCTGCGCCCACCATGTCCGCCGCGGGCCGGGCGGCGGTGGCACCCGGCTCGACCGCATCGTCGACGGCACCATGGGGGTGCTGATCCGCGCCTATGGGCGCAGCCTCGACGTGGTGCTGCGCCATCGCTTCATGGCGGTGCTGTCGCTCCTGCTCACCATCGGGCTCACCGTCTATCTCTACGTGGTGACGCCGAAGGGCTTCATCCCGCAGGACGACTCGGGGCTGATCTTCGGCGGCGTCACGGCTGCGACCGACGTCTCGTATCAGGAGATGCTCCAGCTCCAGCAGCGCGCCACCGAGATCGTGCTGGCCGATCCGGCGGTCGCCGGTGTCGGCTCCTCGGTGGGTGGCTCCGGCTGGAGCGGTTCGGTCAACAACGGCCGGCTGTTCATCAGCCTCAAGCCGCTCGCCGAGCGCGGCGTGCCGGCCCAGCGCGTCGTCGACCGGCTGCGCCCGAAGCTGATGGGCATCCCGGGGGTGCGCGTCTTCATGTTCGCGGCCTCGGACGTTCGCGTCGGCGGCCGCTCCAGCCGCTCGCAGTATCAGTTCACCCTGTGGGGGCCGAACTTCGACGAGCTGCAAGCCTGGGTGCCGAAGGTGCAGGAGCGCATCGGCCGGGTGCCCGGTGTCATCGACGTGTCGACCGACCGCGAGCAGGGGGGGCTCCAGGCCGACGTGGTAATCGACCGCGTCGCCGCGGCGCGCCTCGGGGTCGACGTCAAGGAGATCAGCGACGCGCTCAACAACGCCTTCTCGCAGCGGCAGGTGTCGACCATCTTCACCCAGCGCAACCAGTACCGCGTCGTGCTGGAGGTCGATCCCGCGTATCAGCGCGATCCGTCCGATCTCGACCGCGTCTATGTGCAGGCGTCGCGCGGCGTGCAGGTGCCGCTTTCGGCGGTGGCCCGCTTCGAGCGCGGCCTGGCGCCCCTGGTGGTCAACCACCAGGGGCCGTTCCCGGCCGTCACCATCACCTACAACCTCACCGCCGACACGCCGATCGCGGTGGCGACCGCCGGAATCCGCCAGGCGGTGGCCGAGATGCATCTGCCGGATTCGCTGCGCACCGACTTTGCCGGCGACGCCAAGGCGTTCGCCCAGAGCACCGGGGCGCAGCCGCTGCTGATCCTGGCGGCGCTGCTCGCCGTCTACATCGTGCTCGGCGTGCTCTACGAGAGCCTCGCCCACCCGCTGACCATCATCTCGACGCTGCCGTCGGCCGGCCTCGGCGCGCTCTTGGCCTTGCAGCTCTTCCGCGCCGAGCTGACGGTGATCGCCTTCATCGGCATCATTCTGCTGATCGGCATCGTCAAGAAGAACGGCATCATGCTGGTCGACTTCGCCCTGGAGGCCGAGCGCGCCCGCGGGCTGCCGCCCGAGCGCGCCATCCACGAGGCCTGCATCGAGCGCTTCCGGCCGATCCTGATGACCACCATGTCGGCGCTGCTCGGCGCGCTGCCGCTGGTGCTCGCCACCGGGCCGGGCTCGGAGCTGCGCCGCCCGCTCGGCATCACCATCATGGGTGGCCTCGTGGTGTCGCAGATCCTCACCCTCTACACGACGCCGGTGATCTATCTCATGCTCGATCGCCTGCACCGGCGCTGGTGGGGCCGCGGCCAGGCGGCCCGCGCCGGCGGGCCGTCGACAGTGCCGGCCGAGTAGCGCCGGCCGAGTAGGCGCCGGCTCTTCCGCCGCTGCGGCGGCCCCCGATCCCCTCTCCGACCATTGCGCTGTCTCGCCCGTGCGGCAGGCGTGGCACGGCACCGCCGCGCCGCTCCCCGAGGTGCGGCGTTCGGTCGCTTTTTGCAAATCATTTGCAAGAACGTTGACTCGCGTGGCGGGTTGCTGCACTCTTGTTGCGAACAGTTTGCAATAGGTAGTGGCGCATAGGGCCGGGACCACGGGAGGGCTTCGATGACGACGAGAGCCGGGAGAACGCGCCGGCCGGCCGGCTGGGCCGGCGCCGCCCGGGAGGTGGCCAGGGGCTGGGGCATGGCCGTGGTCTCGGGGCTTGTGCTTCTGGCCGCCATCTCCGTCGATCCTCGCGCCGCCGCGGCGCAGACCCCGGAGCGCAAGCCGTTCCGTGTCGTCACCACCTTCACGGTGATCCAGGACATCGCCCGCAACGTCGCCGGCGACCGTGCCGAGGTCGTGTCGATCACCAAGCCGGGCGCCGAGATCCACGACTACCAGCCGACCCCGCAGGACATCGTGCGCGCCCAGAGCGCCGACCTGGTGCTGTGGAACGGCTTCAACCTCGAGCGCTGGTTCGAGTCGTTCTTCGCCAATGTGCGCGAGGTGCCGAGCGTGGTGGTGACCGACGGCATCGCCCCGATGGGCATCCGCGAGGGGCCGTATTCCGGCAAGCCGAACCCGCACGCCTGGATGTCGCCGACCAATGCGCTCGTCTATGTCGAGAACATCCGCAAGGCGCTGGCGACGCACGACCCCGCCAATGCCGCCGTCTACGACGCCAACGCGGCCGCCTACGCGGAGCGAATCCGGGCGCTCGACACACCGCTGCGGCAGCGCCTCGCCGGCATCCCGGAGGCGCAGCGTTGGTTGGTGACGAGCGAGGGGGCGTTCAGCTACCTGGCCCGCGACTACGGGCTGCGTGAAGCCTATCTGTGGCCTATCAACGCCGACGAGCAGGGCACGCCGCGCCAGGTCCGCAAGGTCATCGATCTCGTGCGCGCCAACAAGGTGCCGGTGGTGTTCTCGGAGAGCACCATCTCGGATCGTGCGGCCCGGCAGGTGGCGCGCGAGACCGGCGCCCGCTACGGCGGCGTGCTCTATGTCGACTCGCTGAGCGCCGAGGGCGGCCCGGTGCCGACCTATCTGGATCTGCTGAAGGTGACGGTGGACACCATCGCCAAGGGGTTCGGCTTATGAGCGCACCCCGCCGCGTCGATGTCCCGCCCGCCGCTCCACTGGCCCCGCGTGGCGACGGTCTCCTGGTCGATCGCCTGACCGTCACCTATCCGAACGGCTTCACGGCGCTGCGCGACGCCTCCCTGGCGCTCGATTTCGGCTGCATCTGCGCCCTGGTCGGCGTCAACGGCAGCGGCAAGTCGACCCTGTTCAAGACCATCACGGGCTTCGTCCGGCCGTCGGCCGGCCGCGTGCGGCTGGGCGGGCTGCCGGTCGCCGCGGCCCTGAAGGCCAACCTCGTCGCCTATGTGCCGCAGAGCGAGGAGGTCGACTGGAGCTTCCCGGTGCTGGTGGAGGATGTGGTCATGATGGGCCGCTACGGCCACATGAACCTCTTCCGCATCCCGTCGCGCACCGATCGGGCCGCGGTCGATGCCGCGCTCGATCGGGTGGGCATGACGGCGTTTCGCCGTCGCCAGATCGGCGAATTGTCGGGCGGGCAGAGGAAGCGGGTGTTCCTGGCGCGTGCCCTCGCCCAGAAGAGCCGCATCGTGCTGCTCGACGAGCCGTTCACCGGCATCGACGTCACCACCGAGGCGGCCATCGTGGCGCTCTTGCGCGAGCTGCGCGACGACGGGCAGCTCGTGCTGGTCTCCACCCACGATCTCGGCAGCGTGCCGACCTTCTGCGACCACGTCGTGCTGCTCGACCGCACCGTGGTAGCGGCGGGGCCGACCGCCGAGGTGTTCACCGAGGCCAACCTGATGCGCACCTTCGGGGGTGCGCTGCGCAATCTCCGCCTCGGCGGTGCCGCGCTGCATCGCGATGCCGATCGCCGCCGCCTGACGGTGCTCACCGACGACGAGCAGCCGCTGGTTTTCTATGGCGAGGCGCCCGCCGAGGACGACGCGGCCCCGGAGGCCCCGGCGGCCGCGCCGCGCCACAACGGCCACGCCTGAGGAGGCGCCCATGGACGGGCTCGTCGCCGAGCTGCTGGTGCCCTTCGCGTACGAGTACATGCGCAAGGCCATCTGGGTCAGTGCGCTGGTCGGCGGCACCTGCGCGTTCCTCTCCGCCTTCCTGATGCTCAAGGGCTGGTCGCTGATGGGGGACGCGCTCGCCCATTCGATCGTTCCCGGTGTCGCCGTGGCGGCGATCGTCGGCGCGCCGTTCTCGGTCGGGGCCTTTGCGGCGGGCCTTCTCGCCGCGCTCGCCATGCTGTTCGTCCGCCGCCAGACGCGGTTGCGCGAGGACGCCGTCATCGGCCTCGTCTTCACCACGCTGTTCGCCCTCGGCCTGCTGATCGCCTCGATGCGGCCGACCACGGTCAGCATCCAGACCATCGTGCTCGGCAACATCCTCGCCATCGCGGACGAGGACGTCGTGCAGGTGGTGATCATCGCGGTCGCGTCGCTCGCCATCATGGCGGTGATCTGGAAGGACCTGATGGTGACCTTCTTCGACGAGGCGCATGCGCGCAGCATCGGCCTGCCGGTGACGGCCCTGAAGGTGGTGTTCTTCACGCTGCTCGCCGCGTGCACGGTGGCGGCGCTCCAGACCGTGGGGGCGTGCCTGGTCATCGCCATGGTGGTGACCCCTGGCGCGACCGCCTACCTTCTCACCGATCGCTTCGGCCGTCTGATCGGGCTCGCGGTGGCGATCGGTGTCGCCACCAGCGCGGTCGGCGCCTATCTCAGCTACTTCCTCGACGGGGCGACCGGCGGCGTCATCGTGTCGTTGCAGACGCTGCTGTTCCTCGCCGCCTTCCTGCTGGCTCCGAAGCACGGCCTTCTGGCGGCGCGCCGCCGTGCCACCGCGCGCGACGTCGTCTCGGCGGGGGGCGTGCGATGACGACGATGCTCGACTGGATCACCGGCCCGCTCGCCTATCCGTTCATGCAGCGCGCCCTCGCCGTGTCGGTCGTGGTCGCCGCCGTCTGCGCCGTGCTGTCCTGCTATCTGGTGCTCAAGGGCTGGTCGCTGATGGGCGACGCCATCTCGCATGCGGTGCTGCCCGGCATCGTGCTCGCCTATGTGGCGGGCCTGCCGCTCGTGCTGGGCGCCTTCGCGGCCGGGCTCTCCTGTGCGCTCCTCACCGGCTATCTGAAGCAGAACAGCCGGATCAAGGAGGACACCGTGATGGGCATCGTGTTCTCCGGCCTGTTCGGGCTCGGCCTGGTGCTGTTCACCAAGGTGGACACCGACCAGCATCTCGACCACATCCTGTTCGGCAATGTGCTCGGCACCAGCACGCGCGACCTGATCGAGACCGCGATCGTGGCCGGCGGCACGCTCGTCGTGGTGCTGGTGCGGTGGCGCGACCTGCTGGTCTGGTGCTTCGATCCCGGCCACGCCCGTACCATCGGGCTGCCGGTGCGGACGCTGCATTACGGCCTGCTGGTGCTGCTGGCCCTCACCATCGTGGCGTCGCTGAAGGCGGTGGGCATCATCCTGGTGGTCGCCATGCTGATCGGCCCCGGGGCCACGGCGTACATGCTGACTGATCGCTTCGGCCGCATGCTGGTGATCGCGGCGTCGACGGCGGTCGCGTCGGCGATCGTCGGAACGCTGGTGAGCTTCCATGTCGACGCTGCGCCCGGCGCCGCGATCGTGCTGGTGCAGGCCGCGCAGTTCGTCGCCGCCGCGCTGCTGGCCCCGCGTCACGGCATGCTGGCGCGCCGACGCACCGCGCCGGCGGCGAGCCGCAGCCCTGCCGAGTAACCCGGAGGATCGCCTTGGACTAATTCCAACCTATTGACCTTAAAGGTATTATAATTGACGCGAGCGAGCCGCTCGGTCACGCATCGGAGCCGCGGGCCGCCACACGGACCGCAGAGGGGGACGGGGGATGATGGACGAGCGCAGGACTGGGAGCGGACCCGCGACACGGGGGCGAGGCAGAGGGCACGCGCGACTGCGCGTCGGGGCGATCGCCGGGGTCGCGCTGCTGTGGAGCGGTGGCGTCGCGGTCGCGGCGGCCGCCGGGAACCGTCACGACGAGGTCGACACCGAGCACATCTTCGGCATCACCATGGGGTCCGACATCGGCGACAAGGGCGATCTGGAGCTGGAGCTGGAGACCTTCTCCGGGATCGGCAAGCGGTTCGGGACGTTCTTCTCCACCGGCACCCATGTGCACCTGAAATACACGGTCACCGACAACCTGCGCATCGCGCCGGGCTTCACCTTCGGGTCGCATCGCATCCGCGGCGTCCCCGGCATCGACGACCATGGCGAGGCCGGTCTGCACGAGGCGTCCTTCGAGGTCCGCTACAAGGTGCTGGACCGGCATGTCGCGCCGTTCGGCCTCACCGTCAATGTCGAGCCGATCTGGGGCCTGATCGACGAGATGACCGGCCAGCGCACCGAGAGCTACGGCATTGTCGCCTCGCTGCTGATGGACAAGGAGATCATTCCGGACAAGCTGTTCGGGGCCGTCAATCTCGGCTACTCGGGCGGCACGTCGCGGTTCCTCGGCACCCGGGCGTGGGGGCACGATTCCGAGGTGGCCATCCATGGGGCGCTGTCGTGGCAGCTCATGCCGAACGTGCTGGTCGGCGGCGAGGCGCGCTATCTGCGCGCCTATAACGGCATGGGCATCGACCGGCTGTGCGGCGAAGCGCTCTATGTCGGCCCCACCTTCTCGATGAAGCTGTCGAAGATGCTCGGCCTGTCGGGCACGGTGAACTATCAGGTGGCCGGCAAGGCCGTCGGCGATCCGGCCTCGCTCGATCTCGTCAACTACGAGCGGGTGCAGGCGCTGCTGCGGCTGACGGCACATTTCTGAGCTGTGACGGGTGGTCGCGGTTCGTCCGCGGCCACCGCTCAGCCGATCGGACCGGCCTCGACGATCGGCACCACATGGAAGGTGAGGCCGCGACCCGGGAAGGTCTCCCGCAGGGAGGTCAGCAGGGCGCGGATCTCCACCTCCGGCAGCCCGATGGTGATCTCCACCATGCGGGTGTAGCCGCGCACCTGCTCGATGATGGTCTGATAGGCGGCCGCATCGCCGTGGAAACGCACGTCGCGCGACACGAAGCCGGCGCTCGCGGCGGCGTCGTTCTCCAGCAACAGGCCCTCGATCGCCTCTTCGAGGGCAGCCGGCACACGCAGGATGAGGGCGAGATGAGTCTGGGTCGGGCTCATGCGCGGCGCTCCTTCGGCAGGCCGAAGCGGCGATAGAGGATCGGCAAGATCAGCAGGGTCAGCGCTGTGGAGCTGACCAGCCCGCCGATCACCACGACGGCGAGCGGCCGCTGCACGTCGGAGCCCGGCCCCTCGGCGAACAGCAGCGGCACCAGGCCGAAGGCCGTGATGCTGGCGGTGAGCAGGATCGGCCGCAGCCGCCGGCGCGCCCCGGTGACGACGATCTCGTCGATCGCCATGCCTTCGTCGCGGAGCTGGTTGAAGCACGACACCAGCACCAGGCCGTTGAGCACCGCGATGCCGAGCAGTGCGATGAAGCCGATCGATGCCGGCACCGACAGGTACTCGCCGGAGGCGAGCAGGCTGAACACCCCGCCGATCAGCGCGAACGGGATGTTGACGAACACCAGCACGGCCTGACGCACCGACACGAAGGTGGCGAACAGGAGCAGGAAGATCATCACCAGCGCGATCGGCACCACGATGCCGAGCCGGGCGGCGGCGCGTTGCTGGTTCTCGAACTGGCCGCCCCAGGTGAGGGTGTAGCCCTCCGGCAGCGGCACCTTCTCGGCGACCAGCCGCTTGGCCTCGTCGACGAAGCCGACGAGATCGCGACCGCCGACATTGCTCTGCACCAGCGCCAGCCGGCGGCCATTCTCGCGGTCGATCTTCACCGGCCCGTCGACCCGCTCCAGCTTGGCGACGCTGGTCAGCGGCACCGCCTTGCCATCGGCGAGCACCAGGCTGATGTCGCCGAACCGCACCGGCGACTCGCGCAGCGCCTCGGTGCCGCGCAAGAGCACCGGGGTGCGCCGCCCCTCCTCGACCACGATGCCGAGCGTCTTGCCCTCGATCTGGGTGCGCAACGCCTCGGTGAGGCCATCGACGTCGAGCCCGAGCCGGCCGGCGCGCAGCCGGTCGATGCGGGCGCCGAGATACTGGCTGCCGGTGTTGAGGGTGGTGCGGGCATCCTGCGACCCGGGGATCGCCTTGAGGACGTCGGTGATGCGCTCGGCGAGATCGTTGAGCACCGGAATTTCGGGGCCGAAGATCTTCACCACCACGTCGCCGCGGGCGCCGATGATCATCTCCTGCACGCGCATCTCGATTGGCTGGGTGAAGCTGAAGCCGACACCCGGCATCTGGGAGAGCGACTTGCGCAGCTCGCCGACGAGCCACTCCTTGTCGCCCGGGCGGCGCCACTCCTCGGTCGGCTTGAGCAGCAGATAGGTGTCGGTCTGGTTCAACCCCATCGGGTCGAGCCCGAGCTCGTCCGAGCCGGTGCGCGCCACGATGCCGGTCACCTCCGGTACATCGGCCATGATGGCGGTCTGGATCTTCAGGTCCATCGCCAGGCTCTGGTCGAGCCCGATGGACGGCAGCTTCTCGACACCGACGATGGGGGTGCCTTCCTCCATCACCGGCATGAAGGTCTTGCCGAGCTGGCCATAGGCGAAGGCGGTCGCCACGAAGGCGACCACGGCAGCGATCAGCACGGTCTTCTCGCGGCGCAGCGCGAAGCCGAGCACCGGCTCGTAGAGGGCGCCGGTGCGTCGCACCAGCCAGGTCTCGCCGTGGCCACCGGGACGCAGCAGCAACGAGGCGAGCACCGGAATCACGGTGAGCGACAGCAGCAGCGAGCTCGCCAGGGCGAACACGATGGCGAGCGCCACCGGAATGAACAGCTTGCCCTCCAGGCCCTGCAACGACATCAGCGGCAGGAACACGATGATGATGATGGTGATGCCGGAGGTGACCGGCACCGCCACCTCGCGCATGGCGTGGAAGATGCGGTGCAGGAAGGGCACGCGGGTGTGGTGCTTGTCGTGCTCCAGATGCGCCACGATGTTCTCGACCACCACCACCGAGGCATCGATCAGCATGCCGATGGCGATGGCGAGGCCGCCGAGGCTCATCAGGTTGGCCGACATGCCGACCTGACGCATCAGCACGAAGGTGGCCAGCGCCGACAGCGGCAGGGTGGCGGAGACCACCAGGGCCGCCCGCCAGTCGCCGAGGAACAGCACCAGCAGCACCATCACCAGCACGATCGCCTCGATCAGCGAGCGGGTGACGGTGCCGACCGCGCGCGAGACGAGGTCGCCGCGGTCGTAGAAGATGCGTAGCTCGACGCCGGGCGGCAGTGTCGGCTTCAGCTCGGCGAGCTTGGCGCGGACGCTCTGCACGACGTCGCGGGCATTGGCGCCGCGCAGGCCCAGCACCAGGCCCTGCACGGCCTCGCCGACACCGTCGCGGGTGACGGCGCCGTACCGGGTGATGCTGCCGATGCGCACCTCCGCCACGTCGCCGACCCGGACGATGCCGCCGTCGCGGGCCGCCACCACAATGGCGCGCAGATCGTCGAGCGCCTTGACGCCGCCGTCGACGCGCACCAGCAGCACCTCCTCGCCCTCGGCGAGGCGGCCGGCGCCGCCGCTGCGGTTGTTGGCCCCGAGCACCTTCTGGAGCATCTCGACCGAGATGCCGCGCGCCGCCATGGCGAGATTGTCGGGCACCACCTCGAAGCTGCGCACATGGCCGCCGAGCGAGTTGACGTCGGCGACGCCGGGTAGGGTGCGCAGCGCCGGCCGGATCGTCCAGTCGAGCAGCGTGCGACGCTCGGCGAGCGACAGGTCGCCGCCCTCGATGGTGAACATGAACATCTCGCCGAGCGGCGTGGTGATCGGCGCCAACCCGGCATCGACCCCGGCCGGCATGTCCTTGACGACGCCGGCGAGACGCTCCGCCACCTGATTGCGGGCCCAGTAGATGTCGACGCCCTCCTCGAAGTCGACGGTGACGTCGGCGAGCGCGTATTTGGTGACCGAGCGCAGGATTCTCTTGTGGGGGATGCCGAGCAGCTCCAGCTCGAGCGGAGCGGTGACGCGGGTCTCGACCTCCTCGGGCGTCATGCCCGGCGCCTTGGCGATGACCTTGACCTGGACGGGCGACACGTCCGGGAAGGCGTCGATCGGAAGCTGCTGGAACGCATAGGTTCCGGCGCCGATCAGAACCAAGGTGGCGAGCACGACCAGCAGGCGATGGGCCAGCGAGAATTCGACGAGGCGGTCGAGCATCAGTCGACGCCCCCGAGACCCTGCCAGGCGCCCTTCAGCGCCGCCAGACCGCGGACCGCGATCTTCTCGCCACCCTGGAACCCGCCGCTCACCACGGTGAACTCCGGCATCTCCTCGTGCACCACCACCGGGGTGGCCACGAAGCCGGTCGGCGTCTGCACGAACACGAAGGTGTCGCTGCCACGCCGGACCACCGATCCCGCTCGCACCCGCCATTCGGCTTCGCTCCCGCCGTTCGGCGCGATCCGCGCCTCGATCACCTGGCCGGGCCGCAGCGTGTTGCAGGCGATGGTGCATTCGGCCCGCACCGTCACGGTCTGGGCGGTCTGATCGACGGTGGCGCCGACCGAGACCACGCGGCCCTGGACGGTGCTGTCCTCGATGGTCACGGCGGCGCCCGCCTTGAACTTCGCGGCGCGGGCCGCCGGCACCTGGATCTCCATCCAGAGCTGATCGAGCTGAGCCAGGCGATAGAGCGATGCGAGCGCCTCGACGGTCTGGCCGGGGGCCGCCATCGACTCGATCACCACCGCGTCGGCCGGCGCGGTGACGACGAGCCGTGAATCGAGTGCGCGGGTCGAGGCGATCTCGTCGATCGCCGCCTCGCTCATCCCGTAATGGCGCAGCGCCTGCCGGCGCTCGGCCGTGGTGGCGCGCGCCTGGGCGTATTCGTTCCCGGTGGCGATCACCTGCTTGCGCGGCACGGCGCCGGCCGGGGCGAGCGACTGCTCGCGCTCGAAGGTCTCGCGCAAGAGCTGCTCCTTGCTCAAGGCCACCAGGAACTCGGCCTGTGCCTGCGCCAATGCCGGGCTCTGTAGTTCGGCCAGCACCTGGCCGGTTCGCACCGGCTCGTCGATGCGCACCGCCATGGTCTCGATGCGGCCGCCGAGCGGCGCGTTGATCAGCCGGGTGCGATTGGGTGGCACCACAACGCGCGCCGGAAACCGCAGGCCCAGCGACGCAGCGCGCTCCTCGACCCGCGACGTCTCGATGCCGACGCGCTCGATCTGGGTCTGTGACAGGTTGATGTCGTCGCCCGCCCAGGCCGGCGCGGCGGCCAGCAGCAGGGCGGCCGCAGCGAGTCCGAGGGGGGCGCGAGGCAAGGCATTCCGCATGGAAATCAATCGCATTGTGAGTTGGGTGTCGGCCGATCGAGATCCGATGTGGCCGATCGATCGTCGGGTGCAATCTGCGACCGGACGACTGACAGGAGGCTGACGCCGCCGGCGTCGCGGCACTGTCGTGCAATCGTCACGGAGTCGTAGGCGTCCCGCCCCGTCGCGGAGGGGCTTTCACGCTGTTGCGACAGGTGGGAGAGCGTGTCGACAGGCGCCACGCGCAGTGGTGCTGTTGCGTCCACGACACATCACGACCGAACGCATGTCGTGCTGCCGTGCCATACTGGCCAACGGCAGCCGGCCATGTCTTAGGTCCCCGCAAGACTTTGTTTCGTCGAGGGTGTCATGCTGGTGACGCGACGCATTCTCAACACGGCTTCAGGTCTCGCACTGATCGTCGGCGCGTCCAACTTTGCGTCGGCGGCCGATCTCCAGCCGCGTCCGTCATGGTTACCGTCTTCGCCGGCACCGTACGATTGGAACGGCTTCCATCTCGGCGCTCATTTCGGCTACGCCACCGGCCGCTCGGACTGGTCGGCGGTGGACACCGCCGGTGGCGTGTCGGCCGGCACCGTCGACATGTTCAATGCCTACGAGGCGTTCAAGGGCACCGGGAGCTACAGCCTCGGCCTGCAAGCCGGCTATACGCATGTGCTTCCGTCGCGGCTGATGCTCGGCATCGAGGCCGACGTGTCGGCCCCGAACCTGATCGGCGGCGCCCGCCCGTTCGAGACCTCCGCGGCCGGCCCCGTGGAGCTGACCGCGCGATCGATCCTGTCGGGTACGGTGCGCGGGCGGATCGGCTATGCGTTCGATCATTGGCTCCTCTACGGCACCGCCGGCTTCGCCTGGAGCTACGACCGGCTGAGCCTCACCACCAATCCGGGCGCGGCGCTCGGCGAGGAGGAGACCGACGGCACCGTGGCGGCGAGGCTGTGGCGGCTCGGCTATGCGGTGGGCGGCGGCGTCGAGATTCCACTGTCGCCGGCCTGGACGGCGCGGGCCGAGTATCTCTACACGGGCTTCGGCGCCCAGCAGGTGGCGTGGCCCACGGTCGGCCACACCGTGTCGTCGGACCTCTCGCTCCACAGCATCCGGCTGGGGTTGAACTACCACATCGGCGAGGCCACCAAGATCCCGAACCTGCTGTCCGACGGCCTCTTGCCGCTGGAGCAGGACCGCATCCGCTTCCATGGCCAGAGCACCTTCACGATCCAGTATGCGGCGCCGTTCCGATCGCCCTATTCGGGGCCGAACAGCTTCCAGCCCAACATCGGGCGGCAGACCTGGGACGTCACCTTCTATCTCGGGGCGCGGCTGTGGGAGGGCGCCGAGCTGTGGGTGAACCCCGAGATCGATCAGGGCTTCGGCCTGAGCAACACCTTCGGCATCGCCGGCTTCCCCAGCGCCGAAGCCTACAAGGTCGGCTCCGCCTATCCGTATGCACGGCTGACCCGGACGTTCTTGCGTCAGACCATCGATCTCGGCGGCGAGATCGAGAAGGTCGTGGGCGGAGCCAACCAGTTTGGCGGCAGCCAGTCGTCCGACCGGCTGGTGTTCACCGTCGGCAAGTTCTCCAGCGTCGACATCTTCGACACCAACAAGTATGCGCACGATCCGCGCACCGACTTCCTGAACTGGGCCGTGGTCGACACCGCCACCTTCGACTATGCGGCCGATGCCTGGGCCTTCACCTATGGGGCCGCGGTCGAGTGGTATCGCGGGCCGTGGACCGTGCGGGCCGGGGTGTTCGACCTGCCGAAGGTCCCCAACAGCACCGATCTCGATCCGACCTTCCAGCAGTTCCAGCTCATCGGCGAGGTGGAGCGCCGTTACACCTTGTGGGGGCGGCCGGGCAAGCTCGCCGTCACCGGCTTCCTCAGCCGCGCCCGGCTCGGGCGTTTCGAGGACGCCGTGCTGCTCGGCCAGGCGACCGGCACGACGCCGGAGCTTGCCGCGGTGCGGCGCTACACCGGCAAGACCGGCCTCTCGGCCAACTTGGAGCAGCAGATCACCCGTGACATCGGGGTGTTCGCCCGCGCCGGCTTCAACGATCGCGAGCTGGAGACCAACGCCTTCACGGACGTCGACCGCACCGCGGTGCTGGGCGCCGCTCTGTCCGGGCGGCTCTGGGGGCGGCCCGACGACACGGTCGGCATCGCCGGCGTGGTCAACCAGATCGGCGCCTCGCACATCGCCTATCTGGACGCCGGCGGGCTCACCGCCATCCTCGGCGACGGCAAGCTGCCCAATCCGGGACTCGAGAAGATCGTCGAGGTCTATTACAGTCTGCCGGTGGCGAGCTGGCGCGTGACCCTGGATTATCAGGTCATCGCCAACCCGGCCTACAACACCGACCGCGGGCCGGTGTCGATCTTCGGAACGCGGCTTCGCACCGCGTTCTGAGGGCGACAACGTGGGTTCTTCCTGAAGAAACGTTCAGCTTCGCCCCGGTCCGGGGTCGCGGCGCCGCCGGCCGCCGTCGCCGCGGTGATGCATCGCTGCGGCGCGTCGCCGCTGCGCCCCTATGCAGGGCCGCAGGACGCCGTCGTCAGCTCGTTGTAAGGTTCGTGTAAGGCGAGAGGGTTAGCGTCAGCCTTATGTAAGACGGCCGGCTGCTGGGGGATGGCCGGCCGCTCTTTCGATCCGCCGGCGCGGGCTCGTCTCGACATCGGTATCTCACCCGAACGTCCAATCAGCGGAACGCGCAGCATGCCATCGACCGTCCCCTTGCGGCGCGTCTCGTCGGAGGCCGTGACCGTTCGGCCCGACCGGGCGTGCGTCTCGGCGCCGGGGTCAGCCCGGCAAATCGCGCCATGACGGAGGTGCGCCTCGTTCCGGGCGGTGCGCCGGCCCGTTTCGCCTGGCAGTGGCGGATCGGGGGCGTGGCGCTGCTGCTCGCGGTCGCGGCCGGTGCTGGCGCGACCTGGCGGGTGACGAGCCATCCGATGGGGTCGGGCGCCGCCGTGGTGCCGGGCGTCGTCGCGTCGCTGCAACGCACCGGCTTCTACCGCCCCAAGGACGCCGAATGGGCCACCCTGACGGTGCAGCCGGTGGCCGAGCGGGCGTTCCGCTCGCAGCACGTCACCGAGGGCAAGATCCAGATCGACGAGGACCGGACCACTCCGATCTTCTCTCCCTATGCGGGGCGGGTGACCCGCATCGACGTGCGGATCGGCGACGCCGTCACGCCCGGCCGCACCCTGTTCGTGGTCGAGGCCAACGACATGGTGCAGGCTCAGAACGCCCATGTGGCGGCCGTGACGGGTCTCGCCAAGGCGCACGCCGCGCTCGACTTCGCCCGCATCGCCGACCGCCGCAGCCGCGATCTCGTCGAGGCGCGAGCGGCGCCGCTCAAGGAGGCGCAGCAGGCCCAGGCGACGCTCGCCGCCGCGCTCGGCGATCTGCGGGCCGCCGAGACGGCGCGCGACGTCGCCCGCGATCGCCTGCGGCTCCTGGGCGCGGACGACGCCGCGGTGGCGCGGCTGGAGGCCGAAGGCCGCATCGATCCGGAGATGGCGGTGCGTGCCCCCCTGTCGGGCGTGGTGATGCAGCGCCGCATCGGCCCCGGCCAATACATCACCGCGGGCGCCAGCGAGCCGGTGCTGGTGATCGGCGATCTCGCCACCGTGCGACTGTGCGCCTATGTGCGCGAGACCGAGGCCGGCAAGATCCGCGTCGGGCAGCCGCTCTCCTTCACGGTGCCGGCCCATCCGGACCGCGTCTTCACCGGCCGCATCGACTACGTGGCGGCGGAGATCGACGGCGTCAGCCGGCGGCTGCTGGTGCGCGCCGACATCGACAACGCCGACGGGCTGCTCAAGCCCGAGATGCTGGCGAGCGTCACCATCGCGACCAACGGGATCGTGCTCGCCGCCGGCGTTCCCCAGGATGCCGTTATCATCGAGGGCCACGGCGCACGGGTGTGGGTGGCGCGCGACGATCGCACCCTCGAGCTGCGGCCGGTGACCGTCGGTGCCGTCGATCAGCGCATGGTGCAGATCGTCGAGGGGCTCGCCCCCGGCGAGCGCGTCGTCACCGGCGGCGGGCTGCTGATCGACCGCATCGCGAGCGGGCGCTGATGAGGCCCGGCCGTCGACGCTCGATCCGCCCCCACGGCCTGGGTGCCGTCGCGGCCGCGATGCTGGTCGCTGCCGTCGCGTGTGGCTGGGCCACGGCCGCGATCGCCATGGTGGCCGGCAAGAGTGGCGACCGCGTTCGCGTGATTCCCGACCAGATGCACCAGATCGGGCTCGCCAAGGTCGAGCCCCACCTGTTCCGGGTGCGCAAGACCGCGATCGGCCAGATCGGCTACGACGAGGATGCCACCACCGTGGTGTCGTCGCCGTTCTCGGGCCGGGTGGTGCGCCTCGTCGCCCGCCTCGGCGAGACGGTGGCGGCGGGCGCGCCGCTGGTCGAGATCGACAGTCCGGACGTGCTGCCGCCGCAGAACGATCACGTCGCCGCCGTCTCGGCGCTCGGCAAGGCGCGCAGCCAGCTCGATCTTGCCCGCACGGCGGAAAGCCGCAGCCGCGGCCTCTACGAGCAGAAGGCCGGCGCCCTGAAGGACTGGCAGCAGGCGCAAGCCCAGCTCGTCGCCGCCGAGAACGACGTCCGCGCCGCCGAGACGGCGCTGGAGGCGACGCGGCAGCGGCTGCGCATCATCGGTCGCAGCGATGCCGAGATCGGCGAGCTGGCGGCGCGCGGCGTCACCAGCCGCCTGGTGGTGATCCGCGCCCCGATCGCCGGCACCGTGACGGCCCGCAAGGTGGCGCCCGGCCAGCATGTGCGCGGCGAGCTGTCGGAGCCGCTCTACGCGCTCTCGGATCTCTCGACCATGTGGCTGAAGGCGCTGCTGCCGGAGGCCGATCTCGCCGCGGTGACGCCGGGCGACCGTATCGAGGTCACCGTCTCGGCGCTGCCGGGGCGCACCTACGAGGCGCAGGTGGCGGTGATCGGCGCCGTCTCGGACCCGACCACCCACCGCGTCGTGGTGCGCGCCACCCTGCCCAATCAGGATCGTGCCCTCAAGGCCGAGATGTTTGCCACCGTGCGGATCGACACGGCGGTGGTGCGTACCGCACCCGCGGTGCCGACCCGGGCGGTGATCCGCGAGGGGGTGCGCGACGTGGTGTGGGTGGAGACCGAGCCGCTGGTGTTCCAGCGACGCACCGTGGTGCTCGGGGTGGAGCAGGACGGTCTGTTCGAAATTCGCCAGGGGCTCGGGCTCGGTGACACGGTGGTCGGGGTCGGGGCCATCTTCATCGAGAACGAGTGGCAGCAGTAGAGCGGCTCTCGCCGGCGCGCGCGGGCGCCGCCGGAGAGGGAACCATACGGGGACAGCGAGGGGCGAGGTTCGGGCACACCGGCTTCGCTCCAGAAGTCCATACGACATCGCATTTTCGACGGCGAACCGGAATCCGCTTCGCCGGAAGATGCTTCAGCAGGGCACGGGTTCGTCGGTTCGATGTTGCGCCAACTCATCGCGTTCTGCTTGTCGCGCCGCCCGCTGGTGCTGATCGCCTATGTGGCGTTCGTCGGGCTCGGCGTCGCCGCCTTCATGGGCCTCAACATCGAGGCCTATCCGGACCCGGCGCCGCCCATCATCGAGATCATCGCCCAGCGGCCCGGCCAGTCGCCCGAGGAGATGGAGCGCTACGTCACCATCCCGATCGAGGTGGCGGTGGCGTCGACGCCGGGCCTCAAGTTCATCCGCTCCAACACGGTCTATGCGCTGAGCTTCGTGCGGCTCCAGTTCGAGTATGGCCGCGACTACCACTTCGTCCGTCAGCAGGCGCTCAACCGCCTCAAGGACGCCGACCTGCCGGCCGGGGTGCAGCCGGTGATCTCGCCGGCCGGCACCATCAGCGAGATCTTCCGCTACGAGCTGGTCGGCCCGCCCGGCATGAGCGTGATGGAGCTCAAGACGCTCCAGGACTGGGTGGTGGAGCGGCGCCTGCGCATCGTCCCCGGCGTCTCCGACGTGCTGGTGCTCGGCGGCAAGACCAAGGAGATCCAGGCCGAGATCGACATGGTGCGGATGATGGCGCATGGCATCACCATGCCGCAGATCATCGCCGCCATCTCGGCCGGCAACTCCAATGTCGGCGGTCGCACCATCTCGATGGGCGAGCAGCAGGTCAACGTCCGCGGCATCGGTGTCGCGTCCTCGCTCGACGACATCCGCAACATCGTGCTGACCCAGCAGGGCGGCGTTCCGGTGATGCTGTCGGACGTCGCCAACGTGCAGATCGGCTTCGCGCCCCGGCTCGGCATGGCGGGCCGCGACGACAAGACCGACGTGGTCACCGGCATCGTGCTGATGCAGAAGTTCGAGCGCACCATGGAGGTGGTGACCCGGGTCCGCGAGGCGGTGGAGCGGCTCAACAATGACGGCAGCCTGCCCCCCGGCGTCAAGATCGTGCCGTTCTACGACCGCGGCGACCTGGTCGCCGTCACGGTGCGCACCGTGCTGCACAACATGCTGTTCGGTATCGCGCTGATCTTCGTCATCCAGTGGGTGTTCCTCGGCAACCTGCGCAGCGCCATCATCGTCGCCGCCACCATCCCGGTGGCTCTGTTCCTCGCCGTCATCATCACGGTGCTGCGCGGCGAATCCGCCAACCTCCTGTCGGTCGGCGCCATCGATCTCGGCATCATCATCGATGCTACGGTGATCATGCTGGAGAACATCTACCGGCACCTCTCCCACCAGCGGGACGGGGTTCTGCCGTCGGCCTCCGGAACCGCACTGCGGCTCGGTGATCGGCTGCACCGCATCCTGGTGGCGGCCGTCGAGGTCGACAAGGCGATCCTGTTCTCGGTGCTGATCACCATCGCGGCCTTCCTGCCGCTGTTCGCCATGCGCGGCGTCGAGGGGCAGATCTTCGGGCCGATGGCGCGCACCTATGCCTACGCGCTGATCGGCGCCGTCATCGCCACCTTCACGGTGACGCCGGTGCTGTCCAGCATCCTGCTGCCGGAGCGGGTGGCCGAGGTGGAGACCCTGCTGGTGCGCGGGCTGCGCCGGATCTATATGGCGATCCTGCCGCGGGCCGTGCGCTTCTATCGGGTGTCGCTCGCGGTGGCCGCGACCTTCCTGGTGCTGTGCAGCTTCGCCGGCCTGCGGCTGGGCACCGAGTTCCTGCCCAAGCTGGAGGAGGGCAACCTGTGGATTCGCGCCATGATGCCGCCGACCATCACGCTGGAGGCCGGCATCGAGACGGTGGCGCGCATCCGCGACGTGATCCGCAGCTACGAGCCGGTGCGCACCGTGTTCTCCGAGCAGGGCCGCGGCGACGACGGCACCGACCCGGACGGCTCGTTCCTGGCCGAGTTCTTCGTGCCGCTGAAGCCGGCCGACGAGTGGCCGGCCGGCATGACCAAGGAGAAGCTGGTGCGCTCGCTCGGCGAGCGGCTCAACCGCGAGTTCGTCGGCATCGACTTCAACTTCTCGCAGTATATTCAGGACAACATCGAGGAGGCGGTGTCGGGCGTGAAGGGCGAGAACTCGGTCAAGATCTTCGGCCGTGATCTCGTCGAGCTGGAGCGCCTGTCGAAGACCGTCAAGGCGGAGATCGGCCAGGTGCCGGGCGTCACCGATCCGGCCGCCTTCAGCCTGCTCGGCCAGCCCAATCTCGTCATCCGCATCGATCGCGCCAAGGCGGCCCGCTACGGCTTCTCGATCGCCGACATCAACGCCGTCGTGCAGGCGGCGATCGGCGGCCAGGAGGTGGCGCGCGTCTACGAGGGCGAGATGAACTTCGCCCTCACGGTGCGGCTGGCGCCGGAGTATCGCCGCAACATCGATGCCATCCGCTCGATCCCGGTGGCGCTGCCGAGCAGCGACCCCAAGGCGCCGACCCCCTATGTGGCGCTCGGCGAGCTGGGCGACGTCCGGCTGATCACCGGGGCCGCCTACATCTACCGCGAGAACAGCCAGCGCTTCGTGCCGCTGAAGTACAGCGTGCGCGAGCGCGACCTCGGCTCGACGGTCGCCGACGCCCAGCAGCGGATCGCCGACAAGGTGCCGCTGCCGCCCGGTTACCGGCTCGACTGGGCGGGCGAGTACGGGGCGCTCCAGGAGGCCAAGGCGCGCCTCGCCCTCATCGTGCCGCTCAGCCTGCTGATGATCGTGATGCTGCTCTACAGCCTGTTCAACAGCGTGCGCGACAGTCTGCTGGCGCTGTCCGGCATCCCGTTCGCGGTCGCCGGTGGCATCATCGGGCTCTACGTGGCGGGGCTCAACGCCAGCGTCTCGGCGGCGGTCGGCTTCATCTCGCTGTTCGGCGTGTCGGCGATGGACGGCATCCTGCTGGTCTCCTATATCCGCCGCGCCGTCGACGAGGGGCAGGACACCGAGAGCGCCATCATCGGGGCGGCCGAGACCCGCATGCGGCAGATCTTCATGACCGGCTTCTCGGCCTGCATCGGCCTGGTGCCGGCGGCGGTGTCGACCGGCATCGGCGCCCAGGTGCAGCAGCCGCTCGCCGCCGTCATCGTCGGCGGCATGTTGCTGTCGCCGATATGCAGCCTGCTGGTGATCCCGAGCCTCGCCCGCCTGGTGCTGCCGAATGTCGGCCGCAGCGAGACCACCGTGATGGCGCACTGATCGGTGCGCCCGTCTGGCCAGGCGCGTCGGCCGTCAGCCGTACTCGTTGTCGGTGGCCGCCCGCGTTCAGCGGCCGTCCGGGGTGCGCAGGCCGTGCCAGGCGTCGCGGACCTGCTGATAGTGCACCTGCGGCTCGTAGCTCGGCGTCGTCAGGCCGAGCGACTTGTGGTCGAGCCGGCCGATGGTGCCGAGCAGCGTGTAGGAGGTGACGACGCGGTCACGCTGGGCCAGGATCAGGCGGGTGCGAGCGGCGTTGAGGTCCTGCTGCGAGTTGAGCACTTCGAGGGTGGTGCGCTGGCCGGCCTGGGCCTCGCGCTGCACGCCGGCGAGCGCGATGCCGGCGGCCCGCACCTCGGACTCGGCGGCCGTCACCGCGATCTTGGCGCCCTCGTGGGTGACGAAGGCGGCGACCGCCGCCGTGTTGGTCTGCGTGCGCACGCGGTCGAGCACGATGCGGGTCTGGCCCAGCACCTCCTTGGACTGCCGCACCTGGGCGGCCGCCTGGCCGCCGTCGTAGAGCGGCAGGTTGAGGGAGCCGACCAGGGCGGCCTGATCGTTGCCGGAGGAGCCGAGCGTCGTATCGGTGTTGCGGGTCGAGGCCAGCGTGCCCTGCACCGCGATGGTGGGATAGAGCGCGCCCTCGGCCACCTTCACGGCATAGACGGCGACATCGGTGTCGAACTGGGCGCCGCGGATCGCCGGGTTGTCGCGGCGGGCGAGGGTGACGGCCTCGTCGCGGCGCTTGGGCAGCAGCCGGTCGATCGGCTCGGCCACGGCCAGCCGGCCGGGCGGGGCGCCGATCACCTGCTCGTAGGTGGCCTGGCTGATCGCCAGCGCCACCTCGGCGGCGTTGAGATCTGCGGTGCCGCGCGACAGCCGGGCCTCCGCCTGGGCCACGTCGGTCGGCGTCACGTCGCCGGCCTCCAGGCGCTTGCGGGTGGTGGTCAGGGTCTCGCGCAGGAACTCGACGTTGACGCGTTGCGTCTCGACCAGCGACTGGTTGGCGACGACGCTCATATAGGCCGTCACGGCATCGAGCAGCACCGATTGCTCGACTCCGCGCAGCGCCTCGCGGCCGGACTGGACCTGCGACTCCGCCTGGCGGACCTGGTTGCCGGTGCGGAAGCCGTTGAAGAGGATCTGCGTGATGGTGAGCTGCGCCGTGTAGCCGCGCAGCGTCGCCTGCTCGGTGCCGCCGCCGGGGACGAGGTTGCGCAGCGCGATCAGGCTGGGGCTCAGTCCCAACTCGATCTGCGGGCGATAGCCGGACAGCGCGATCGAGACGTTCTCGTCGGTGCCGCGCTGGCGGGCGCGCTCGGCATTGAGCACCGGATTGGTCTGATAGGCGCGCACCAGCGCCGCCTGAAGGGTCTCGGCCGCCGAGGCCGGCGAGGTTGCGAGCATCAGCACCGCGGCGACGAGCCCGAGCGTGCCGCCTCGGCAGCGCCCGCGCCGGTGGCGCTCGCCGCACTCCGGCCGTCCGCCGCCCGTCCTGCTCGTGCCGCCGATGGCGTGTTCTTTCGTTGACGACCCCATGCCCCGCACTCTCGTCGTAACGCCCCCGCGGCGGCCGGCCGGTCGCAGCGGGCGTGTCCCCGTCGGGCCGGGCCGGCAGCCCGATCGAGGTGTTTACACCGAATTAACTGACAGGTCCCCCACGGCCGCCCGGGCGGCGAGGCGAATCCGGCCGGGCGTGGCCCGAATGCCGCGGCCATGAGGTGCCGGATGGATGCCGGGTTGGTGCCGAGATCGCGGCGGGTTGTCGCGGCGGGTGGTGGCGGCCGGTTCATCTGCGGCAGCGGCTATTGACAGGGTTCGTGGGCTCCGAATGATCGCCGCATGCCCGCCGGCTGCTCGTCGTCGTGGCCATGGAGGCTCGTTTCGCGGCCCAGCCCTAGCCGGTGGGTGCCGCCCGAAATCCGGAATCACACGCATGCGTCCGCAAGGCAATCTGCGCACCGCCGCCGAAGCGCTGGTCGACCAGCTTCTCATCAACGAGGTGCGGCACGTCTTCTGTGTCCCCGGCGAGAGCTATCTGGCGGTGCTCGACGCCTTCCACGATCGCGATCTCGCCGTCACGGTGTGCCGCCAGGAGGGGGGCGCCGCCATGATGGCGGAGGCGATCGGCAAGGCCACCGGGCGGCCCGGTGTCTGCTTCGTCACCCGCGGGCCGGGAGCCACCAATGCGGCGCCGGGCGTCCACATCGCCCAGCAGGACTCCAGCCCGATGATCCTGTTCATCGGTCAGGTCGGGCGCGACATGCGCGGGCGCGATGCCTTCCAGGAGGTCGACTACCGGGCGATGTTCGGCGGCATGGCCAAATGGGTGGTGGAGATCGACGATCCCGCCCGCATGCCCGAGCTGGTGTCGCGTGCCTTCTATGTCGCGACCGCGGGCCGGCCCGGTCCGGTCGTGGTGGCGCTGCCGCAGGACGTGCTGACCGAGCGCATCGAGGCGCCGCCGGCGCCGCCGTTCCGCCCGGTCGAGACAGCGCCCGGCGAGGCCGATCTGGCGGCGCTGCGCGATCTGCTCGCCGGCGCGAAGCGGCCGGTGCTGCTGCTCGGCGGCAGCCGCTGGTCGGAGGAGGGGCACGCCGCCATCGCGGCCTTCGCGACCCGCTTCGGCCTGCCGGTCGCCACCACGTTCCGCCGGGCGCACCTGTTCGACGCGCAGCATCCCTGCTACGTCGGCGACCTCGGCATCGGCCCCAACCCGAAGCTCCTCGCCCGCATCAAGGCGGCCGATCTGGTGCTGCTGGTCGGCGGCCGGCTCGGCGAATTGCCGTCGCAGGGCTACAGCCTGATCGACATCCCCGGCCCGCAGATGACCTTCGTGCACGTCCATCCGGGCGCCGAGGAGCTCGGCCGGGTCTACCGGCCGCACCTCGCCATCCATGCGGCGCCGGCCGCCTTCGCGCACGCCGCCGCGGCGATGACGCCGCTGCCGGATCTGCCTTGGGCCGGCGAGGCGGCCCTCGCGCATGCGGACTATCGCGCCTGGACGGACCGTCCGACGGCGGTGCCGGGCGGCGTCAATCTCGGCGAGATCATGACGTGGCTGCGCGAGACCCTGCCGCCCGACGCGGTGATCACCAACGGGGCCGGCAACTACGCCGGCTGGATTCATCGGTTCTATCGCTTCCGCGGCTTCGCCACCCAGGTGGCGCCGATCTCCGGCTCCATGGGCTATGCGGTGCCGGCCGCCGTCGCCATGAAGCGGCTGCATCCGGAGCGCACCGTGGTGTCGATCAACGGCGACGGCGACTTCCTGATGAACGGTCAGGAGTTCGCCACCGCCGTGCAGTACGGCCTGCCGATCGTCGTTCTGGTCTGCGACAACGGCATCTACGGCACCATCCGGATGCATCAGGAGCGCGAGTATCCGGGCCGCATCTCGGCGACGACGCTGCGCAATCCCGACTTCGTCGCCTATGCGCGGGCCTTCGGCGGCTTCGGGGCGCTGGTCGAGCGCACCGCGGACTTCGCACCGGCCTTCGCGGCCGCGCAGGCGTCGGGCCTGCCGGCGATCCTGCATCTGCGCATCGATCCCGAGGCGATCACCCCGACCACCACGCTGTCGGCGATCCGCCAGAAGGCGCTGTCCGAGTCCGAGGGCTGAGACGGACGACGCCACCCCGGTCGCGACAGTGCGGGCCTCCGCGACGGCCCGCACTTGCGCCCCGGCCGGCGGCGCGGCAGTGTCGTGAATCACGACTCATCGCTTGTCCGGCGGCCACCATCATGCCTTATCGACGCACCGAACGAGTCATCGAGCGCCTGGCCGCGCGCCGTGACGATATTCTCGCGGCGGCCCGCACGGTCGCCGCCGCGGAGGGGCTCGCCGGGGTGCAGATCGTCCCGGTGGCCGAGCGCGCCGGCATCGCGGCCGGCACGGTCTATCGCTACTTTCCGGCCAAGGCCGATCTGGTGGCGGCGCTGCTGGCGCAGGTCTGCGAGCAGGAGATCGCAGCGATGACGACGGCCGCGGCGGCCGCGCCGGGGCCGCTGTCGGGGCTCGCCGCCGCGATGACCGCCCTGGCGGGGCGGGCGCTGCGCCAGCGCCGGCTGGTGTTCGCCGTGCTGGGCGAGCCGATCGAGCCCGACAACGAGGCGCAGCGCCGGGCGGCTCGCCGGGCCGTGGCGGCGGTCCTGGAGGACCGTATCCGGGCCGCCATCGCGACCGGCCGGCTGCCCGAGCAGGATGCCCGCATCGCCGCCGACGCCATCCTGGGCGCCCTGATGGAGGCGTTGATCGCCCCCTCGGCCGCCGACACCGGCGACCTCGCCCATCAGAAGGACGCCGTCCAGGCCATGGTGCTGCTGGCGCTGCGGGCGCTCGGTGTGGTCGACGCGCGGGCGCGCGGCCTCGTCGTCCAGGCGCCGTGGCCGGCGGGGGACGCCGCCGCCTGACGGCGCCCTCACGGGCGTGGCCCCGGGCGATACCCGCATAGGACACCCGCGTACGACGGTCGGGTGACGGGGTTTGCTCCAGATCAAATTGCCCCTTGTTCCAGATCAAGGACGGTGGTGTCCGGATCTTTCAAGGTCCTGCGCGATGTCGGCCCGGTTGTCGCCGGCATGGCGGAGACGACGATGCGCGATTTCGATAGGTTCGACCGATTTTCCGCCAATATCGGCGAGATGATGGAGCGGCTCGGCATCGAGTGCGACGACGAGGTGGACAGCTATTTCGGGCGGACGCTCGGCAGCGTCATCCGCTCCTGCCAGGTCTGCCGGTCCGCCGAGGTGTGCAGCAACTGGCTGGCCCGCGCACCCGTCTCGGTCAGCCGGGCGCCGGCCTTCTGTCCCTATGCGGAGCGCCTCGACGGCCTCGCGCTCGACCAGGCGGTGCTGCCGCCGCGCCGTCATACGGTGCATTGAGGCGCCAACCGCGAGCCCCCGACATGCCCGGCCCTCGCGCCGGGCATTCGCTTATGAGGGCCTGAAACCAACCGGCCACGTGGCGCCATGCGCCCGTGTCCCGGACGCGCGTTCGCGCGAGCCGCGACCCATGGCGCCATGGGACCCACCGGCGCCATGGGACCATGGGCGCCAGGGGGCAGCGCGCCGAAACAATCGGCAGGCGCAGCTCCGCGGCCATCAGGCCGGTGGCGTGACGGGCCTCGTCCGGGCACGCGGATCGTGAGCGGGACCGACGTCCGCTCAATGCGACATCAGCACCGGCACCGTCATCGAGGCGAGAATGCCGCGCGTCGCCCCGCCGAGCACGAACTCGCGCAGCCGCGAGTGGCCGTAGCCTCCCATCACGATGAGGTCGCCCGACACGTCGGCCGCATAGGACAGGATGGTGTTCGGCACGTCGACGTCCTCGGCGACGATGCGCTTGACGTCGACCTTGATGCCGTGGCGGGCGAGGTGGTGGCCGACATCGGCGCCCGGGATCTCGTCGCTCTTGGCCCGTCCGGTGGCGACGATCACCACGTCGACCTGCTTGGCGCGGGTCAGGAACGGCATGGCGTCGCCCATGGCGCGGGCAGCGGTGCGGCTGCCGTCCCAGCACACGAGCACCCGGTCGAGGCGCAGCCCGCTCGTCTGGATGTACGGCACCATCATGACCGGGCGGCCGGACTCGAACAGCGCGCCTTCGGCGAACAGGTCGGCCGGCGACATCCGGTCGGGCTGGCGCTGGCCGACCACGGCGAGGTCGAAGCGCCGCGCCATGCGGCCGAACAGGTCGGTGGCGCCGCCCAGCGTCGCCTCGATGATGCGATGGCCGGCCTGGACGCCGGCCAGTGATGCGGCCCGCTCGAACCGCTCGATCGCTGTCTTGGCCATCGTCTCGCTCTCGGCCCGCTGGGCGTCGATCCATTCGGCCGAGACGCCGTCCATGATGCTCGGAGAGATCACCGGGTCGTAGACGAAGACGACGCCGGTCAGGTTCGCCCCGAAGGTCTGGGCGATCGAGACCGCGTAAGAGGCCGCCGGATCGTGTGTCCCGACCAGCGCCAGGTTCACGACGATATCCTTGATCATGATGTCACTCCCGAAGAGCGCCGCCGGAGGGCTCCGGCCGACGTTCCTTATGGCCAGTCCAAACTAGAGGGTGGTGAGGGGTGGATGTTGACGACGGTCAAAGCCTAGGACGCGGTGGCGGTCCGCTCAAGCATCGCCGGCGTCTGGTCGCGGGACGCGCCTGCGGCGCCCGGTCGCCGCGATGCGATCGCGGCCGCTGCGTCGACGCCCTTACGGCGCGCCGCGTCCCGCGCTAGAACAACGACAACAACAGACCGGCACGCGCGACGCGATGGGCCGGCGACCCTCAGGAGGAGCGTCCGATGAGCGTGACGATGCCGCCGCGCGACGAAGCCGTGCTGGCGCGACGCGACCAGATCGTCGCGGCGCTTCGCCGCATCGTGCCGGGCGAAGGCGTGATCGCCACCGAGCGCGAGATGCGGCCCTACGAGTCCGACGGCCTCACCGCGTATCGCCAGCTGCCGCTCGTCGTGGTGCTGCCGAGCACCACCGAGCAGGTCTCACAGGTGCTGCGCTACTGTCACGACGCCGGCGTCAAGGTGGTGCCGCGCGGGGCCGGGACCTCGCTGTCGGGCGGCGCGTTGCCGCTCGGCGACGGCGTGCTGCTCGGCATGGCGAAGTTCAACCGGGTGCGCTCCATCGACTTCGCCGACCGCGTCGCGGTGGTCGAGCCGGGGGTGACCAACCTCGCCGTCACCAAGGCGGTGGAGCATGCCGGCTTCTATTATGCGCCCGATCCGTCGTCGCAGATCGCCTGCACGATCGGCGGCAACATCGCCGAGAACTCCGGCGGCGTGCACTGCCTGAAGTACGGGCTGACCACCAACAACGTGCTGGGCTGCGAGCTGGTGCTGATGACCGGCGAGGTGGTGCGGCTCGGCGGCGCCCACCTCGATGCCGGCGGCTACGATCTGCTCGGCATCGTCACCGGCTCGGAGGGGCTGCTCGGCGTCGTCACCGAGGTGACGGTCCGCATCCTGCAAAAGCCCGAGACGGCGCGCGCCATGCTGGTCGGCTTCGGCTCCACCGAGGCGGCCGGCGACTGTGTCGGGCGCATCATCGCGGCCGGCATCATCCCGGGCGGCATGGAGATGATGGACCGGCTCGCCACCGAGGCGGTGGAGCAATTCGTCCACGCCGGCTATCCGCTCGACGTCGAGGCGATCCTGATCGTCGAGCTCGACGGGCCGCGGGTCGAGTGCGACCACCTGATCGAGCAGGTGTCGGGCATCGCCCGCGACTGCGGCGCGCTGACGCTGCGGGTGTCGACCTCGGAGGAGGAGCGGTTGCTGTTCTGGGCCGGCCGCAAGGCGGCGTTCCCGGCGGTCGGCCGCATCTCGCCCGACTACTACTGCATGGACGGCACCATCCCGCGCGCCAAGCTGCCCTATGTGTTGCAGCGCACCCGCGCGCTGTCGGCCCAGTACGGGCTGCGCTGCGCCAACGTGTTCCACGCCGGCGACGGCAACCTGCATCCGCTCATCCTCTACGACGCCAACCAGCCGGGCGAGCT
This sequence comes from Rhodoplanes serenus, assembly GCA_009720755.1. Taxonomy (GTDB): domain Bacteria; phylum Pseudomonadota; class Alphaproteobacteria; order Rhizobiales; family Xanthobacteraceae; genus Rhodoplanes; species Rhodoplanes serenus. The sequence continues at coordinate 29,252 of WNKV01000017.1, forward strand.
GGAGCGGGCCGAGGCGTTCGGGGCCGACATCCTGCGGCTGTGCGTCGAGGTGGGCGGCGTCCTCACCGGCGAGCACGGGGTCGGCGTCGAGAAGCGCGACCTGATGCCGACGATGTTCTCGGACATCGATCTCGCCCACCAGCAGCGGCTCAAATGCGCCTTCGACCAGAAGGGGCTGCTCAACCCCGGCAAGGTCTTTCCGGTGCTCAGCACCTGCGCCGAGCTGGGCCGCATGCACGTCTCCGGCGGCCGCCTGGCGTTCCCCGACATCCCGAGGTTCTGATGGGTCCGACGGATCGTTTCGACATGCGACAGGCTCCCTGCATCGCCGAGGCCGGGCTCGTCGCGGCGCTCAGACGGTGCGCGAGTGGAGGGCTCCGATGACCGACACGCTCGCGCCGCGCGACGCCGGCGAGGTCGAGGCGGCGGTGCGCTGGGCGCTCGGCGCCGGCAAGACATTGGAGATCGTCGGGCACGGATCGAAGCGGGCCTTCGGCCGCCCGGCCCAGACCGACGCCACCCTCGATCTCTCGGCGCTGTCCGGCGTCACCCTGTACGAGCCGACCGAGCTGGTGCTGTCGGCGCGGGCCGCGACGCCGATCGCCGAGATCGAGGCGCTGGTGGAGGCCGCAGGCCAGGCGCTCGCTTTCGAGCCGATGGATCTCGGCCCGCTGCTCGGCCAGCCACCGGGAGCCGGCACGCTCGGCGGCGTCGTCGCCACCAACCTGTCGGGACCGCGCCGCCTCAAGGCGGGCGCGGCGCGTGACCACGTCCTCGGCTTCACGGCGGTCTCGGGACGCGGCGAGACCTTCAAGGCGGGTGGCCGCGTGGTCAAGAACGTCACCGGCTACGACCTGCCGAAGCTGCTGGCCGGCTCGTTCGGCACGCTCGCGGCGATGACCGACATCACCATCAAGACGCTGCCGCGGCCACAGACCGAGGCGAGCGTGCTGGTACTCGGGCTCGCGCCCGCGCAGGCCGTCGCCGCCATGGCGGCCGCCATGGGGTCGCCCTTCGAGGTGTCGGGCGCGGCGCATCTGCCGGCCGCGGTGGCCACCGCCGCCGGGGTCGCGGCGCTGCCCGGCGGTGTCGCCGTGACGGCGCTGCGTCTCGAAGGCGTCGCTCCCTCGGTGGCGCACCGGCGCGAGAGCCTGCTGGCGCTGCTCGCTCCCCACGGGAGCTGCGCGGATCTCGACGCCGGAGCGTCGCGGGCGCTGTGGCGGTCGATCCGCGACGTGACGCCGTTCGCGGCGAGCGAGGGCGGCGACGCCGCGGCGAGCCCGGTGTGGCGGGTCTCGACGGCGCCGTCGCGCGGGGCCGCGCTGGCAGCCGCCATCGCGTCGGCGTGCGACGCGCGCATTCTCTTCGACTGGGCCGGCGGGCTGATCTGGGTGGCGCTGCCGCCTTCGCCCGATGCCGGAGCCGCGGTGGTGCGCGGCGCCGTCGCGCGCTGCGGCGGCCATGCGACGCTGGTGCGGGCGCCGGCCGCGGTGCGCGCCGTCGTCGACGTGTTCGAGCCGCAGCCGGCGGCGCTCGCGGCGCTCACCCGTCGCGTCAAGGAGAGCTTCGACCCGCAGGGTGTGCTCGGGTCCGGACGCCTGTGGGCGGGTGTCTAGGGGGTGCCATGAAGACCGAGTTCTCCCTCGCCCGGCTCGCCGATCCGGCCATCGCGGAGGCCGACAAGATCCTGCGCGCCTGCGTCCATTGCGGCTTCTGCACGGCGACCTGCCCGACCTATGTGCTGCTCGGCGACGAGCTCGACTCCCCGCGCGGCCGCATCTACCTGATCAAGGACATGCTGGAGGCCGACCGGCCGGCCGCCGCCGAGGAGGTGAAGCATCTCGATCGCTGCCTCTCCTGTCTGTCCTGCATGACGACGTGTCCGTCCGGTGTGCATTACATGCACCTCGTCGACCACGCCCGCGTGCATGTGGAGGAGACTTATCGGCGCCCGTGGCACCAGCGGCTCCTGCGCGGGCTCCTGGTTCGCGTCATCCCCAACCCGTCGCTGTTCCGCCTCGCCAGCCGCGGGGCGGCGCTGGCGCGGCCGCTGGCGCCGCTCATGGAGCGGCTCGGCCTGGCGCCGTTCGCCGCCATGCTGCGCCTCGCGCCGACGCGGCCGCTGTCGGCACCCGCCGCGTCGGGGCGCGTCGTTGCGGCCGAGGGCGTGCGCCGCGGCCGCGTCGCCCTGCTGTCGGGCTGCGTTCAGCGGGTGCTGTCGCCGGAGATCAACGCGGCGGCGGTCCGGGTTTTGACGCGACATGGTTACGAGGTGGTGATGCCGGCCGGCGAGGGCTGCTGCGGCTCGCTCACCCATCACATGGGCGACGAGGCGCGAGCGCTGGCTTCGGCACGCGCCAATGTCACCGCCTTCGCGGCGGAGCTCGACGGCGCCGGCCTGGACGCGATCCTGTCGACCGCCTCGGGCTGCGGCACCACGATGAAGGACTACGGCTTCATGCTGCGCACCGATCCGGCCTTCGCGGCACCGGCAGCGCGGGTCGCCGCCGCGGTGCGGGACATCGGCGAGTTCCTCTACGGGCTCGGCGATCTCCGCCGCCGGCCGGTGCCGTCCGTGACGGTCGCCTACCAGGCACCGTGCTCGTTGCAGCACGGCCAGAAGGTCGTCCGTCAGCCCAAGGAGGTGCTGGCGCGGCTCGGTTTCGTCGTGCGCGACGCCGCCGAAGGGCATCTCTGCTGCGGCTCCGCCGGCGTCTACAACATCCTTCAGCCGGAGCTCGCCGGCCGCCTGCGCGACCGCAAGATCGCCAACCTGGAGGCGGTGGGAGCCGACGTGATCGCGGCCGCCAATATCGGCTGCATCACTCAGATCGCCGCTGGCACCGCGCGGCCGGTGCTGCATCCGATCGAGCTGATCGACTGGGCGACGGGCGGCCCGGTGCCGGCGGCCTGCACGCATCTCGACGCCAGCCCGCGCGAGGTGCGCACGCCTGCGGTGGCGGCGACGTGACGGAACCACGGCGGCACGGTGGAGCGGCCTCGTTCGCGCCGTGCTCGCGGCGTTTCGCACTCCGGCTCGCCGCGTCCGCGTGTCCTCCATGTCGCTGTGTTGCACTGCGCATGTGAGCGCGTGGCGACGAGCATTCCGGTCGTCGATCATGTGCGAAGCACGACTAACATCGCGAAACACGGTGCCGGAGTTGGCGAATCGGTTGCGCGAGCGCAAGATCGTGATTATCGAGAAGACTGCGCCCTGAGCGATCGTCGCCGACATCGTCGGTTCACTCCCTCCGATCGCCGCGGGCTTCGCAATCTCGGTCGTGCCGGTCGAGCGAAGGCATCGACACCAGCGGCCGGGGATCAGCGCCGAAGGTCATGGAGCAGCGGGGAATGGTCGAACACGGTGTGACCGCAAGGAGCGCCGCGCGTTCGTCCATAGCGTCGTGTGCGTCCGTCGTCGGTCCCTCCGGTCCGCGGACCGGCCCGGGCCCGGCTCTCATGGCATCGGCGTGACGTCGAGCTCAGCCGAGGATCGGAGAACCCAGCATGGCGAAGACAGCAAAGAAAGCGACCGCGACGAAGGCGAAGAAGCCGGCGGCCAAGAAGGCCGCGACGAAGAAGCCGGCGGCCAAGACGGCGGCGCCGAGCCGCGCCCGCACGGCGGCCAAGTCGACGACCCGGTCGACCGCCAAGTCGGCGACGAAGTCGACGGCGAAGTCGCGCGCCACCACGGCCCGCAAGCCGGCCGGCGCCCGCAAGGCCGCCACCGCCGCGAAGAAGACGACGGCGCGCAAGCCGGCCGCCGCCAAGAAGGCCACCACGGCCCGCAAGCCCGCCGCCGCCAAGAAGACCACCACGGCGCGCAAGCCGGCCGCCAAGAAGGCCACCACGGCCCGCAAGCCGGCCGCCAAGAAGACCGCCACGGCGCGCAAGCCGGCTGCCCGCAAGGCGACGACCCGTCGCGCCGCGGCGTCGGCCCGCGGCACCGCTCGCAAGCCGGCCGCACCGCGCAAGCGTGCCACCGCGCCCGCCTCGGCGCCCGAGGTTCCCACTGCGCCCGCCGACACGTCCGGCGAGTCCTCCGGCGAGTCGGCACCAGGCGCGTCCTGATCACGCCGCTGCCGCCGTCCGGCATCGCCGGAACGTCGGACGCGGCGCCACCCCCCGTCGCATCCCGCGCCCCCACGCGGTGACCGACGAGATCGAACAACCGGGCCGGTAAGGCAAAGACCAGTGTGAAGAGGTCCCATGGTCGGCAAGGCACCCCGTAACACCAAGAAGAAGACGGGCGCCAAGAGCGCCAGGCAGGCGAGCGCCAGGCAGGCGAAGGGCGCCCCCGCGTCCGAGCCGCGGAAGCCCAAGACGGGCGCCGCCGCGGCAAGCGCCACCAGCAAGATGGGCGCCGCAAAAGCGGCGGGGAGCCGAGCCGGCAAGCCGGCCAAGAATGCGTCCGGCGCCACCGGACGGAGCGCCCGCAAGGCTGCTTCGTCCAAGGCGCCGGCCGCCGCATCCCGAAAGGCGAAGCCGGTGACGTCGCGGACGACGAAATCGGCGGCCGCCAAGCCGAAGCCAGCGAGGTCCGCGGCGTCCAAGTCGGCTAGGCCGACGTCGCCTGCGGCGAAGTCGCTCGCCCGCAAGTCGGGGGCGTCGAAGTCGCCCGCGGCCAAGTCCAAGTCGCCTGCGGCGAAGTCACCTGCGGTGAAGTCGCCTGCGGCGAAGTCGGCGAAGCCGAAGTCGTCCGCAGCGAAGTCGGCGAAGTCCAGGTCGCCCGCAGCGACGTCGTCCACCCGCAAGTCTGCGGCGTCGACGCCGTCACGCCCGGCCGCGACCCGCGGCAAGGCGGTGGCGGGCAAGCCCGCGGCCAAGGCCGCGTCCCGCAAGCCTGCGGCCAAGGCCGCGACACGCAAGCCCGCGGCGGGCAAGCCCGCGGCGACGCGCCCGGCCCAGCCCGGCGGCAAAACCGTCTCCCGCGGCAAAACCGTCTCCCGCGGCAAGACCGTCTCCGGCGGCAAGACCGTCGGGCTCGGCCCCTTCGAGCTCGCCCGCGAGCGCGCCGCCGGCCGCGTCAAGCGGGCGGTCCGCCGCGTCGTCGCCACCGTCGCGGACGCCGCTGCGGCGGCTCTGAAGCCGGCGCCGCGTTCGGCCTCGGCCCTGCGTCCGTCGGTGAAGCCGCGCAGCGAGCGGCCGCGCGGCCGCGCCGCCACGCCGCCCGGCGTGGTGATCAAGGGCCGCATGGGGCCGCGCTATCCGGAGATCCTGGCGCCGGGCGCACTCGCCTTCGTGGCCGAGCTGCATCGCCGCTTCGACGGGCGTCGCCGCGAGCTGTTGGCCGCCCGCGCCGAGCGGCAGGCCCGCTTCGACGCCGGCGAGCTGCCCGACTTCCTGCCCGAGACCCGCGAGGTGCGCGAGGGCGACTGGACGGTGGCGCCGATCCCGGCCGACTTGCAGGACCGCCGGGTGGAGATCACCGGGCCGGTCGACCGCAAGATGATCGTCAACGCCCTCAACTCGGGCGCGACGCATTTCATGGCGGACTTCGAGGACGCCAACGCGCCGACCTGGTCCAACAACATCGAGGGCCAGCTCAATCTGCGCGACCGCTTCGAGGACAAGATCGACTTCACCGACGAGACCTCGGGCAAGCGCTACGCGATCGGCGACAAGCCGGCGGTGCTGATCGTCCGGCCGCGCGGCTGGCATCTGGTGGAGGAGCATCTGACCGTCGACGGCGAGCCGATCTCCGGGTCGCTGTTCGATTTCGGCCTCTACTTCTTCCACAACGCCAAGACGCTCGTGGCGCGCGGCACCGGGCCGTACTTCTACATCCCGAAGCTCGAGTCCCATCTCGAGGCGCGGCTGTGGAACGACGTGTTCCTCTACGCTCAGGAGAAGCTCGGCCTGCCGCGCGGCACCATCAAGGTGACGGTGCTCATCGAGACGCTGCCGGCGGCGTTCGAGATGGACGAGATTCTGTACGAGCTGCGCGACCACATCGCCGGGCTCAATGCCGGGCGCTGGGACTACATCTTCTCGTTCATCAAGAAGTTCGCCCGGCGCCCCGACTACGTGCTGCCCGATCGCGGCCAGGTGGTGATGGGCAAGGCGTTCCTCGGCGCCTATGCGACGCTGCTGATCAAGACCTGCCACCGCCGGCGTGCCTTCGCGATGGGTGGCATGGCGGCCCAGATTCCGATCAAAGGCAACCCGGAGGCCAACGAGGCGGCCTTCGCCAAGGTGCGGGCCGACAAGGAACGCGAGGTCAAGGACGGCCACGACGGAACCTGGGTGGCGCATCCGGACCTCGTGCCGGTCGCCAAGGAGGTGTTCGACCGGCTGATGCCACAGCCCAACCAGGTCGACCGCCAGCGCGACGACGTCACGGTCGGGCAAGCCGATCTCCTGCGCATCCACGAGGGCACCAAGACCGAGGAGGGCTTCCGCCTCAACATCCGGGTCGGGGTGCAGTACGTCGAGGCGTGGCTGCGCGGCCGCGGCGCCGTGCCGATCTATAACCTGATGGAGGACGCGGCGACCGCCGAGATCTCCCGGGCGCAGATCTGGCAGTGGCTCCAATACGGGGCCGAGCTCGACAACGGCGTCAAGGCGACGCCGGAGTTCTTCGAGCGGGCGCTCGGCGAGGAGATGGAGCGGGTGCGGGACGAGCTCGGCGCCGAGGTCTACGACGCCGGCCGCTTCCCCGAGGCGATCGATCTGTTCCGCCGCCTGACGCTGGCGCCGACCTTCGAGGACTTCCTCACGGTGCCGGCCTACAAGCTGATCGTATGACGGCAGCAGGGCCGCGGGCGGCCCCGCTGGTCGCCCGGCGGCTGCCGTGGCCGGCTCGTTAACAAACCCTTAAAGCCCCCTCTATCCGGAGGGGGCTTTTTTTATATGGCTTTTATACCGGAGAGCCGGGCGTCTCGACCGCCCAGCATGACAGTCATCCGTAGCGGTTCGGGGGCCATAGCATCGCATTAATCCGGGGCGGTGGGTCGAGTGCGGCCCCATTGTGGCAGAAATGCAACTTCCCTCTTAAACCTATTTGGGCTGCCTAAGAAGGCGGCAATTGCCACGCGAATGACCTTGCGACGCAGCGGGCCCTTATGAGTTTATGAACCACGAACTGCCGCCGTCGGGGGGCGACGGCCCAGTGAATGGGTACAGGCGAGCGCCGCCGTTCGGCGCGTCTCGCGAGGGAAGGGGGCTCTGATGAAGACGATCACTCTGGCCACGCTGGCCGCCACGCTCGTCGCCGGATCGGCACTGGTGACCGCCGCCCAGGCGGCCGACATGGCGGTGAAGGCTCCGGTTGTGGCCGCGCCCGCGCCGGTCAATCCGTGGGACCTGGCGTTCGGCGCTGGCGTCTACTCGGACTATAACTTCCGCGGCATCTCGCAGACCAATCGCGGCCCGGCCGTGAACGTCTATTTCGAGCCGCGTTACAACGTCAACGACATGCTTCAGCTCTACGCCGGCGTCGCCGGGTGGAACGTCGACTTCGCCAATCGCGCCCGCGGCGAGATCGACATCTACGGCGGCATTCGCCCGACCTTCGGCAAGCTCGCCCTCGATTTCGGTATTTGGTATTACTACTATCCGGGCGGCACCTGCTACAACGCCTCGGTTCCGGGCGAGTGCGCGCTCAACGGCAACCTCAATGCCGATCAGTGGAACCTCATTGGTGGCGCCGCCAACGGCAACGTCATCAAGAAGGACCTGAGCTTCCTCGAATACTACGCCAAGGCCAGCTACACCTTCACCGACAACATCGCGGCCGGCGTGGCGTTCTACTACGATCAGGACTGGCTCAATTTCGGCTTCGACGCCAAGTACCTGTCGGGCAACGTCAAGCTGACGGCCCCCAGCAACTGGCTGCCGACCGGCTACGGCCTGTATCTCTCGGGCGAGGTCGGCCGCTACTGGCTCGGCACCACGGACAACTTCTACTTCAATGTCCGGCTGCCCGACTACACCACCTGGAACGTCGGCATCGGCCTGACCTACAAGGTGTTCACCGTCGATCTGCGCTACTACGACACCGACCTGTCGGAAGGGCAGTGCAACGCCATCACCAGCGACTTCAACGCCACCTACAGCCCCACCAACGTGATCGCGGGTCTCAACCCGAGCGGCCTCGGCTCCAAGTGGTGCGGCCAGCAGTACGTGATCTCGCTGAAGGCCGACCTGACCTACGGTGCCAACATCAAGTGATCCGTGCCTCCACGGATGTTTGCCGGCGGGCGGTGCCTTCGGGTGCCGCCCGTTCCGCGTTCGGGGCGCCTCGATCGCCGGCGACGGAACGGCCGGAGCCGGCGCGGACGCAGCCCGGTCCGCCGTGGCGCCCCCGCCCTTGGGGGCGGCGCCCCGGGTCCGTCCCCCCTCGACTCCCCCGTGCGGCGGCGCTACACCGGGGCACGGCGGTTCAGACTCGCGCCGGCGGCAGGATTCTTTCAGAGAATTCGGTCTGGGGGCAGCCCGGCCCGCCCGCGCATGCCGTCTTCCGCCGGCTTCCGCGACAGATCTGTGATACCAACGCCGGCGAGGTCGATGCGGCCGGTGATGGCCGCTGCGTGGCTTGGTGGCCGCCGCGTGGCCGATGGACGACGGACGACCCGGCGCAGCCGGGTGGTCGAGGAACACGCCGCGGTCGTGGCGCCCCTCCCGGGCGCGGCGGCCCGGCCCGAAGGACAGAAGGCAGACATGGCGAACGTCGTGGTCGTCGGCTCCCAGTGGGGCGACGAGGGCAAGGGCAAGATCGTCGATTGGCTCTCCGAGCAGGCCGACGTGGTGGTGCGATTCCAGGGCGGCCACAATGCCGGCCACACGCTGGTGATCGACGGCGCCACCTACAAGATGTCGCTGCTGCCGTCCGGGGTGGTGCGCGGAAAGCTGTCGGTGATCGGCAACGGCGTGGTGCTCGATCCGCGCGCCCTGGTCGAGGAGATCAGCCGGCTCAAGGGTCAGGGCGTGCCGCTCTCGCCCGACACGCTGCGGATCGCCGAGAACACCTCGCTCATCCTGTCGCTGCACCAGGAGCTCGACGCCAACCGCGAGGCGGCGGCGAGCGCCGCGACGCGGCTCGGCACCACCAAGCGCGGCATCGGCCCGGCCTACGAGGACAAGGTCGGCCGCCGCGCCATCCGCCTGATGGATCTGGCCGACCTCGAGTCGCTGCCGCCCAAGATCGAGCGCCTGCTGGTGCACCACAACGCGCTGCGCCGCGGCCTCGGCCTGCCCGAGTACGACCCCAAGGCGATCTACGACGAGCTCGCCGCCGTCGCCCCCGAGGTGCTGCCCTACATGGACTCGGTGTGGGTGCTGCTCGACCAGGTGCGGCGCGACGGCAAGCGCATCCTGTTCGAGGGCGCCCAGGGCGCGCTGCTCGACATCGACCACGGCACCTATCCGTTCGTCACCTCGTCCAACACGGTGGCCGGCCAGGCGGCGACCGGCTCCGGCCTCGGTCCTTCGGCGGTCGGCTACGTGCTCGGCATCTGCAAGGCGTACACGACGCGCGTCGGCGCCGGGCCGTTCCCGACCGAGCAGGACAATGACATCGGCCGGCTGATCGGTGACCGCGGCCGCGAGTTCGGCACCATCACGGGCCGGCGGCGGCGCTGCGGCTGGTTCGACGCCGTGCTGGTGCGCCAGACGGTGCGCACCTCCGGCATCCACGGCCTGGCGCTGACCAAGCTCGACATCCTCGACGGCTTGGACGAGATCAAGGTCTGCACCGGATACCGCCTCGATGGCCGCCCCATCGACTATCTTCCGGCGAGCGAACGGGCCCAGGCCGAGGTCGAGCCGGTCTACGAGACCATCCCGGGCTGGAAGGACAAGACGGCGGGCGCCCGCTCATGGGCCGATCTGCCGGCCCAGGCGGTGAAATACGTGCGATGGATCGAGGAATTGGTGGGCTGTCCGGTCGCTCTGCTCTCGACGAGCCCGGAACGCGATGACACTATCCTGGTCCACAATCCGTTCGAAAGCTGACCCTCGGGGGCGAGGATCGCCGAGAACTGGGACCCGATGGCTGATTACTACCCACTGATCGCCAAGGCGGTCGCCGGCCTCGACAAGAACACCGGGGAAGCGCGGCGGGCGCTCTACGAGCGCGCCCGCAATGCGCTGGTGACGCAGCTTCGCGGCGTCACCCCGGCGCTCGGCGAGTCGGAGATCACTCGCGAGCGGCTGGCGCTGGAGGAGGCGATCCGCCGGGTCGAGGCCGATGCCGCCCGCAAGGCGCGCAGCGAGCAGCCCGCCGGTCGCGGCGAGCGGACATCGCCGTCGTCGGAGCGCTGGGCCGAGCGATCGTCCGCCGCGTCCCGCGCCGCTGCGCCGGGGACGGGGTCGACGTCGGCGTCCGGCTCGTCTCCGCCGGAGACGGCCGACCGCACCCCCCCGGCTGGCGCCGGCGGCCCGGCCACGCCGGTGCCCCCGACATCCCCGTCACCCTCGTCGTCCGCCGATTCGTCGTCTCCACCCGGCGCGCCGGAGCGGGCCGCCGGTTCTGCCCTCTCCGGTTCCGCCACGGCGTCGCCGGCGGCCTCGGGGAGCGAGCCGCGGACGCCGCGCCGCCTTCCTGGAGCCTCCCTGACGGACCGCGGCCTCAAGGGCTTCCGCGACGTGCTGGCCGAGGCCGAGAGCCTCGGCGAGGCCACCGCGCAGGCATCCAAGACGGCGCGCGAGGCGTTCGCCGCCACGGCGCCGAGCCGCGACGGCACCCGCATCGAGCCGCATGTCGAGCCCGAAGCGCTGCGGCCGCGGCGCGAGCCGCCGCCGCTCACCCGCGAGCACCCGCCGTTCTCGCGCGAGCCGCTGCGTCGATCCTCGACGGGCCGCGACGCGGCCGTGAAGGAGGCGCCACCCGGTCGCGAGGCCGGCATGCCGCCGTCGGGGGCGCCACGCTCGACCGAGCCGGTCCGGGCCGAATCGGCCGATCTCGATTTCGCCGGCAAGGGGGGCGTGCGCCCCTATCTGGACGACCACGACCATCACCAGCAGTCGGGCGGGCGGCCGTTTCCGCTCCAGCCCGAGCCGCTGCCTCCTCACCCCGATGGCGACCTCGGGCGGCCGTTGCGGGCTCCCCTCGGTGGCGGCCTCCTTAAGGCTGCGGTGGCGCTGGTCGCGGTGCTCGCCGTGGTCGGCCTCGGCTGGTGGGCTTGGCCGACGCTGTCCGGCCTGTTCGGCCCGTCGTCGCGGTCGGTCGCCACGGCGCCGGCCCCGGCACCGGCGGACTCCGGCAGCCGCGGCAAGATCACCGACCGGGTCGGCTCGCAGCCGCTGCCCGGCGCGCGGCCGCAGCAGGACGTGCCGGCGGTCGCCCAGCGGGTGGTGCTCTACGAGGAAGACCCGGCCGATCCGGGCGGCAAGCGCTTCGTCGGCACCGCCGTATGGCGGACCGAGACGGTGGCGGCGGCGCCCGGCCAGGCGCCCGACATGGTGGTGCGGGCCGACATCGAGATCCCGGAGCGCAACGCCTCGGTGCGCTGGTCGCTCCGCCGCAACAGCGATCGCTCGCTGCCGGCGAGCCACACCATCGAGATCATGTTCACGCTGCCGGCCGACTTCCCCAATGGCGGCATCTCGAACATCCCCGGCATCCTGATGAAGCAGGCCGAGCAGACCCGCGGCGTGCCGCTGGCCGGGCTGGCCGTGAAGGTGACCACCGGCTTCTTCCTGATCGGCCTGTCGTCGAGCGAGACCGACATGCAGCGCAACCTCCAGCTCCTCAAGGAGCGGGCGTGGTTCGACGTGCCGGTGGTGTATGGCAACGGCCGCCGCGCCATCATGGCGATCGAGAAGGGCACGCCGGGCGAGCGCGCCTTCGCGGACGCCTTCGCGGCCTGGGGCGAGTAGGCGGCGGGAAGCCGAACGCCGGACGCGGCTCGTCTGTCCGTCCGCCCTGTCCGGCCGCGGGCCAGGACGAGCCCGGCCTCGATCACGCAGGCGGCTGGCGGCCGCCCGCAGGAGCGTGAATCCGGAGGATCAGTGCTCCGCGGGCGCGCCGAGACCGCCTCGACCCGCCAGCCATCCGGCGACGGCTCGGGTCTCGGATCAGTGAACCGGCGATGCCGCCTCGCGCTCCGCCGACGGCTGCTCCATGGCGGCGATGCGGTTGCGCACCGCTTTCTGGACCTTTTCGAAGGCCCGCACCTCGATCTGACGCACGCGCTCGCGCGACACCCCGAACTCCTCCGCCAGCTCCTCCAGGGTGACCGGGTCGTCGGCAAGCCGGCGGGCCTGGAAGATGCGGCGCTCGCGATCGTTGAGCACCGCCATCGCCTCGGCCAGCGCCTTGCGGCGGTTGTCCAGCTCCTCGCTCTCGGCCAGGCGGGTCTCCTGGCTGTCGCTGTCGTCGACCAGCCAGTCCTGCCACTCGCCCGAATCACCGTCGTCGCGGATCGGGGCATTGAGCGAGGCGTCGCCGCCGAGGCGGCGGTTCATGTCGATGACGTCCTGCTCGCCGACGCCGAGCCGCTTGGCGATGATCTTCACCTGGTCGGGGCGCAGATCGCCTTCCTCCAGGGCCGAGATCTTGCTCTTGGCCTTGCGCAGGTTGAAGAACAGCTTCTTCTGGTTGGCCGTGGTGCCCATCTTCACCAGCGACCACGAGCGCAGGATGTACTCCTGGATGGCGGCCTTGATCCACCACATGGCGTAGGTGGCGAGGCGGAAGCCCTTGTCGGGCTCGAATCGCTTCACCGCCTGCATGAGGCCGACATTGCCCTCGGAGATCACCTCGGAGATCGGCAGGCCGTAGCCGCGATACCCCATGGCGATCTTGGCGACGAGGCGCAGATGGCTGGTGACGAGCTGCTGGGCCGCGGTACGGTCGCCGTGCTCGCGCCACCGCTTGGCCAGCATGTATTCCTGCTGCGGCTCCAGCATCGGGAACCGCCGGATTTCCTCGAGATAGCGGGCGAGGCCGGATTCGCCGGAAACGACCGGCATGGATGCGGTTGGGGCCATGACAGCGCCCTCCATGTTGTGCCCCCGTGATGCGGCGGGCTAATCGGCGCCGCCGCTCCAGGAGCCGACGACGCCCTGCTGCTGACGATCGCGTCGCGATCGGGCGATGCAGCATACACGGGTGTGTCGTTTCGATAAACTCGGTGCGCCGTCACCGTGGCGTGACGAGCCTGTGACCAATCGACATACGGAAGACGTCTTCCGCACCGCGCCGGTTCACTCGGCCACTGCCTATTTGTCCACGGGTTGTCGGTCCGCGGCATGAGCGTCCGCGGCGCAACACGCCCCCATGGAACGGCTGGCGGCAGGGTGTCGGTGGTGGCGTGGGCTCGTCCGAAACTGCGGCGCACGCCCTCTCAACGCCGGGCGAGGTCTATTGTTCCCCCACCCAGCGCCTTGTGCAGGCGGGCCAGGTCAGCAGGCAGATCCGAGCGGAAGACCAGGGCCTTCCTAGAGCTCGGATGCTGAATTCCCAGGAGATAGGCATGCAGGGCCTGCCTGCCAAGGGCCGCGAGGGCGCTCTGGGCCTCGGCCGGCAGCAGGGCCGCCTTGGTGCGGAAGCCCGGGCCGTAGACCGGGTCGCCGATCAGGGGATGGCCGATCGACGCCAGATGCACCCGGATCTGGTGGGTTCTGCCGGTCTCCAGCCGGCAGGCGAGCAGCGCCGCCACCGGCTCGCCGGCCTTGCCGCGATAGGTCTGGACGGTTTCCCAATGGGTCACCGCCTCGCGGCCGGTCGCCTGGATGGACATCTTGTCGCGCGCCTGGGGATGGCGACCGATCGGCTTGTCGATGACGCCGCGCGGCCGGTCCGGCCCTCCCCACACGAAGGCCAGATAGCCGCGCTCCAGCGGCCCGCGGCGGCCGTGGTCGGCGAACTGGCGGGCGAGGGAGCGGTGAGCGCGGTCGCTCTTGGCCACCACCATCAGGCCGGTGGTGTCCTTGTCGAGGCGATGGACGATGCCGGGGCGGCGAACCCCGCCGATCCCCGACAGGCTGTCGCCGCAATGGGCCACCAGGGCGTTGACGAGCGTGCCGCTCCAGTGGCCGGCGGCCGGATGCACCACCAGGCCGGCGGGCTTGTCGATGACCAGCAGGTCGTCGTCCTCGTGGACCACCGACAGGGCGATCGGCTCCGGCTGCGGCTCGGGCGGTTCCGGAGGCGGCACCGTGACATGGACGCGGTCGTTCGCATTGACGCGCTGCCCCGGATCGCGGATCGTGCGGTCGCCGATGGCGACGTGCCCGCCGATGATCAGGGTCTTCAGGCGGGAGCGAGAGAAGTCGGTGAGGCGGGCGGCGAGCACACGGTCGAGCCGGTCGCCGGCCTCTGGAGCCGCGATGACGACCGTCTCGATCCGGCGATCCTCTCCCATCATGGCCCCGTCACAGTCTCCCGATACGCCCACAGCGGCCGACACGCCGCTCGACCCCGAACAGGCCCGCTTCATGGCGCGGGTGAAGCTGCTAATGGCGCTCTCCGGCGTCGCCACCCTGCTCGGGATCGCCGTCGTCCTCGGAGTCGTGGGCTACCGCGTTTCGAAGAGCGGGGGAAGCGTTTCCGACGCGGCCGCGACCGTGGTGCTGCCCAAGGGCGGCCGGGTGCTGGCCACCGCCGTGGCGGGCGACCGCATCGTGGTCACGGTCGAATCGGGCGAGGGGCTGGAGGTACGCACCTTCGATGCCCAGACCCTCAAGCCGGCCGGCCGCCTGCGCTTCGCGGTGGAGCCGTGAGGCGGGCGGGCGGGTCTGTCCGGGTCGGCCTTCGCCCATGTCTCAGGTTTCAGGCCGATTCGGCCGCCGCTGCCGCCCCGCGGTGCTGCGGCCAGTGGTGCGGAGAAATCCGCCGCATCGGACGGCGCACGAGGCCGCTTGCGCTCCGCTCCGAACGACGCTATGTCCTCGCGGCACGCTCCCTTCGTCTAGCGGCCCAGGACGTCGCCCTCTCACGGCGAAAACAGGGGTTCGAGTCCCCTAGGGAGCGCCATCGGCCTTTAAGGCCTTGATCCTCCGAGAAATTCTGATTTATCAACGGCTTCGTCGGCCCGCTGCTACATGCGCTTGCTACATGCATGGGCCGGGCGATGGGCTTCATGACGTACCTGATCCGCCGCGGATCGACGTGGCATTTCCGCTTCCGCCTTCCCGACGATCTCCGCGGCCATGCCGTCCCGGACCATTGGCCGAGCAACCTCGAGCCGCTGGTCAACCGGAAGCTCGGCCGGCTCAAGCAGGAGATCACCGAGAGCCTCCGCACGGCCGAGAACTCGATCGCAAGGGCGCGGGCCGGCGTCCGCATTGGCGACACCGAGCTGCTGGTCCGCGAAGCTCGCCGGTTCCTGGCCGAGGGGCCGGCCCTGACGATCCCCGAGGACGTGATCGAGTTCTTGGCGGAACGTCGCGCACAGGAGCTGCTGGCGGCCGACGACGCGCTTCGGGCTAAGGGGCTCGGCCTCGACCTGGAGCGGGTGCGGGAGGTGGCGTTCGCGGGCCTCGGCGTCCCCGCCGGCGAGCCACCGTCCGAGCCGGCCCAGGCTCCGCCGCGTCGGGGGATGACCCGCGACGACCTCGGGCGATCGGAGCTGGCGCAACTGGAGGTCCGGGACGTCAGGCGCGACCCCGAGACCGGGATCGCCTTCCTCGACATCACCGACGAGCGCGGCAAGGCGCTTAAGGCGAAGACCTCGAAGCGGCAAGTCCCGCTCCATCCGGTCCTCGGCGAGATCGGGTTCTTCGAGTTCCTGGATGTGAGGCGGGCCGCGGCCGCGGACGAAACCGCGCGACTGTTCCCGGCCTGGAGCCGCGCGGCAAGAAGGCGGGTCGGCGGGGAGCGGCGTGGTCGAAGTGGTTCAACCACTGGCGCCGCGTCCACCTCAAGATCGTCGGGGAGGACGGCCGCAAGGACTTCCGCTACCCGGCGGTCTCGACCATGCTGGCGACGATCGGCCAGACCTCGTGGGCGCCGCGCCAGATCATTTCCAGCGACACGTAGAGAATGACGGCAAGGCCCACATAGGCGATCCAGCGGTGCCGCTGGAGCAGCGACGCGATGTAGTTGGCCGCGATGCCCATCAGGGCGATCGACAGCACCAGACCGAAGATCAGCACCCACGGATACTCGCGGGCCGCGCCGGCGACCGCCAGCACGTTGTCGAGCGACATCGAGACGTCGGCGATGACGATCTGCCAGGCCGCCTGGGCGAAGGTCTTGCGGCGTCCGACCGCGGTGACCGATCCGTCGGCATTGATGCGCACGTCGTCGATGCGGCCACTGTCGTCGGACGAGACGACGTGATGCGCCTGCAACTCGCGCCACATCTTCCAGCACACCCACAGCAGCAGAAGGCCACCGGCGAGCAGCAGGCCGACGATCTGAAGGAGCTGCGTGGTGGCGGCCGCGAAGCCGATGCGCAGCAGCGTGGCGGCGCCGATGCCGAGCAGGATCGCCCGGGCCCGTTGCTCGGCCGGCAGACCCGCGGCGGCGAGGCCGATGACGACGGCGTTGTCGCCCGCGAGCACGAGGTCGATCATCACGACCTGCGCCAGCGCGGTCAGCGCTCCGCTCGTCAGGACTTCGTTGCCCAGTATCTCCCACATCCGGTCGATCTCCTCCTGTTGTGGCGCCCGTCACGGGCGCTCGCATGGGAACGGGAGGACACCGGAGGCTGGACGGTCCGCACGACGGCAGACCATGCGGCGGCGGACCACGAGACCACCGACCGCACAGCCATGGCGGACCGTACGGCGAGCCATACGACAAAGCCCAACAGCGAGGCGACCTCGCTGCGGCGCTCGCGCACGCCGATCGAAGAGACAGTCAGCACCGGGCCACTCCCAGACGTTCAGTCCGACATCGCAGCGGTGAGCTGCCAGAGGGGCCCGGACCGATCAGGGCAGGTTCCCTACAGGAACCCGCACCGACTTTCAACGGACGATCGTCACGGCGCCATCGCGACCAGCGTATGGTTAAAGGCCGTGACCACATGCTCGGCTTCGCTCAGCATGGCGGCCGAGAACCCGAGCAGCGCCAGCACACCGGCGACATCCCAGGCCGAGACGTCGCCCCGCCGCGGGGCTTTACCGGCCCACGCCGTCAGGGCGAGGACGCCGGCCGCCGCGAGTGCCGCCAGGCTCAGCGCCGGCAGTGCCAGATCGCTCGGCAGCAGCCGTGCCCCGATCAGGGCCAGCGCCACCGCCGCCAGCGCCAGGATGCCGAACCCCTCGGGCCCGGCCACGTCGCGGCGAGAGGCGGGATCGGGCCGCGAGACGTCGCGCCAACCTTTGTCGCGCCAACCTTTGTCGCGCGAAGCGTTGTCGCGCCAAGCGTTCACGAGCGACATGACACGCTCCAGACTGCCGGGCTTCCACATCGGACCGCTCCGATCATGAACCCCCGCATCGCTCCCGGTGCCGAATCGGGCCGGCCGATGTCGCGAGGAACCGTCTCATCGGCCGACACCGTCCCGACACGAGGCCGGTACTGGAGAAAGGTAGGAACTCGCCGCGCATTGCAAAATCCGCATCGCGCGGGGCGTAGATCTACGGGGCGGACCACGGCGCGGTCACCAGCAGGCTCCGCGGTCCCCGAATCCCAGCCGCGATCACGGGGCGAGGCGGCCGAGGCGGATCGCCTGGCGCACCAGCACCGCGACGCTCTCGGCCTCCATCTTGTCCATGATCTCGGCCCGATAGCTCTCGACCGTCCGGGTGCTGATGGCGAGCTTGGCCGCGATGGCGTGGCTGGTGTAGCCCTCGACCACCAGATCGAAGATCTCGATCTGCCGCGGCGTCAGCCGCTTGAAGCGCACCGCCAGCGATTCCTTCGAGCGCTGTGCCGCGAACTCCTGGAAGGTGCGGGCGAGCGCCCGGTTGATGGCGGCGACCAGCGCGGTGTCGTCGATCGGCTTCTCGATGAAGTCGTCGGCGCCGGCCTTGATGGCGGCGACCGCCATGGCGACGTCGGCATGGCCGGAGATCAGCACGACGGGCAGGCGGACGCCGCGGCGCGCCAGCTCGCGCACCAGCGCGATGCCGTCGGTGCCGGGCATGCGGACATCGGCGACCACGACGCCGACCCGCACGGCCTCGAGCTCGGCCAGGAAGGCATCGGCGGACGGAAACGTCTCCACCGCGAAGCCGAACACGCTCAGCAGCTCGCCAAGCGAATGGCGAACCGACTCCTGGTCGTCGATCAGGAAGATGGTGGCAGCGGGCGTCATCGGGCGGGTGTCATGCGGCGGAGGTCATCCGGACGGGGTGGTGGCGACGGTCGGCAGGGCGACGCGGAACTCGGTGGCACCGGGCGCGCTCGACTGCAACCAGATGCGGCCGCCATGCGCCTCGACGATGGAGGCGCAGATCGCGAGCCCCAGCCCGAGGCCGTCGTCCTTCGACGTGGTGAGCGGCTCGAACAGATGCGCCGCGAGATGCGGCGGCACCCCGGGGCCGTTGTCGGTCACCGCGATCTCGACGCGCGGCGGATCGCTGCGGGCCGCCACGGCGATGCGGACGAGACCGCCCGGCCGCTTGCGGTCTCCCGGCGGGCGCGGGGCCGCGGCGATCGCCTCGACGGCGTTGCGCACCAGGTTGAGCAGGACCTGCTGGAGCTGGACGCGATCGCCGGCGATCGCCGGCAGGTCGGCGATGGCATCGGCCGACAGGTCGGTCGAGAGATCGAGGGCGACCTCGACCGCGTGGGCGCGGGCATCGGCGCCGGCGATCGCCAGCACGTCGTCGAGCAGGGCGGCGACGGCGATCGGCTCGCGCACCGGGGCGCCGCGGCGCAGGAAGTCGCGCATGCGGCGGATCACCGTGCCGGCCTGATCGATCTGGGCGACCGCGTTGGCGAGATTGGCCTCGGCGCGGGCGAGGTCGCCGCCCGGCGTCTGCACGATGTGCTGGGCCGCGCGGGCGAGCGCCCGGGCGGCCGTCATCGGCTGGTTGATCTCGTGGGCGAGCGCCGACGCCATGCTGCTGACCAGGCTGAAGCGCGCCGCCCGTGCCGCCTCGGCCTCCTTGGCCTTGGCCCTCGCCTCGGCGGCCCGCGCCAGGGTCTCGGCGGTGCGCCGCTCGCCCACCACCACGCCGGCGACGAGGCCGGTCGCCGTCAACACCCCCATCAGGGCCTGATACTCGGTGAAGGCGCGCACGTCGTGGCCGTGCAGATGGAGCAGCGCCACCAGCCCGAGCTGGACCCCGGCGAGCGCCAGGCAGGCGCCGTCCAGGCCGTGGCGCACGGCGGCCGCCACCACCGGCAGAGCGAGCAGGTGGAAATACTTGAAGCCGTCGGGACGGCCGCTCGCGGCGACCAGCCACAGGCAGGCCGCGATCACGAGCGCGCCGGCCGCGGCCTCGGCCACCACACCGGCCCCGAAGGCCAAGCCGTCATTGCGCCGGGCGGCGACCAGCCGCAGCGTCAGCGGGGTGATGACGGCGATGCCGAGCACGTCGCCGACCAGCAGCGGAACCGTGGTGGCGAGCACGTCCTGGACGCCGAGCTCGCCGAAGCCGATCAGCAGCAGGGTTAGCAGAAGCGCGACCAGCGCGGCCCCGGCGAGACCGGCTCCGAGCAGCAGCAGCACGTCGCGCAGCCGCGCCAGCCCGACATCGAGCCGGAACAGCCGCAGCGCCACCGTGCCGGCCGCCGCGTAGCAGGCCGTCTCGATGGCGGCGACCGCGACCACCAGCGGCCACGACAGCGCGGTGTCGACCACCAGCACCTCGGCCAGCACGATGCCGGCGAACAGCACGGCGGCGGCCGGCGGCCCGTCGAGCACGATCAGCGCGAAGACGACGCCGAGCCCGGGGTTCCACGGCGTCGCCGGCAGCCCCTTCACCTCGTGCAGGAAGCCGAGCCATTCGAGCCCGAGATAGACCGCGACCGCGGCGAGGCCGACCGGCAGGGCGCGCAGAAGGCCGCCGGCTCCACCCGGCTCCGCCGGGGTCGCCGGGCGGATCACGGCCGTCTCGGGCGACGGCGGGCGATTCATCGAACGCGGCTCATCGAGGACGGCTCATCGAGGACGGCTCGCCGGCCGGCAGACCGTCGGACGGGACGTCGGACGGCATTGCAGCACGCGGACCGCCTGCCGGAAACCCCGCCGCGAAGCAAATCGGCGCCCGCCCGGCGTGCCCCTCCGCACGCGGGCCGGCGATGCGCTTCAGCCGGCCGCATCCGCACCATCGGCGAGCAGCCCCAGCTCGCGCAGCACCCGCTCGGCCTCGCCCATGGCGTGATTGCCGGCCGGCACGCCGCAATAGAGGGTCGACTGGAGAATGATCTCCTTGATCTCCTCGATCGAGAGGCCGCCCTCGAGAGCGGCCCGCACATGCAGCCGAAACTCCTCCCAGCGGCCGAGCGCGATCATGGTGGCGAGCACCATGCAGCGGCGCGTGCGGTGATCGAGGCCCGGCCGCGTCCAGATCTCGCCCCACACGATGCGGGTGATCATCTCCTGAAAATCGGAGTTGAAGGCATTGCGCCGGTCGAGCGCGCGATCGACCCAGGCGTCCCCCAGCACGGATCTGCGCGCAGCCAGCCCCTTCTCGTAGCGGTCGTCGGCCGTCATGCAGGTCCTCCCGGAAAACCTCGGTCGGTCACGGCCGGGCTCGTCCCGGCCATCCGCGGTGTTGTTTCGAGGAGGCGTACAAGACGTGGATGCCCGCGACAAGCGCGGGCGTGACGACGGGAGAGGAAGGCTGCGGCTGTCGTCACTCTACTCCGCCGCCGCCTATCCGCGCCCGACCCGGCCGGCGACGCCGCCATGCGGCGTGACCACCACCTTGATGGCGCCGTCGCGCTTCTCCTTGGCGGTGGCCAGCGCGGCCGGCAGGTCGTCGAGCGGGAACGTGTGGGTGATCAGCGGCGTCGGGTCGAACTTGCCGTCCCGGATCAGGGCGCAGGCGCGGTGGACGGCGCGCTTGCCCTCGCCACGGATGCCGAACAGCGCGATGTTGTCGCGCACCAGGCGGCCGACATCGACCTGCGTGCTCTCGGCCGGGAACGCTGCCAGGCAGACGCGGCCGCCACGGCTCGCCATGGCGATCGCCTGGCCGACCGCGACCGGCGCGCCCGAGCATTCCACCACATAGTCGGCACCGTGGCGCCCGACGATCGCCTGCACGGCGGCGATCGCGTCGCGGTCGCGCACGTCGATCACATGGTCGGCGCCGAGCCCCTGCGCGATGGCGAGGCGCTGCGGCGACAGGCCGGTGACCACCACGGGCGAGGCGCCGAGCGTCTTGCCCACCGCTGCGACGAACAGTCCGATCGGCCCCTCGCCGATCACCACCAGGCTCTCGCCGGCGACGAGACCGCCGAGTTCGGTCAACGCATACATGGCGGTGCCGGCGGTCACCACCATGGTGCCCAGCGCGTCCGGGATGGCGTCGGACAGCTTGGCCATGGTGTTCACATGGTTCACCTGATAGCCGCAGAAGCCGCCGTCGGTGGTGAAGCCGTTGGCCCGGTGCCCCTTGGCGCGGACGCCGTAGTTCAGGCACGCCGTGTAGAGGCCGGCCCGGCAGCGCCGGCACTGGCCGCAGCCGGCATGGATCTCGACCGCGACGCGGTCCCCGATGGCGAACTCGTCGACATGCGGACCGAGCGCCACCACGGTGCCCATGTATTCGTGGCCCGGCGTCCAGTTCTTGTGGAAGGGCGGGCCGCCGTCGACGATCGCCGGCCAGCCGTACCAGATGTTGTCGATGTCGCTCGGGCAGATGGCGATGGCGTCGATGCGCAGCAGCACCTCGGCGCGGCCCGGCACCGGCACCGGCTTGTCGACCCGGCGAACCTCGCCGGGGCCGTCCAGCACCCAGGCCGCCATCGTGTCGGGAACCGGAAACGCCGCACTGGTGGTCACGCCGTCCGCCGCCATGATCCGTCCCTCCCGGGCCCGCATTGCACCGGCCGCATGGTACGCGACGGCGGCATCCGGGCGGGAGGCGCGATCCCGCCCAGGCAGATCTGCGGTAGAGGCGGAGCCGCGGCGGCGCGCGCGGCCGTTACGGGATGATCGGCAGCAG
Organism: Rhodoplanes serenus; assembly: GCA_009720755.1. Lineage (GTDB taxonomy): Bacteria > Pseudomonadota > Alphaproteobacteria > Rhizobiales > Xanthobacteraceae > Rhodoplanes > Rhodoplanes serenus. The sequence continues at coordinate 51,212 of WNKV01000017.1, forward strand.
CAGATGGGCGGGCCGCTGCGGGCCGGCATGCAGCGTCACGTCGCCACCGAACACCCGTGGCGGCCGGTCGCGCGGATCGTCGTGGCGGAACGGGCCGACGCCGGTCCAGCCGCGCCCCAGCGTCTCCAGGCCGCCGGCCGGCTCGCCGCCCCACTGGTAGTCGCGGCCGCGCACGCTGAGCGCGACACGATAGCCCTTCGGCAGCACCACGCAGGTCGGCCACACCTCGACATCGACCTCGTAGATCTCGCCCGGCACCATCGGCTGGATCTCGTCGTGGGTGTGATACGGCCGATACGGGCGCGACAGCGCCGGATCGAGCTTGCGGTGCGAGACTCGCAGCCACCCTTGCGCGATCGGCGTGTGCGGATCGAGCGCGCCCTGAAACACCACCTCCTTCATGTCGGGCGCGAAGGCCCGCACGACGAGGAACAGATCGGCGTCCTCGGTCGAGGACGACACGAACAGCTTGGCGGCGATCGGTCCGGTGATCTCGGTCTCGCGCTCCAGCGGGCGCGTCATGAAGGTGACGCCGTCGCCGAGCCCCGCATAGGTGACCCGCGCGTCCTTCGCCGGCGGCGCCTCCGACAGCGCGAAGCCCCCCGGATCGAGATGGAGCGTCGTCCACCGGGTGCGCGCCAGCGGCCATTCGGACTCGGCCCGCGCGACGTAGCGCTCGCCGACATGGCGCACCTGGAGCAGCACGCGCGGCTGCTCGCTCCAGCCGGTGTCCTCACCCTTCAGGAAGTGGCCGAAGAATCGCTTTTGGAGCGCCACGCCATAATCCGTGTAGAAGTGGGTCCAGTGCTCCAGCCCGTGGCATTCGAGCCACTTCTGCGACGAGGCGGAGCGCATGAAGCCTTCGAAGTTGCCGCGCGGATGCAGACCCTGCCCGCCCCAGTTGGCGGCCGACAACAGCGGCGTCTCGACCTTCGACCAGTCCGGCATGCGCGAGCGCCAGTACGGATCGGTGTCGAGGCGCGCCGCGACGCAGTCGCTGGTGAAGTCGCGGCGGTTGGCGCCGAGTTCCTCCTCGGTCAGCGTCTCGGGACCCGACACCCAGTCGCCGGTCATGCGGCTGCGGAAGCCGCGCGTGCCGCGGCCGTTCTGGAGCGTGTAGACCTGCGAGCGCGACCAGCCGTCGACGAAGCCGTTGCACAGGATGCCGCCGTGGCGAGCCATGTCGCGGTAGAAGTCGGCGGCGCCCTCCCAGGTGCAGATGGCGGCGAGGTGCTTCGGCTGCAACGCCGCGCACTGCCACTGGTTCATGGCGTAATACGAGATGCCGTTGAGGCCGACCTTGCCGCTCGACCACGGCTGCACGCCGGCCCATTCGACGCAGGCGGCGAGATCGCGCGCCTCGCGTCCCGACCAGATGTCGAGCACGCCCGGCGAGCGGCCACAGCCGCGGCTGTCGACCCGCACCACCACGTAGCCGTCCGGCACCCACTTCTCGGGATCGACCACCTCCCAGCACTGATACTTGTTGGTGGAGCCGGTGGGCACCTCCGGGTGCGTCTCGCACATGATGCGCCACTGGTCCTTGTACAGATCGTCGAAGTGCAGCCACTTGCCGTACGGGCCATAGGTGAGGATCACGGGCCAGCGGCCTTCGGCGAGCGGCCGATAGACGTCGCAGCGGAGCACCACGCCGTCGTCCATCGGGATCGGCGCGTCCCAGTCGATCCGCATGCCGTCACGAACGTCGCTGACTTCGCGGTAGCTCATCGTGTCCTCGCTGCTTCTCGTTGGCGGATTGGACGGAGGCGCGCCGTCGGACGCACCACCATGGGAACGGACGGCTGCGGGTCGTGGTCGATGCGGGGATCCGATGGTGCCGGGCACGGCGCAGCCGCGATGTGCACTGCGGGCCGTGCGTGCCGTCGTGACGCTTCACGCCCCGACAAATGATTCCGGCCATCACCACGACGGCGCTCGCAACGATGAGCGCTCGCAACGAGGACGCTCGCAACAACGATCGTCACGACGAGGGCGACCCGCCCGTGCGGACGGGCGCAGCGCCCGGTGGCTGACGCGGGATCATGCTTCCTCCGTGCCCGGTTCTTATTATTATACAAACTTGCCGAACCGTCGGCTGATCGACCGCCGTCACGCTAATCGATCACACCGGCTTTGCAAAGACGCAGGGTGATGCCGCGCATCGGCGCGATCGTACGAGATCCGGCTGATCCATTTGGTGGTCATTCCGGAAGCCGCGACGCGGCTATCCGAATCCAGCCGAGAGCTTCGAGCCTGCCGCTGGATTCCGGGCTCGCCGCGGAGCCTGCGCCCGGACGGCGCGAAGCGCCGATCCGGGTGCGGCGCCCCGGAACGATGGCGACGCGAGAGGTTCACCCGCCCGCCGGTCCGTGGCATGGTCGGCCGATGCCGACCGCCCCCGCCCTGATTCTCCCGGTCGACGGCCGCCAGTCCGCGACGGCGCTCGCGGTCGCACGCGGCACCGGCCGGCTGCTCGCCTCGCTCGGCTTCGCCTGCGTCGGCGAGCTGCCGCTGGCCTCCGGGCGGCGGGCCGACCTGGTGGCGCTCGGCCGTGACGGCACCGTCTGGATCGTCGAGATCAAGTCCTCGGTCGAGGACTTCCGCGCCGACCACAAATGGCCGGACTACCGGCTTCACTGCGACCGCCTGCTGTTCGCCACCAGCCCGGCGGTGCCGGTGGAGATCTTCCCCGAGGACGCCGGCCTGATCGTCGCCGACGGCTTCGGGGCGGCGCTGCTGCGCGAGGCGCCGGAGCATCGTCTGCACGCCGCCACCCGCAAGAGCATGACGCTGGCCTTCGCGCGCGCCGCGGCGCTGCGGCTGCAAGGGCTCGCTGACCCGCAGGGCCGCTTCCTCGACGTCGATCTCTGACCCGACAAGGGCCGAACCCCGCCCCACGCTCGGGCGACAGACGGCGGGGACGTCGGCCTCGACGCTTGGCCCCGGCTCCTCGTCCACCGTCGGCTCCCGGCCTGCGCCGCAACCGTTCGGTCCCACCGCCGGATCTGGTAGCATGCGACCGGATCGGCGGGCCGGTCCCGACACGAGGCACCCATGCACACCCTTCCGGACCCGTTCACATCGCCGCCCGGCGGCGCCCCGCCGTCCATCCCGGGCGCTGCCGCCGACCCGATCGCCGATGCGGCGCCGGTGGGCTTCACGGGGCTGCGTGGCGACTTCGCCTGGCTGGTGCTGATCGGCGGCGTGCTCCAGCTCCTCACGGTCGGCTTCTATCGGTTCTGGCTCGTCACCGACATCCGCCGCCACCTGTGGCGGCACACCCGGCTCGGCGCTGACGCCTTCGAGTACACCGGCACGGCGCGTGAGCTGCTGATCGGCTTCCTGTTCGCCCTCGCGGTGCTCGCCCCCATCTATGTCCTGTACTTCCTCGCCGGCCTGATCGCCGAGGAGGCGGAGGCGTTCGCCAGCCTGCCGCTGGTGCTGGTGCTGTATGTCTTCGGCCAGTACGCGGCGTTCCGTGCCCGGCGCTACCGGATGACGCGCACCGCGTTGCGCGGCCTGCGCTTCTGGATGACCGGTTCGGGGGCCGCCTATGCGGCGCGCGCCGCACTATGGGATGCCGCCACGGTGCTGACGCTCGGCCTCGCCTATCCGTGGCGGGCCGCCGCGCTCGAGCGCTACAAGATGCGCCACACCTGCTACGGCGATCTCGCCGGCGACTTCGTCGGCACCGGCTGGCGGCTGTTCCTGCGCGGCGCCTGGATCTGGCTCGTCGGTCTTCTGGCGGTCGCTGGAACGGCGGTGGGCGCGGGCGCGCTGCATGCCGCCGATGCCTTCGGAACCCTGCCGGCCGAGGCCGAGATGGGCGTCGCCGGCGTGCTCGGCCTCGCATTGCTGCTGGTGCTGCTGTCGCTCTATCCGCTGTTCCGGGCGACCGAGCTGCGCTGGCGGCTCGAAGGGGTGCGGTTCGGCCCGGTGGCGCTCCGCTGCACGCTGCGGCGACGCACCGTGCTCGGCTGCTACGCCGCCCTGCTCGCCGCCACGCTGCTGATCGCCATCGCCGGCACCGCGGTGCTCGGGATCGCCGCGGTGGCGATGCCCGATCGCTTCGCCGGACTGGCGGCCGGCAGCACGTCGGGTCAGCTCGCCGCCTTCGTGGTGATCGCCGTCACCTATCTCGCGGTGCTCGCCGCCTTCGGCATCGCCAAGCGGGTGTTCGTCGATCGCGGCGTGTGGGTGGCGGTGGTCGCCGCCACCACGGTGAGCGGGCTCGCGGCGCTCGACCACGTCAAGGCGGCCGGGGCGGCCGCCGGCAGCCTCGGCGAAGGGCTCGCCGACGCCCTCGACGTCGGGGCCGTGTGATCGTGGCGGACGGCGACCCGGACGGCGACGCGATCTTCTGGGACGGTGTCGTGGCGAGGCGCCGCCCGGTGACGGTGCGGCTCGCCGCCGCGGGCGTCGAGATCGTCGAGAACGGGGTCGTGGTCGACCGCTGGGCCTATGGGGATCTGCGCCAGCACGACGGCAGCGAGATGGCTCGCTTCGGCTGCACCAGCGCCGAGGAGCTGGCCCGCCTGGAGATCGCCGATGCCGGCGTCGCGGCGGCGCTCGCGGCCCGGGCCCCGCGGCTCCACCCGTCCGACCCCAAGCGGGGCCGCCAGCGGCTGCGCATCGTCGTCGGCTCGCTCGCGGTGGCGGTGTCGCTCGTCCTCACCAGCCTCTATCTGCTGCCGCTCGCCGCCGACCGGCTGGTCCCATTCATCCCCATCGCCTGGGAGGAGCGGCTGGGCGGCATCGCCGACCAGCAGGTCAAGAGCCTGTTCGGCGCCGAGACCTGCACGGCGCCGGCCGGCGTCGCGGCGCTCGACCGCCTCGCCACGCGGCTCGCCGTCGCCGCGGGCGCGAGCACCGAGGCGGGGGCGCCCGGCGCGATCCGAATCGCCGTGCTGCGCTCCGGTGTCGAGAACGCGGTGACGCTGCCGGGCGGGCGCATCTACCTGTTCGACGGGCTCCTCCGCCTCTCCGGCGACCCGGACGAGGTGGCCGGCGTGCTGGCCCACGAAATCGGCCACGCGCGGGCGCGCGACGGGCTGCGCAACCTGATCCAGGCGGGCGGCACGTCGTACCTGCTCGGCCTTCTGTTCGGCGACGTCTCCGGCTCGTCCGCGGTGGTGTTCGCGGCACGGCTCCTGGTCGACTCCTCGCATTCGCGCGAGGCCGAGCGTGCCGCCGACGCCGAATCGGCCCGCATCATGGCGGCGCTCAGCCGCCCGGCGGCCCCGATGGCGGCGTTCCTGCTGCGGGTGACGGGGGCGAAGAAGGGCCGCGAAATCAGCCTGCTGCTCAGTCATCCGCTGAGCGAGGAGCGGCTCGCCGCCTTGAAGGCAATCGACCGCCCGGCGAGCGGCCCACCGCTACTGGACGAGACCGAGTGGGCAGCCCTCAAGGCGATCTGCGGGCGTTGAGTGCGGCGCGCACCGTCCCTACTTGGGCGCCCGCTTGGCGAGAATGCGCTGGAGGGTGCGGCGATGCATGTTGAGGCGGCGCGCCGTCTCCGAGACGTTGCGGCCGCACAATTCGTAGACGCGCTGGATGTGCTCCCAGCGCACCCGGTCGGCCGACATCGGATTCTCGGGCGGCTCCGGCTTCTTGCCTTCGCCGGCCAGCAGCGCGGCCGCGACCTCGTCGGCATCGGCCGGCTTCGACATGTAGTCGAAGGCGCCGAGCTTCACGGCGGTCACCGCCGTGGCGATGTTGCCGTAGCCGGTGAGCACGACACCGCGGGCGTCGGGTCGGCGCTTCTTCAGCGCCGAGATGACGTCGAGGCCGTTGCCGTCGCCGAGCCGCATGTCGACCACCGCAAAGGCGGGCGGATGGCGCTCCACCTGCTGGAGACCGTCCGCCACCGACTCGGCGGTCACCACCGTGAAGCCGCGCGCCTCCATGGCGCGGGCGAGCCGCTGCGAGAACGACTTGTCGTCCTCGACGATGAGCAGTGATCGCTCGGTCGCGGGCGCCGGTGCGGGAGCAGGTGACGACGCGGCATCCACCATCGCGAAATTCCTCGGCTGACTGCCCGGCCGGCCCCGAAGCCCGGCGCGGTGTTCGGCAAGCTGCCCGGTCCGACACGAAATTGCGCCTGACCTGATGTCGCACCCGACAGCCCTATCCAGATAGGGGGAGGCCGCGTCGCCCTCAAGAGCCGCGTGACGCGGCGGCGGTGACGCCGGACGGCGCCGCGGCGCCGGGCGCAGCGTCGAGATCGTCGTCGTCCGCCTCGCCGGCCCCCCACAGCGGCTCCGGCGGCCGCTCGAAATCGGCCCGCTCCCAGTGAATGCGGATGATGGCCCCGCGCTGGGGGAACTTGCGGTTCTGGAGCGACAGCCGGGCGCCGGAGCGCTCCAGCAGTGTCTTGGCGATGAAGAAGCCGAGGCCGAGGCCGGGCGAGTCCTCGCCCTTGCGGCGGCCGCGCCGGCTGGTGACGTAAGGCTTGCCCAGACGGTCCATGATCTCGGGCGGGAAGCCGGGCCCGTCGTCCGAGATCATGATCCACACCGAGTCGGCATTCCACGACACCGCCACCTCGACCCGCTCACGGGCGAAGTCGGCGGCGTTCTCGACAAGGTTGCCGAGCCCGTAGAGGATCGCCGGGTTGCGGGCGCCGACCGGCTCCGGCCCGCCCTCCGATGGCATCACCACGTCGATCGCCGCCTCGCCGGTGCGGTGCGGCGCCACCACGTCCTCGACCAGCGCCGAGATCGGCATGCGGGCGAACATCTCGCCCGGCTCGGGGAACTCCGACAGCTTGCCGAGGATCTCGCGGCAGCGCTGCGCCTGCTGGCGCAAGAGGCGAATGTCGTCGAGAATCGGCGAGCCGGGATCGAGCTCGCGCTCCAGCTCCTTGGCGACCAGCAGGATGGTGGCGAGCGGGGTGCCGAGCTCGTGGGCGGCGGCGGCCGCGAGACCATCGAGCTGCGAGAGGTGCTGCTCGCGCGCCAGCACCAGCTCGGTCGCCGCCAGCGCCTGGGTCAGCTTGCGCGACTCCTCGGTGATCTGGCTCGCATAGACGCTGATGTAGCCGATGGCGAGCGCGATCGCGAGCCACACGCCGAACACGTAGATCCACGGCAGCTCGAACGTGCCCTCGCCCGGCCACGGCAGCGGGAAGTAGACGAACATCAGCAGCGTGGCGCACGAGATGGCCAGCATGCCGAGCACGAGGGTGAGCCGCGCCGACAGCACGCTCGCCGAGATCAGCACCGGGCCGATGAACAGGAGCGCGAAGGGATTCTGGAGCCCGCCGGTGAGGAACAGCAGGATCGCCAGCTCGGCGATGTCGATGCCGAGCAGCAGCGCCACGCCGTCGGCGCCGAGCCGCACGTCGCCGCGATAGCGCCACAGCAGATAGACGTTGAGCGATCCGTACAGCACCACCACCGCGAAGCCGACCCAGAACAGCACCTCGCTGACCAGGCTGTCGTGCACGATCAGCACGGCGGCGAGCTGCCCGAACACGGCGATCCATCGCAGCCGCACCAAGGTGTCGAGGCGAACGCGGCGGGCCGAATCGTCGTCGGGATCGATGATGGTGGTCGGCATGGGGACCCGCGGCGGGGCCGGTCAGCTACGCCGGCCCTGATCCTGTTGTGTCTTCAGCCATTCCGAGAGGGTGGCGGACGACTTGCCGGACTTGCCGCGGGTGCTCGCCGGCTTGCCGGTCCGGGCCGGGGCCGACTTGGCGGGGGCGGCCGGCTCGGCGCCGTCGCGGGCGAGCCGCAGGGCGCGCAGCCGCTCGGTCTTCTCGCGCAACGCCTGCGCCTCGCGCTCGTAGATCGGCACCGACTTGCCGCCGTCGGAACGGTCCTTGGACCGATCGCTCATGTCACAGCTCCGTCGCAGGTGGGCCTCGGGCTCACAGGTCGAGCGCCTTGCGCAGCGCCGCGTTGATCCGGTCCTGCCAGCCCGGGCCGGTCGCGCGGAACCGTTCGAGCACGTCCTGGTCGATGCGCAGGGTGACCTGCTCGCGCACGCCGGGGATCGCCGGCGCCGTCCTGGGCGGCTCCGGCCCCGGAGCGGGCTTGCTGGTGACCGCCTTGAAGGCCCGCTCGGCCGCCTGGCGCGCATCCTGCCCGCGCCGCGTGTCCTGCGGACGTCGTGGCCTGTCGATCATTGGCGGTGCCCTCGTGCTCACCGCGGGCTCGCCGCCCGGGGCGCCGCCATCCTGGCACATCGGCGCGCCGCACAGTAGCGCCGTCGTGGCCGCATGTGGGCAAGTCCGGGAGAGCACGCAGCCCCGCGGCTCACGCCGGGTGGCCGTCGCCCGGCGTCGTCGGCGTCTTCTTGGCCCGCTGCGGTGTCATCGGGGCGGGCTGGAGCCGCGGGCTGCCCTTCGGTCCGCCGAGCTCGGCGCGGGCGCGATCATCCTCGGTCGGGCGGTCGTCCGCCGGATCGACGGCCGGGTCCGGACCACGTCGGGGCGTGTCCTGCATGGGCGCACTCCTGCTGCTGTGCTCTGGCGATCGCCGGGAGCAGTCACGGCGACGCTCGTCCCCGCCGGGGTCAACCCGCCGCCGCCGGTGCGGTTCGCCCGCGGCCGACCCCGCCACCGTAGTGCCGCCACCGTAGCGGAGCCGCCACACCGGCGGCGGCGCGGCGGCCTCCGCCCTTGCGCCCGCGGCTCGCGCCCCTACATTCGCCGGACCCATGCCCGAAGCTCCCGCCATCGCCGTCGACCGGCTCGTCAAGCGCTACAAGACCGGCACTGCGGTGGACGGCATCTCGTTCGCGGTGGCGGCCGGCTCGGTCACCGGGCTGCTCGGCGGCAACGGCGCCGGCAAGACCACCACCATCGCGATGATCATGGGGCTGGTGATGCCGACCTCCGGCACCGTGCGGGTGCTCGGCGCCGCGATGCCGGACGAGCGCTACCGCGTGCTCCACCGGATGAACTTCCAGAGCCCCTATGTCGAGATGCCGCTGCGGCTGACGGTGCGCCAGAACCTCGCGGTGTTCGCCCAGCTCTACGGCGTCGACGATGTCGCCCGCCGGATCGGGCGGCTCGCCGAGGATCTCGACCTTGTCGACCTGCTCGACCGCCCGACCGGCAAGCTCTCCGCCGGCCAGAAGACCCGCGTGGCGCTCGCCAAGGCGCTGCTCAACCGGCCGGCCCTGATGCTGCTGGACGAGCCCACCGCCTCGCTCGATCCCGACACCGCCGACTGGGTGCGGACCCGGCTGGAGGACTACCGCCGCGCGACCGGCGCCACCATTCTGCTCGCCTCCCACAACATGGCCGAGGTGGAGCGGCTGTGCGACCGCGTCATCATGATGAAGCGCGGCCGCATCGAGGACGACGACACGCCCGCCGCGCTGCTCGCCCGCTATGGGCGCGACACGCTGGAGGAGGTCTTCCTCGACGTCGCCCGCGGCCGGGCCGAGGCCGGACCGCGCCCGGCCGACGAGACGCGGCAGGCGGAAAGCGACGCCCGGACCGAGAGCGCCCCGCACGAGGCAGCGCGATGAGCCACGGCGGCGAGTGGACGATCTCGGGCGCGCGCGTCGGCGCGCTGGTGCGGCGTTACTGGTACCTGCTGCGCTCGTCCTGGCCGCGGCTCCTCGATCTCGTCTACTGGCCCGCCGTGCAGATGCTCATGTGGGGCTTCCTGCAAACCTACATGGCACAGGCGGACGGCACCCTGGCGCGCACCGGCGCCACCTTCCTGGGCGCCGTGCTGCTGTGGGACATCCTGTTCCGCGGCCAGATCGGCTTCTCCATCTCGTTCCTCGAGGAGATGTGGTCGCGCAATCTCGCCAACCTCATGATGAGCCCGTTGCGGCCGGTCGAGTTCGTCGCCGCGCTGATGATCATGAGCGTGATCCGGCTCGCCATCGGCATCGTGCCGGTGTCGCTGATGGCAATCGCCTTCTTCGGCTTCAACCTGTGGGGGATGGGGCTGGCGCTCGTCGCCTTCTTCGTCAATCTGATCCTGACCAGCTGGGCGGTCGGCCTGTTCACCGCGGGCGTGCTGCTGCGCAACGGGCTCGGCGCCGAGAACCTGGCCTGGACGCTCATGTTCCTGCTGCTGCCGCTGACCTGCGTCTACTACCCGGTGGCGGCGCTGCCCGGCTGGCTCCAGACGGTCGCCTGGACGCTGCCGCCGACCTATGTGTTCGAGGGCATGCGGGCCCTGATGCTCGACCACGTCTTCCGCGCCGACCTGATGGCCTGGGCGCTCGGCCTCAACCTGGTGCTGATCACCGGCGCCGCCGTCGCGTTCCTGGCGCTTTTGCGCAGCGCCCGCCACCAGGGCTCCCTGCTCCAAATGGGGGAGTAGCCGCGGCCGCGCCGCTCCCTCGCCGTCCCACCCTGGCGTCGGCCCGCCGCCGCGCCGGGTTCCGGTGCATCCGCCACCGCTTGTTCCGGTCGAAGGGCCGCCCCGGACCGCCGCTCTTCCGGCATTCCCGCACCTGATGCGCCATAACGCCGAGGCGACAATTTTTCTTCTTTTCGATGACCCGGCGGTAGATTTGACGTTGCGCAATGCAGCAATGCACGGCAGCATTGATCAAACATAAAAACATACGTCCGAGGCGAGCCCGCCGGATCGATCGGCTGGCCGAAGGGAGCGCATCATGACCGTCCGGGATTTCGACGACTCCGAGCCGCCGCGCTTCGACGCCCCTGCAATGGGTCTCTCGTCGCCGCTCTATTGGTTCTACGAGATGACCCATGTGGCGCTGAACCCGTCGCGCGCCGTGGCACACGCCACCCATGCGTTCTTCAAGAGTCCCAGCAACCCGGTGTCCAACACCACGCTGGGCAAGTCGATCTCGGCCGCCTGCGAGCTGTTCGAGCGGGCGACGCGCCGCTACAGCCAGCCCGAATGGGGCATCGACAACACGGTGGTCGACGGCCGGCTGGTCAATGTCGAGATCGAGACCGTGTGGGAGCGGCCGTTCTGCCGCCTCCTGCACTTCCACCGCGACGTGCCGCTGACCCACCGGCCCGATCCGCGCGTGCTGGTGGTGGCGCCGCTGTCCGGCCACTACGCCACCCTGTTGCGCGGCACCGTGCAGGCGCTGCTGCCGGAGCACGACGTCTACATCACCGACTGGATCGACGCCCGCATGGTGCCGATCAGCGAGGGCCGCTTCGACCTCAACGACTACATCGACTACGTCATCGGCATGCTGCGGCTGCTGGGCAGCGACACCCATGTGCTGGCGGTGTGCCAGCCGGGCGTGCCGGTGCTGTGCGCCATCTCGGTGATGGAGACCAACGAGGAGGCGCACGTCCCCGAGTCGATGATCCTGATGGGCAGCCCGATCGACACGCGGATCAGCCCGACCGCGGTCAACAAGGTGGCCGAGAAGCGCGGCATCGACTGGTTCCGCCGCAACGTCATCACCAAGGTGCCGTTCCCCAATCCCGGCTTCATGCGCGACGTCTATCCGGGCTTCCTCCAGCTCAACGGCTTCATGTCGATGAACCTCGACCGCCACCTGGAGGCGCACAGCAAGCTGTTCCAGCATCTGATCGAGGGCGACGGCGACTCGGCGGCGGCCCACCGCGAGTTCTACGACGAGTACCTCGCCGTGCTGGATCTCGCGGCCGAGTTCTACCTCCAGACGGTCGACACCGTGTTCATCAGCCACCTGCTGCCGGAGGGCAAGCTCGTCCACCGCGGCATCAAGGTCGATCCCAGCAAGATCCGACGGGTGGCGCTGATGACCGTCGAGGGCGAGGCCGACGACATCACCGGGCTCGGCCAGACCCAGGCGGCCCAGACCCTGTGCAGCAACATCCCGGACGAGAAGCGGCTGCACTATGTGCAACCGGGTGTCGGACATTACGGGGTGTTCAACGGGTCGCGCTTCCGCAACGAGATCCTGCCGCGGATCGCCGCCTTCATCCGCGCCAACGACTGATACGAGATCCGGCTGATCCCTTCGGTGTCATTCCGGAAGCCGCGACGCGGCTAAAGACTGCTCGGTGCCGCGAGGACCGCGCCGACCCGCAGGGCGAGACGGCGCGCGCGGGCAGGCTCGCGCGTCGCCGCGATCATCGCTGCAACCTGACCCCGACCGTCACCAGGGTGGCGTCCCAGTCGACGTTCGGCAGGTTCGAGCGCAGCCAGTCGTGGCGCACCTCGGTCTTGAACTGGATCTCGCGGCTGAGCTTGTAGAGCATCGCGAACGACACGTAGTAGCGGTGATCGAGGCGCGGCGAGCCGAAATAGTCGTCGATGCCGGTGCCGATCTTGGCGGTGCCGATCAGCCAGCGCCGGAACGAGTGGTCGACCTGGAGGCCGACGTCGCGGCTGAACACGCCCGACAGGCCCGGCACGATGATCTCGGCGGCGCGCGAGGTGGCGATCAGCTTGGCGGTGGTCAGCTCGGAGGCCGTGTAGGTGAGCGCGGCGTCGATGGTGAGCCCGTCGATGGTGGTCAGCCGCGGGTCCTCGTAGACCCGCCACAGCCAGCCGAGCGACGCCTCGCCGACCAGCTTGCGCGAGAACTCGAAGGCGGTGCCGGCCTTGACGGCCCAGCCGCCGGAGTCGCGGTCGAAGCCGTTGCGGTCGATCTTCTGCGAATGGACGCGGGTATCGGCGCTCGTCTCGACGAACGGCCGCAGGCCGGGCTTGAGCTCGTAGCTGACCCGCAGCGCGCCGCCGTACTGGTTGTACTCGCGGTCGGCATTGCTGAGGGTGGCGCCGTTGAGCAGCTCCGAGTCCTGATACTGCTGGTGATCGATCAGGGTCTTGCCGGTCACCTCCAGCCGGTTGAACTGCTGGGTGTAGCCGAAGGTCGCGCCGACCGTGGTGACCAGCGGGAAGCGCTTCAGCCCGGTCTGCACGTTGGGGGTGCCGGGATTGTCGGTCGAGACGATGACGCGACCCTCGCCCTCGAAGCGCGACAGGCTGTCGACGTCGAAGCGGCCCCGCACCCGCGAATCCACCGTCGGACGGTCGATGATCTCCGGGGTCGCCTGCGACACGGCGGTGCCCGGCGCGTTGATCACCAGCGGATAGGTCTGGCCGTACCAGGTGTAGGTGCCGCGCAGGTCGGCATCGAGGGCGTGGCGCTGCCAGTTGGAGCGGATCAAGAGCTCCGGCGACACCGTGGTGAGCGCCGAGCCGGGAAGGCCCGAGATGCGGGTCGGATTGCTGTCGTAGCCGGTCGAGACCTCGATGGCGGGCCGCAGCGTGAAGGCACCGACCCGCACGCCGAGCGGCGCATAGGGGTCCTCGGGCAGCGGCGGCCCGCGTCGCGGGATCGCCGCGGTGATCGGCACGTTGAAGCGCGAGGTGCTGTCGAGGCGCGGGGCGCCGCGGCGGGTGAGGCGCGGCGGCACCGTCACCGGAGTGGTGGCCGGGTTGGTGCCGCGCACCAGGGGGGGCGGCTGCGGTGCCGCCCGCAGCCGGGCGGCCTCCTGTTGGCGCTGGGTGAGCGGCGGCGGTGGGCCGGGCCGGCGGATGTTCTTCGAATCGAAGCCGGTCGGGCGCGACGTGGCGGTGGCCTTGCCGCCGCCCGGGGCGGTACCGCCGGGGGCGGTGCCGCCGGGAGACTCCTCGCCGGCCGCCGTGCGGAACGTGGTGCGGCCCTCCACGGCGGGGGCGACGGCGCTGCCGGGGCGGAAGCGGGTGTCGACGCCCGCGCCGGCCGGCGGCGGGGCGAACAGGCTCTCGCCGGCCGGGTCCGCCGTCCCCGCGGCGGCCGTCTGGGCCATCGCGGGGCCGTGCGACCCCGCGACGACCGCCGTCAGGCTCGCGCCGAGCAGCCAGGCGAAACGGGAGCTGGGGCGCGGCACCGATACATCCTCCACGCCGGCCGATCGGCACAGAACTGGTTAATCGGGATAAAACGGGCATGGTTAATGGCCGGTTGACACCCCTGCCTGCGGCAGCCGCGGGCGGCTGTTTTTCCGTGCCCGCGATCGCCAGCCGGGGACTCCGACCCGCGGCCGGCGCCGGTCGGGCCCGCGGCCAACGCCGCCGGCACGCCGTTGCGTGCGGCCGAAAAAGCGTTAGAGACGGCGCATGTCAGACGTCATCCCGCCCACCGAGCCGCCCGCCACCACCGCCCATGCGCTGATCGACACCGGCCTACGCACCCTGGAGGCGGAGGCCGAGGGAATCGCGGCGCTGGCCGCCGCCATGCGCGACGGCCTGCGGGCGCCGTTCATCGCCGCCGTCGAGACCATCCGGGCGGCGCGTGGCCGCGTGGTGGTGAGCGGCATGGGCAAGTCCGGCCATGTCGGCCACAAGATCGCCGCCACGCTCGCCTCGACCGGCACCCCGGCCTTCTTCGTCCACCCGGCCGAGGCCGGGCACGGCGACCTCGGGATGATCACCACCGACGACGTGGTGCTGGCGCTGTCGTGGTCGGGGGAAACCGCGGAGCTGCGGGCGCTGATCGACTATTCGCGGCGCTTCCGCATCGCGCTGGTGGCGGTCACCTCGGAGGCCGACAGCACCCTCGGGCGCGCCGCCGACATCGTGCTGAGGCTGCCGGTCGCCCGCGAGGCGTGCCCGCACAACCTGGCGCCGACCACCTCGTCGCTGATGCAGCTCGCGCTCGGCGACGCGCTCGCCATCGCGCTGCTGGAGAGCCGCGGCTTCACGCCGCTCGACTTCCGCAACCTGCATCCCGGCGGTCGGCTCGGCGCCGCCCTCAAATTCGCCCGCGACCTGATGCACACCGGCGCCGCGATGCCGCTGTGTCCGCTCGGCGCCCGCATGGGCGCCGCCGTGGTGGAGATGTCGACCAAGGGGTTCGGCTGTGTCGGGGTGACGGACCCGGAGGGGCACCTGGTCGGCATCGTCACCGATGGCGATCTGCGCCGCCACATGCGGCCCGACCTGCTCGATCTGCCGGTCGAGCAGGTGATGACGCGGCGGCCGATCAGCGCCAAGCCCGATCAGCTCGCCAGCGAAGCCTTGCAGGTGCTCAACGCCTCCAAGATCACCGCCGTGTTCGTGATCGAGCGCGGCATGCCGGTCGGCATCGTGCATCTGCACGATCTGCTGCGGGTCGGGGTGGCCTGAGGGCGGATGCACGTCCGAAACGACGGGCATCGCCGTGGCGGGCGGGTGGACCGCAGGAAAGGGGCGGTCAGGCCCCTTTCCGCAGATCCTCGTGGGGACGGGTGAGCGTCCAGTGGATCGCCTGGGCGCGGTTCGGCACGCCGAGACGCGCCAGGATGCCGGAAACGTGGATCTTCACGGTGTTGGGCGAGATCGCCAGCATCCGGCCGATCTCGATGTTGCTCAGGCCCTTGGCCATCAGCTCGAGGACCTGCCGCTGACGGCGGCTGAGCGACACCGACGCGCAGGCGCTCTTCACATCGACGTGGAACGGCGAGGCCTCGTCGGGTTCCGATGCGTCGACCGCCGCAGGCGTGACGGCGCGGATCGATCGCTCGATCGCCTCCATCATCCGCTCCAGCCGGGCGTTGAACGGCTCGACGCCGAACTCGTCCTTGAGCACCACGGGCTTCGACCGGCCCTCCGTGGCGCGCGGCATCAGCGCGGTGATGTCGACATGCAGCAGGATGGCGCGGGCCGTATCGCGGATATAGGGAAAGCCGAGCATCAGGAACCAGCCTTGCCCGCCGGCGCCGTGGCACGGGTAGATGAAGGACAGGCAGTCGACCCGGCCATGCAGGAGCTGGGTGATCCCGTCGATGATTCGTCCGGACTGTTCGTCAGCGCAGGCGCAGTACTGGAGGTAGTTTTGACCTAGTCCGGAGTTGGGCAACGCTAGCCCGGCGGCTTGCCCGAAGATCTTCCAGGCCGAATTGACTGCGAGAATTGTCCCGCTCCTGTCCAGCACTACACCGCGGACAGAGGCAAAAGGATGCTCGATCTCGGGAAAACCGACATCGAGCGGTTGATTTATGCTGATGGGGGCGATTTTATCGATCATAAGCCTAGCTTTGTGGTGAGCGATGGCTGCCATACGAGAATCGCGAACTCAAACTATTCTAGATATTGATGCGGTTACAAGCGGTATCCATCTCAGGTGTAGTTGATCAACAGTTTACAAGTAGAAACCCTCCGCACTTTTGCCTAGTTCTTTGGTATTGACTGGCAATCACCAGCTGTGCAGGTTCCTATTTCGTTCTCGCTGTGGCGGTCCGTCGCACCCGCACAAGTTGACACAACTTTTTGATCTATCGATTTAACCCGATGCCGATCATCCCATCATACATCCGCGCTAATACCTAGGGCGGTCCTAACGAACATTTTACCGGGACTTCGGAGCATTTCGTGGCGGGGCGCACAGCAATCTCACCGACGGTTCCCGTCTGCGCCCTTCGACATCGATGATTCGGAGAGTTCAGAATGGCCACCATCGGGGCAGTCACGCCACGGCGGACCCGCCGGCTGAGCGCGGCGTTCGCCAACCGAAGTATCGGCACCAAGGTGGCGTTCGGGTTCTTCTGCATGATCGCCATCATGTGTGCGATCTCGGCGGCCGCCTGGGTCAATTTCGGCGCCGTGTCGGCGAGCTTCGACCGCTTCGCCCATGCGGCGGCGGCCGGCGACATCACCCGCGACCTCGACCGCGAATTCCTGGCCTACCGGCGGGCGGCGCGCGAATACTGGCTGTTCGGCCAAGAGGCGGACCGCACGGCGGCCGCGGAGGGCGGCGAGCGAATCGCCGCGCTGCTGGCGCGCGGCCTGCGCGAGATCGACGATCCGAACAGCCTCGCCACCTTCAAGGGACTCGCCGCCGACATCGACAACTATCGCTCCTCCTACGAGAGCCTCTTCCAGGTGAAGCAGGAGCAGATGACGCTGACGAGAGGGGTGCTCGATCCAGCCTTCGCGTCGCTCGGGACCGCGGTGGCGCAGCTCCAGCGCTGGGCGGTGGAGAAGACCGGCGACATCGACGTCATCATGGTGGCGGGTCGGGCCGAGGAGCGGTTGCTGAGCGCCCGGCTGGAGCTCGGCCGGCTGGTCGGCCGCTTCGACCGGCGCGCGGCCGATCTCGGCCGCTCCGCCCTCGACGTCGTCGCCTCCGAGCTGGCCGCGATCGGCGGCATGAATCTCAGCCCCGACATGCGCAAGACCGTCGAGGAGGCCAAGGCCACCGCGGCGCGCCTCGTCACCGGCTATAAGCGCTATGTCGAGATCTCGGGAACCGTCGACGTGCTGGCCGCGACCTACCTGCCCAGCCTGAGCGAGACGATCGCGGCCTCCGCGGACGCCATCAAGACCTCCAGCATCGAGGACGCGCGGACGATCGAGACCCGCACCGTGGCGGTGATCGCCGAGACCCGGCAGCTCGTCGTCTGGCTCGGCCTCGGTGGCCTGATCGTCGGGCTCGCTCTCGCCTGGGTGATCGGCCGCAGCATCTCGGTGCCGATCCGCCGCATCGGCGCCGTGCTGCGCCAGCTCGCCGCCGGCGACAAGACCGTCGCGGTGCCGTTCACCGAGCGGCGCGACGAGGTCGGCGACAATGCGCGCGCGGCCAGCGCCTTCAAGGAGAACCTGCTGCGCCTGGAGACGCTCGAGATCGAGCAGCGGGCGGCTGAAGAGCGGGCGACACGCGAACGGCAGGAGACGGTGCGCCGGCTCGCCGGCGACTTCGAGGCGGCGGTGGGCGAGATCGTCGACACCGTGTCGTCGACCGCGGCGGAGCTGGAAGAGGCGGCCCGCACCCTCACCCGCACGGCCGAGACCACGCAGGACCTGTCGTCCACGGTGGCGTCGGCCTCCGAGCTCGCCTCCGGCAACGTGCAGTCGGTGGCGTCCGCCACCGACCAGATGACCGCCTCGGTGCAGGAGATCAGCCGCCAGGTGCAGGAGTCGAGCCGCATCGCCGGCGAGGCGGTGCGCCAGGCCGAGAAGACCGACGGCCGCATCGGCGCGCTGTCGCAGGCGGCGCAGCGGATCGGCGACGTCGTCGCCCTGATCACGGCCATCGCCGGGCAGACCAACCTGCTCGCCCTCAACGCCACCATCGAGGCGGCCCGCGCCGGCGAGGCCGGCAAGGGCTTCGCGGTGGTGGCCCAGGAGGTGAAGGCGCTGGCGGCGCAGACCGGCAAGGCGACCGGCGAGATCGCCGCGCAGATCGCCGACATGCAGCAGGCGACCCAGGACTCGGTCAGCGCCATCAAGGAGATCGGTGGCACCATCGGCCGCATCGCCGAGATCGCCTCCTCGATCGCGGCGGCGATCGAGGAGCAGGGTGCCGCGACCGCCGAGATCGCCCGCAACGTCCAGCAGGCAGCGCACGGCACCGAGCAGGTCGCAGCCAACATCGTCGACGTCAATCGCGGGGCCGGCGAGACCGGCACGGCCTCGTCGCAGGTGCTGTCCTCGGCGCAGTCGCTCGCCGGCGAGAGTGCACGGCTGAAGGGTGAGGTCGACAAGTTCCTGGCGACGGTGCGGGCCGCCTGAGCGGCGGGCCGCCTGAGCGGCGGGCCGCCTGAGCGGCGGGCCGCCTGATCGCGGCCGCGTCGCGCCGCCGTCGTCTCGCCGCCGCGCCACCCCACCCGAGCGGATAGCCGGCGACAGCCGCCGGCTAGAACCGAACACTTACGTAGAGTTTTCAGAGAATCGTCGTCACCACCAGTTAACCCGCGAATGCGTTCATTTCGGCTGTTGTACAACGCGGGAGTGTCGTCGTGGCTCTTCTCGATGTCCGTCGGGCGGGTCTTCGCGTGTCGATTCGCGCTCAGCTCGCTCTCGTGGTCGTGCTGTTCCTGGTGCCGCTGGTCCTGCTCGGTATCCTGTTTAAGGAGCAGAGCCGGAAGGACATCAGCTTCGCCGAGAAGGAGCGGGACGGTGTCGTCTATCTCGGCGCCGTCTGGCCGGTGCTCACCGGCCTGATCGGCGCGGCATCGGAGACCCGCGGGTTGGAGGCGGCGCGGTCGGCGACGCCGACGCTCGACCAGGTCTCCCGCTTCGACGCCGCGATGGACAGCCACGAGGCCGCCGCGGCGCTGCGCTCGGGGCTCGCCAGGATCGGCTGGCCGGGGCGGCGGATCATCCGCGATGCCGGCACCGAGCAGACGATCTCGGCCGCCCGCGCCCTGCTGACCAAGGTCGCCGACGGGTCCAATCTCACCCTCGATCCCGATATCGACAGCTTCTACGTGATGGATGTGGTCACCACCAAGCTGCCCGAGGTGGTCGACCGCCTCGGCAGCCTGCTGGCGCTGCTCCGGGCGGGCCGCGAAGCGGCCGGGCTCGGCGACGACGAGAAGGCCGAGCTGATGATCCAGCTCGGTGGGCTCGCCTCGGCCACCGCCGGGGCGGCCGCTTCCCTCGACTCGGCCACCAAGGGCAATCCGGACGGCAGCGTCCGCCGCGCCCTCGAGGGGCCCGCGAAGGCGTTCGCCCGCGCCAGCGAAGCGTTCCAGGCAGAATCCGAGCGTGCCGCAATCGCCTTCCCGGACGACGCCCAGCGCCGTGCGCTGGACCTCGCCCCGCTGGAGCGCCTGTTCGGCGAGGCGATGCAGTCCGCCGATGCGTTCTGGCGCGCCGGCACCGCCGAGCTCGACCGGCTGCTCGCCGTCCGCATCCAGGGCTTCGTCTCGCATCTGTGGACGATGCTCGGCATCGCGGCCGCCGTGACGGTGCTGGCGCTCGCGGCCGTAGTGCTCATCGGGCTTCGCCTGTCGCGGCGGCTGTCGCTGCTGCGCCGGGCCATGCGGGCGCTGGCGGAGGGACAGCCGGGGGCGATCGCCGGCCTCGACCAGCGCGACGAGATCGGCGACATCGCCGCCGACGCGGAACGCGCCTTCACGGATCACGAGGCGCGGGTCGAGGCGCTCCAGCGAGAGCGCCAGGAGGCCGAGGTGGCCGCGGCGAGCCGGCGCCGTGACGAGATGAACGCCCTCGCCGATCGCTTCCAGGCTGCGGTGGGCGACATCGTCGGCGAGGTGTCGGCGGCGGCCGGTCGGCTCGAATCCACCGCCGCGGCGCTGACCCGGACGGCCGATCTGACCCGGCACAACGCCGCCACCGTCGAGACCGCCTCGACCCAGGCGGCCGCCGGTGTCCAGGCCGTGACGTCGGCGACCGACCGGATGGGCAGCTCGATCGCCGAGATCGCACGTCAGGTGCAGGCGTCCAGCCGCATCGCCGAGGAGGCGGTGCGGCAGGCGGAGACCACCGACGCCCGGATCGCGACGCTGTCGCAGGCCGCCGCCCGCATCGGCGACGTGGTCGCCCTGATCACCGCCATCGCCGAGCAGACCAACCTCTTGGCGTTGAATGCCACCATCGAGGCGGCCCGGGCCGGCAAGGGCTTCGCGGTGGTCGCCCAGGAGGTCAAGGCCCTGGCGGCGCAGACCGGCAAGCCCACCGACGACATCGCCGCCCAGATCGCCGAGATGCAGCAGGCGACCCAGGACTCGGTCACTGCCATCAAGGCGATCAGCGGCACCATCGGCAGGATCGCCGAGACGGCCGCCGCGATCGCCGGATCGATGGACGAGCAGCGCACCGCGACGTCCGAGATCGCCCACCACATTCGCCAGGCCGCGACCGGCACCGGCCGTGTCGTCGAGACCATCGCGGTGGTGAGCCGGGGCGCCGAGGACACCGGCGCCGCCTCCGGCGACGTGCAGGGCGCGGCCGGCCAGCTCGCCGCCGACAGCGACAGCCTGCGGGCCGAGGTGGACAAGTTCCTGGCGACCGTGCGGGCCGCCTGAGCGGCGGGCCGCCTGACTGGACGGCGCCGACGAAGGCCGTCGCCGCGCCTACCCGTCCACCCGCTCGACATGCACGACGGCGCCGTCCACCCGCACCACCTTGACGCGGGCGCCGGCCGGCGTGTCGTCGCCGGTGACGCGCCAGATGGTATCGTCGACCGCCACCGTGCCGCTGCCGCCGACGATCGGCCGCTCCAGCGTGAACACCCGCCCCACCATGGCGTCGAGCCGGCGGTTGAGGAACGGCTGGTCGCTGGTCTCACCCGCGTGCGCGAGCTTGCGCCACAGCGGAATGGCGGCGAGCGAGATCGCCGCGAAGGCGAGCCACTGGAGCTGCCAGCCCCAGTCGATCAGGAACGACACCAGGCCGACGATCAGGGCCGCGATGCCGAGCCACAGGAGAAAGATGCCGGGCACCACGATCTCGGCGATCAACAGCACGGCGGCGGCGGTGAGCCAGCCCCAGGGGCCGAGGGAGGCGAGAAACGTCATGGCTCATCTCGTGGTCGGTTGCGGCGGCGGCACGGCGGGGCCGGTGGGCGGCGCCGGCCGCCCGGCGGACCGCGGCTGGCCGGCGGCGCGCTCCTCGAAGGTCGACTTGGCGATCTCGGCGATGCCGGCCAGCGAGCCGAGCACGCTGGTGGCCTCGATCGGCAGCATCAGCACCTTCTGGTTCGGCGAGCGGGCGAGCTCGGCGAACGCCTTGAGGTACTTCTCGGCGATGAAGTAGTTGAGCGCCGCGACGTCGCCGCGGGCGACCGCGAGGCTCACCATCTCGGTCGCCTTGGCCTCGGCCTGGGCGAGCCGCTCGCGCGCCTCGGCGTCGCGGAACGCCGCCTCGCGGCGCCCCTCCGCCTCCAGGATCTGCGATTGCTTCTGGCCCTCGGCGCGCAGGATCTCCGACTGGCGCTGCCCCTCGGCGGTGAGGATCTCGGCGCGCTTCTCGCGCTCCGCCTTCATCTGCCGCCCCATCGCGTTGACGAGGTCCTGGGGCGGGAAGATGTCCTTGATCTCGATGCGGTTGACCTTGATGCCCCAGGCCGACACGGCGGCATCGACCACCCGCAGCAGCCGGACGTTGATCTCGTCGCGATGCGACAGCATCTGGTCGAGATCCATCGAGCCCATCACCGAGCGGATGTTGGTCATCGTCAGCTTGACGATGGCGAGGTCGAGCTGCGCCACCTCGTAGCTCGCCTTGACGGCATCGACGACCTGGAAGAAGGCGACGCCGTCGACCGTGACGCTGGCATTGTCCTTGGTGATGACCTCCTGCTGAGGAATGTCGATCACCTGCTCCATCACGTTGATCTTGCGGCCGATCCGGTCGACGAACGGGACGATCAGGTTGAGCCCGGGGCCGAGCCGCCTCGTGTAGCGGCCGAACCGCTCGACGGTCCACTCGTAGCCCTGGGGCACGGTCTTGACCCCGAGGAAGACCGTGACGATGGCGAGGAGGACCAAGATGACGATGAAGATGTCGAGACCGCCAAAAACCATGACCGTGCTCCCCTGCGGCTGATCCAGCGCGCGTGTGGCGGCGCGAGTGTGACGGTGTGAGGGTGCCGCCGCAAGCGCGGCCGCAGCGTCGTCACAAACGTGGGTGTCGGGCGCGAGGTGCCGGTTCGGACCCGGTGCGGAACGACGTTAAGGGAGGGTGACCGGCCGGCGGCTCACGCCGGCGGGTCGATCCAGCCCTGAAGCTCGCGCAGCACCACGGTGCGGATCACCTCCATGCCGGGTCCGCTGTCGTTGAGGCAGGGGATGGCGGCGAAGTTCTCGCCCCCGTTGTGCAGGAAGATCTCGGCGTTCTCGCCGGCGATCTCCTCCAGGGTCTCCAGGCAGTCGGAGGTGAAGCCCGGGGTGATGACGGCGAGGCTCTTGGTCCCCGATTCGGCCAGCGCCTTGACGGTCATGTCGGTGTAGGGCTGCAACCACTCGGCGCGGCCGAAGCGCGACTGGAAGGTGAGGCGGAAGCGGGTTTCGTCGAGGCCGAGCCGGGCACCCAGCAGCCGGTGCGTCTTGGCGCAGTGGCAGTAGTAGGGGTCGCCCTTGTCGAAATACTCCTTCGGGATGCCGTGGAAGGAGGCGATGATCACCTCGGGCGTGAAGGAGAGCTTGGCCAGCTCGTCTTCCACGGAGCGGGCCAGCGCCTCGATGTACACGGGATCGTCGTACCACGGGGCCGCCACCCGCAGGGTCGGCTGCCAGCGCAGGCGCATCAGGGCGCGGAACGCCTCGTCGCACACGGTCGCCGTGGTGGCGGCGGCGTATTGCGGGTAGAGCGGCACCAGCAGGATGCGGTCGCAGCCCCGCGCCTGGAGGGCGGCGAGGCGCGATTCCATCGACGGGTTGCCGTAGCGCATCGCCCAGTCGACGACGAGCCGGTCGTCCACCGGCGCGACCAGCCCGGCGAGCTGCTCGCTCTGCGACCGGGTGATGGTCTTGAGCGGTGATTCGTTCTTCTCGCGGTTCCAGATCTTCTCGTAATCGCGCCCCTTCTGGGCCGGGCGGGTGCGCAGGATGATGCCGTTGAGCACCAGCTTCCAGATCGGCCCCTGCGCCTCGATGACCCGCGCGTCGGAGAGGAACTGCTTGAGATAGCGGCGCACCGACTCCGGGTCGGTGGCGTCGGGGGTGCCGAGATTGACGATCAGGACGCCGATGCGCCCGTGCTCGACCGGCGGATGGTCGGCCGGGCGGGCACTCGGGGCCGGGCGCGCGCCGGCGCCCGGTCGGGCGACCGGGCGGAGAGGCGCCCGCGGCGGGGCGTCGGCGAAAGTGGTGGTCTCGTCGCGAGACCCGGGGGTGGGGATGCGCTCGTTCATCTGTGCTCGGATCGAACTGCCAAGCCGAGCGATAGCAGGACCGGAGGGCGGCAGCCAGACCCCTCGGGCGACGTCCATGCGACGATTCGCGGCGGCGGGTAACGGGCGGTAGAAGCCGCCGCGAAGACCCGCACCCGGCCGCGGCGCGTGCGCCCGGGCATAGGCGGCGCTTCGGCCCGGCCGGGGCGCCGCTACTCGGCCGCCTCCAGCCGTACCGCCGGGCTGCGGAACTCGGCCAGCAGCATCGCTTCCTCGGCCTTGGCGAGCGCGATCGAGCTCGTCTTGACGTGGCCGAAGCCGCGGATCTTCTCGGGCACGGCCGCGATCGCCACCGCGAGGGCGTGGTTGTCGGGCGAGAGGCCGGCCAGAACCTCGTCCAGCACGGCGTCGTACTCGGCGATCAGCGCCCGCTCGGCCCGCCGCTCGGCGGAGTGCCCGAACGGATCGAGCCGGGTGCCGCGCAACCCCTTGAGGCGGGCGAGCAGCCGGAGCACCGGGACGATCCAGGGGCCGAACGACACCTTGCGGACCGGGCCGCGCCGCTCCGAGCGCACCAGCCAGGTCGGCGCGAGGTGGAGCGTGATCCGCAGGCGCTCGCCCTCCACGGTCTCGGCGAGCTGGCGCTGGAACGAGCCGTCCGACCACAGCCGCGCCACCTCGTACTCGTCCTTGTAGGCCATCAGCTTGAACAGGCTTTTCGCCACCGCCTCGCCGAGCCCGTCGCGACCGGGCGTCTGCGCGGCCTCGGCGGCCCGCACCTCCTCGACCCGCCGCCGGTAGCGCTCCGCATAGGCGGCGTTCTGGTAGGCGGTGAGGAATGCGACCCGCCGCGCGACGATCTCGTCCAGCGACTGCGACAGCCGCCGTGGCGAGTCCGCGGCCGGCGCGGCCGGGGCGGCGAGGGCCGCGACGCCGGCCGGGTCCAGCGCGAGGCGGCGGCCGAGCCGGAACGCTGCCCGGTTCATGGCGACGGCCTCGCCGTTGAGCGCGATCGCCTGCTCGATCGCGGCCGCCGACACCGGCACGGCGCCGAGCTGCCAGCCGACCCCGAGCAGCATCATGTTGGCGGCGATCGACTGGCCGAACAGGGCGCTCGCCAGCCGCGTCGCCTCGACGAAGCGGCACTGCTCGGTCCCGGCGGCGTCCGTCACCGCGCGGCGCAGCCGCTCGCCGGGCAACCGCAGGTCGGGCTGGCGCGTGAAGGGGCCGGGCATCACCTCGGCGGTGTCGACCACCACCCGGGTGGCGCCGGCCTTGACGGTGGCGAGGGCGGCGCGGCTCGCCGTGATCACCAGGTCGCCGCCCAGCACCAGGTCGGCACCGCCGGCCGGCAGCCGGATGGCGTGGATGTCGTCCGGACGCGCCGCGATGCGGATGTGGCTGAGCACGCTGCCGCCCTTCTGGGCGAGGCCCGCCATGTCGATGACGCCGGCCGCCTTGCCGTCGAGATGCGCCGCCATGGCGAGGATCGCGCCGACCGTGACGATGCCGGTGCCGCCGATACCGCAGACCAGGATGCCGTAGGTGCCATCGATCGCCGGCAGGACGGGCCCCGGCAGATCCGGCGCCGGGAGATCGTCGGCCGAAAGCGCCGTCGCCTCTCCCCGCGGGCGGGGAGCATCACCGGCGCCATCGCCCCTCACCCCGACCCTCTCCCCGCTCGCGGGGAGAGGGAGTTCCGGCACCGTCACGCCGCTCGCCCGCTTCGGCCGGGCGCCCGAGACGCTCGCGAACGACGGACAAAAACCCTTCACGCAGGAGAAGTCCTTGTTGCAGGTCGACTGATCGATGAGGCGCTTGCGTCCGAACTCGGTCTCCAGCGGCTGGATGGACACGCAGTTCGACTGCACCCCGCAGTCGCCGCAGCCCTCGCACACCAGCGCGTTGATGACGACGCGGCGGTCCGGGTCCGGATAGAGGCCGCGCTTGCGGCGGCGTCGCTTCTCGGCCGCGCAGGTCTGGTCGTAGATCAGCACGGAGCAGCCGGGCGTCGCGGCGAGCCGCCGCTGCACGGCATCGAGATCGTCGCGGTGGTGAACCGTGGTGCCCGGCGGCCATGCCGTCGTCCGCCCGTACTTCTCCGGCTCGTCGGTGACCACCACCAGCGCCGCGACGCCTTCGGCGGCGACCTGGCGGGCGATCTGCTGGACCGTGAGGCCGCCGTCGTTCTTCTGCCCGCCCGTCATGGCGACGGCGTCGTTGAACAGGATCTTGAAGGTGATGTTGACGCCGGCCGCGACGGCGGCCCGGATGGCGAGCGAGCCCGAGTGGTTGTAGGTGCCGTCGCCGAGATTCTGGAACACGTGCGGCCGCTGCGAGAACGGCGCCTCGCCGATCCAGTTGGCACCTTCGCCGCCCATCTGGGTGAAGCCCGTGGTGGCGCGATCCATCCATTGGACCATGTAGTGGCAGCCGATGCCCGCATAGGCGCGGCTGCCCTCCGGCACCACCGTGGACGAGTTGTGCGGGCAGCCCGAGCAGAAGTAGGGCGTCCGCGTCGCGATGTCGGCGGCCGGCGGTGGCTCGCGCCGCATCTCCTTCAGGCGGGCGACGCGGGCCGTCAGCGCCTCGTCGGGGGCGAAGCGCGAGAGCCGCTCGCCGATCGCCAGCGCGATGGCGGCGGGATCGAGCGCGCCCTTGACCGGGAACAGCCAGCGGCCGTGCTCGTCCTTCTTGCCGACGACGACCGGCTGGTGGGCGGTGCCGTACAGCTCCTCGCGCACCTGCACCTCGACCAGCGAGCGCTTCTCCTCGACCACCATCAGGAGATCGAGGCCGGCGGCCGCCTCCAGCATGTCGTCGCGGCCGATCGGATAGGGGCAGCCGATCTTGACGAGGCGCAGGCCGAGATCGTTGCAGCGCACCTCGTCGAGGCCGAGCAGATCGAGCGCCAAGCGCACGTCGAGATAGCTCTTGCCGACCGTGAGAAGGCCGAGCCGCGGCCGCCGCCCGCCCGAGATCACGGTGCGGTTCAGCTTGTTGACCCGCACGAAGGCCAGCATGGCGTCGCGCTTGAAATCCTGGAGGCGCGCCTCCTGGGCCAGCACGGTGTCGCCGAGCCGGATGCCGAGGCCGCCCGGTGGCATGCGGAACAGATCGTCGCTCGGGATGGCGATCTTCACCCGGTCGAGGTCACCGTCGATCACGGCGGTGGACTCCACCGTGTCGTGGACGCATTTGAGCCCGACCCAGGCGCCGGTGTAGCGCGACATCGCGAGGCCGAGCAGGCCGTAGTCGACGATCTCCTGGACGCCGGCCGGATTGAGCACCGGGATCACGGCGTTGACGAAGTTGAACTCCGACTGATGCGCCGTGGTGGAGCTTTCGGCGGTATGGTCGTCACCCATCAGCGCGAGCACGCCGCCGTGACGCGAGGTACCGGCGCAGTTCGCATGGCGAAACACGTCGCCGGAGCGATCGACGCCCGGTCCCTTGCCGTACCAGAGCGCGAACACACCGTCGAAGCGGCCTTCGCCGCGTAGCTCGGCCTGCTGCGAGCCCCACACGGCGGTGGCCGCCAGGTCCTCGTTCAGCCCGGCCTGGAAGCGGATGTCGTTCGCCTTGAGGCGCGCCTCGGCGCGCTGGAACTGCTGGTCGAGCCCGCCGAGCGGCGAGCCGCGATAGCCGGTGACGAAGCCGGCCGTGCGCAGCCCGGCGCGGCGGTCGCGCGCCTTCTGCATCAGGACCATGCGGATGATGGCCTGATAGCCGGTGAGGAGCACCGGCGAGGCGGCGAGGTCGTACTTGTCGTCCAGGGTGACGGGCCGTAGCGCCATGGCACGCTCGCACGGTTCGCGCGATCGGCGGACGTCCCGAGGCCCGGTCGGCGATCGGGGGTACCGCCGTTGTCGAGGAGACAACGTCGAGGCTGCCGGTTCGGTGGCACAGCGTCAATTTCGTTTATGAGCGCGGCGTGCCGGCTCGCGTTACGTGCGTGCCGGCGGTGGCGCAATTTGGCGCACTGCAATGCGCCTTGTGCGACGCAGAATGCGGTGCGGCGGTGGCGCACGCCGCGTGCTCGATCACGTCCTTTGCTCGAACACGGCGCCGCCCGGCACGTGTGGCCCGTCGTGTCCGTGATCGGCCGAGAGCATCCGCAAGGGCCGCGCACGCTGACGAAGCGTGTTCTGATCAGGACCACTTCGCGTCGAGGACGACAACGAAGAGCGGCACCCGAGCGCAACAAAACTCTATAGTTTTTTTATATGTCAGTTAGCTTCGAGATGGCGGATAACGCCGCGCCTCGGAGTCATCAATCCGATCATCTCACATCGCAGGCTACGTCTCGTACAAACCCGTATACCTAAGCCGGCTTAAGTGATCGTTAGGATGTGCGGAACGAAGGTCACGATGGAATTCGGTGAAGATGTAGCCTGGAAATACAGCTTTTTGTAACTCGCGCGACCTGATTCGCGCTGCGCGCGTCGATCTACTCCAAACGGAAGTTCCGATGGTTCGCTGATCACGATTCCTGCCAGCCCTAGCGAAATCCGACCCTCGCCGCAGATGCTTCGGCTCTGACAGCCGACACTCGCCCTGCGGCGGCTTTCCACACAATTGGGCTTCCATAGCCGGCGCCCTCTGGCTGCCGGCATCGCAATAGTATTGCCGGATGCTCACGGCATCCTGCCGAATACCCTTCGACATGCTCTGAACCAAACGACCCACACAACACGAGTTATCTCCATGGCCCTGGTGAAGAAAGCTGGCGTGAGCGAAAAGCCTCCGGTGCGCGTGATGCAGGCGAACCTCGAAGCCGCGATGACGAAGGAGCATTCCTCGAGCAACGGCTCGCGGCTGGCTGCCGAGTCGCAGAAGCGCAAGGCGCGGACCTTCGCGCGCCAGCAGAAGGCGGCCGAGCGCGTCGCGTCCGCGGCCTCGCAGATGGCGACCGGCATCCAGGAGGCGGCGTCCGCGGCCGAGGAGCTGCGCAAGGCGTCCGACCAGATCGCCGCCGGTGCCGAGGAAGCCGCGAACGCGGCTCAGCAGTCGCTCAAGGCCGTGACCAGCGGCTCGAACCTGATCATCAAGGCGAAGATCAACGCCGAGACGTCGGTGAAGAAGACCGAAGCCCTCCAGGGGCTCGTCGCCGAGGTCGCGGCCCAGGTCGCCAACTCGATCACGGCCATCGGCCGCGCCTCGGAGCGCCAGGAAGCCTCGGTGAAGATGGTCGAGGAGCTGGAGCGCCAAGCCGCCACGATCGGCGAGGTCGTCAAGGCGGTCGCCCGCATCGCCGACCAGACCAATCTGCTCGCGCTCAATGCGGCGATCGAGGCGGCGCGCGCCGGGCAGCACGGCAAGGGCTTTGCCGTCGTCGCCGACGAGGTCCGCACGCTCGCCGAGACCAGCGAGAAATCGGCCCGCGACATCCAGGAGCTGATCGCCCAGATCCAGAAGGACGTGAAGGTCATCGCCGAGGGGATCAACGCCTCCGCGGTGGCGGCCCGGCAGGAGGTCGAAAAGGGCATGAAGATCACCGAGACGCTGGAGAGCGTCCGGGTCGACATGATCGAGGTCATGAAGGGCGGCCGCGAGATCGCTCTCGCGTCGGACGAGTCGAACACCGCCGCCCAGGAGGCGCTGAAGGGGTCGGAGGCGGTCGCAGCCGCGGCCGAGGAGCAGGGCTCGGCCTGCCAGGAGGCCGGCAAGACGGTCGAGCAGCAGACCACCGCGCTCGCTCAGTGCGAGCAGGCGTCGCAGGAGATCGCCGAACTCGCCGAGGAGCTGAAGAACTCGACGAACATCGGCAAGAGCGCCGAGGAGGTCGCCTCGGCGGCCGAGGAGCTGTCCAGCGCCGTCGAGGAGATCAATCGCGCTGCCGCCCAGATCATGACGGCGCTCGAGCAGATCGGCAAAGGCGCGCAGCAGCAGGCCGCCGCGACCCAGCAGTCCTCCGCCGCCATCAGCCAGATCGAGAAGGGCGCGCTGACGTCCCAGTCGCGTGCCCAGATGGCGCTCGAGAAGGGACAGGCGATCAGCGACACGCTCGCCGCCAACAAGATCGCGGTGGATGCCCTCGTCGAGGGCGTTGGCAAGTCGGTCGAGGCCGGCAAGGTGAGCCGCGACCAGATCTCGGCGCTGGAGCAGGTGAGCCGCCGGATCGACAAGATCGTCGACGCCATCACCACCGTGTCCATTCAGACCAACATGCTGGCCGTGAACGGCTCGGTCGAGGCGGCTCGCGCCGGCGAGTTCGGCAAGGGCTTCGCCGTGGTGTCCACGGACATCCGCAACCTCGCCCGTGACTCGGCCGAGAACGCCGATCGCATCAAGGACACCGTCAAGTCCATCCAGGACCAGATCGTCAACGTCCGCGGTGATCTCGGAGAGATCGCCGACGCGGCCGCCGCCGAAGTCGAGAAGAACAAGGCCATCTCGGCCAACCTCGCGACCATCGCGAACGACATGGGCGAAGTGCTCGCCGGCAACAAGGAGATCCTCACGGGCTCCGACGAGATCGTGCGGGTCGTCAAGGAGGTCCAGACCGGTGTCGAGCAGATCGCCGCCGCTGCCCAGCAGGCCAGCCGTGCCTCGACCGAAGCCTCGAACGCGGCGCGTGAACAGGCCAAGGGCGCCGAGGAGCTCGCCGCCGCCATCGAGGAGATCGCCTCCCTCGCCGACGAGCTGCAAGCGGCCTGAAGCCGCCGCGGCACGACCGAGAGGAGACCGCGATGGAAACCACCAGCCAGCCGGTGCCTGCGGAGCGTAGCGGAGGGGTGCCGCCGATCGGCACCGTTCCCCTCGACGACGCGCGCCAGTTCGTCATCTTCCATCTCCAGGAGGAGATGTTCGCCGTAGCGCTCGCGGAGGTGCAAGAGATCATCCGGATGCCGGAGATCGTGCGCGTTCCCTTGAGCCCGCCGGCGCTCGAGGGCCTCGCCAACCTGCGGGGGACCGTGCTGCCGATCGTCAACCTCCGCGACACGTTCGGCTTCGCGAAGGTGATGCACGACGACTCCACCCGGGTGGTCGTTCTCGACCAGGGCCACCCGATCGGTCTCGTCGTCGACCGCATGGCGAATGTCGTGACGGTGGACGCCGCTCGCATCGAGCGGGCCGACACCATCCGCGCGACGGTCGACACCGATCTGCTGACCGGCATGATCAAGGGCCGCGACGGCGAATCGATGGTGATGATCCTCGACGCCGCGCAGCTCGTTCGGCGCGAGTTCAAGGACATCGCCGGACGAGCGACCGCCAAGGCCACGCAGGCGGTGCAAGGGCACGACACGCGGGCCGAGGCGGCGGACCAGGCGATCGACGAGGACCAGCTCGTCAGCTTCGTGGTCGCCGGGCAGGAGTATGCCTTCCCGATCGAGCAGGTGCAGGAGATCGTCCAGCTCCCCGAGCACGTCACCCGGGTGCCGAACACCCCGGGCCATGTGCTGGGCGTCATCACCTTGCGCAACCGGCTCCTGCCGCTCGTCTCGTTGCGGGAGATGTTCGGACTGCCGGCGGTCGAGCTGACCGACGCCAACAAGGTCGTGGTGGTCTCGCTCGGCGACGACGGCTCCACCTCGGTCGGGGTCGTGATGGACAGCGTCAAGGAGGTGCTGCGTATCAACCGTGATCTGGTCGAGCCGATGCCGACGCTGCTCGACAGCGGAAGTTGCGACGGCGACCTGCAATCGATCTGTCGGCTCGACGACGGCCGTCGACTGGTGTCGATCCTGGCGACGGGGCGAATGTTCAACGCCAGCGAAATGAACGGCATCGTGTCGCGTGCGGAGAGCTCCAAGATGGCCAGCGAGTTGCGGATCGACGGCACCGGCGACAGCGACGACGAGGAGCAGTTCGTCGTGTTCCGGCTGATGGACGAGGAGTACGGCGTCTCGATTGAGGCCGTGCAGGAGATCGTTCGCGTGCCGGACGAGCTCACCCGCATTCCCAAGACGCCGCACTTCATCGAGGGTGTGATCAACCTGCGGGGCGTCGTCTTGCCGGTGATCGACCAGCGGCGCCGTTTCGGGCTCGCCTCGATCCAGCGCAACGATCGCCAGCGCATCATGGTCTTCACCATTCATGGCGTTCGCACCGGCTTCATCGTCGATCAGGTCTCGGAGGTGATGCGGATTCCCGCCAAGGTGATCCGCCCGGCTCCGGACCTGTCGGAGGAGCAGAAGCGGATGATCCGCCGCGTCGCCAATCTCGAACAGCAGAAGCGGATGATCCTGCTGCTCGAGGTCACCCAGCTCCTCGACGTGCAGGAGGTGGCGAAGGTGGCGACGCGGCACTGACGAATGCTTCGGCGCGGGCCTCCCGCCCGCGCCGCCTGTTCCCCATCCCGGTGGGCGAGATGATCAAGGTTCTGGTGGTCGACGATTCGGCGTTGATGCGAAAGCACCTGACCGATCTGTTCGAATCCGAGGGCGACTATACGGTGCGGACGGCGCGCAACGGCGTGGAGGCGCTCACCGCTCTCGACACGTTCGACCCGGACGTCATCACCCTCGACATCAACATGCCGGAGATGGACGG
Organism: Rhodoplanes serenus; assembly: GCA_009720755.1. GTDB lineage: Bacteria > Pseudomonadota > Alphaproteobacteria > Rhizobiales > Xanthobacteraceae > Rhodoplanes > Rhodoplanes serenus. The sequence goes on from WNKV01000017.1 coordinate 83,150, forward strand.
CATCACCTGCCTGGCCCGGATCATGCAGCAGCGCCCCAAGCCGGTGCTGATGGTCTCCTCGCTCACCGAGGAAGGCGCCGAGGCGACCCTCCAGGCCCTGAGCCTCGGGGCCATCGACTTCGTCCACAAGCCGGGCGGCACCATTTCGCTGTCGATCGACCAGATCCGCCGCGAGATTCTCGTCAAGGTCCGTGAATCGGTCGGGGCGCGCGTGCGTCGCAGCGTCGGCCTGCGGGGCCGCCTCCGGGCGGAGCGCGATCGAATCGCCGGACGGCCCGACCCGGGCGCGCGCCGCGCCGTCTCCGCGGCGCCGCGAAGCGGCTTCGGTCTCGTCCTCGTCGGGGTCTCCACCGGCGGCCCCGGCACGCTGGAAGAGATCATTCCCGTGCTGCCGGCGGATTTTCCCTGGGCCGTGCTCATCGCCCAGCACATGCCGGGGACGTTCACCACGGTCTTCGCGCGGCGGCTCGACGAGATGAGCGAGGTCAGGGTGGTCGAGGCCGCCCATCAGATGCGGATCGAGCCGGGCACCGTCTACGTCGCCAAGGGGGACGCGGACCTCGTGGTGAGCCGGCGCGCCACCGGCCTGATCGCGACGCCGATCCCGAGCAGTCACGCTCACGTGTGGCATCCGAGCGTCGCCCGCTTGGTCGCGAGCGCGATCGATGCCGTTCCGGTCGCCCAACTCATCGGCGTGCAGCTCACCGGGATGGGCGACGACGGCGCCGCCGAGATGGCGCGCCTCAACCAGCTCGGCGGACGCACCGTCGCGCAGGACGCGGAGACCTGCGTGGTATTCGGCATGCCGAACGAGCTGATCGGCCGTGGCGGCGCCGACCGCGTGCTGCCGGACCACCGGATCGCCGGGCAGCTCGTCGATTGGGTGATGGCCCCGCCGCAGACGCTCAGATCGAGGAGGGCCTGAGCATGGGACTCGTGAAAGCCGTGCGGATCGACTCCTCCGGCGAGCGCCCGGTGCAGCCGTCCGAGCCGCTCGACCTGTCGATGCGCCTCGCGGCGCTGGACTCACCCGACGCCGCCGAACGGCGCCGTGCAGTCCGCGATCTCGCCGCCGAGCCGGACGCCGTGCCGGCGCTCTGTGCGCGCCTGATCGAAGAGCGAAATCTGAGCGTCCGCACCGCGCTGTTCACCACCCTGATCCGCCTGCGGTCCCCCGCCGTGGTCGCGGGCCTCCTGCCGCTTCTGCGGCTCGACGACGCGAACCTGCGAAACGAGGCGATCGACGCCTTGCAGGACATGCCGGAGGAGGTCGGCCCGTTCGTCGAGACCCTGCTCGGCGATCACGACAGCGACGTGCGGATTCTCGCAATTCAATTACTCAGCACCCTGGCGCATCCCGATGCGCCCCGCTGGCTCGTCGGTGTGGTGGACACCGACAGCCACGTGAATGTCTGCGCCGCCGCCACCGACTGTCTCGCCGAGGTCGGCGGGCCCGAAGCGATCGGGCCGTTGCGACGGCTCGCGAGGCGTTTCGCCGAAGAGCGCTTCGTGGCGTTCGCTGTCGACATGGCCATCCGGAGGATCGAGGGACGATGACGTCGGCCTCGGCCCGCTCCCCCGAGGAGATCGACTCGATCAGCCCGGAAGAGTTCGCGAAGCTCTGCGAGTTCTTCTACCGGCGAACCGGGATCGTGTTCTCGGAAAAGAAGCGATACTTCGTGGTGCGGCGCGTCCAGGAGCGGATCGCGACGACGCGGTCGTCGAGCTTCCGCGACTATTTCGGGCTGCTGCGCTTCCAGGCGAGCGGCGAGGAGTTCCAGCAGCTCGTCAATCTTCTGACGGTGAACGAAACCTACTTCTTTCGTGAGGACTATCAGTTCGAGGCGCTCACCCGCGGCATGCTGCCCGAGCTCGCGTCCGCGCGGAAGCCCGGCGATCGGCTCAAGATCTGGTCACTGCCGTGCTCGACCGGCGAGGAGCCCTACTCGATCGCCATGCAGGTGCTGGAGAACTGGCCGCAGTGCGACCAGTACGAGATCCAGATTTTTGCCTCCGACATCGACTCTCGTGTGCTCGGTGATGCCGTCCGCGGTGTCTACGGGGAGCGCTCGCTTCAACGGGTCGGCCCGGCGCTGCGCGCGAAGTATTTCGAGAAGATCAAGGCCGACGAGTATCGCCTGCGCGACGAGATTCGCGAATCGGTCGACTTCTCCACCGTGAACGTCATCGATCGCGTGCAGATGGCCGCCTTCCGCGGATTCGACGTGATCTTCTGCCGCAACCTGCTCATCTATTTCGACGACCTCGGTCGCCGCGAGACGGTGGAGACGCTTTTCGAGTGCCTCGCTCCCGGCGGCTTCATCTGCCTCGGCCATTCCGAGAACATGAGCCGGATGTCCTCGCTGTTCAGGCCGCGCAAGTTCGCCGACACCATCGTTCATCAGAAGCCAACGGACGCCGAATGAGGCCGCAATGAGCAGGAAGAGCGTATTGGCGGTCGAGGACGGCATCACCATGCGGCTGTTCTACCGCGACGTTCTCGAGAAGGCGGGGTTCGTCGTCGAGGAGGCCGCGAACGGAGTCGAGGGGCTGGAGCGCGCCCTGATGACTCGTTTCGACCTGATGGTCGTCGACATCAACATGCCGAAGATGAACGGCTACGAGATGGTGCGCCAGGTGCGCGGCAATCCGACCCTGAGGTCGATTCCCGTCCTCACCATCTCGACCGAGGAGAAGGACGACGACGTCGTCAAGGCCTACGAGGCGGGTGCCAACTTCTACCTCGTGAAGCCGGTTCGTCCCGACGAGCTCACCGCGGTGGTCCGCTTGCTCACCGGGAGCATCTCATGACCAACGCGCTGCTCGCCCGCTTCATCCCGGAAGCACGGGATCTGCTTCAGTCTTCCGCATCCGGGCTGCTGCGACTGGAGAAGAACCCCACCGATGCGACCGCCATCAACGAGGTGTTCCGCGCCGTCCACACGCTGAAGGGGTCCTCCGGCCTGTTCGATGCGATGGCGTTGACCCGCCTGGTCCACGCCGCCGAGGATCTCCTCGGCGAGGTGCGCTCGGCCAAGCGCGAGCTCGACTCCGATCTGGTCGACATGCTGCTCGACAGCCTCGATCAGGTCAGCGCCTGGATCGACGACCTGGAGCGGCACGAGCGCCTGCCCGCGGATGCCGACCGAGTCTGCAAGGATGTGGTGACGCGGCTGCGGGCCCATTGCACGCAGACCGAAGCGGCGGCGAGCGACACCGGCCCGGTCGCCGGCGGGGCTCCGGCGGCCGATCTCGGCTGGATCGCCGACCTGCCCGAGTGCGACCGCATCGCGGTGTTCGGCCGTGCGTGCCGTGGGCATCCGGTCGTGGCCGCCCGCTACCGGCCGGTCGCCAGCTGCTTCTACAGCGGCGAGGACCCTTTCAACCTGGTCCTACAGGTGCCGGAGCTCGGAGCCCTGAGAGTGGCACCGCCGGCACCGTGGCCCCACATCGGAGATCTCGATCCCTACCAGTGCAATCTGGAGTTCTTCCTGCTCAGCAACGGCGCGCGAGTCGAGATCGAGCATCTGTTTCGCTACGTGTCCGAGCAGGTCGAGATCGAGCAGATCCAGGCCGACGCGCTGATCCGGATCACCGGCGACCATCATGCCGCGCCTGTTCATGAGGACTTCGCCGACGAGGCGCGGGCGCTCGTCGCCGCACAGGACTGGGCGGCGTTGCGTGATGCCACCGCGGCGCTGCTCCGGCTCACCAATCCCGATCTCCGAAACGCCGCGGCGCTGCGCTGGCTCGCGGCCGTGCTCGACGCGCCGTTTCCAAATCCGGCCTGGGCGTCGGCCTTGATCGAGGTGATCGCGGCCGGCGGCGTGCCGGCCCTCGGAGCGCCGCCGTCCGAGCCGCTGCGTCCGGTGCTGACGACGGTCGCCGCCGGTGCCGACCCGATCCGCGAAGCCGATCCGAGCAACGCCTGCTCGGACGATTCACTTCAGCGACGGATCATCGCGGCGCAGCGGCAGATCCTCGCGGCGGCGTCCGACGCCGACCGGGTTCGCCGTCATGCGCCGGCCGTGGTCCAGATCCTGGCGGGCCTCGCCCGGGTCGAGGGCGACGATCGACGGGCGGCCGACGTCGCGGCGGCCGGTGAGGTGGCGGAGACCGACGGGACCACGAGCATGCTGCTCGCGCTGGTCGACCGATGGCTCGCAACCGACACCGTGGTCGACGACTTGTCCGACGAGGCACCGTCACGGGTGCAGCCGGACTCGGCTGACGCGGCACGCGCGACGGAGACCGGCGTGCCCACGAAGCCCGATTCGGCGCGCGAGGAGCGCAGCGCGGCAGCCCGGATGCTCAAGGTCGACCAGGCCAAGATCGACCTGCTGATGAATCTGATCGGCGAGCTTGTCGTCTCCAAGAACAGCCTGCCGTTTCTGGCTCGGCGCGCCGAGCAGGTGCATGGCTCGCGTGAGATGGCGCGCGAGATCAAGGATCAGTATGCGGTCATCGATCGCCTGACGCAGGAGATGCAGGGCGCCATCATGCAGGTGCGGATGCTGCCTGTCAGCGAGGTGTTCGACCGCTTTCCGCGCCTCGTCCGCGATCTCGCCCGCAAGTTGTCCAAGAAGATCGAGCTCGTCATCGAAGGCGAGGATACGGCGGCCGACAAGACCATCATCGAGGCGCTCGGCGATCCGCTGCTCCACATCGTCCGCAACGCGCTCGACCACGGCATCGAGCCGCCGGCCGATCGCGCGCAGGCGGGCAAGCCGGACCATGCCACCCTGCTGATGAAGGCGTTCCAAGAGGCCGATCAGGTGGTCATCGAGGTGACCGACGACGGCCGCGGCATCGATCCGGACAAGGTCCGCGCCGCGGCGATCGCCAAGGGCGTGGTGAGTGCGGCCGAAGCAGCCCAGCTCAGCGACCAGGCCGCGACCGAGCTGATCTTCCGTCCCGGATTCTCCACCGCCGCACAGGTGTCCGACCTGTCCGGGCGCGGCGTCGGCCTGGATGTCGCTCTGACCACGGTCGAGAAGCTCGGCGGACGGGTCGGGGTCACCTCCCGGCGAGGCATGGGCACGACCGTGCGGATCGGCCTTCCGTTGAGCATGGCGGTGACCCGCGTCATGGTCGTCGGTGTCGCCGACGAGCTCTACGGCATTCCGATGGACGTCATCGCCGAGACGGTTCGGGTGCCGCGCCGCCGCGTGAAGATGATCAAGCAGTCACCGGCCTTCGTGCTGCGAAACACGGTCGTGCCGCTGCTGCGACTGTCGCGCGCGCTCGGCTGCGCCGAACGGGTCGCCGACGATGACGTCGACGAGGCCGTGCTGGTCTGCCGCATCGGCGGCAACCCGATCGGGCTCGTGGTCGACAGCTTCCGCGAAGGCATGGACGTCATCCTCAAGCCGTTCGAGGGCGTGCTCGCCGGGATGCCCGGCTTTGCCGGGACGGCTCTGCTCGGCGATGGGCACGTGCTCTTGGTCCTCGATCTGAAGGAGCTGTTGTGATGCCGCTGCGTTTCGACGAGGGAAACGTGGTCTTCGAGGGGGCCTGCATGGTCGAGGAGGCCCTCGGGCTTGCCGAGCATTGGCGCGCCGTGCCACCCGGCATCGCCGACCTGTCCGCCTGCACGTATCTGCACACCGCTCTTGTTCAAGTGATCGCGGCGGCCGCACCCGCCGAGGTCGTCGCCCCGGCCGATCCGCGGCTCGCGCACTGGATCATGCCGGTTCTCTCACCCGCCGCCCTGCCCGGACGTTCTCGATCATGAGCCTCGTTCTCTCCGTTTCCAACCGAAAGGGCGGGTCGGGCAAGACCACGACCGCCGTCAATCTCGCGGCCGAATGGGCCGCCCGCGGCCAGCGCACCTTGCTGGTCGATCTCGACACGCAAGGCCATGCCGGCTTCGGCTTCGACGTCGTTCCCGGCCGCGGGGACCCCACCGTGCACGCCCTATTCGAGGACCCCGGCTTCGATCTCGGTCGCGCCGTCTATGAGACGTCGTATCCCAACTTGTTCGTCGCACCGGCGAACCAGATGTACGAGGGCGTGTCCGCCGGCACCGACCGGATGCTGCTCGCCCGTCAGCTCCGTCATCCGCGGATCGCCACAGCGTTCGACGTGATCGTGCTCGACACGCCGCCAGCCGGCGACGCCATCCTGCTCAACGCTCTAGTGGCCGCTGACGCGGTGCTGATCCCAATCTTGCCGCATGCACTGTCGTCGGAGGGCGTGAAGCAGCTCACCCGCCTGCTGTATCGCGTCGCTACCCATCTCAACCGCAATCTGCGGCTGTTCGGCATCCTGCCCGTGATGATGAACAGCCGGATCAACCTGCATCGCGCGGTGGTCGACGAGGTGACGACGCAGTTCGGCCGGGATCGGCTGATGAAGGCGATCCGCAGCGACATCCAGGTCGCCGAGGCTTTTGCGGCCCGCAAGCCGGTCCGCGCCTATGCGCCGCGCAGCCGAGGGGCGCTCGACTATCACCTTCTCGTCGAAGATCTTGCGGCTCTCTGGCGCTGGCCCGGTTCATCCCCTGTACCTCCCCTCCTCACCAGTTCGGCCGCGAGAGGCATCTGTCAATGAGCACCACGATCATGATCGTCGACGATTCCCCCACGATGCTGATGAGCTTGGAGGGAGTCCTGAGCAAGGCCGGCTTCGCTGTCGCTCAGGCGAAGAGCGGCGAGGAAGCGCTCGCCAAGCTGAGAACCGGGCCGAAGCCCGCCATGGTGATCACCGACCTGAACATGGGAGCCATGAACGGAATCGAGCTGATCCGCAGTGTCCGTAAGCTTCCCGGTCACCAATTCATGCCCATGGTGATGCTGTCGACGGAGTCCCAGCAGGACAAGCGCATCGAGGCCAAGTCGGCCGGTGCCACCGGCTGGATCGTCAAGCCGGTGGAGCCGGCGATGCTGCTCCAGGTCATTCGCCAGCTCGTTCCGGGTGGTTAGACCGTGACCGTCGCCGCCCTGCTGGATCGTCCGCACACAATCATCCCGGCCGTGTTGGGCTCCCTCGCGGCGGCCGCCGCCGGGGCTCTTGTCGGCGGCACGTCGGCGGGCCTCGGCCTCCTCATGGCTGCGAGCGCGACGGCATCGCTGGTGGCGGCCCTCGGGACAGCCCATCTCGTCGAGAGGATCGGCAGCCGGGCAGCCGCCGCCGCAGATGGAATGCCGACCGCAAGGCCCGCGACCGAGACGATACCGCCGACCGCGGCCGGTGACGCTCCGCGCACCGAGGGGCCATCGATCGCGCCCGGCGACGACGCCGGGCGAAGCCACGCCGCGGCGATCGCCGAGGAGGTCCGTCTGTACCGCCCCGCGCTCCAGGCGATCCGCCGGGAGGCGACCGAGGTCAGCGGTGACACCGAGCAGGCCGCGATCTCGATCATCGAGCGCCTCAAGACGGTCGATCGGGAGATCGAGGGACTGCTGAGCTTCCTGAACACGTCGAACTCCAACGAGAAGGTCATCGAGATCATCGCTCGGACCGAGCGGAGCCTCGCGGCGAACCGATCGCTCCTCGACGAGTTTCTGGCGCATCGCATGGCGGACATCGAAGAGAGCCGCGAACGTCTCGTCGGCATCGAGGGGATGACCGACGAGGTGGCCAGTGCCGTCCAGGATATCCGGACGATCGCCCGCCAAACCAACGTGCTCGCCCTCAATGCCACCATCGAAGCGGTCCGTGCGGGCGACGCCGGACGTGGCTTCGCAGTCGTCGCCAAAGAGGTCAAGGACCTGTCCCATCAGTCCGATGCGAGCGCCGCCCGCATCGACCAGCGGCTCGTCAAGCTGCGCGATGTCGTGTCGGCCAGCATCTCGATTCTCGTCGAGAGCCGGACCGAGCAGGAGCGCCAGGCGCTCGACACCATCTCCAGGTCGATTTCCGGACTGGCCGAAAACCTGGAATGCCTGGTCACGCACCAGCGCGAAGTCCTGACCAAGGTTCTCGACGAGAGCGGCCGGATTTCTGACACCATCATTGCCCTGGTCGGCTCGATCCAGTTTCAGGACTGCACGCGGCAGCGCCTCCAGCAGGTCACGCGCCTCGCCGATGTGGTCGACGAGCATCTCGAGATCCTGGAGCGGAGCGAGGACGGCTCGGCGTTCGCGGCCGAGACCAGCATCCGGACCAAGCTCGATGCGCTGATGGCGGGCTACGTCATGGCCAGTCAACGTAACATTCACCGGACTGCGTTCGACGGAACCGCGGCACAGGAGGATGTCGGTGCACGCATCGAGCTGTTCTGACCGCGACGACCGATCGGGCCCGGCGTGGCCGCAGGGCGTCTACGTCCCGCGAGCCGGCGCAGGCTCGAGAACTGACCGCGTCGCGGTCGCGAACAGTCGGCTGCCGGCTGGTCTGCAAGGGTGAGAGGGAGCCATGGCTTCGGTGCTGCTCGTCGACGACGTCATGATCACCCGCTTCACGCTCCGGCTCTTTCTCGAGCGGGGCGGACATACCGTTACCGAATGCAGCGGCGGTGACGAGGCGATCCCGGTCCTGTCCGCCAGCCGTTTCGACGTTCTGGTCACCGATGTTTGGATGGCCGCCGGCGACGGGCTGAGCCTGATCAATCGGATCAAGAGCACGGGCCTCAAAGTGCCGGTCGTCGCCGTGACCGGCGGGGCGCCGCGCGCGCCCCAGGAATACTCCGTGGATGAAGCGCAGAAGGCCGGCGCCGACCGCGTGCTGATGAAGCCGGTCGGTCTGGACGAGCTGCTCCGCGCCGTCGCGGAGGTGACAGCCAATCGAACCAACTAGAACAGGCCAAGCAGGGCCGTTGTGGAACGGCAGCACATTCAAGAGCAAAGGCGCACGGCGGAAACGAGACTGCAATGCCGAGATGTTCCGCCTCCCCGACCCCAGGACGATGTCGATGACTGCGATCGCTGCCACTCTCGCCAATCACGAGGCCGAAATCCGAGAAGCGTGGTTCAAGCAGGTCACCCAGCTCGCGGACCGCTTGAAGCTGCCGCATCTGGCGAAGACGCTGCGGGCCGAGGCCGCCGAATTCCTCAGCGCATTCGTCGGTGCCGCTCAATCCGGCGATCCCGAGGGTCAGAGCACCGCACGCGCGTGCCTTCTGCGCAAGACCGCCGAGATCAGCGCGACCCGGGCGCGCGACGGTTTCACGCCGACCGAGACCGCGGGATTCGTGATGGGCCTCAAGGATGCGCTGCTGCCGGTCGTGATCGCCGAGCACGGACGCGATGCCGCGGCGCTCGCGGCCGCCCTCATGCAGGTCAACCGGCTGATCGACGACCTTGCTGTCGAGACGTTCGCGGCCTTCACGCGGACTCGCGAGGAAATCATCGAGCGACAGAGCCGGTCGATCATCGACCTGTCCACCCCGACGCTGAAGATCTGGGATGGAATCCTGTTGATGCCGCTGGTGGGTATCATCGATACGCAGCGCGCCCAGCAGGTGATGGAGGCGATGCTGACCGCGATCACGCGCGAGGAGGCGCGGGTCGCCATTCTCGACGTCACCGGGATTCCAGTGATCGACACGCGCGTCTGCCTGCACCTCACGCGGACCGTCAGCGCCGCGCGCCTGCTCGGGGCGCAGGTCATCGTGACCGGGATCAGTCCGGACGCGGCTCAGACCTTGGTGAAGCTCGATGTCGACCTGAGCCGGATGATCACCCGCGGCTCGCTGCGCGCCGGCCTCGGCGAGGCAATGCGTCTGGTCGGCTCCGGCGGTGGCCCGGCGCCGCGGAGCGCGCCGCTATGAAGGTTCCAATCCTCAGGCTCGGGCGTATCCTGTTGACCTCGGTGCTGGCCGACCTGGTCGACGAGCAGGCGGTCCAGCTCCAGTCGGAGATCCTCGCGCTGATCCGCGACGACCGGGCGGACGGGGTCGTCATCGACATTTCGGGGCTCGACGTGGTCGACTCCTACATTGCGCGCCTCCTCAACGAGACGGCCAGCATGGTCAGGATCATCGGCGGCGAGGCCGTGCTGACCGGCATGCAGCCGCTCGTCGCCCTCACGCTCGTCGAGATGGGGCGCGAGACGCTGGACATGCAGACGGCCCTCGACCTCGAGGCGGGCGTGGCCGTGCTCAACAACCTGATCGCGGCTAAAGGCCAACCGCCGACGATTGCGGCTCCTCACGTCGACACGTGAGAAGGATGCGAGCATGGGTGACCGGCAGGTTCTGCGAGCCGTCAAGGTACAGCAGGACATCATCGGCGCGAGGCAGGCAGGTCGCGACCTCGCCCGCGCCGCAGGGTTCGGCATGGTGGATCAAACCCGGATCGCGACGGCGATTTCCGAGCTGGTGCGCAACGCGCTCGTCTACGCGGGCGGCGGAGTCTGCCTGATCTCGGTCGAGACGGAGGAGCGGTCGGCGACGATCCGCGTCGTCGTCTCCGATCAGGGGCCGGGCATTCCCGACATCGACAAGGCGATCGAGCCGGGGCATTCGGGCGGGCGGGGGCTCGGGCTGGGGCTCTCGGCCGTTCGCAATCTGATGGGATGTCTGAGCATCGAGAGCCGGCCCGGCCGCACCGAGGTGACCACCAGCATGACACGGCGACGGTGAACCGGACCCTGGTCATAGAGTGCCGCATCGTCCGCGAGCTCGATGTCGCGGAGGCGCGGCGCCACGCCAAGCAGATGGCGGAGAGTCTTCGATTCAAGACCGTGAGGGTCTACCGGCTGATCACGGCGGTGTCGGAGCTCGCGTGCAATCTCTGCTTTCACGCGAGCGATGGCGGTGTCGTCCGCCTCTCGACGATCGATATGGACGGGACCAGCGGCATTGAGGTCGTCGCCGAGGACGACGGTCCCGGCATCGCCGATCTCGCACTGGCAATGCGGGACGGCTATTCGACGATCGGCGGATTGGGCTCCGGGCTCCCGGGGACGCAGCGCCTCATGGACGATTTCGCCATCTGGTCCGAGCGCGGGCGCGGCACGCGGGTGACGGCGGTGATTTGGAACAGATGATCGTCGGGGGCGCGAGACGTGCGTTGGGTGGCGAGACCTGGTGCGGCGACGCCTGGGGCTGGCGTCGTGTCGGCGCAGTCGATCGGATCGCGCTGGTCGACGGGCTCGGGCACGGGCGGGAGGCGGCGGCCGCCGCAGACGCGGCACTCACAGCGTTCACCACGATGGACGACGGTGGCCCGGAACAGATCCTCCATCGCATGGACGAGGCCGCCAGGACGACCCGCGGTGCGGCCGTCGTGGTCGCCTGCATCGAGCCGGCGATGCGCCGGCTCGTCGTCGCCGGCGTCGGCAATGTGCGGGCGGTTTTGTTCGGGGGACGGCGGGTCCACATCGAGTCGGTACCGGGAATCATCGGCACCGGCATTCGGGCGCCGCGCCCGCTCGTGCTCGACTGGAGCGATCGCGATCTTCTGGTGATGTGGACCGACGGTGTCGCGACGGGCCTCGACATCGACCGCAGCCTGCTCCGCCTCAAGCATAAGCCGGACGCCGTCGCTCGGCAGCTTCTCGCCGACTATGCCACCGGAACCGACGACGCCGCCGTCGTCTGCGCGCTGCTCACCGGAGCGTCGCCATGAGAGAGCTCGCCCAGCGCTACGCCGAGCAGATGCTGATCTATGTCCGATCGGAGGACGAGGCCGCGCTGGCTGCGATCGTCGGGATCGGCTGCGAGATCGTCGCGTCCGACCTGCCGATCGAGGAGATCGCCGGCCTCCAGGAGGAGGCGGTTCTGGCGGTCTCGCGGCTGCACTGGACGGAATCGCCCGAGGTCGTGGTGCGCCGGTCGGCGGTCTGTCTGGCCGAGCTGTTGATCGCCTATTCGGTGGCCTATCGTGATCGTGCCGAGCTCGTCGCGCGGGAGCGACGACGCATCGCCCAGCACGACCGCCGCCTCGCCGCCCTCGGCCAGCTCGTCGGAGGTGTGGCGCACGAGCTGAACAACCTGCTCCAGCCGATCCGCGGCATGGCCGAGCTCGGGTTGCGGGACGTGCCGCCGTCGGGAACGCTGCACACCTATTTTGCCATCGTGTTCTCGTCGGCCGAGCAGGCGGCCTGCATCGTGCGCGGCATACTGGGCTATCTGCGCCAGGAAGCGCCGCAGCTCCGCCCCCTCGCGATCGCCGGCGCGCTGGAGAAGAGCGTCGACTTCGCCCGCATCGGGATCGTTCCGGGATTGCGGCTTCGGCTCGAGATCGTCGACCGCGACGCCGTCGTCATCGGTGACGAGAGCGAGCTGACCCAGGTCGTGCTCAATCTCGTTCAGAACGCCGGTCGCGCCATGCAGGGTCGGGGCGACATCGTGGTCCGTCTGGAGCGCGCCCCCGCCGCGATGCGGCCGGCCGGCGCAGCGGTTCGGATCACCGTTGGCGACGACGGGCCCGGGATGGAGGCGGCGGTGGCCGCACAGGCGTTCGAGCCGTTCTTCACGACACGCCCCCCCGGCGAGGGCACCGGCCTCGGTCTCGCGATCGTCCGCGAGATCGTGCGTGCCTGGGGCGGTGAGGTGAGCCTCGACACCGCTCCGGGGCGAGGCACTCGGGTCACGATCGCCTTGCCGGTCCATCACGAGGACGTCGGTCGGGCGTGATTTCCGCTGTTCTGCTCAACATGGTGCGCGGTAAAAACCTGCACGCGCTCGGCAACACTCCGGGCCATTACCAATACTGGACACGCCACATGTTCGTCGATTTCATCGGCACGCGCAGCGACATCGTGTCCGTGACCGACCCAGTGCCGTGGACAGTCGTCCGCTGCCGTCCACGTGTCGTTTCAGCATCAAATTGGGGTCTGGAAGACCCTCTACAACCGCTATGTGCGATGGGCCGGGAAGGGGTTTGGAAGAACCTCTTTCATGCACTGGCCAGTGCGGGTGGCCCGCCGGAGCAGGTTTTGATCTCCGCAGCCATGCCGTCCCGGACCAGTGGCCGAGCAAGCCGCCGTCCGGACCAGCGCAAAAAAAAGGCCGCGCGGCGAAGCCGGCGGCCCAAGTCTAGGGAGGAAACGCCCAAGGAGGGCAATGTCGCCGACCGTGGGCCAGCGACGCCGCCTTGATACCCAACTCGGACCTCCCGGAGATCCGTAAAAAAACGCAGTGCAGGGCAGATCTGCACGACGTTGCATGATGTCGCGGGTCGCGTTGCGTGTGGCGGCGCGAAAGCTCTCCGCAGCCTTGTGCGACCATTCGGCCCACTTCTCGAGCTGCCCTGTGGCGATGCCGTCGCGGCGCTCGACCACGCGAAGGCAACGGGCCGCCGTCAACAGACCCCGCGCAGCTCGGCGAGGCGTCGGCGCTGCCGCCCTTCCGCGTCGAAGTTGTCCGGCGACAGCCAGGCCGCGAAGGCGGCGCGCCGAGCCGGCCACTCTTCCTCGATGATCGAGAACCACGCGGTGTCGCGACCACGGCCCTTGCGGATCATGTGGGCGCGGAACACGCCCTCGAAGGTGAAGCCGAGGCGCAGCGCCGCCGCCCGCGACGGTGCGTTGAGCACGTCGCACTTCCACTCATAGCGGCGATAGCCGAGCGCGTCGAAGGCGCGGCCCATCATCAGCGCCATCGCCTCGGTGGCGCCGGGCGTGCGGGCGAGTGCCGGCGAGAAGAGGAGATGCCCGACCTCGATGGCCCGGTTGGCCGGATCGATGCGGAGATAGGAGGCGTGCCCGACGGTGCGGCCGCTCGTGCGGTCCACGATGGCGAACAGCAGCGGATCGTCCCCTCCGAAGGAGCGCGCCAGATAGGCGTCGAACGCGGCGCGGCTGTCGAACGGGCCGTCGCCGAGGTAGCACCACAGCCGCTCGCGCTCCGGGCCGTTGGTGGCCTCGTACAGATCGGCGGCGTGTGCCGCGGGCTCGAACGGCACGAGATCGACGAAGCGGCCCGGCATGGCGGTGCGCGACGGCCGCTTCGCCGGCGTGGCATCGACCGGCGGCCCGACCGGGAGGCGCGACCGCGCATCGGTCACGAAGCGCGGCGCGAACGGAGCGGGAGAGAGAGCGGTGGCGGAAGGCGGCGGAACGGGAGACATGAAGCACCTGTGAGGCCGCCCCGGGGGCTTTCCGTGCGGCTGCCTTGCGTATACCACGCGGCGACACGCCGAAACTCGTCCGCCGAAGGGCACGCCATGACGTCCGATGCCGCCACTCGTCCCGCCGACCTGCGCACCGATCCCGAATTCTTCACGCTGCTGACCGGCAGCTACGCGCGCCTGGTCGGCCGGCCGCTGGTGCCGGCCGGCACCGATGCGGCGTGGCTGTACGAGGACGCCCCGTTCGTCCTGGTGGCGCACGACACTGCCGACGACCCGCGCTTCGTCTATGCCAATCGCGCGGCGCAGCGGCGCTTCGGCTACGACTGGGACACGTTCGTCGGCCTTCCCTCGCGGCTGTCGGCGGAGGCGCCGGAGCGGGCCGAGCGGCAGCAGTTCCTCGATGCGGTCGCGGCGCACGGCTTCATGGCCGGCTATCGCGGCCTGCGGGTGAAGCAGTCGGGCGAAAAATTCTGGATCGAGGACGGCACCGTGTGGCAGCTCGTCGACGAGGCCGGCGTGCTGCGCGGCACCGCGGCGGCCTTTTCCCAGTGGACGGATCTGTAGGGCATCCCGCCCGCCGCCGGCCGCGCGATCACACCCCGAGATAGGCGGCGCGCACCTTGGGGTCCTGGAGCAGCGCGCGCCCCTCGCCCTCGTGGACGATGCGGCCGACCTCCAGCACATAGCCACGGTCCGCGATGGCGAGCGCCGCCGAGGCGTTCTGCTCGACCAGCAGCACCGTGATGCCCTTCTGCTTGAGATCGACGACCGCGGCGAGGATCTGGTCGACCAGGAGCGGCGCCAGGCCGAGCGACGGCTCGTCGAGGAGCAGCAGCTTGGGCTGCGCCATCAGGGCGCGGCCGATGGCGAGCATCTGCTGCTGGCCGCCCGACAGGCTCGACGCCGGCGTCCTGCGCCGCTCCGCCAGCACCGGAAACATCGTGTAGACGGCCTCGAGCCGCCCCCGCACCGTGTCGTCCCAGCGGCGGAAGGCGCCGAGGCGGAGATTATCCTCCACGGTCAGCGGGCCGAACACCTGCCGGCCCTCGGGCGACTGGGCGATGCCGCGCATCACCCGGGCATGCGGCGGCAGCGCCTGGATGTCCTCGCCCTGGAACACGATGCGGCCGGCGCTCGCCGGCTGCACGCCCGAGAGGGTGCGCAGCAGCGTCGTCTTGCCGGCGCCGTTGGAGCCGACCAGCGCGACGATCTCGCCCGCCGGCACGTCGAGCGAGATGCCGTGCAGCACCTCGATGCGGCCATAGGCCGAGGACAGTCCGTCAACCGTGAGCACGATCGGCCTCCCGGGCGCCGTGCTCGCCCAGATAGGCGGCGATGACGGCGGGATCGTTGCGGACCTCGCGCGGCGGGCCTTCGGCCAGCCGGCGGCCGTGCGCCAGCACCAGCACGCGGTCGGAGATCTTCATCACCAGCTTCATGTCGTGCTCGATCAGCACCACGGCGACGCCGCTCTCGGCGATGCGGACGATCAGGCGATCGATCGCCTCGGTCTCCACCGCGTTGCAGCCGGCGGCGGGCTCGTCGAGCAGCAGCACCTTCGGGTCGACGGCGAGCGCACGGGCGATCTCCAGCCGCTTGAGCACGCCATAGGGCAGCTCGCCCGCCACCGTCTCGGCATGGTGGGCGAGGCCGACGCGCTCCAAGAGCTCCATGGCGCGCGTCCGCGTGCGGCGGTTCTGCCGCGCCACCGTCGGCCACGCCAGCATGTCGGCGAGCAGCGAGGTGCGCTCGGAAAGGTGATGGCCCACCATGACGTTCTCGACCGCCGTCATGCGGAAGAAGATCTGGAGGTTCTGGAAGGTGCGGGCCATGCCCCGGCGCACCAAGAGATGCGGCGCCAGATGCGTCACATCCTCGCCGGCGAGCCGGATCGTGCCGCGCCCGGGCCGATAGATGCCGGTGACGAGGTTGAACAGCGTCGTCTTGCCGGCGCCGTTCGGCCCGATGATCGAGAACACCTCGCCGAGCGACACCTGGAACGACACGCCGTCGACGGCGCGCAGACCGCCAAACGTGATGCCGAGATCCTCCACCGCCAGGATGGTCATCGGACGCGCTCCAGGACGAGACGGCGGAGCGACGGCACGATGCCGGCCGGCAGCAGGATCATGAACGCCATGATCAGGAGGCCCAGCACCGCCTGCTCGTACTCATGAAGCATGGTCAGCGCCTGCGGCAGCACCACCAGGAAGGCGGCGCCGACGACCGTACCCACCACCGAGCCGAGCCCGCCGATGATCACCATGGCGACCAGCTCGATGGAGTGCATGAAGCCGGCCGCCTCCGGGGTGATGAAGCCGTTCATCAGGGCGAGCAGGCTGCCCGCCACCCCAGCATAGACGCCGCTGATGACGAAGGCGGCGAGCTTCTTGGACGCCACGTCGACCCCGACGCCGGCGGCCGCGATCTCGCTGTCGTGCAGGGCCCGGAAGGCGCGCCCGCTCGGGCTCGCCTGGATGTTAAGGGCGAGCAGCGCGCCGATCAGCAGTGCCCCGCCCGTGATCCAGTACCAGGTCTGGATGCCCGAGACGCGCCAGCCCAGCACCGTCATGCGCGGCACCTGCATGCCGTCGGGACCGCCGGTGATCGCTCCCTCGCTGGTCAGCACCAGGGCGACGATGAGGCCGAAGCCGAGGGTCGCGATGGCGAGATAATAGCCCTTGAGGCGCAGGATCGGCTTGCCGACCACATAGGCGACGAGCCCGCACAGCACCGCGCCGAGCACCAGCGACAGCAGCGGATCGAGCCCGAGCCTAGCCGGGCCGATCGCCACCGCATAGGCGCCGATGCCGAGGAAGCCGGCATGACCGAGACTGACCTGGCCCGCATAGCCCATCAGGATCGTCAGACCGAGCGCCGCCAGCGCGAACACCCAGACCAGCGCCGCCACCCGCAGATAGAACGACGACGGCGCCAGCACCGGCACGAGGGCGATCACGACGGCGAGCAGCAGCAGCACGGCGAGGCGGGAGGAGAGGAGTGTCTTCAGCATCACACCCGCTCCACGGAACGGCGGCCGAACAGGCCCTGCGGCATCACCAGCAGCACCACCAGGATGGCGACGAACGCCACCGCGTCCTTGTAGGTGGAGGACAGGTAGCCGGCCCCGAACGCTTCCATCAGGCCGATCAGCAGGCCGCCCACCACGGCGCCGATCGGGTTGCCCATGCCACCCACCATGGCGGCCGCGAAGCCCTTCAGCGCGAACAGCGTGCCGACGTCGTAGCGGGTCAGCGTGATCGGCGTCACCAGCACGCCGCCGACGGCACCGATCGCCGCCGACAGGCCGAAGGCCAGCGCCAGCACCACGGTGACGTTGATGCCGACGAGGCGCGCCGCGAGCCGGTTGGCGGCGGTGGCCAGCACCGCCTTGCCGATCAGGGTGCGCTCCAGGAACAGCCACAGCCCGAAGACGAGCGCCAGCATGCCGCCGATGACCCAGAAGCTCTGCGGCAGGATGGTGGCGCCGCCGATGGCGATCGGGTCGGTGCCCGAGAAGGCGGGCAGCGAGTGGAACTGCTTGTCGAAGACGATCTGGGCGACGCCCTTGATGAAGATCGACGCCCCGATGGTGATCATGATCAGGGCGACCGGCGAGGCGCCGCGCGCCGGCTCGATGGCGAGCCGGTGCAGCAGCAGACCGACCAGCACGGCCGCCACCACCGCGATCAGCACCGCGAAGGGCAGGGCGACGCCGGCCGCCATCAGGAACACGGTTCCCATGCCGCCGATCATCACGAAGTCGCCCTGGGCGAAGTTGATGACGTCGGAGGCGTTGTAGACCAGCGTGAAGCCGAGCGCGACCAGCGCATAGACGGCGCCGACCGTGAGGCCGGAGAACACGAGCTGAAGGAATTCGGCCATGACCTTGCACCCGGCGCCGCACACTCTGACGTCGTCATGCCCGGCCTTGTGCCGGGCATCCACGTGTTCGACCTCGTCGCCGAAAAGAACGTGGATGGCCGGGACGAGCCCGGCCATGACGGTTCATCACACGATCACTTCTTCTCCTGCGGCACCCAGTCGCCGCCACGGATCTCGAGCATGCGGAACGACTCGGTGCCCAGCCCGAGGTGATCGGTCGGTGACATGGTGTAGAGGCCGGTGGCGCCGACATAGCCCTTGGTGGCTTCGATAGCGTCGCGGATCTTCTGCGAGTCGGTGGACTTCGCCTGCTCGATCGCCTTGACCAGAATCTGGATGCCGTCGAAGCCGTAGCCCCCGAAGGTCGACACCGGCTGGCCGGTCGCCGTCTCGTAGGACTTCTTGTACTCGGTGACGACCGCCTTCTGCGGGTCGGTGTCGGCGAGCTTGTCGGCGATGAGGAGCGCCGGCGCCGGCAGGCGCACGCCCTCGGCGGCGGGGCCGGCCAGATCCACGAAGCTCTTCGAGGCGACGCCGTGCGACTGGTAGAGCGGCAGGCCGATGCCGAGCTGGGCGTAGTTGCGGGTGACGATTGCCGGCCCCTGGCCGAACCCCGGGTTGAGCACCGCCTGCACGCCCGCGGTGTTCTTGATCTTGTTGAGCTGCGGCGTCATGTCGGCGTCGGTCGGGCCGTAGCTCTCGTCGATCGCGACCGTGATGCCATAGTCGCCGACCACCTTCAGACACTGCGCCCGCATCGACTTGCCGAAGCCGTCGGTGCCCGAGATCATGCCGATCTTGGTGAGGCCGCGCGCCTTCATGTCCTCGAAGATCTTCTGGCAGGCGGTCTTGTCGGTGTGCGGCGTCTTGAACACGTAGGCGCGCACCGGCTCGACGATCTCGATGGCGCCGGCGAGCGAGATGAACGGCACCTTGGCGTCCTCGAACACCGGGATCATCGCCATGGTGGTGCCGGTGGTGGTGCCGCCCACCATGGCGACCACCTTGTCGTCCTCGATCAGGCGGGTCGCGAAGGTGCGCGCCTTGTTGGCGTCGCCGCCGTCGTCGTAGAGCACCAGCTCGATCGGCCGGCCGAGCACGCCGCCCTTCTTGTTGAGCTGATCGACATAGAGCTTGAGCGTCTTCTGCTCCGGATCGCCGAGGAACGAGGCGGGGCCGGTGGCGGAGACGACGGAGCCGATCCGGATCGGATCGGCGGCATGGCTCGGGCCGGTCGGCACGGGGACCGTGGCGAGCGCGGCGAAGGTGGCGACGGCTGCGGCACGCAGCCCCCGAGACCCGGCGGTCTGTGGCATTTGGCGTTTTCTCCCAAGGTCGAGGCGTCGACGAGGCGGTTGATCCGCCTTCTGAAGACCGTGCCGGCGCGGGCACCGGAACGCTGATGGAATGAGCCTAAGATTAACCGAACGATTGGTCAATGATTTCGTGCGTCCCGACGGGACGGCCGTTTCGTCGCAGGCCGGTCCGCCGGGCCGAGCAGCGCGGCGAGCAGGACGACGACGCGCCACTCTAGCTCCGGGTCCTCACCAAGCCGAGAGCGACCTTCGTCGGCGCGTTCTGGCGAGCAGAACGGCCGGCGGCCGCCGCAGCGATGACCGAAAGCACGCTCTCAGGTCTCTCCGGGCTTTTCGTTGATCGACCATCCGGTTAATGTATGACGATCGGCAGGGTGGCGGCGCAACAGGCCGGCCGCCCGCAAGGGGAGCGGAAACTTCGGATGGCTCGCACGCGCGCCCAGGACTACGACGCCAAGCGTCTCGCGATCCTGCATCGCGCCGCCGAGCTGTTCGCGCAGCACGGCTATTCGGGCACCTCGATCACCATGATCGCGGCCGCCTGCGGCGTCTCCAAGGCGCTTCTCTATCACTACTACCCCGACAAGGAGGCGGTGCTGTTCGATATCCTGTCGGCGCACCTCCAGACGCTGATCACGGCGGTGGAGGCGGCCGCGCGGATCGAGGCCGATCCGGACACGCGGCTCCAGTCGCTCGCGGCGGCGCTGCTCGAGGCGTATCGCGACGCCGACGCCGAGCATCAGGTGCAGATCGCTAACCTCAAGCTGCTTCCCGCCGACAAGCAGGAGCAGCTTCGCGCCATGGAGCGGGTGCTGGTCGGCGTGTTCTCCGAGGCGATCGCCGCCGCGGTGCCGGCGGTCGGCCACGGCCCGCTGCTCAAGCCGATGACCATGTCGCTGTTCGGCATGCTCAACTGGCATTACCTGTGGTTCCGCCCCGGCAAGGGCCTCGATCGCGCCGACTATGCCCGCCTGGTCACCCGGCTGGTGACGGCCGGCGCCGCCGAGGCGGCCGCTGCGGTGGCGCCGGGGACCGCGTCGGGTGCCGCGCCGGCATCCGCCGTAACAGCCCGGACCGCGCGGACCCGCCGCGCCCGCGGCGCATGAGTCCGCCGCGCTCCACCAAGACGACGGCACGCCGGCCGCGCAGTACGCCGGAGCGGGGGCGGAGGCTGCCGCGCGGCGCGCTCGCGCCGATCCTCGACCAGCTCCGTCAGGAGCCGTCGCGCACCTGGTCGATCATCGTCACCATCTACGGCGACGCCATCGTGCCGCGCGGCGGCAGCGTCTGGCTCGGCACCCTGCTGGCCTTCTTCCAGGCGCTCGACATCGGCGACGGCGTGGTGCGCACCGCCATGTCGCGGCTCGCCGCCGACGGCTGGCTGGAGCGCCACAAGGTTGGCCGCAACAGCTTCTACCGGCTCGCCGAGAAGGGCCGCGCCACCTTCGAGGCGGCGACCCGGCAGATCTACACGCTGCGGCCGCCGCGTTTTGCCGGCCATCTCGGGCTGGTGCTGCTGAGCAACGGACCCGAGCGCGATGCCGCGCGCGCCGTGCTCGAAGCGGTCGGCTTCGGCTCGCCGCTGCCGGGCGTTTTTGTGGCCGCCGGAGTGCCGATTCCCGATGCGGCGAACGGTGTCGTCGCGCTCCAGGCGACGGGCGGCGCCGAGGCGCTGCGCGATCTCGCGGCGCGGAGCTGGCCGCTCGACGCCATCGCGGACGGCTATGCGCGGTTCCTGGAGACCTTCGGGCCGCTGCGTGCCGCGCTGGATGCCGGCGCCGTGCCGAACGAGATCGACGCCATGGTGGCGCGCATCCTGCTCGTCCACGAGTACCGCCGCGTGGTGCTGCGCGATCCGGTGCTGCCGGCCGAGCTGCTGCCCGCCGACTGGCCGGGCCGCGCGGCGCGCAGCCTGTGCGCCGGCCTCTACACCGATCTGCTGGAGCCGTCGGAACGCTGGCTCGACGCCCATGCCATCGACGACGGCGGCGCGCCGCTGCGACGCGGCGCCGCGGTGCTGCGGCGGTTTCGCGATTAAGTCGATAGAGACGGCGCGCTTTCGGCCGCCGAACCTGACATCACAAGCGCCTTATCGGGTATCGATCACCCACCAGGGCACCACAGAGCGCACAGACATGTTACAGATCATCGTTGCAATCCAGATTCCTGTTACATATATTTTCTGACAATGATTGTGAGGAGCAAATCCTCCGACCCCCGGGAGACGCGCATGTACACGCAGGGCCTCGCCAGCGGAGTGGACACCAACGAGCGCCAGCTCGAGGACGCCGCGCTGCTGCAACGCTTCCAGGAGCGCATCGACGCCGAGGAGCGCATCGAGCCGAACGACTGGATGCCGGAAGCGTACCGCCGCACCCTGGTGCGCCAGATCTCCCAGCATGCCCATTCCGAGATCATCGGCATGCAGCCGGAGGGCAACTGGATCACCCGCGCGCCCTCGCTGCGCCGCAAGGCGGCGCTGCTCGCCAAGGTGCAGGACGAGTGCGGCCACGGCCTCTATCTCTACGCCGCGGCCGAGACGCTCGGCGTCGCGCGCGAAGAGATGGTCGACCAGCTTCTCGCCGGCAAGGCCAAGTACTCGTCGATCTTCAACTACCCGACGCTCACCTGGGCCGACATCGGCGCCATCGGCTGGCTGGTCGACGGTGCCGCGATCATGAATCAGATCCCGCTGTGCCGCTGCTCCTACGGGCCGTATGCGCGGGCCATGATCCGCGTCTGCAAGGAGGAGTCCTTCCACCAGCGGCAGGGCTACGAGATCATGCTGACGCTCTGCCGCGGCACCGCCGAGCAGAAGGAGATGGCGCAGGACGCGCTGAACCGTTGGTGGTGGCCGTGCCTGATGATGTTCGGCCCGCCCGATTCCGCGAGCCAGCACACCGACACCTCGACGCGCTGGAAGATCAAGCGGTTCACCAATGACGAGCTGCGGCGGAAGTTCGTCGACGCGACGGTGCCGCAGGCCCATTTCCTCGGCCTCACCGTGCCGGACCCCGAGCTGCGCTTCGACGAGGCGACCGGCCACTGGGTGCATGGCGCCATCGACTGGGACGAGTTCAAGCAGGTCGTCGCCGGCAACGGCCCCTGCAACACTCAGCGCCTGGAGCGCCGTCGCCGGACCGAGCAGGATGGCGCCTGGGTGCGCGCCGCCGCCCGCGCCTTCGCCGAGAAAGAGAAGAGCCACCGCAACGCCGCGGCGGCGGCGTGACGCAGGCCGTCGTTCCGAGCTGGCGCAGCGTGCCGGATCCGGAAGCAAGCCCCGAGCGCCGGGCCTGCGGCTGGACTCCGGATCGCCTCGCTCCGCTCGGCGTCCGGAACGGCTGGTGGCCGGATAACACATTCAGGAAACGCCCGAGGAGACTGCCTTGACCGAACCCACCAGGACGGAAGCAGCAATCCCGCTGTGGGAAGTCTTCATCCGGGCCCGCAACGGCCTCGCCCACAAGCATGTCGGCTCGCTGCACGCGCCCGACGCGACGCTGGCGTTGCAGGCCGCGCGCGATCTCTACACGCGGCGCGGCGAGGGCCTGTCGATCTGGGTGGTGCCGTCCGCCGCCATCACGGCCTCGGACCCGGCCGAGAAGGGCATGATGTTCGAGCCCACCGCCTCGAAGATCTACCGGCATCCGACCTTCTATGAGATCCCCGACGAGGTCGGGCACATGTGAGGGGGCCGCGACCCCTTCACCTCTCCCCGCATGCGGGGAGAGGTCGGAGGCCGAGCGTAGCGAGGGCTCCGGGTGAGGGGTGACGAACCTCGTCGCCAATTGAAACGCCCCCCTCACCCGACGTCCGCGCCCAAGGCGCGAACGTCGGCCTCTCCCCGCCCGCGGGGAGAGGCGCAGAAGATCGTGATCATCCGGCCGCAGTCACATCGAGGCGTCCATGACCAGCATCCGCGTCACCGAAACCCCGCTCGTCACCTACGTGCTGCGCCGCGCCGACGATGCACTGGTGCTCGGCCATCGGCTCTCCGAGTGGTGCGGCAAGGCGCCGATGATGGAAGAGGAGATGGCGCTCGCCAACATGGGCCTCGACCTGATCGGCCAAGCGCGCGCGCTCTACACCTATGCGGGCGAGGCGGAGGCCGCCGGCCACGACGAGGACGCGCTCGCCTACCGGCGCGACGAGCGCGCCTATCGTAATCTCCTGCTGGTCGAGCAGCCGAACGGCGATTTCGCCGTCACGATGGTGCGTCAGCTCCTCTACGCCGCCTATGCGGACCCTTACTGGCGGGCGATGATGTCGTCGCGGGACGCGACACTCGCCGCCATCGCCGCCAAGGCCGAGAAGGAGACGGCCTATCATCTCCGCCATTCCGCCGAATGGGTGGTGCGGCTCGGCGACGGCACGCCCGAGAGCCACGAGCGCACCGCCCGCGCGCTGATGACGCTGTGGCCCTACACCGGCGAGCTGTTCGAGACCGATGCGGTCGACGACGCGATGATCGAGGCCGGCATCGCGGTCGACCCGGCGTCGCTGCGCGACACCTGGCGCGCCACCGTCGCCGACGTGCTCGGCCGCGCGACGCTGACGATGCCGGCGGACGGCTACATGCAGAAGGGCGGCCGCAGTGGCCGCCACAGCGAGCATCTCGGCCATCTGCTCACCGAGCTGCAATACATGCAGCGCACGATTCCCGGAGCGACCTGGTGACGGCGCCCCATCCCGACGATCTGCGCGAGACGGCCCGCCGCATCGCCGGCGCGGTGCCGGACCCCGAGATCCCGGTGCTCACCATCGCGGATCTCGGCGTGCTGCGCGACGTGCGGGTGGGGCCGTCCGGCATCGAGATCGACATCACGCCGACCTACTGCGGCTGCCCGGCGATGAGCATGATCGCCACCGAGATCGAGATCGCGCTGGAGAAGGCGGGGCTCGGCCGACCGAAGGTCGCCACCGTGCTGTCGCCGGCCTGGACCACCGACTGGATGACCGACGCGGGCCGCGACAAGCTGCGCGCCTACGGCATCGCGCCGCCACCGAAGGGCGCCGGCCGTCGCGCTTTGTTCGGGGTTGACGAGGTCGCCTGCCCGCACTGCGGATCGACCGACACGACGGCGATCGCCGAGTTCGGCTCCACCGCCTGCAAGGCGCTGTGGCGCTGCAACGCCTGCCGCGAGCCCTTCGACTATTTCAAATGCCATTGAGGTGAGGGATGACCACAGCGACCGGATCATCAGCATTGCCGAACTCCGCTGCGATGCAGTCCCCGGAAAGTGCCCCCCCACCCCCGACCACTCCCCGCCATTCGCCAATGCGAATGGGGGGAGGGGAGCGGCAGGGCCTCGACTCCCCTCCCCCCGCGAGCGAAGCTCGTGGCGGGGAGGGGGCGGGGGTGGGGGGTAGCGGCATCGGAGATGAGTCCCAGCCCACGCATGGAATCGCCCCCCGCTTCCATGCGCTGACGGTCGCCGACGTGCGGCGCGAGACGGCGGACGCCGTCTCGGTCGCCTTCGCGGTGCCGCCTCCTCTCGCCGCCGACTACACGTTCGAGCCGGGCCAGTATCTGACGCTGCGCACCACCCTCGACGACGAGGAGGTGCGACGCTCATACTCGATCTGCACGGCGCCCGAGAGCGGCGAGCTGCGCATCGCGGTGAAGCGCGTGGAGAACGGCCTGTTGTCGTGCTGGATCAACGACACCCTGAAGGCGGGCGACGTGATCGACGTGATGACGCCGACCGGGCGCTTCGGCCTCGCGCACAAGCCGGGTGACGGCCGCCTGCACGTCGCCTTCGCGGCCGGCTCCGGCATCACGCCGGTGATCTCGATCATGCGTGGCGTGCTGGCGCGCGAGCCGGCGAGCCGCTTCTTCCTGTTCTACGGCAACCGCTCCACCGTCGACATGCTGTTCCTGGAAGAGCTGGAGGAGCTCAAGGACCGCCATCTCGGCCGCCTGTCGCTGTTCCATGTGCTCAGCCGCGAGGAGCAGGATCTCGACGTGCTCAACGGCCGGCTCGACGCAGACAAGGTGCGCCGCCTGTTGTCGACCATGGTGCCGGCGGCGGCGATCGACCATGCCTTCGTGTGCGGCCCGACCGCGATGATCGAGGAGCTGGTGCCGACGCTGCAAGCGCTCGGCATCGCCGACGATCGCATCCACGTCGAGCGCTTCGTCTCGGCGCTCGGCGGCCGGCCGCGGCCGCCGGCGCCGGTCGCGCCCGATGCGCCGCCGGCCCACATGGCGTCGCTGATCGTCGACGGCAAGCGCCGCGAGGTGCCGGTCGCCGAAGGCGAGGCGATCGTCGACGCCGCGCTGCGCGCCGGCCTCGACCTGCCGTTCGCCTGCAAGGGCGGCATGTGCTCCACCTGCCGGGCCAAGGTGGTGGAGGGCACCGTCGAGATGGCGGTCAATTACGCGCTGGAGCCGTGGGAGCTGAAGGCCGGCTACGTGCTCACCTGCCAGGCCCGCCCGACCTCGCCGACGGTGGTGATCGACTACGACCAAGTGTGAGCGGCGGAGCAAGCCCGCTGCACCTCTCCCCGCCGCGCGGGGAGAGAGCCTGTCCCGGACTTGATCCGGGGTCGACGTTCGCGCGTTCAGCGCGGACGTCCGGTGAGGGGACGCTTCCGCACATCACGACGCTACGACTCGTTGCACCGCCCCCTCACCCGTCTCGCCGCTTCGCGGCGAGCCACCCTCTCCCCGCAGGCGGGGAGAGGGCTTCGGCATCGACACGGTTTGCTTCTTCGCGTCGCCCTGCACCGCGCCCGGGACACGGGGCTCTGGTGGACCCTATCCCTTCGGCCGATGGTCGACGATGCGCTTGGCCTTGCCCACCACGGTGCGCTCGACGCCGCCGGGCGGATGCAGCACCAGCCGCGTCGTCACGCCGATCATGTTCTTGATGTGCCGGACGAGCTCCTTGGCGCTCGCCTCGCGGTCGAGGCCGGCGACGCGATCCTCGCGCACCTCGGCATGTACCGTCATCTCGTCGAGGCGGCCGTCGCGGGTCAGCTCGATCTGATAGTGGCCGGAGCAGAACGGGGTGGCCAGCAGGATCTCCTCGATCTGGGTGGGGAAGACGTTGACGCCACGCAGGTTGATCATGTCGTCGGAGCGCCCCGTCACCTTCTCCATCCGCCGCATGCCGGGCCGCGCCGTGCCCGGCATCAGCCGGGTGAGATCGCGGGTGCGGTAGCGGATGATCGGGAACGCCTCCTTGGTGAGCGAGGTGAACACCAGCTCGCCCTTCTCGCCGTCGGGCAGCACCGCGCCGGTCGTCGGGTCGATGATCTCGGGGAGGAAATGGTCCTCCCAGATGTGCAGCCCGTCCTTGGTCTCGACGCACTCCTGGGCGACGCCCGGACCGATCACCTCGGACAGCCCATAGATGTCGGTGGCGTCGAGCCCGAAGGCACGCTCGATCTCCTCGCGCATGGCGTTGGTCCACGGCTCGGCGCCGAAGATGCCGAACCGCAGCGACGACTCGCGCGGATCGAGCCCCGCCGCCGCGAAGCCGTCCAGGATCGTCAGCATGTAGCTCGGCGTCACCATGATGGCGTCGGGGCGGAAGTCGTGGATGAGCTGCACCTGCCGCTCGGTCATGCCGCCCGACATCGGCACCACGGTGCAGCCGAGCCGCTCGGCGCCGTAATGGGCCCCGAGCCCGCCGGTGAACAGGCCGTAGCCGTAGGCGACGTGCACCATCATACCGGGCCGCACGCCGGCGGCGCGGATCGAGCGCGCCATCACGTCGGCCCACATGTCGACATCGGCCTGGGTGTAGCCGACCACGATCGGCTTGCCGGTGGTGCCGGACGAGCCGTGGACGCGCGCCAGCTTCTCCCGCGGCACAGCAAACAAGCCGAACGGGTAGTTGTCGCGCAGATCGTTCTTCATCGTGAACGGAAACTTGGCGAGATCGGACAGATCGCGGAAGTCCGACGGATGCAGCCCAGCCTCGTCGAACGTCTTCCGGTAGAACGGCACGTTCTCGTAGGCGTGGCGGAGCGACCAGGCGAGCCGCTCCCGTTGCAGCGCCTGGATCTGGTCGCGCGAAGCGCGCTCGACGGCGTCGAGCCCGTCGACGATCTTGCGGTCGAACGCGGCGGCCGGGGGTGCCATGGTCATCGGTCCTCCACTCGTTCTCGTCAGGGCGTGGGCGTTTCGGATGCGGGGTCGCCGCCGTCGATGAAGGAGCCGCCGACGGTGCGGGAATGGCCGCGGAACTCGGCGATCACCACGTCGCCGACACGGATCTGCGCGTCGTACAGGCCGGAGCGGGCCGAGCGCGACACCTCGCGGGCGGTGGCGACCAGACGGTCGCCACGCCGGCCCGGCCGGATGAAGGTGATGCTGCCGTGCGACGCCACCGTGGTGAGGCCATAGGAGTTGCACGCATACGCGAAGGCCGAGTCGGCGAGCGTGAACAGGTAGCCGCCGTGCGCGATGTCGTGGCCGTTGACCATCACGTTGGTCACCGTCAGGGCGAGCGTCGCGGTGCCGGGGCCGACCGCGAGGATCTCGATGCCGAGATTGCGGCAGGCGGCATCGCTCGCCCACATGGTCTCGGCGGCGAGCCGCGCGGTCTCCTCGGGCGAGCGGACGGGGGGCGGGGCGGCGGTCACGACGGCCTCCCGGTGAAGCGAGGCGCGCGCTTCTCCAGAAACGCCTGGACACCCTCGGCGTAGTCCGGCGTCGCGCCGGCCTTGCGCTGGAGGTCGCGCTCGAGATCGAGCTGGGTGTCGAGATCGTTGTGGGCCGAGGCGTTCATTGCCTCCTTGATCAGCGCCAGCCCGGCGGTCGGCTGGGTGGCGAGATGCGCGGTCAGCTTTTCGGCCTCGGGGCGCAGCGCCGCGTCGTCGACGACCTTCCAGATCATCCCCCAGGCTTCCGCCTGCTCGGCCGTCACCGGCTCGGCCAGCATGGCCAGGGCGCGCGCCCGCGCGTCCCCGATCAGCCGCGGCAGCGTGAAGGTGCCGCCCGAGTCCGGCACCAGCCCGATCTTGGCGAACGCCTGGATGAACTTGGCCGAACGTGCCGCCAGCACGATGTCGCAGGCGAGCGCCACATTGGCGCCCGCACCCGCCGCGACACCGTTGACGGCGCACACCACCGGCTTGCGCAGGCCGCGCAGCCGCCGCACGAGCGGATTGTAGCGAGTCTCGATAGCGGCGCCGAGATCGGCGACCCCGCCGGCCCGGTCTGAGAGGTCCTGCCCGGCGCAGAAGCCACGCCCGGCCCCGGTCAGCAGCACGGCCCGGCAGCCGTCGTCGGCCGCCGCCGCGTCCAGCGCCTCGGCGAGACGGCCGTGCATGTCTTCGTTGAACGAGTTGAGCCGGTCGGGCCGATTGAGGGTGAGCACCACCCATCCCTCGCGGCGATCCACGAGAACCGAAGACTCCACGGGCCTCTCCCTCACTGGGTCCGCCGGCGCGATGCTCGCCGCGGGCCTCTTGAATTAACCGATCGATCGGTTAATCTTTCAACCAATCTAGCGCACGGGGCGCGCTTGTCAACGCCACAGCGACCGCGCCCGTCAACCACAATACCGCGCCCGCAGGAGGAGACCCCATGATCCCGACCCTGGAGAGCTATGTGCAGGACCGCTGGGTCACGCCGGCGCATGGTCTCGCCGAGATCCCGAGCGCGGTCGACGGCCGCCCGGTCGCCCGCGCGTCGAGCGACGGCGTCGACTTCGCCGCCGCGGTGCGGCATGCGCGCACGGTCGGCGGTCCCGCCCTGCGGGCCTTGACGTTCCACGACCGCGCCAACCGGCTCAAGGCGCTCGCCGCCTTCCTGTCGGAGCGCAAGGACCGGCTCTATGCGCTCGCGGCCGACACCGGCGCGACCAAGCGCGACAATCTGATCGACGTCGACGGCGGCATCGGCACGCTGTTCGCGTATGCGTCGCGCGGCCGGCGCGAGCTGCCGGCCGAGCGCTTCGTCATCGAGGGCGACACCGAGGCGCTGTCGCGCGGCGGCTCCTTCGTCGGCCTGCATGTGCTGACGCCGCTGGCCGGCGTCGCGGTCCATATCAACGCCTTCAACTTTCCGTGCTGGGGCCTGCTGGAAAAGCTGGCGCCGACCATCCTGGCCGGCGTCCCGGTGATCACCAAGCCGGCGACCGCGACGGCCTATGTGGCCGAGGCGCTGGTGCGGCTGATCGTCGAGGCCGACGTGCTGCCGAAGGGCGCGTTGCAGTTCATCTGCGGCTCCGCCGGCGATCTCCTCGATCATCTCGGCGGCCAGGATGTCGTCTCCTTCACCGGCTCGGCCGACACCTCGGAGCGGCTGCGCAACCATCCGACGATCGGCCGCAATGCGGTGCGCTTCATCGCCGAGCGCGACTCGCTCAACGCCGCCGTGCTGGGGCCGGACGCGACCGAGGGCACGCCGGAGCTGGACCTGTTCGTCAAGGAGGTGGTGCGCGAGATGACCGTCAAGGCGGGGCAGAAGTGCACCGCCATCCGCCGCGTCGTCGTGCCGCGCGCCATCGAGCCCGCGGTGACGCGGGCGATCGCCCAGAAGCTCGCCGAGACGACGGTGGGCGATCCGCGCCGCGACGATGTCCGCATGGGGCCGCTGGCCTCGCTGGCGCAGCGCGCCGCGGTGCGCGATGCGGTGGCGGCGCTCGCGGCCGAGGCCGAGATCGTCGCCGGCGACCCCGCGCACGCCACCCCGCTCGGCGGCGATCCCGAGACCGGCGCCTTCATGGCGCCGGTGCTGCTGCGCTGTGCCGATCCGCTGACGGCGACGCGGGTGCATGCGGTCGAGCCGTTCGGGCCGGTCGCCACGGTCATGCCCTACGACACGCTGGACGACGCCGTCGAGATCGTCGCCAAGGGCGAGGGCAGCCTGGTCGCCTCGGTGTTCACCCATGACGACCGGGTCGCGGACGCGCTCGTCCACGGCATCGCGTCGTGGCACGGCCGCGTGCTGATCGTCGATCGTGACTGCGCCAAGGAGTCGACCGGCCACGGCTCGCCGCTGCCGGGACTCGTCCATGGCGGACCGGGCCGGGCCGGCGGCGGCGAGGAGATGGGCGGCCTGCGCGGCGTCTTCCACTACATGCAGCGCACCGCGTTGCAGGGCTCGCCGGCGCGCCTCGCGGCGCTGACGCGGCGCTGGACCAAGGGCGCGCCGGCACCCGCCGCCACCGTCCATCCGTTCCGTCGCGACTACGAGGCCCTCACCGTCGGCGACACCGTGGAGACGCCGTCGCGCACCGTCACGCTCGCCGACATCGAGCACTTCGCCGACTTCACCGGCGATGCCTTCTACGCCCACATGGACGAGGCGGCCGCCAAGGCCAACCCGTTCTTCCCCGGCCGGGTCGCCCACGGCTACCTGATCCTGTCGTTCGCGGCCGGCCTGTTCGTCGATCCGGCGCCGGGGCCGTTGCTCGCCAATTACGGCCTCGACAATCTGCGCTTCCTCAAGCCGGTGTCGCCCGGCGACGCCATCCGGGTGCGCCTCACCGTCAAGGAGAAGCGGCCGGCCCGGAAGGCCGAGTACGGCGAAGTGCGGTGGGACGTCGAGGTGTTCAACCAGGACGGCGAGACGGTCGCCCGCTACGACCTCCTCACCATGAGCGCCCGCCGCACCGCAAACGGCGACGCCGCCGCGGCCTGACGTTCCGCCGCGACCCCCGTGGCCTGCGGCGGACGTCTCGGCTCCTGCCGTGCCTGCGAATGGTCCATGCCGGCGCCCCTGCCGCCGTGCAATCGGTCGATTGCACGGACGCCATGGGGCGCGGCCATTGACGAATGTGTGCACCGCACCCACGTCAGCAGCGACGCCGGATACCCGGCTTTCCTCGATGTCCGCGCGACCCCCGCGCCGCGGCCAGCGGGCGTGCCCTCGGGCACGCCCCGGGCGGAGCTTGGTGTCCGATGCGAACCGAGAGGACCTCATGACCGACACGCAATCCGCCTCAGGCCCGCTGTTCGAGCCGTTCCGGCTCGGCGACCTGACCCTCCCCAACCGCATCGTGATGGCGCCGCTGACGCGCAACCGCGCCGCCCCCGGCAACGTGCCCGGCCCGCTCGCGGCCGAGTACTATGCGCAGCGCGCCTCCGCCGGCCTGCTGATCAGCGAGGCCAGCCAGGTGGTGCCCGAAGGGCAGGGCTACGAAGCGACCCCCGGCATCCACGCGCCCGAGCAGATCGCCGGCTGGCGCACCGTCACCGACGCGGTGCATGCCCGCGGTGGCCGCATCTTCCTCCAGCTCTGGCATGTCGGCCGCATCTCGCATGTCGCGCTTCAGCCCGGCGGCCAGCCTCCGGTCGCGCCCTCGGCGATCCGAGCCGCCACCAAGACCTTCGTGGGCGGTCGCTTCGTCGACACGTCGGAGCCGCGGGCGCTCGACATCGGCGAGATCCCGGGCATCGTCGAGGGCTTCCGCCGCGGCGCCGCCAACGCCATCGCGGCCGGCTTCGACGGGGTCGAGGTCCACGCCGCCAACGGCTACCTGATCGACCAGTTCCTGCGCGACAGCACCAACACGCGCACCGACGCCTATGGCGGCTCCATCGAGAACCGCGCGCGGCTGCTGCTCGAGGTGCTGGAGGCGGTGGTGAAGGAGGTCGGCGGCGCGCGCGTCGGCATCCGCGTCTCGCCGGTGTCGCCCGGCAACGACATCGCCGATTCCGATCCGCAGGCGCTGTTCGGCTGGCTGGTGCCGCGGATCGACGCCATCGGCCCCGCCTATCTGCACGTCATCGAGGGCTTCACCGGGCTGGAGCGTGACCACGGCCAGCCGTTCGACTACGGCGCCATGCGCCGCGCCTTCAGGGGCGCCTTCATCGTCAACAACGGCTACACCCGGGATCTCGCCACCGAGGCGGTGGCCGAGGGCCGCGCCGATCTCGTCGCCTTCGGCCGAGCCTTCATCGCCAATCCGGACCTGGTCGAGCGGCTGCGGCGCGGCGCCCCGCTCAACGAGCCGGATCGCAAGACCTTCTACGGCGGCGACGCCCACGGCTACACCGACTATCCGGCCCTCCAGACTGAGCCGGCCTGATCGGCACGCACGCACGCCGACGGCGAGGGCGGAGCCGGCACGGCCCCGCCTTCGTCGCGTCAGCCTCGGCGGACCTCAGTGGATGGTGCGGCGGGGCGCCCCACGCGCCAGGATGTCGAGCAGGTCGGCCGGATCGCCGGCGAGATCGAAGCTCGCGGCATAGCCGGCCTTGCGAATGGTCATCTGCGTCTCGGCGATGAGGGTCTCGCAGACCGACTCGGCGCCGACGACGCGGTGGTCGGCCAGGATGCGGTCGTAGCGGAACGTCGTCAGGCCGCAGGAGCGCGGCGCCGTCGACCAGGCGAACAGCCCGCGGGACCGCCCCGCCTGCACCAGAAACACGAACAGCTCGCCCCCGCCCACATAGAGGCCGCGGCTACCGTCGATGGTGGCGGGCGCCGGCAGCCAGCCCGTCCCGAGCCCCAGCACGCCGGCGACGACGCCGCAGAAATCCTCGCGGTGCGCGGCCAGCAGCGACTCGACCGAGCCGTAACGGTGGCCCGGCGCAAACCGGCACCATTCCTCGTGCGCCCGCAACAACATCGTCATGCTTGGTCCGCTCCGGCCCCGCCTGGAACCGAAACGATGCCCTCGGGGGCGTGCTCGCGTATTGATCGAGAACAAAATCTGATCCACATGGACCGACACGAGATCGTTCCTGACGTTCTGCCGTCGGTCGAGACGATCCGGACTGGTTGGGCAAGCACCGCCACGGGAGGCGCCCCGGCCGGCAAGGCAGAGTCAGCGCGCCGCCGCCGCCACAACCATCGCGGTATCGTCTGCGACGGTAGGACCGGCGCCTAACGCCGCGCCAGGGATCGTGATCCGCGTCGGCGCCAGCATCTCCAGCCGCTCGGGGCCGGCCTCCAGCGTATGGACGTAGACATGCGTCTCGCCACCGTCCCCCGCCGCCATCACGGGCGAGGGTGCCGACACGATGCGCAGCGCGCCGCATCGGCCGATCCAGTCGACATGGCGATGGCCGTGCATCACCACGGCGCCCGGCGCGATCGCCTGGAGGCGGCGGACGAACCAGCTCCCGTTGACGAGCGCGGTGCCGATGCGCTCGGACAGCGTCTTGGCCGGCATCGGATACTCGACCGGGTGGTGATGCAGGGCGATCAGCCAGCGCGCCGCCGGAAACGCCGCGCAGGCGGCGGCGACCGCGCCCATCTGGTCGGTGGTCATCAGGCCGAGCGCATTGGTGAAGGAGAAGTGGGTGTCGGCGTTGGAGTCGAGCAGCACGAGGCCGAGCCCGTCGGGGGCCGCGGGCGGCCGGATCAGCGGAAACAGCGCCGGCCACAGCCCCGCGATGGTGCGCCCGAAGCGCCGCGCGCCGGTGTCGGCGAAGGCCGCGATGGCGGCCCGGTGGGGCGCGAGCGCGGCCGCGAGCGTCGCGCCCGGCTTGCCGGTCGCGCGGTCGACGACTTGGACGCGGTCGCCCTGAACGGCCGCCAATGCCGAGATCATCCGGGCCTGACGCAGCCGCTTGCCGGGGGCGAAGGGCAGATCGAGGCGGGCCGGGTTGGCACGGTCGACGACGTTGACGTCGTGATTGCCGGGCAGGATCAGCAGCCGCTCGGCGAGCCGCGGATGCGCCGCCAGGAGATCGAAGAACACCGCCCATTCGGCGGAGCGCCCGGCATCGGTGGCATCGCCGGTGACGAGCACGAGATCGAGCGGCTCGCGGGCGTGGACCGCCTCCAGTGCCGCGAGCACCTGGGCGAGACGATCGTTGCCGCGCGGGCCGGCCCGGCCGCACTCGATCCGGAAGCCGTAGGTCTCGCCGACGATGTGGATGTCCGACAGATGCGCGATGCGCCAGCGCGTCCGCCCCGGCGTCGCCTCCGGAAACGCCGTCACGGTGCGGGGCTGGTCCATCAGGGCGTCGGCGATGCCCCAGGTCAGCGCCGCCGCGGCGAAATAAGAGGCGACCGCCACGGTGGCGTTCGCCGCTGCCGCACCGACCAGCGGCCAGGGGGCGGCGAGATCGGCGAGGCCCGCGCTCCAGCGGGTTGCCGGCCAGAGCGCCGCGATCAGCCAGACGGTCGGCACCGCCACCGCGAGACCGGCGAGCGCCGCCATCACGGCCCGCAGGGTGGCGCGCGCTTCGGCGCTGGCGCTGCCCGGCAACGCCTTCTCGACCAGATGGCGCAGCGCCTCGCGGGCGATCGCATAGGCGGGCTGCACGGCGAGTGCCGTCAGCGACCAGAAGCTCCGCTCGGCGATCGGCAGCAGGCGGCGCCCGCCGAACCATCCGGCGCCGACCAGCAGACCGAGCAGCAGCAGCGAGCCGGCACCCGACAGCACGGTCGCGAGCTTGCTCGACAGGGTCGCGAACCATAGCGTGACGGCGAGCGGCGCGACGCCGACCACCAGGGCCGGCACGGCGATCAGCAGCACCCAGGCGGTCGCGAGCTTCGGCAGGCTGATCTCGGCCAGCAGGCTGCCGGCCAGCGACACCAGCGAGTGCCGCTCGGTGCTCGACGCATCGTCCTCGATGTCGCCCCGACGCGGATCGATGATCGCGGTCATCCGCCCCTCGCCATCCGGCCTCGTTCCTACCGTTCGTCGCGTGCGCGGCACGCGGTGCCGCCGACAATGCACGCGGCGGACGCACCGATGTCAACCGGATCGACAATCGCCTGGTCCGCCGATAGGCTGGCATGGCGTCCCGATCGCATGTCGATCGTTCGGACGATGCGCGCGACGCCCGTCCGATGACGTTCCTGGTTCGCCTGCCGATCGAGCTCTATCCGGCCGATGCGCTCGCCGGCCTGCCGCACGAGGCCGGTCCCCCGGTTCCGCCCGGGCCTTGCGACCTCGGCGCCGCGCGCGCCGCCGTCTGGGCCGCCCAGCTCGCCTACGAGGACGAGCTCGACAAGATCGACACCGTCGTGGCGGGTTGGGGGGCGCGACGCCTCGTGCAGTTCGACGCGCCCGCGAGTCCGCTACTGCCGATCACCGGCACGCGCGGCCTGCTGCTCGCCGCCGCCGGCACGCGCCTTCTCGCCTTCGCCGGCACCGACCCGCTCAACCTCGCCCACTGGCTGACCGACTTCGACATCGTGCAGACCCCGGAGGGCATCCATCGCGGCTTCGACGCGGCGCTCGATGCCGTGTGGGGCGCGGTGGCGATGGCGCTGTCGGAGCATGCCGGCGACGCGCGGCTGCTGATCACCGGCCACAGCCTCGGCGGCGCCCTGGCGGCGCTGGCGGCGCAGCGGCTGCTGATCACGTTCGGCCTGCGGCCGCAGGTGTGGACGTTCGGCATGCCGCGGGTCGGCAGCCCGCATTTCGCCGAGCGTTACGAGGCGGCGCTCGGTGCCGATACCGTGCGGCTGGTGCATGGCGAGGACATCGTCCCGACCGTGCCGCCGTCGCGGCTGGGCTACGGCCATGTCGGCCGGCGTCTCACTTGCGCACGCCACACCCGCTTCGACGCCGCCGCGCTCGCCTCGGAGTCCGACGACGAGCCGGCCTTCGTCCCGGCGCTGATCGGCGGCGTCAAGGAAGGGCTGCGACAACTGTGGTCGCTGTCGCTCGCGCCCGAGATCAGGCCCGACCCGATCGGGCAACTGTCGCGCGTCCTGCCGCCGGCCTTCGGCGACCACCTGCCCGACCGCTATTGGATGGCTCTCGCGCCGCCATCGTGATGGGCCTCGTCCATCGACGCGGAGAACGTTGCGCGCGGTCGACACGATTCCGCCGGCGCGGATTTTCCTCCGCGGCCGCATGGCGCGGAAAACCACTCTTATGTTCGTCGCCCGATTGAACCACGCCGGACGGCGCTGTGTACTCGTCCTGATCACGATGGACGCGGCCCCCGACAGGTCCATCGCTCGCGTCGCTGTCACTCGGTTTGCCTGTCACGGAGCCGTCATGCCGTCCCGTCCCGTCGTCGTCATCGCTGCCGCGGGAGCCGCCGTGCTCGCCGCGTCGGCGGCGCTCGCGCAACCCAAGTCCCACGCCACGCCGCATCAGCCGGTCGCCCCGCTGCACGCCCAGGCGTGCGCCGGCTGCCACGGCCAGAACGGTGCCGGCCAGGGCGGCACGCCGATCCTCGCCGGCTACGATCCGGCCGCCTTCGTGCGCGTCTGGGGCGAGTTCCGCAACAATCAGCGGCCGACCGCGACGATCATGAACCGCATCGCGCGCGGCTACTCGGACGACGAGGTCGCAGCACTCGCCGCCTATTTCGCGTCCGTAAAGCGCTGAGGACTCGTGATGCTGTCCCGTCGTGATCTCGGCCGCCTCGTCCTGTCGGCCGCCGCCATCCTGGCCGCCCCGGCCGTCGTCCACGCCAAGGCCAAGGCGCCGCGCCTCGTCGTCATCGGCGGCGGCTTCGGCGGCGCCTCGGCGGCGCGTTACGCCCGCACCGCCTTTCCGCACGTCGCCGTCACGGTAATCGAGCCGCAGAAGTCCTTCGTCACCTGCCCGTACGGCAATCTGCTGCTCGGTGGCAGCCGTGATCTCGCCGCCATCACGCATTCCTACGACCGGCTGAAGCGCCGCGGCGTCGACTTCATCCACGATTGGGCCGACGCGATCGACCCTGTCGCCAAGACCATCAAGCTCGGCGGCGGCGGCACGGTGCGTTACGACAAGCTGATCCTGTCGCCCGGCATCGCCATCAAGTGGGGGGCGCTGGCCGGTTACGACACCGGCGCGGCGCGCATCTTCCCGCACGCCTGGGTGCCCGAGAAGGGCGAGCAGGTGACGCTGCTGCGCAAGCAGCTCGAAGCGCTGCCGGACGGCGGCGTGGTCGCCTTCTCCATCCCGGCCAATCCGTTCCGCTGCCCGCCGGGGCCCTACGAGCGCATCAGCCTGGTCGCCGATTATCTCAAGAAGCACAAGCCGCGCGCGAAGATCCTGGCGCTCGACCACAAGGACGCCTTCTCCAAGCAGGGCCTGTTCCAGGACGCCTGGAACGAGCTCTATCCCGGCCTGATCGAGTGGGTGCCGGGATCGAAGGACGGCAAGGTGGTGAGGGTCGACACCAAGGAGAAGGTCTTCGAGACCGAGTTCGGCACGAGGCACAAGGTCGATGTCGGCAACGTCATCCCGCCGCAGTCGGCGGCGCGCATCGCGGTCGACGCCGGTCTCGTCAACGAGACCGGCTGGGTGCCGGTGAACCCCTACACGTTCGAGGCCGTCAAGGCGAAGGACATCCACGTCATCGGCGACGCCAACATCCCGGGCGCGATGCCGAAGTCGGGCTTCATCGCCAACACCACGTCGAAGCACGCAGTCGCCTCGGCGATCGCCCTCCTGGAAGGCCGCGAGCCGCCGAAGGACCCGATCTACTTCAACACCTGCTACAGCCATGTCGGCGACGACTACGGCATCTCGATCGTCGGCGTGTTCCGGCCGAGCGAGAAGGGCTTCGTCGAGACGCCGAACTCCGGCGGCGTGTCGCCGCGCGGCCCGCTCGCCCAGTTGCGCGATCAGCGCCGGCTCGAAGCCCACTACGCCGACTCCTGGTACGCCAGCATCACCAAGGATGCGTTCGGCTGATGGGACCCTCCCGGGCGACTCCGGCGATCGATCGGCGGGCCCTGTTGCGCGGCGGCGTCGGCCTGGCCGGCGCCGGCCTCGCCACCATCGCCCTGGTGCCGATCCCGGCCGCGCCCGCGCTGGCCGCCGCACCGGGCGAGGTGGAGGCGGCGATCCGGGCGTTGATCGGTGACGCCGGGCCGGTCGACGGCGGCATCGTCCTCCACGCCCCGGAGGCGGCCGAGAACGGCGCCGTGGTGCCGCTCACCGTCGTGGTCGACAGTCCGATGACGGTGGCCGATCACGTCCGCGCCATCCACATCGTGGCGACCGCGAACCCGACCCCTGATGTGGCGACTTATCGGCTCGGCCCCGCCAACGGCCGCGCCCAGGTCACCCTGCGCATGCGGCTGGCCGCCAAGCAGACCGTCGTGGTGCTGGCGGAGCAGTCGACCGGAACGGTGCGGCGGGCCGCCGTCGTCATCGACGTCAAGGTCGGCGGCTGCCTGTCATGACGGCCGCGCTGACCGGACGGCCGCGGCTGCGCCTGCCCGCGACCGCGCAGGCCGGGGAGGTGGTGGAGATCCGCACCCTGGTCGACCATCCGATGGAGACCGGGCTGCGCAAGGGCGACGACGGCCAGCCGGTGCCGCGCGACATGCTGGCCCGCCTGATCGTGCGGGCGAACGGTGCCGTCGTTTTCACGGCCGAGTTCCGCAACGCGACCTCGGCCAATCCCTATCTGGTGTTCTTCCTGAGGATCGAGCGGACGACCGAGCTCGCCTTCACCTGGCTGCACGAGGACGGCCGCAGCCTGACGGCGGCGGCCCGCATCGTCGTCGCCTGAGCGCCCCGCCTGAGCTCGCCCGCTCGGCGCCGCGGCCTCGTGAGCGCCCCCGGCCCAACCGTGGAGGCGAGATTTTCCAGAGACTTGGTTGTTGGCTGGGGCGCCTGGATTCGAACCAGGGAATGGCGGAATCAAAATCCGCTGCCTTACCACTTGGCTACGCCCCACCACGGCCCGGACGAACGAGGGCCTCCTCGGCGCGGCCGGACCATACGTGTGCGCACCGGCGGGATCAACACGTCCAGCACGCCGCCCGACGATTTCCCCTCGGCGGCACCGGGTCGGCGCCTCAGGCGGCCGCCGGGTGGCGGCGGTCGCCGCCGTGGTCGCGTCCGGTGCGGCCGCCCGAGGGGTCGGAGCCGGCTGCGGCGTGGCCGGATTTTCTTTGACAGCGGGGCGCCGACGACGCGATATGGTTGAATTGCATGACCCGACACATCCAATGACGACGCTGTACATCACCCATCCGGCCGGCCTCGAGCACATTCCGCCCCTCGGACATCCCGAGCGTCCCGACCGTCTCCGGGTGATCGAGCGCGTGCTCGAGCAGGAGGCGTTCCAGTCGCTGGCCCGCGACCAGGCGCCGGTCGCCGCCATCGACCGGATCGCGCTCTGCCACACGCCCGACTACATCGAGGCCATTCGCGAGGCGAGCCCGACCGATGGCATGGTGCAGCTCGACTCCGACACCTCGATGTCGCCCGGCACCTACGAGGCGGCGCTGCGCGCCGTCGGCGGCGCCGTGCTGGCGGTCGACGAGGTGATGACCGGCCGGGTCGCCAACGCCTTCTGCGCCATGCGGCCGCCCGGCCACCACGCCGAGATCACCCAGCCGATGGGGTTCTGCTTCTTCAACAACGCGGCGATCGCGGCCCGCCACGCCCGGGAGAAGTACGGTGCCGAGCGCGCCGCGGTGATCGACTTCGACGTCCACCACGGCAACGGCACTCAGGACATTCTGTGGGCCGACCGCAACGTGATGTACTGCTCGACCCACGAGATGCCGCTCTATCCCGGCACCGGCGCCGCCTCAGAGCGGGGCGAGCACGGCACCATCGTCAACGTGCCGTTGCGGGCCGGCGACGGCGGCGACGAGTTCCACGACGCCTTCGAGAACATCATCATCCCGCGGCTGCTCGACTTCCGCCCCGATCTGGTGGTGCTCTCCGCCGGCTTCGACGCCCACATGCGCGACCCGCTCGCCAACATCAACCTGCTGGAGCCCGACTATGCCTGGGTGACCAAGCGGATGATGGACGTCGCCGACACCTGCTGCGGCGGCCGGCTGGTGTCGCTGCTCGAAGGCGGCTACGACCTCCAGGGGCTCGCCCGCTCGGTCGCCGTGCATGTCACGGCCCTGATGCGCGGCTAGACCGTCTCCGACGACGTCGAGACCGGCTCGCCGTGGGCGGCCCCGATCGCAAATTCGACGCAAGCGTCCGGCAGGTCGGTGCCGGAGCGGGCGTCGGTGGTGGGGCGGTGGCGTGGGGCGGGACAGGGCGACGAACAGCGAGAACGGCGGACGCCCGACGAACGGCGGGCACTGCGATCGCGACCGACGATCGACGGCGAGCCGCCCGTCCCGGTGGGGGACGTGGATGGCGCCGTCCCTGCTGGTGCTCGCCGCGGCCGCCGGATCGAGCCTCGGCGCATGCAGCCTCAGCGGCCCGTTCTTCGACGACAGTTACGAGCGCAGCCAGATGCTGTCGCCCGAGCCGGTGCCGCCCTATCGGCGCCTGGTCGCCGCCGCCGCCAAGACTCTGCCCACCCCGATCGAGACCGGCGGCCTCGCCATCTCCGAGCCGCGCTGGATCGATCGCATCGGCGGACCGTCCTGGATCGTCTGCCTGAAGTCAGACCCCAAGGGCAACGGCGCCGTCTACTACGCCTTCTTCATCCAGAAGGAGAAGGTGGTCGACACCCGCACGGCGATCGGCACCGATCGCTGCGTCCACCAGGAATTCGTGGCGTTCGACATGGCGGCCGCTCTCTGAGGCGCGTCGGTCGGGGGGCAATGCCGGATCAGGCGTCCTGGTGCTCCCGCCACCAGGCGACGAAGCGCGCCACCCCATCCTCGATCGCGGTCGCCGGGCGGAAGCCGACCGCGGCGGTGAGGGCGTCGACATCGGCGCAGGTCTCCGGCACGTCGCCGGGCTGCATCGGCAGCATCTCGCGGACGGCGGTGCGCTCGAGCGCCTGCTCGATCAGGTCGACCACCCGCGGCACCGCGACCGGCCGGTTGTTGCCGATGTTGTAGATCCGCCAGGGCGCCCGGCTCGATGCCGGATCGGGCGCCTCGCCCGACCACGACGGGTTCGGTGCCGGCGGACGATCGGCGAGCCGCACCACCGCCTCGACCACGTCGTCCACATAGGTGAAGTCGCGCCGCATCCGCCCGTGATTGAAGAGGCGCACCGGCCGGCCGCGGGCGATCGCCTCGGTGAACAGCCACATGGCCATGTCGGGTCGTCCCCACGGGCCGTACACGGTGAAGAACCGCAGGCCCGTCGCCGGCAGGCCGAACAGGTGGCTGTAGGCGTGTGCCATCAGCTCGTTGGCCTTCTTGGTGGCGCCGTAGAGGCTGAGCGGGTGATCGACGTTCTGGCCGGTGGCGAACGGCACCGCGGTGTTGGCGCCGTAGACCGAGGACGACGAGGCGTAGAGCAGATGCCGGCAGCCGTGATGGCGGCAGCCTTCCAGCACGGCGAGGAAGCCGGCCAGGTTGGCGTCCAGATAGGCGAACGGATCATTGAGCGAGTGGCGCACCCCCGCCTGCGCGGCGAGATGGATCACCACCGGAAACTCGTCCCGGGCGAACAGGGCGGCGACCGCGGCGCGGTCGGCGAGATCGACGGCTTCGAAGCGGAACCCGGCCACCGGGGTCAACTGCGCGAGCCGCGCCCGCTTCAAGGCCGGATCGTAATAGTCGTTGAGATTGTCGAGCCCGACCACCCGCCGGCCCTGCGCCAGCAGCCGCGCCGCGACATGGAAGCCGATGAAGCCGGCCGCCCCGGTGACGAGAACCGGGTCGGTGTCGGCGGGCGCGCGTCCGCTCGTGTCGCGCCCGCTCTTCTCGCGCCCGGTCGGCTCGCGCTCGCTCGCCTGAGGTTCGGTCGGCATGGCCCCCCGCATGCGCCTGCGGCGGCCGACGGCCGCACGGGATGCGGCCGTCTTGCCAAGGGCGGGGGGACTTGTCCAGCCGTGGAAGGCCGATTGGACGGCCCGTCGCCCGGGCCGCCGGCGCTACTTCTTCAGCACGTCCGGATTGACGCAGGTCGCCGGCGGCTGGCCGCCGAGCACCCGGACGATGTTGTCGACCGCGATGCGCCCCATGTTGAGGCGCGTCTCGGTGGTGCCCGAGGCGACGTGCGGAACCACGATGACGTTGTCGAGGCCGAGCAGCTCCGGTTCGACCTTCGGCTCGTTCTCGAACACGTCGAGGCCGGCGCCCCAGATCACCTTGTCCTTGAGGGCGCGCGCCAGCGCCTTCTCGTCGACCACCGGGCCGCGCGCCGCGTTGATCAGCACCGCGGTCGGCTTCATGGCGGCGAGCTCCTTCTCGCCGATGTAGTGATGCGTCTCCGGGATCAGTGGCACATGCAGCGTGAGGAAGTCGGACTCGCGCAGCAGCGTCTCCTTGTCGACGAAGCGGGCGCCCAGCGTCGTCTCGAGCTCGGCATCGCGCCGCACGTCGTTGTAGATGATCTTCATGCCGAAGGCCGCCGCCTTGCGGGCCATGTTCTTGCCGATGCGGCCGAG
Source organism: Rhodoplanes serenus (assembly GCA_009720755.1). Lineage (GTDB taxonomy): Bacteria > Pseudomonadota > Alphaproteobacteria > Rhizobiales > Xanthobacteraceae > Rhodoplanes > Rhodoplanes serenus. The sequence goes on from WNKV01000017.1 coordinate 125,406, forward strand.
GCCGGCGACGCCGAGCGTCTTGCCGTCGACGTCGAGCCCGATGAAGAACAGCGGCGCCCAGCCGGTCCACTTGCCGTCGCGCACATACTTGTCGGCTTCCACGATGCGGCGGGCCACCGACAGGAGCAGCGTGAAGGCGAGCGTCGCGGTGGCGTCGTCGAGCACGCCCGGCGTGTTGGTCAGCACGACGCCGCGCCGGGTGGCTGCGGCGAGGTCGAAATTGTTGTAGCCGACCGCGAAGTTGGCGACGATCCGGCACTGCGGCCCGGCGGCGTCGAGAATCTCGCCGTCGATGGTGTCGGTCAGCATCGACAGGATGGCGTCGCGCCCCTTCACCTTGCTCTTCAGCTCCTCGCGCGTCAGGGGACGGTCCTCGGTGTTGACCTCGACGTCGAACCGCTCGCGCAATCGGTCGAGATTCTCCTGCGGCACCATGCGGGTCACGAGGACGTTCGGCTTGGCCATGGCGGCACCTGTGTTCCGGCGTTCGAGTTGCGGTCAGAGTGAATCGGAGGCGATACGTCCCGCCAGCGCTTGGACGATGGCGTGATCCTCGGCGGATGCGAGCCCGCTGATGCCGACGCCGCCGATCACCTGGCCGGCGCCGCCCTTGAGCACCGCACCGCCGAGCAGCGCGGTCAGGCGGGCGTCACCGAAGTCGCGCGCCTGCACCTCCTCGCGCTTCAGACGGGCGTGGAAGGCGTCGGTGTCGGTGCCCATGCGGGCGGCCGTGTAGGCCTTGTCCTGGGCGAGCTGGATGCTGCGCGGCGGCGCCCCGTCGGCGCGCGCGAAGGCGATCAGGTTGCCGACGGCGTCGCACACCGCGACGCACACCGGCTTGCCGTGATCGGCGGCGGCACGGGCGAGGGCGGCCGAAACCAGGGCCTGCGCGGTGTCCAGCGAGATCGTGTCCATGGGGCTCCTCGGGGGATTGCAGAGGGTGGCACCCTTTCATGCACCAGTTTCCGGCCGGCTGGAACCGCGCGGGCCGCCGGGCCGCCATGACGGACCGCGCGCGGGCCAGAGCATTGTCCGGCGAAGTGGGACCCGGTTCGCCGTCGAAAATGCGATCAAATAAGGACTTCTGGAGCGGGGCCGATCCAGTTGGATCGGATACCGTTCTAAGGTTCGCGCTGAGCCAGCCCAGCCGCCTCGGCGCGGGCCGCCTCGCGCAGGCATTCCACCAGCCGCTGGGCCGCCGGCGAGGGCGGCACGTCGGCCGCCATGGTGAGGCCGAGGGCGAGCGACTCCTGTGAGAACGCCAGCGGCAGAATCCGCAGCCATCCCGCCTCGACGTCCCGCATCACCGTCCTACGCGGCAGCGCGGCGACCATGCCGTGCTCGATGAGCAGCGCCCGCACCGTCAAATACGATGTCGTCTCCACATAGCCGGGCGGCCGCGCCAGGCCGTGCTGGGTGAAAAGCTGCATCACCGGGGCACGCGCCGGGCTGCCCGGCGGCGGGAAGACCCAGTCGGCCTGGGCGAGATCGCGATGGCGGACTCGCGCCCGGCGGGCGAGCGGATGGCCGGCCCCCGCCACCACCACGATCGGCTCCTGACCGAGCACCTCCTGGACCAGCCGCTGGTCGCGATCGACAGGCGGCAGTCGCCCGACGATCAGGTCGAGGGCGCCGGCCCGGAGCTGCTCCAACAGCGCATCCAGGGTGCCTTCGATGACGCGGACCGGCACCATCACGCCACGGTCGCGCAGCAGGCGCACCGCGGCGGGCACCAGCGTCGGCAGCGCGACGAGCTGCGCCCCGACGGTGACGAGCCCGGAAAGGCCCGAGCTGAGAGCGTCGATCTCGTCGCTCACCTGGCGGATTTCGAGCTGGATCGCCTTGCTGCGGGCCACCACGGCACGTCCCACCACCGTGAGCGCGAGACCGCGCGGCCCGCGCTCGAACAGCCGCACGCCGAGGATGTCCTCGGCCTCGCGCAGCCCCTTGGACACCGCCGGCTGGGTGATGTGCAGGCGCGCCGCCGCGCCCGAGATGCTGTGCGCTTCGACGATTGCATCGATCAGCCGGAGGTGGCGCAGCTTGAGCCGCGCGATGATGGCGGTGTAGCGGGTTTGGTTCGACGCGAGAGCCATGGCGGCAGCATAACCATCCGGTTATATCGGCGCGACTGTATTTCATTACGCGAGATCGGCGCCTGTCGCTACCATTCGGCAAGTCGCCGTTCTGACCGTCGCCGTTCTGACCGTCGCCGTCGTGACGCCCCGGCCGGCGCCATGCACGCCGCCGAGCATGAGGTCCCCGTCGTGCCGAAGATCGCCAGATACGCCGTGGTCCCGGTCAGCCTGCCCGACGAGGACCCGGAGTGGAAGTTCGCCGGCCAGGCCTATCCGCACTGGGATGCCTGCATCGTGGCGCTGGTCGCCGAGGACGGCACCATCGGCTGGGGCTACGCCGCCGCCTTCACGCATCTCGGCGCCACCAATGCGGCGGTAGAGAGCGTGCTGCACCGCCTCGCCACGCCGCTGGTGGGACGCGACGCGCTGGCGATCGAGGGCAATCTGCGCCTGGTCGACAAGGGCATCCGCGGCAACGCGCCGGCGAAGTCCGGCATCGACTGCGCCCTCCACGACCTCGCCGCCCGCCTGCTCGGCGTGCCGCTGCACCGTCTGTTCGGTGGCCGCGTTCGCGACGCCATCCCGGTCTGCCGGATGCTCGCTCTCAAGGACCCGGACGGTATGGCGACGCAGGCGCGCGCCCGCATCGACGAGGGCTTCCGCTGCCTCAAGCTCAAGGTGGGCGGCGATGTCGCCGAGGACGTCGCCCGGGTGCGCGCGGTGCGCCGCGCGGTCGGCCCCGAGGTGCGCCTCACCCTCGATCCCAACATGTCGTTCCGGGCCAAGGACGCCATCGCGTTCGTCGCCCGGGTCGCCGAGTACGGGGTCGAGATGATCGAGCAGCCGGTGCGCGAGACCGATCTCGACGGCCTCGCTCTGGTGACCCGCACGGTGCCGATCGCGGTCGAGGCCGACGAGAGCGCCCATTCGCCGGAGAGCACCTTCGCGCTGGCGGCCCACCGCGTCGTCGACGCCGTCAGCCTGAAGGTCACCAAGATGGGCGGCCTGCGCAACGTGTTCGCGGCGGCCCGCATCTGCGAGGCGGCGCAGCTCGGCTGCCGGATGGGTGCGACCGTGGGCAGCCGGCTCTTGACCGCCCATGCGGTGCAGCTCTGTGCGGCGTTGCCGAATCTGAGCTTCCCGAGCGAGGTGGCCGAGTTCCTGCACGTCATGGACGATCCGTTCGAAGGACTCGAGGTGCGCGACGGCGCCGTCTGGATCTCCGACGAGGTCGGCTGCGGCGTGCGGCTGCGGCCCGAGATCGCTTGGCGGATCTGACGAGAGCCGCTTGTCCGCCGTCACGAGGCCGACCCGAGGAGCAGCGCGATGACCGTTCCGACTCCGCTTCCGTCGACCCCTGTTCGTTCTCCTGCGGCTCTGTTCCGGCGCGGCGGACCCCCGCGGCGGCGCAGTGTCGGCCCCCTCGGGCTGGTGCTCGCCGTCGCGGTGTTGCTGCTCACCGCCACGGGTGTCGAGCGTGCCGCCGCGCAGCCCGGCGACGCCGCGGTGCGCATGGTGGTGCCGATGGCGGCCGGCGGTCCGGCCGACCTGATCGCCCGCCATCTCGCCGAGCGGCTGCGCGAGCCCCTCGGCGCCAGGGTCATCATCGAGAACAAGCCGGGCGCCAACGGCGCCACCGGGGCCGCCGCGGTGTCGAGCGCGGAGCCCGACGGCCGCACGCTGCTGCTCGCCACCTCGGGGCTGTTCACCATCACGCCGCATCTCGACAAGAAGTCGAGCCTCGACGTGGCGACCGATCTGACGCCGATCTCGCTCGTCGTCGTCAACGGCACGGCACTCGTCGTCCGCACCTCGCTGCCGGCCGGTAATGTCGCCGAGCTGATCGCCTTGTCGAAGGGCAGCGCGAAGCCGCTGTCGCTCGGCTCCGCCGGCTTCGGCAACATCCTGCATCTCTATGTCGAGCTGCTGAAGGAGGCGACCAAGACCGACTTCCTGCATGTGCCCTATCGCGGCGTCGCGCCGGCCATGACGGACGCGATCGCCGGCACCATCGACGGGCTGTTCGCGGATCTCCCGGCGGCGCTGCCGCAGATCCAGGGTGGTTCCATGAAGGCGATCGGCCTGGTCGGCGAGAGCCGCAGCAAGGCGGCGCCCGACATTCCGACCATCGCCGAGCAGGGCTTTCCCGGCGTCACCGGGGCGAGCTGGTTCGGCCTGTTCGGTCCCGCCAAGATGGACCCGGCGCTCGCCGCCAAGATCGCCGAAAAGGTGCGCGTCGCGCTCTCCGACCCCACTTTGGTGGCGGCGTTCGAGGCGATGGGGGCGCAGCCGACGCCGACGACTCCGGCCGAGTTCGCCGCCCGCATCGCCCGCGACCGCGCCCATTGGGGCCGCGTCATCGCCGACCGCAACATCAAGCTCGACAACTGAATCGCCGCCTCCCCCGCGCACCCCCGCGGGCCGGCGTTCCGCGCCGGCCCGCCCCTTCCCCGAGCCGACCGAGGAGCCCCCCGTGCAATATCAAAAACACGATGCCAAGGCGTTCGCGCGTGAACACATGCGGGGCATCTGGGCGGCGGCGCTGACGCCGTTCACGCCGGACCTCCTGGTCGACGAGGCCGGCTTCCGCCGCAACCTGCGCCACTGGGTCGACGAGCTCGGCATCGACGGGGTGTTCGTCGCCGGCAAGCAGGGCGAGTTCTTCTCGCTGTCGGTCGCCGAGCGCAAGCGGCTGTTCGAGATCGCGGTCGACGAGATCGGCAGCCGCGCCGGCACCATCATGTCGTGCTCGGACCAGAACCTCGACACGGTGCTCGATCTCGCCCGCCACGCCCAGGCGGTCGGCGCCGACAGCATCGTGGTGCATGCGCCGGTGATGCACTTCGTCACCGACCAGGACGAGACTCTGTACGAGTACTACCGGCATCTCAGCGAACAGCTCGACATCGGCATCGCCATGTGGAGCCATCCCGACAGCGGTTATCTGATGAGCCCGGAGCTGTGCGCTCGCATCGCAGAGCTGCCCAACATCGTCGCCATCAAGTACAGCGTGCCGCGCGAGATGTATGCGCGGCTGACCCGTCTCACCGAAGGCAAGCTGATCGTCAGCACCGCCTCCGAAGAGGAGTGGCTCGACAACATCGTCGAGCTCGATTGGCGCCTCTATCTGTGCTCGTCGCCGCCCTATCTGCTCCAGAGCGCCGTCGACCGGCGCATGCGCGAGTACACCGATCTCGCCTTCAAGGGCGAGTTCGAGCGCGCCCGCGAGGTGCGCGACAGCCTCGACCCGGTGCGCCATGCGCTGCGGCGCACGCGCCCGCCCGGCAAGCCGCAGGCGCAGCAGAAGTACTGGCAGGAGCTGCTCGGCCAGGTCGGCGGTCCGGTGCGCCGCCCGATGCTGCCGCTCACCGAGGACGAGCGCGAGGCCATCCGCATCGCCTTCGCGGGCTGCGGCCTGGCGGTGCCGGCAGGGGCGCGCGCCTCGCACGCCGCCTGACGGCTGCGGCCGGACCGATCGTCATCCGGGCGCGGGCCGCATGGCCCGCCCCGGTGATCCCGACCGGCCGTCGCCGGCCGGCCGGATCTCGGATCTCGGATCAGTGGTCGTGCGGCGAGAACCGCACCTGGCCGGTCTTGCCGGCCTCCGTCTTGAGCAGGATCGTGATCGTGGCGCCGGCTGCGATCGCACCCTTGGTCTCGCCCTTCAGGGCGGCCTCGCCCGAGGGCGCCAGCGTCACCGTCTCTTTGGTCTTGCCGTCGCTGACCAACGCCGAGCCGGTGAATCCCTTGGTGCTCGCCGGCTTGTCCGCATCGTCGAAGACGTTGATCGTGATGGTCCGGCCCGCGACCAGGATCTCGGCATGGACGCCGGCGATGTCCTTCATGTCGCCGCCGTTCGGCCCCTTCTGATGGCCCTGGCCGTGCGCATGCGATTGAGCCAGCGCCGGCGCGACCACGGTGGGACCGACGGCGGCCGACAGGACGAGAAACGACGCCGCGGTCAGCGACGCCGAGACAACCCGGACGGCGCCGGGCAGAAAAGTGTGCTTCACGGGGGAATCCTCCGGTTGATGTGACACGAAAGTGCTCAGGCGTTGGTGGTCTCGCGCCGGAACAGCACATAGAGCGCCGGCAGCACGAGCAGCGTCAGAACCGTCGACGAGATGATGCCGCCGATGACGACGGTGGCGAGGGGCCGCTGCACCTCGGCCCCGGCCCCGGTGGCGATCGCCATGGGGACGAAGCCGAGCGAGGCGACCAGGGCGGTCATCAGCACGGGCCGCAACCGCATCAGCGCACCTTCGCGTACCGCCTCGACCAGTGGCCGCCCCTCCGCCCGCAGCCGCTGGATCACCGCGATGATGACGAGGCCGTTGAGGACGGCGACGCCCGACAGCGCGATGAAGCCGACGCCGGCACTGATCGACAGCGGAATGTCACGCAGCCACAGGGCCGCGATGCCGCCGGTGAGCGCCAGCGGCACCCCGCTGAACACCAGGGCCGCATCGGCGGCGGAGCCGAGGCTCATGAACAGCAGCAGGAACACCAGCAGCAGCGCCACCGGGACCACGATGGCGAGGCGCTGCGTGGCGGAGACGAGTTGCTCGAACTGCCCGCCCCAGCCGATCCAGTAGCCGGCCGGCAGCTTCACCCGCTCGGCCACCGCCCGCTGGGCGTCCGCCACGAAGGAGCCGAGGTCGCGTTCGCGGACATTGGCCGTCACCACGATGCGGCGCTTGCCGTTCTCGCGGCTGATCTGGTTCGGGCCGGGGGCGAGCTCGACGTCGGCGACTGCCGACAGCGGCACGAACCGCCCCTGGGCGAGCGGCGGGCCGCCCCACGCGGTCCGCAGAACTGCGGTGGAACCGGCCGGTCCAGCCGCGGTCGCTGCCTCGGCGGCCGGCAGCGGGATCGGCAGCGCCTTGATGGACTCGATGTCCATCCGCATGTGCTCGGGCAGGCGGACGACGAGATCGAACCGGCGGTCGCCCTCGAACACCAGGCCGGCACTCTTGCCACCGACCGCGATCTCGACGATGCCCTGCACCTCGCCGGCGCTGATGCCGTAGCGCGACAGCGCCGGGCGATCGAGCTTGACGGTCAGTACCGGGAGGCCCGCGATCTGCTCGGTCTTCACGTCGGCGGCGCCCGGCACGGTCTGGAGCACCGCCTGCACTTGATTGGCGACACGCAGCAGGGTGTCGAGGTCGTCGCCGAAGATCTTGACGCCGACGTCGCTGCGCACGCCCGAGATCAGCTCGTTGAAGCGGAGCTGAATCGGCTGGGAGAACTCGTAGCTGCTGCCCGGAATGTCCTCGGCGGCCTTCTCGAGATCGGCGATGACCTCGCCCTTGGGCTTGGAGGGATTCGGCCATTCGCTCCGCGGCTTCAGCATCACGTAGGCGTCGGAGATCGAAGGCGGCATCGGGTCGGTGGCCACCTCGGCGGTGCCCACCCGGGCGAACAGCTCCTTCACCTCGGGCACTTGCAGAAGGCGCTTCTCCAGTGCGGCCTGCATCTCGATCGACTGCGACAGGCTGGTGCCGGGAACCCGCAGTGCCTGCACGGCGACGTCGCCCTCGTCGAGGCTCGGGATGAACTCGCCGCCCATTCGCGACGCCACCCAGCCACTGACCACGATCAACGCGACGGCGCCGATCGCCACCGGGCCGCGGAAGCGGATCGAGCCGCCCAGCAATGGCACGTAGAGCCGGCGCGAGACCCGCATGAAGGCGTTCTCGTGCTCCGACACGCGACCCGTGACGACCAGTGCCACCGCGGCCGGAACGAAGGTCATCGACAGCAGCGCGGCGGCGGAGAGCGCCATCAGCACGGTGAGCGCCATCGGGGTGAACATCTTGCCTTCGACGCCGGTCAGCGTGAGCACCGGCAGGTAGACGACGGCGATGATCATCGTGCCGAACAGGCTCGGCCGGATCACTTCCCGGGCCCCCGCCAGGATGGTGTCGAATCGTTCGGCCCGGGTGAGCAGCCGGCCGCGCCGATGCTGCTCGGCGGCGAGCAGTCGCAGGCAGTTCTCGACGATGATGACGGCACCGTCGATGATGATGCCGAAGTCGATGGCGCCGAGGCTCATCAGGTTGGCGCTGACCCTGTTCTCCACCATCCCCGTGATGGTGATCAGCATCGACAGGGGAATGACGCAGGCCGTCACCACGGCGGCGCGAATGTTGCCGAGGATCAGGAACAGGATGGCGATCACCAGCAGGGCGCCCTCGACGAGATTCTTCTCCACCGTCGCGATGGTCGCCTCGACCAGGGTGGTGCGGTCGTAGACCGTGCGGGCCACCACGCCCTCCGGCAGCGAGCGGCCGATATCGCGCAGCTTGTCGGCGACCCGCTGGGCCACCGTCCGGCTGTTCTCGCCGATCAGCAGCATCGCGGTGCCCAGCACCACCTCCTCGCCGTTCAGCGTGGCGGCGCCGGTGCGCAGATCGGTGCCCTCGCGCACCTCGGCGACGTCGCCGATACGGATCGGCACGCCGCCCCGGGTGCCGATCACGACGGCGCGGATCTCGCCGACGTCGGCCACCTGGCCGGGCGTACGGACGAGGTACTGCTCGCCGTTGCGCTCGATGTAGCCGGCGCCGACATTGGCGTTGTTGGCCGCGAGCGCCGTCATCACGTCGCGGAAGCTCAGCTTGTAGGCCATCAGCCGCGCCGGGTTCGGCAGCACATGAAACTGCTTGGCGTAGCCGCCGATGGTGTTGACCTCGACCACCCCCGGGGTGGTGCGGAGCTGCGGCCGGATGATCCAGTCCTGGATGGTGCGCAGGTCGGTCGGCGTGTAGGCGGAGCCGTCCGGCCTGCGGGCGCCGTCCTTCGCTTCGACCGTGAACATGTAAATCTCGCCGAGGCCGGTCGAGATCGGTCCCATGGCGGTCTCGACGCCGGGCGGGAGCTGGTCCTTGACCTGCTGGATTCGCTCGTTGACGAGCTGGCGCGCGAAGTAGATGTCGGTGCCGTCGTGGAACACGACGGTCACCTGGCTCAGGCCATAGCGTGACAGCGACCGCGTATACTGGAGCCGGGGGAGGCCGCCCATGGCGGTCTCGATCGGAAAGGTGATGCGCTGCTCCACCTCGAGCGGCGAGTAGCCGGGCGCCTGGGTGTTGATCTGCACCTGGACGTTGGTGATGTCCGGCACCGCGTCGATCGGCAGACGGGTGAAGTTCCACGCCCCGAAGGCCGCGATGCCGAGCACGGCGATGATCACCATCCAGCGCTGGCGGATCGAGAAGGCCAGGATGGCGTCGATCATCGGGTCGTCTCCGGGCCGGGCCGGCCGAACTCGCGGATGCGGACGAAGTCTGCCGCCGGCGTGGTGAAGATGATGCCGTCGCCCTTGTGGCCGGTGCGCGCCGCCTCGGCGATGGTGCGGCAGATCAGCCGGGCCTGCTCGGTGCGACAGACGATCTGGATCTGGAGATGCCGCTGGCAGGTGAAGCCGAACTCGGTCGCCGTATAGCTGCCGCCGACGCCCTGGCCACGTCCCTGGCCCCGCACCTCGGTGAGCGAGAAGCCGGTGAACTCGGGAAGGCCGTGCAGCGCGTCGATCACATGGCCCTCCATGTGCGCCTGGATCATCGCCGTCACCACGGTGAACTCCGGATCAGTGCTCATGGCTGGCGGCTCCCTTGGCGATCTCCGCCTTGATCACGAAGCTGTTCTTCGCCGCGTAACGCTCGCCCGGCATCAGACCGAACAGCACCTCGACCTGCTCGGCGTCGCGATCGCCGATCTCGACCTCGCGGGCCTCGAACACCTCGCCGTTGCGGACGAACACGACGGTCCGGTTCTCCAGTGTCTGCAAGGCGCTCGCCTTGACGGCGACGTCGACCGGCTTGGCCGACAGCAGCAGCCGGCCGGTGACGAACAGCCCCGGCCGCAAGCGGATGTCCTTGTTGGGGACGATGGCGCGGGCGAGCGCGCTCTGGGTGTCGCTGGTGCCGATCGGCGACACGTAGGCGATTTTCGTCTCGATCGGGCTGCCGCCGTCCTCGGGATCGACGATCACGGTGTCGCCGACCTTCACCCGGCTGAAATCGCGCCGGTAGACCGAGAAGTCGACCCATACGGTCGAGAGATCCGCGACGATGAACGCCGCCTTCTGCTCGGAGGCGTACTCGCCGAGCGACGCTTGGCGGTCGATGATCGTGCCGCTGATCGGTGCCTTGAGCTCGTAGGTGGTCAGGCTCTGGTTGCTTTCCACGGTGGCGAGAAGATCACCCTTGCTCACGGTGTCGCCGATCCGCTTGCGGATGTCGCGGACGACGCCGGGAAAGCGCGGCGTGATCTGCACCAGCGTCTCCTGGTTCGGCTGGATGATGCCGTTGAGGAGCAGGCTGTCGCGCAGCACGCCCGGCGCCGCGTCGGCGATCTCGATGCCGGTGGCGGCGAGCTTGGCGGCGCCGATCTCCACCTTGTCGCCGCCGCCATGCCCCTCCTCCTCCTCGGCGTGCCCGGCCTTCGGCGGGGTCCGCCCGTCGGAGCGGCCGAGCAGCAGGAGGCCGCCGCCGGCGAGCCCCGCCAGCACGGCCAGCAGAATCGCGTAACGTAGAATCCGGGTGATCATCGCGACGCCTCGCGGCTCAGGGTGAGGGGACTGCCAGTCAGGCCCTCGATGGTGGCGACGGCGGTATGGAAGATGGTCAGCGCCTCGACCTCGCGCAGCGCCGCCTGCACGGCGACCGCCTGCGCGTCGAGGATCTCGAGCAGGGTGAAGCGACCCTGGCCATAGCCGCTCTCGATGGTTTCGAGTGCGTTCCGCGACTTCGGGATCGTCGAGCCGCGCAGCAGGCGCACCTCCTCGATGGCGCCGCCGATCGTCTCCCAGGCACGGCCGAGCAGCAGGATCAGGCCGATCCGGTTGATCTTCCATTCGGCGTCCGTCTTGGCGAGGGTCTCCTGCGCCTCCAGGATGCCGCCCCGGTTCTGGTCCCACAGCGGCAGCGGGATCGCCACGCCGAGGCGGACGGCGTCGTCGCCGGTGTCGCGATAATGGCGCCAGGCGAGGCCGACCTGCGGGTCCGGCACCACCTTGAGGCGGGCGAGGAGCAACTCGGCGCGGCGCTGAGCCTGCACGGCGGTCCAGCGAACGAGCTGCGGATTCGCCTCCAGGGCGGCCAGCACGGTGGGAAACGACGGCGGCCGGCCGATGCGCGACAGGTTTCCCGAGACGCCCTTGAAGTCGGGCGCGGTGAGCCCCATCAGCGCCGCGAGGTCGCGCCGCGCCACCGCCAGCGCCACGCGGGCGCGCTCGCGATCCGCCTTGGCGAGATCGGCCGCCACCTCGGCCCGGGCGACCTCGGCCGGCGACGAGGCACCGGCGTCGACCCGGCGTTGGAGCAGCGGCGTCAGCCGGCCCAGGGTGGCGATCTGCTCGTCGAAGATCTCGACGCGACGCTGGGCGCTCAGCACGTTGACGAAGGCGATCGCGGTCTCGGACAGCACCTCCAGCCGTACCGCGGCGCGATCCCAGCCCGCCACCGCGAAGCCGGCGTCGCCGGCCGCGATGCGGGCCTGGCGCTTGCCGCTCAGCTCGACGAGCTGACTGATCTGCAATGTGGTCTCGGCCGAGCGGGTGCCGCGGTAGTCGCCGGTGCCGAAAGCGTTGTCGAGTTCGAACGACAGATCGGGGTTGGGGATGGCCCCCGCCTGGATGCGCCGGCCGCGGGCGATGCCGATATCGCGCTCGGCCGCGGTGAGGCGAGGATTGGCCGCCAGCGCACGCTGCATGGCGGCCGTCAAGGTCAGGGTTCGCGAAGGCGCCCGGTTCGGGGCCTGCGCGAGAGCAGGGGACGAGGCGTGGAGGGCCAGGGCGAAGCCCAGCGCCCACGCGACCGCGCGATGGAGCATGATGGACGACCGTGAGCAGCAACGGGAGGCGGCCCGAACGGGCCGAGCCGCCGTGGGGACGTGCTCAGACGGATCGTCGTGGCGGAGGCAGCTCGATGCCCGGCGGATGTGCTCGCGTGGCGGGCGGTGGTGCCGGATCGACGACGAGCGCAAGGCGTTCGCCCATGCCGCGGAGCGCGACGGCCGGCATTGTCACGGCAGTGCAGGCCGAGCAGTAGTCGGCCGCTATGGCGACGGCGAAGCCGCCCGACCCGTCTTCGGACGGGGACGCCGCATCCGACGGCAGCGCGGCCGCCGCGGCCGGCGCCGTGATGTCGGCGCCGAAGGCATAGTGGTCCGGCATCAGATGATGCAGGACCCCGACCAGCACCAGCATCAGCACGCAGGCGACCGCGATCGAGCGACGAACGATCGGCCGACGAACGATCCGGTGGCTGATGATCGAGCGACTGATGATCGAGCGGCTGACGACGAATCCGCCGGCGCTGGAGAGCCGCAGGATGGAGTGGCCCACGACCGAACGGCAGACGGTCGCCAGTGCAGCAATCGAACGATCGAGGATCGATCGATTGAGACAGTCCGACGATGCCGAAGCGGGGGCGCCTTGCATGCCTCTAAGAGACGACAACGATCAGAGCTGTCAAGCCGATGCGAGACGAAAATCACGCCGCGCGGTGCGCTCCGTTATAGTTGTTACGCTATAGCGTCGGATCATTGCGCGGACGCTGTTGCCCGCAGCCGCTCGCAAGCGGCGACGAGCGCCGGCACGTCGGTGCCGGTCAGCAGCGGCTTCAGGCTGAGAACGGCGGCGCGATCGAGGTCCCACCAGGCGGTGCGCAGCAGCGCCGCGATGATCTCCGGGGCGAAGCGATGCCTGACCACGCGGGCCGGGTTGCCAACGGCGATGCCGTAATCCGGCACGTCGCGGGACACCACGGCGCGTGCGCCGACGACGGCGCCGTGCCCGATCCGCACCCCCGGCAGGATGGTGGCGCCGAAGCCGATCCACACATCGGAGCCGATCCACACGTCGGCGGCGCCGGTCTCGTCCGGCCCGTCGAACGGATAGAGCGACACCGCGTCCATCCGGTGGTCGCCGCCCAAGAAGATCTCCACCTCGGCCGCGATGCTGGTGTAGCGGCCGACGGTGAGCCGAGCGCTGCCCCACGGCCGGATCGCCGGCACCCCATAGGTGTAGTCGCCGATCTCGAAGCCGCGCTTGTGGACATAGCGGGCGAGCGCCCGCCGCGTGTGGTGCTCGGGCGGGATCGCCCGCCGGCGCAGAAAATCCGAGAGCTTCGACACGGGCCGTCTCCTGGCGGGAGGCCGCGCCGACCGGGGTGTCGCCCACGGCTCCCGCCCGCTCGTCTACGCCACTGCGGCCGATCCGGCGACATCGCGATGTCACGGCTTCGCGGCCTGGTTGTCGTCCGCGACGTCGACGCGGAACGGCAGCGTCGCGCCGACCGATGATCTCTCGCCGACGGACGGCGCCGCGCCGGCAGAGCTGGGGCGCGAGTTTCCGGTTGGTCGGCCGGCGCGGGGTCGACTAGGATGCCGGGCGTCGTCCGACGCTGCCGACAACCCCCGATCCCGAAGGACCCGACGATGTTCCGCACCATGCTTCGTGCCGTCCTGTCCGCCGCCGTTCTGCTGGTGGCCGCGCCCGCCGGCGCGGTCGAGATCTCGGTCACCCAGTGGGGCACCAGCCTCTATGGCGCGCCCTATGCGGTCGCCATGGCGGAGGGCCTGTTCAAGAAGGCCGGCGTCGACATCACCTCGATCATCGGCTCCGGCGGTGGCGGCACCACGGTGCGCAACCTGCTGGCGAGCGAGACGCCCTATGGCGACGTGGCGATCGCGGCCGCGCTGGCGGCGCAGCGCCAGGGCCTCGATGTGATCATCGTCAACACCGGCACCCGCTCGACCGCCGAGGCGTCGCTGGTCACCATGCCGGACTCGCCGATCCGCTCGCTCAAGGATCTGGAGGGCAAGAAGGTCGCGGTGACGTCGCCCAAGGGCGTCTCCGAGATGCTGCTGCTGATGGCGCTGAAGCAGGAGGGCGTCGACGCGACCAAGGTCGAGCGCGTCGCCTCGGGCGGCTATGTCAACGGCCTGACCATGCTGGAGCAGGGCGCCGTGGCGGCGGCCGCGCTGATCGAGCCCTTGTCGATCATCCGGGCCGACAAGTATCGGACCGTTGTCTCCTACGGCAATTTGCTGCCGCCGATGACCACCTCGGTGGGCATCACCACGCGTGCCTATGCCAAGAGCAATCCGGAGCGCCTGCGCGCCATCATCGCGGGCCGTGCCGCCGGCGTCGAGGCGCTCTACGAGAACCCCGCCCGGGCGGCCGAGATTCTGACGAAGGCGTTCAAGCTCGATCCCGCCGTCGCCCAGGTGGCGGTCGCCAACATGATCGGGCCGCGTATGTGGAGCACCGGCGCCTTCGACCGCACCGAGCTGGATCGCACCGTCGAGGGCCTGCGGCTGATCGGCGAGATCACCGGCCCGGTCGACTGGTCCAAGCTGCTCGATCCGTCGTTCCTGCCGCCCGCCGTCCAGGGCGCCAAATGAGCGTGTCGCCGGCCGAGGTCGCCGTGGTGCCCGACACCGCGATGCCGCATGCGCGGCTCGTCGGCGTCACCCGGGTGTTCTCGCGGCGCGGCAAGGGCGAGGATATCCATGCGCTGGGGCCGATCGATCTCGATCTGAAGCGCGGCGAGTTCTTCTCGGTGGTCGGGCCGTCCGGCTGCGGCAAGTCGACGCTGCTGGACGTGTTGGCCGGCCTCGCGACCCCGACCAGCGGCACCGCGGAGTTCGAGGGGCGGCCGATCGCCGGGGTGCCGGCCGGGGTCGGCGCGGTCTTTCAGGAGGACGCCTCGTTCCCCTGGCTGTCGGTCACCGACAATGTCGCGTTCGGGCTGCGGCGGGCCGGCGTCGATCCGGCCGAGATCGCCCGCCGGGTCGACTACGCCATCGGCTTCATGGGGCTGCGCGGCTTCGCCGATGCCTATCCGGCGCAGCTTTCCGGCGGCATGCGCCAGCGCGTCTGCATCGCCCGCACGCTGGTGATGCAGCCGCGGCTGATCCTGCTCGACGAGCCGTTCGGTGCGCTCGATGCGCAGACGCGGCTGCTGATGGGCGACGAGCTGCTGCGCATGTGGCGCGAGACCGGCGCCACGGTGCTGCTGATCACCCACGCGCTCGACGAGGCCGCCATGCTGGCCGACCGTGTCGGCGTGATGTCGGCGCGGCCCGGCGTGTTCATCGACATCGTGGCGACCGGCTGGGATGCCGAGCGCGACAGCCGCATCGTCTCGCATCCGCGCTTCGGCGATCTCACCGGCCACCTGTGGGAGCGGCTGCGGGTCGAGTCGCTCAAGCATCTGCGCGAGGGGTGAGCGGATGACAATCGCCGGGATCGTGCCGTGACCCGCGAGGGCTGGATCAGGCTCCTCGTCATCGCCGCCGCGGTGGCGGCGCTGGAGCTCGCCTGTCGGCTCGGCTGGGTGCCGGTCACGGTGGTGATCCCGCCCTCCGCCATGGCGGCGAGCCTGGTCGACATCCTGGCGAGCGGCAAACACTGGGCCGACATCGTGATCAGCCTGCGTAGCGTCGCCATCGCCGCGGTGTTGTCGATCGGGCTCGGCTTCCTGGTCGGCGCCGTGATCCATGCCTGGCCGCTGGTGCGCGGTGCCGTCGAGCCGCTGCTCGCCAGCTACTATGCGGTGCCGACCTTCATGTTCTACCCGGTCTTCATCATCCTGTTCGGGGTCGGTCCGGCCGCCATCGTGGCCATCGCGGTGCTGCTCGCCATCGTGTCGATGATCTCGGCCACGCTGGTCGGTCTCGACCGCATTCCCCTGGTGCTGCGCAAGACCGCCCGCATGATGCACATGGGGCCGGCCTCGCGCGCGCTGCTGATCGGCCTGCCGGCGGCGCTGCCGCATCTCTTCACCGGCGTGAAGCTCGCGGTCGCCTATGCGTTCATCGGCGTCATCGCGTCGGAGTTCATCCTGTCGGGCGCCGGCATGGGCTACGCCATCGCGTATGCCTACAACAACTTCGACAATCGCGAGATGTATGGGCTGATGCTGCTGATCATCCTGGTGGTCACCGTGGTGAACACCGGGCTCGACGCGGTGGACCGCCGCCTCCAGGCGCGGCTGAGGCGCTAGAGCCGTGCGCAGCGCCCTCGGCTCCGCCGTCGTGGTCCTGGTCCTCCTTGTCGTCTGGGAGGGGCTGCATCTCGCCGTGTCGAACAGCGGGCTGCCGTCGCCCGTCGCGACGCTCGTCCGGCTCGGCGTGCTGCTCGGCGATGCGGACTTCTGGCGCCAGGCCGGCGAGACCGGCCGGGCCTTCGCGGCCGCCGTGGTGCTCTCCACCTTCGCCGGCATCGGGCTCGGCATTCTGCTCGGCATGAACCGCACCACCGGAGCGGTCGCCCAGCCGATCCTGGTCAATCTCTACGCGCTGCCCAAGGTGACGCTCTATCCGGTGGTGCTGCTGATCTTCGGCCTCGGCATCTCGGCCCGCATCGCCTTCGGCATCATGCACGGCATGATCCCGCTCACCCTGTTCACCATGAACGCCATCCTGAACATGAAGCCGGTCTATCGCCGCAGCGCCGCCGTGATGGGGCTGACGCCGTGGCAGAGCTCGTTCTACGTGGTGCTGCCCGCGATCCTGCCCGAGGTGATCACCGGGGCGCGGCTCGGCGTCTCGCTGTGCCTGCTCGGCGTGCTGATCGGCGAGATGTTCGCGGCCCGCAACGGTCTCGGCTTCGTGGTGATGCAGGCGATGGAGCGCGGCGACATGCCGAGCGTGCTGGCGGTGGCGCTGCTGCTGGCGGTGCTCGCCCTCGTGGTCAATGCGGCCCTGCTGGCGCTCGATCGGGCGTGGCGGCGCTGAGGAGATCGGCCCGGCGCGCGGGCGCTCGATCGGGCGTGGCGGCGCTGAGGAGATCGGCCCGGCGCGCGGGCGCTCGTCCGGGCGTGGCGGCGCTGAGGCGGGTGATGCGCTGCGTGAAAAGCACGCGGCGCGTGTGTCACCGCGCCGACATGGAATCAGGAAAGGACGTTCACGATGTATGACAGCTTTGCCATTGCCCGCCTGATCGACCTGTGGCTCGCCGAGGATGTCGGCCACGGCGACCTCACGGCGCAGACCATGATCGAGCCCGACGAGCGGGGCCGCTTCGCCATGAATGCCCGCGAGCCGTTGACGGTTGCCGGCATCGAGGTCGCCGCCGCGGTGTTCCGCCGCTACGAGCCGCGCCTCGATGTCGCGGTCGCCGTGCGTGATGGGGACGCCGTCGCGAGCGGCGCCGTGCTGCTGACCGTCGAGGGGCCGGCGCGCGGCCTGCTCACCGCCGAGCGCACCGCGCTCAACATCGTTCAGCACCTCTCGGCCATTGCCACCGAGACGGCCCGCTGGGTAGCACTGATCGCCCACACCAAGGCCCGGCTGATCGACACCCGCAAGACGACGCCCGGCCTGCGCATGCTGGAGAAGCATGCGGTGACCTGCGGGGGCGGCCTCAATCACCGGCTCGGGCTCGACAACGGCGTGATGATCAAGGATAACCACATCGCCGTGTGCGGCGGCATCACGGCCGCGGTGGCGCGCGCCCGCCGGCAGTTGCCGACCCTGACCAAGATCGAGGTGGAGTGCGACCGGCTCGACCAGGTGGACGAGGCGCTCGCTGTCGGTGCCGACGTCATCATGCTCGACAACATGTCGCTCCCCGACATGCGCGCCGCGGTGGCGCGCGTCGCCGGACGGGTGCCGCTCGAAGCCTCCGGCGGCATCCGCTTCGACACCATCAAGGCGATCGCCGAAACCGGCGTCGACTACATCTCGACCAGCAAGATCACCCAGGGGGCGCGACCGATCGACATCGGCCTCGACGCGGCGTGACGGGAGATTCTTGCGCGATGCCGAACCTCGTCTCGCCAGAGAGCGTGGTGTGCTCTCCCTCTCCCCGCAGGCGGGGAGAGGTGATACCGATGGCCGCTGATGCTGACTCGTCATGCCCGGCCTTGTGCCGGGCATCCACGATCTTAAGCCGAGCAGCAACAAAGACGTGGATGGCCGGGACAAGCCCGGCCATGACGGAGGACGAAGTCCGAGAGTGCTGCCGTTGGATGATACGAACTCCGGCTGATCCCTTTGGTGGTCATTCCGGAAGCCGCGAAGCGGCTGTCCGGAATCCAGCCGAGAGTCCAAAGTTTGCCGCGGGATGACGTGTTTCGCTGGGTTCCGGGTTCGCGGCTTCGCCGCGCCCCGGAACGACGTGAACTGATCACCCGGAAACAGTACGAGACCGGACCCGCCGTCGACCGATGCACGCAGAGCAGATGCACGCAGAACGACAGACCATGACCCCCGGCCTCCTGTTCTTCGTGGTGGGACCGAGCGGCGCCGGCAAGGACACGCTGCTCGACGGCGCTCGCGCCGCACTGGCACCGGGTGGCCGCTTCGTGTTCGCCCGCCGCGCCATCACGCGCGCCGCCGATGCCGGCGGTGAGGCGCACGACGCCGTCGATCCGCAGACGTTCGAGCGGATGGCGCGAGGCGGTGCCTTCCTGATCGACTGGGCGGCGCACGGCCTGCGTTATGGCCTCCCGGTCAGCCTCCTCGACGACCTCGCCGAGGGCCGCCACGTCGTCGCCAACGGCTCGCGCGCCGTGATCGCGGCGCTGGCCGAGCGCCTGCCCGACGTGGTGGTGATCGAGATCACGGCGCCGCCGGAGATCCTGGCGGCGCGCATCGCGGCGCGCGGCCGCGAGAGCGGCGACGTCGTGCTCGCCCGCCTCGCCCGCACCACGCCGCCGCCACCCGCCAGCGTCACCGTCGTCCGGGTCGACAACGATCGCAGCCCGCAGGAGGGCATCGCGCGGCTGATCGCGGCGCTTCAGGCCCAGACGGCGCGGCTGCGCCTCGTCCGGCTGCCGCTCGCCGCCGGCGCCCGGGCGCTGGCGGTGCTGCCGCGCGACTCGACCGTGGTGGCCGCCGCCGACTATCTCGGGCCGGGCCGCATCGATCTCGCCGGCCGTGGCCGCAGCGTGCGCGCCGAGGTGATGGTGGCGGAGCCGGGCGTAGTGCCGGCCGACGCCGTCGGGCTCACCGCCGAGGTGTTCGACCGGCTCGCCCTGCCGGAGAGCACGCCCGTCGTGCTCACCCGCACCCCGACCCCGGCGAGCCGGGCGGCGCTGCGCCGCAAGATCCGTGGCGACACGCTGGACGAGGCCGCCTATGCCCAGGTGGTCGGCGACATCGTCGAGGGCCGCTATCCCGACAGCGAGGTGGCCGGCTTCCTGGTCGCCGCCGACCGCAGCCTCGACGACGCGGAGGTGCTGGCGCTCGCCCGGGTGCGGGCGCGCTTCGCCAATGCGCTGCGCTTCGACGAGCCGATCGTCGCCGACAAGCACTCGATGGGCGGCATCCCGGGCTCGCGCATCACCATGATCCTGGTGCCGATCGTGGCGGCGCATGGGCTCGCGATCCCCAAGACCTCGTCGCGCGCCATCACGTCGGCGGCCGGCACGGCGGACGCCATGGAGACGCTCGCCCGTGTCGATCTCGATGCCGACGACGTGCGCCGCGTCGTCGCCGCGGCGCGCGGCTGCATCGCCTGGAACGGCCGGCTCGGCCACTCGGCGCTCGACGATGTGATGAATGCCATCACCCGGCCGCTCGGGCTCGACTCCAACCGCTGGTCGGTCGCCTCGATCCTGTCCAAGAAGCTCGCGGCCGGCGCCACCCATGTGGTGATCGACCTGCCGTACGGGCCGCGCGCCCGCATCGAGAGCGCCGCCGAGGCGACCGCGCTGGCGCGTCTGTTCGAGACGGTGGGCGCCGGGCTCGGCCTCGCCGTCGAGGCGGTGCCGACCGACGGCAGCGCCCCGGTGGGGCGCGGCGTCGGCCCGGCCCTGGAGGCGCGCGACGTGCTGCGGGTGCTGGAGGGCGATGCCGGTGACATGCTCTCCGATCTGCGCGAGAAGGCGCTGCGCTTCGCCGGCCGCATCCTGGCGTGGGACCCGGCGATCGGCAGCGTCGAGGCGGGTCGCCGGCGCGCCGAAGCGCTGCTCGCCTCCGGCGCGGCCCGCGAGGCGCTGGAGAGGATCGTCGTCGCTCAAGGAGCGCGGCGCGAGCCGATCGGTCCGGGCCGGCTCACCCGCACGGTGCTGGCGGAGCGCGGCGGAGTGGTCGCCGACATCGACGGCTTCGCCATCGCGGGCATCGCCCGGGTGGCGGGGGCGCCGCTCGACAAGGGCGCCGGCATCGATCTGGTGGCGCGTCTCGGCGACACCGTTGCGGCCGGTGATCCGCTGTTCGTGATCCACGCCAATGCGGCGTCCGACCTCGACGCGGCGGCCGCGCTGGCGGCCCGCTCCTGCGGCTACACGCTGGCCGAGGAGGTGCCGGTCGTGCGTTGATAGGGCGGCGAGAGCAGGGAGGCCGAGCGATGACAATCAAGCGTATGTGGCACGGTTGGACGACACCCGAGAATGCCGATCGCTATGCGGCGCTGCTCGACGGCACGATCTTTCCCGGCATCGAGGCTCTGAACATCCCGGGATACCGGGGTATCGAGCTCCTGCGCCGGGATCACGGCGACGAGGTGGAGTTCGTCACCGTGATGACCTTCGACAGCCTCCAGAACGTCATCGACTTCCAGGGCGAGGACTACGCTCGCGCCTATGTGCCGGATGCCGCCCGCGCCGTGCTGAAGCGCTTCGACGACGTCTCGGCTCATTACGAGCAGGTGCAGGCCCGCGTCTACCGTTGAAGCGCGCGACCCGGGGCTGACGGCAGGGGCGCCTGCGCCACGCGGCGCGAGCCTGTCTACGTCATGGGCGAGCACTGCCGTGCCGAGAGGCAGATTCCGTCTGGCATGCCGCATTCGACGGCAATGCTGCGCCGCGTTGGACATCGTCGTGGAATGATCGCGGCGCAGCATCGACAAGGGCTCGCCGGGCGCCGGCTTCTTCGTTAGCATACGAACGAACAAGCCCGCCGGGTCGCCCTGCATGACGAGTTCCGACCGTCCTGTTCGTCTCACCGTCAATGGAACCGCGCATGTGCTGCGGCTGCCGGCGTCGACGCCGCTGTTGCCGGTGCTGCGCAACGATCTCGGCCTCAACGGCCCGAAGTTCGGCTGCGGTCTCGGCGAATGCGGAAGCTGCGCCGTGCTGGTCGACGGCTTGCCGGCGCGCGCCTGCGTGCTGCATCTCGGCGACGTCGCGGGCTGCCGGATCGTCACGCTCGATGGGCTCGGCACCGCCGACGCGATGCACCCGGTGCAGGCGGCTTTCGTCGCGGCGGCGGGCGCCCAGTGCGGCTATTGCCTCAACGGCATGATCATGACGACAGTGGCGCTGCTCGAGGCCACGCCCGATCCGAGCGAGGCGGAGATCCGCGAGGCGCTGCGCTTCAATCTGTGCCGCTGCGGCACCCATGTGGAAATCGTCGCGGCGGTGCGGCTCGCCGCCGAGCGGCTCGCTACCGCGCGGCTCGCCGCCACCCGGCCGGCGCCGTCGCCGAACGTGGAGGCGTCGCCGTGACGCTTCAGCCGCAGGGCCTCACCCGCACGGTCTGCCTGACGCGGCCCGGCACCCTCGCGGTGGTGCGGCCGGCGCCCGGTGCGCCCGCCGACGTCGATGTCACGAGCGCCGATCCCGAAACCCTCGATCCTTTCGTGATCGTGGCGGCGGACGGCACCGTCACCGCCTTCAACGGCCATGTGGATCTCGGCACCGGCATCCGCACGGCGCTCGCCCAGATCGTCGCCGAGGAGCTGGATGTCGGCTTCGCCCGCGTCGCCGTGGTGCTCGGCGACACCGCGGCGACACCCGATCAGGGGCCGACCATCGCGAGCGAGACCATCCAGATCACCGCGGTGCCGCTGCGCCGCGCCGCCGCTCAGGCGCGCCATCATCTGGTCGGGCTTGCCGCCGCGCGGCTCGGCGTGCCGGCCGCCGATCTCGTCGTCGACGACGGCGTGGTGCGCCGGCGCGTGCCGGAGCCCGCCGGCGACAACCGCGTGATCACCTATGGCGAGCTGATCGGCGAGGCACGCATCCGCCTGCCGCTCGCCGACGACGTCGCGCTCAAGCCGGTCTCCGAGCATCGCATCGTCGGCCGCTCGGTGCCGCGCGTCGATCTGCCCGCCAAGGCGACCGGCGGCCTCGTCTATGTGCACGATGTCCGCGTGCCCGGCATGCTGCACGGCCGCGTCGTGCGGCCGCCCTATGTGGGCGTCGATATCGGCGACTTCGTCGGAACGAGTCTCCTGTCGGTCGACGAAGGCTCGATCGCCCACATTCCCGGCATCGTCGCGGTGGTGACCATCGGCGATTTCGTCGGCGTCGTGGCCGAGCGCGAGGAGCATGCCGAGGCGGCCATGCGGGCGCTGCGCGTCGCCTGGAGGCCGACCCCGACGCTGCCCGATCTCGGCGATCTCGCTGGTGCGTTGACGAAGAATCCCTCGACCCCGCGGGTGCTGCTCGACCAGGGCGACATCGATGCGGCGCTCGCCGGCGCTGCGACCCGGCTGACGCGGCAGTATGTGTGGCCTTATCAGATGCACGGGTCGATCGGCCCCTCCTGCGCGGTCGCCGACTTCTCCGCCGCCGAGGGGCGGTTGCGGGCGTGGTCCGGCACCCAGAACCCGGTGCCGCTGCGGGCCGATCTGGCGAAGCTCCTCGGCCTGCCGGAGAGCGCCGTGGAGATCGTCCGGCTGGAGGCCGCCGGCTGCTACGGCCGCAACTGCGCCGACGACGTCACCGCCGATGCGGCGCTCCTCTCCCGCGCGGTCGGGCGGCCGGTGCGGGTGCAGCTCACCCGCGACCAGGAGAACGCCTGGGAGCCGAAGGGCGCCGCCCAGCTCATGACGGTGGACGGCGGCCTCGATGCGGCCGGCGACGTCGTCGCCTACGACTTCGCGACCCGCTATCCGTCGAACGCGGCCACCACGTTGGCGCTTCTCCTCACCGGCACCGTGAAGGCGGAGCCGGTGGTGCTCCAGATGGGCGATCGCACCGCCATCGGCCCCTACGACGTGCCGAACAAGCGCGTCGTCTGTCACGACATGGCGCCGATCGTGCGGGCCGCCTGGATGCGTGGCGTCTCGGCTCTGCCCAACAGCTTCGCGCACGAGTGCTTCATCGACGAGGCGGCCGCCGCGGCCGGCGTCGACCCGGTGGCGTATCGCCTGCGTTACCTGAGCGATCCGCGCGGCCGCGATCTCGTCGAGAAGCTCGCCGCGCGCGCCGCGTGGGAGCCGCATGTCGGGGCGCGACGACGCGAGGATGCCGACGGCACGCTGCGCGGGCGCGGCTTCGCCTATGCGCTCTATGTGCATTCGAAGTTTCCGGGCTACGGCGCGGCGTGGTCGGCCTGGGTCGCCGACGTGGCGGTGAACCGCGAGACCGGCGAGGTGGCGCTGACCAGGATCACGGTCGGCCAGGACTCCGGCCTGATGATCAATCCGGAGGGCGTGCGCCATCAGATCCAGGGCAACGTCATCCAGTCGACGAGCCGCGTGCTCAAGGAGGAGGTGACATTCTCCGAGGTGGCGGTGGCGAGCCGCGAGTGGGGCGCCTATCCGATCCTCACCTTCCCGGAGCTGCCGCAGATCGACGTGATGATGGTGCCGCGGCCCGAGGAGCCGCCGCTGGGCGTCGGCGAGTCCGCCTCGGTGCCGAGCGCCGCCGCCATCGTCAACGCCGTCTACGATGCGACCGGCGTGCGCTTCCGCGAGCTGCCGCTGACCCCCGAGCGGGTGCTGGCCGGCCTGCGCGCCGCCGGCATGGCGCCGCCGGCTCCGGCGCCGGAGCCGCCACCCGCCGCGGCTGCCGAGCCGCCACCGCCGCGCGCGCGGGTGCTGATGCGC
>WNKV01000018.1 GCA_009720755.1 Rhodoplanes serenus
GTCCGTCCGCTGTCGGCCGACGGCCGCTACGGTATTTTCTTCGGCGCCATCCAGATCGCTGCGATCGACTTGACGGCACCCGAACCCGTCAGCCATGTCTCCGAACAGGTGTTCACCATGTCCTCGGGCTGAACACTCGACCCGCGCATCCATCGCCTTCACCAAAAAACCATTGGTCGTAGAGAGATGGATCGCCGGGTCGAGCCCGGCGATGACATCGGAGGGGGCGGCCGGCGTGTTTGCCCCTCACCGAAAGTCCGCAGCTTTCCGCGATGTGTGCATGCCCTAGCGCCTGCGGGGACGAGCGGAGGAAAGGGCTCTACGCCCGCGGGGACGAGCGGCACGACGATCCGGCTGGACGGGCGCCATCACCCTGGCGCAGCGCACAGATCCGGGCTTCTACCGACGCGGTTGCGGCCAAAAACCCGCGCGACTCGCTTTCCGATCTGACCTAAGATGATGCTTCCGCACCGGATCGGGGCGGCGAGGCACGGTGGAAGGCCGCGGACCCGCCCGGGCGACCCGGCCACGCCGGAGCGTCGAACGAGGGGGAGCATCCAGATGCGTAACGTCCTTGCGGGATCGGCGGCGGCGTTGGCCGTGCTGATGCTGATCACCGCGGCGCCCGCCCAGGAACGGGTGCAGGCCGGCAGCCTGTCCTGCGACGTGTCGGCCGGGCTCGGCCTGATCATCGGGTCGCAGCGGCAGGTCTACTGCACGTTCACGCCGTCGGTCTCCGGCCCGGTCGAGACCTACACGGGCAGCATCACCCGCATCGGCCTCGACATCGGCGCCACCGCGGGCGGCGTCATGGTGTGGATGGTGTGGTCGCCGACGACGCGCCCCGCCGGCGCCCTCGCCGGTGCCTATGCGGGTGCCAGCGCCGAGGCATCGCTGGTCGCCGGTCTCGGCGCCAATGTGCTGCTCGGCGGTAACGACCGCAGTGTTGCGCTCCAACCCGTTTCGGTTCAGGGTCAAGCGGGCGTCAACATCGCCGCCGGCGTCGCCGGGCTCGAGCTCCGGTTCGTCCGCTGAGCGTCCCGATCCGACCTGCCGCGACGTGAGAGCGCGGCCTCGCGCACCGCAGGCCCGCGCACCGCAGCACGGCAGGCCGTCCGGTTCGTCCGGCCGCCGGCGGATGTCACGCCACCGGAGCCCGCGACGAGGCGCCGCGGCGCCGCACCGGACCCCGTCATCGCACCGGGACCGGCACTCCCGCCGATCCCGCAGCTCAAGACCGGCCGTCGCGGCCCGCCCCGGGCCGGGCGGCCCTCGATGGAGGCAAGGTATGGGAGACAATGGAGGCGGCCCCACAGGCCCACGGTGCATAGCGATCGTCGGACCGTTCCAGAGCGGTAAGACGACGCTGCTCGAGGCGATCCTGACGCGCACGGGCGCGGTCGGGCGTCAGGGCACCGTGGACGCGGGGACCTCGGTCGGCGACGCCAGCAAGGAGGCGCGCGACCACAAGATGAGCGTCGAGCTCACCGTCGCGACGACGACCTTCATGGGCGATGCCTACACGTTCGTCGACTGCCCCGGCTCGATCGAGTTCGTGCACGACATGCGGGCCGCGCTGCCGGCCGTCGACGCCGCCATCGTGGTGTGCGAGGCGGACGAGAAGAAGGTGCCGCAGCTCCAGCTCATCCTGCGCGAGCTGGAAGAGCTGAACATCCCCCACTTCCTGTTCCTCAACAAGATCGACAAGGCCGACGCGCGGCTCACCGAGGCGCTGAAGATGCTGCAACCGGCATCGCGCGTGCCGCTGCTGCTGCGCCAGATCCCGACCTGGAACGGCGAGGCGGTCAACGGCTTCGTCGACCTCGCGCTCGAGCGCGCCTTCGTGTATCGCGAGAACCAGCCGTCCGAGATGGTGCCGCTCGAAGGCGACACGCTGGACGCCGAGAAGCAGGCGCGCTTCTCCATGCTGGAGACGCTCGCCGATCACGACGACGCCCTGATGGAACAGCTTCTCGAGGACATTCCGCCGCCGCGCGACCGCGTCTTCGACGATCTGCGCAAGGAGCTGCGCGACCGGCAGGTCTGCCCGATGCTGATGGGCGTGGCGAGCCGCACCAACGGCATCCTGCGCCTGCTGAAGGCGCTGCGCCACGAGGCCCCCGGCCCGGCCCAGACGGCCGAGCGGCTCGGCGTCAAGGCGAACGGCGAATCCGTCGCCTACGTGATGAAGACCTTCCACACCAGCCACGGCGGCAAGCTGTCGATCGCCCGCGTGCTGGCCGGCCAGGTCGGCGATTCGACCGTGCTGCACACGCCGGACGACGAGGCCGGCCGCGTCGCCGGCGTCTTCAAGATGCTCGGCCAGACGCCCGAGAAGCGCGGCCCGGCGGGTCTCGGCGAGACTGTGGCGCTCGCCAAGCTCGACGGCGCCGCGACCGGACAGACGCTGTCCACCGGCAAGCAGCCCCACCCCGCTTTGGCCGAGGTGAAGCCCTTCCCGCCGGTGCTCAGCATCGCCCTCAAGGCGCGCGAGCGGAAGGACGACGTCAAGCTCGGCCAGGCCCTCACCAAGCTGCGCGACGAGGACCCCTCGATCACCGTGATCCAGAACCAGGAGACCCACGAGGTCGTCCTGTGGGGCCAGGGCGAGATGCATCTGCGGGTCGCCACCGAGCGCCTCGCCGACCGCTTCGGCGTCGCCATCGAGCGCCACCGCCCGAGCGTCGGCTACCGCGAGACCATCCGCAAGCCGATCACCCAGCGCGGCCGCCACAAGAAGCAGTCGGGCGGGCACGGGCAGTTCGGCGACGTGGTGCTGGAGATCAAGCCGCTGCCGCGCTCCAGCGGCTTCGAGTTCACCGAGCGGATCACCGGCGGCGTGGTGCCGCGCAACTACATCCCGGCGGTCGAGGAAGGCGTCAAGGACGCCCTCGAGGAAGGGCCGCTCGGCTTCCCGGTGGTCGATGTCGCGGTGACGCTGATCGACGGCTCGTACCACACCGTCGACTCCTCCGACATGGCGTTCCGCACCGCCGGCCGCATCGGCATCAACGAGGCGCTGCCGCAGTGCCAGCCGGTGCTGCTGGAGCCGATCCACGAGGTCGAGATCGTCTGCCCGAACGAGGCGACCGCCAAGATCAACGCGATCCTGTCGGGGCGGCGCGGCCAGATCCTCGGCTTCGACACCCGCGAGGGCTGGACCGGCTGGGACGTGGTGCGGGCGCAGATGCCGGAGTCCGAGATCGGCGATCTCATCATCGAGATCCGCTCGGCCACCGCCGGCGTCGGCACCTTCACGTTCAAGTTCGACCACATGGCCGAGCTGACCGGCAAGACCGCCGACCAGATCGTCGCCGCCCGCAAGGCGGCCGCCGAATAGTCGCGGAGTAGCCGCCGAGCGACGACGCACGCCACGGCCCCCGGGCCGTGGCGCTCACTGGCCGGGGGCCCCGTGGGCGGCCCGGTCGACGGGCGGATGGCGAACATCGACGGGTGCGCGAAACCGCGGGAGCCGCGCCATGGCCGAGCCCGACACCGACGGCACCGAGATCCCCGACCCCGAAATCGCCGAGATCGCGCGCGAGTTCGCACGGCATTTCGCACCGTGGGACTTACGGTTGCCGCCCGCCGACGTGGCGGCGCGCCAGCGCGGCAAGATCGTCCAGAAGGGCTGGGCGATCTGGTACCTGTTCGGCACCGACCAGCACGGCGCCTATCTCGACTACTACGCGGCGCATCGCATGACGAACGACAGCCATGTCCGTCTGCGGGCGGGCGGACGCCACGAGGGACTGCCGAGCATTGCGAGCGGCATGGTCCTGACCGACGATCCGGAGGAGGATGCGCGCCGCGAGGCGGCGTTCTTCCGCCACAACCGCGAGATCGCCGACCTCCTGGCCGCCAAGGGTTTCGGACCCGAGGGCGACGAGCCGGGCGGCGTGCTGATCAATCGCTATCTCCAACTCGGCGGCGGGGCCGAGCCCGGCTCGTAGGACGCGCCGTCACCCGGTTCGCCGGCTGCCCTGATCAATCGCGACGGGAATGCGCGCCGACGGTCCGGCGGCGCAGGCCGCTGGACCGGCCCGAAGGGCCACTGACGCGATCGGCTGGATGCGCCGGTATCAGAGCCGCTCACACCGTCAGCTTCGGCACGTCGAGCCAGCGACGCTCCTGCCAGCTCTTCAGGCCCAGCTCGGCGAGCTGCACGCCCTTGGCGCCTTCCAGCAGGTCGTGGCTCCACGGCCCGCCGGCCACCACATGGCGGATGAAGTTCTCCCACTGGATCTTGAAGCCGTTGTCGTACTCGAAATTGTCCGGAACCTCCTCCCACTGGTCGTAGAAGTTCATGGTCTGGGGGACGTCCGGATTCCAGATCGGCCGCGGTGTGTTGACCCGGTGCTGGGTCCAGCACTTGGAGAGGCCGGCGACCGCCGAGCCGTGCGTGCCGTCGACCTGGAAGGTGACGAGATCGTCGCGGCGCACCCGCACGCACCACGACGAGTTCATGTGGGCGATAACGCCGCCCTCCAGCTCGAAGGTCGCATAGGCGGCATCGTCGGCGTCGGCCGCGTAGGTCTTGCCGTTCTCGTCGACCCGGCTCGGAATGTGGGTGGCGCCGAGGCAGCTCACCGCCTTCACCTCGCCGAACAGGTTATCGAGCACGTAGCGCCAGTGGCACAGCATGTCGAGGATGATGCCGCCGCCCTCGGCGAGCTTGTAGTTCCAGCTCGGCCGCTGCGCCGGCTGGCCCCAATCGCCCTCGAACACCCAGTAGCCGAACTCGCCGCGCACCGAGAACATGCGGCCGAAGAAGCCGGCCTCCTTCAGCTTGGCGATCTTGCGCAGGCCCGGCAGGAACAGCTTGTCCTGCACGACGCCGTTCTTGACGCCGCGCTGCTTGGCGAGCCGTGCCGCCGCCAGCGCCTTGTCGAGCGTGTCGGCGATCGGCTTCTCGCAGTAGACGTGCTTGCCGGCCTCGATGGCGCGGCTGACGAGGTCGACGCGGGCCTGGGTGGTGGCGGCATCGAAGAACACCGTGTCGTCCGGGTTCTTCAGGGCGCCGTCGAGATCCGCGCTGGTGCGGCTGATGCCGTACTGGCGGCCGAGCGCCGCCACCTTCTCGGCGTTGCGTCCGACCAAGATCGGATCGGGCATCACACGATCGCCGTTGGGCAGCACCACGCCGCCCTGGTCACGGATCGCCACGATGGAGCGGACCAGATGCTGGTTGAGTCCCATGCGTCCGGTGACGCCGTGCATGATGATGCCGAGCTTCTGGGTGGCCACTTGCCTGCCTCGCGTAATGTGAAAACAACGACTGAAACGGTGCCCCGGCCCCTCGCCAAGTAACCGCCTAGTTACAAATCCACCACGCCGGCGGCCGGATCGTCAAGAGGGCCGCCACGCCCGAAATGCAGGTCCGAGGCGCGCCATGGCATGGCTCTCGCCGGGGCAACCTTGGCAAGGTGGCCCGACCACGACGGCAAACTCCAGAAGAATTTTGCACTTTTTGGCGAACAGGGACGATTTGGCCCACAACTTTGGCGCCGCTCCTCCCGCATGCGCCGGCCCGCAGCCATGCGTCGGTGATGTCGGGCCGGGAGCACCGAGGGGGTCGGACGAGGGGCGGAGGGGATCGGAGGGGAGACGGCCAGCCTCCGGCGCGCCGCGTCAGGCCGCCGGCCGGGGCGTCAGGTCGCCGGGAGGCTTCAGATAGGCGACGACGACCTCCTCGACGTGCCGCCCGCGCGCCTCGAGGCTCGCCGCGTCGTCCATGCTGCGGCCGAAGATGGTGCCCAGCGTGTGGCGGTTCGACAGATAGAAGAAGCCCAGCGCCGCGATGGTGATGTAGAGCTGGACGGGATCGACGCCGGGCCGGATCAGGCCCATGGCGGCGCCGCGCTCGAGCTGATGCGAGAGCGTCGCGATCAGCGGCGAGTGCAAGTCGCGGATGCGGGCCGACTGGCGCAGATAGCGCGCCCGGTGAAGGTTCTCGGAGCCGAGCAGGCTGAGAAACTCGGGGTGCTTGATGAAGTAGCCCCAGGTGAAGCGGACCAGCTCGCAGATCGATTCGATCGGCCCGCGGTCGCCCAGATGCAGCTCGTGCTCGGCGGCGCGAATCGCCGAATAGGTCTCCTCCAGGACCGCGACGTAGAGCCCCTCCTTGCCGCCGAAATAATGATAGATCATGCGCTTGTTGACACCGGACCGCTTCGCGATGGTGTCGACCCGCGCCCCCGTCAGGCCCTTCGCCTTGAACTCCTGGGTGGCGGCGTCGAGGATCGCCGCACGGGTGCGGACCGGATCACGCGGACCGATCGGCCGCTTCGGCGGAGCCGTCTTGGTCGTGGCTGCTTTGGCTGCTTCCATGGTCTCGCACAGGGCGGCGACGTGCCGCCAGGATCGACCATACAGCATTGCGGCCCCGGTTGGCAGAGCGCCGCGCGCAGGCGTGCCCGGCAACGTCGTCCGGACCCGATGCACGGGGCGCCGATGCACGCGGAGCCGCCGTGATCAAACTTGGAGCCAGCGCTGCCGCACTGTCGGATCGGCGGCGAGCGCCGCCGAGCTGCCGGTCCACACCACGTGGCCCTTCTCCAGCACGACATGGCGATCGGCGAGGCGCGTCATCGCCTCCAGATGCTTGTCGACCACCAGGATGGCCTGGCCCTCCTGCTTGAGCCGGGCCAGGCAGGCCCAGATCTCGGTGCGGATCAGCGGCGCCAGGCCCTCGGTCGCCTCGTCGAGAATCAGGAGCTTCGGGTTGGTCATCAGGGCGCGGCCGATGGCCAGCATCTGCTGCTCGCCGCCGGAGAGCTGACTGCCGAGATGGCGCCGCCGCTCGGCGAGCCGCGGGAAGAACGCGTAGACGCGGTCGAGCGTCCAGCGCTCGCCGAAGCGGGCCGCCGCCGTCGCCACCAGGTTCTCGCGCACGGTGAGCGACGGGAACACCTGGCGCCCCTCCGGCACCAGGCCCAGCCCGAGCTGGGCGATGCGATAGGGCGGCAGCCCGACCAGCCGCTGCCCCTCGAACACCGCCGTGCCGCCGGTGGGGCGCAGCAGCCCCATCAGGGCCCGGATCGTGGTGGTCTTACCCATGCCGTTGCGGCCGAGCAGCGTCACCACCTCGCCGGCCGCGATGGTGAAGCCGACGTCGAACAGCACCGGGGTCGTGCCGTAGCCGGCCTGGAGATTGTCCACGGTCAGCATGGCGCGCTCCGCCGGCCCGCGGCGGCGACGGACCTTACCCTCCCCCGGGGCGGAGCGGTGACGGCGCGGGCGTCGGCCCGCGACGACCTGATGAAGGAGGCAGCGCCCATCACTCCATCTCCTCGCCCAGATAGGCGGCGACCACCTGCGGATCGGCGCGCACTTCCGCGGGCGGCCCGCTCGCCAGGATGCGGCCGTAGATCAGCACCGAGATGCGGTCGGCGAGCGCGAACACCGCGGTCATGTCGTGCTCGACCAGCAGCATGGCGAAGCGCCCCTTGAGCCGCTGGAGCACGGCCACCAGCCGGTCGGTCTCCTCCCGGCCGGTGCCGGCCATCGGCTCGTCGAGCAGCAGAAGCTTGGGCTCGGAGGCGAGCGCCATGGCGAGCTCCAGCGCCCGCTTCTCGCCGTGCGACAGGTGACCGGCCGGCACCTCGGCGCGGTCCGCCAGGCCGACCTCGGCGAGCGCCGCACGCGCCGGTCCCTGAAGGGCGGGCTCGGAGGCAGCATCGCCGAAGAAGCGGAAGCTCGACCCCGAGCGCGCCTGCACGGCGACCGCCACGTTCTCCAGCGCCGAGAAGCCGGGCAGCACCGAGGTGATCTGGAACGAGCGGGCGAGGCCGAGCCGGGCGCGCCGGTGCGGCGGCAGGCGGGTGACGTCGCGGCCATCGAGCAGGATGCGGCCGTGGTCGGGCTCGATCAGGCCGGAGATCTGGTTGATCAGCGTGGTCTTGCCGGCGCCGTTCGGCCCGATGACGGCATGCAGCTCGCCGGGCGCGATGGCGAGATCGACCTGATCGCTGACCGTCAGGCCACCGAACTGCTTGGTCAGCCCGTCGAGGCGAAGGATCGGCTCAGCCACGGAACAGCCTCCGCCCGACCGCCGCCCCGATCCCGATCAGCCCGCCACGCACGAACACCACGATCAGCACCAGGAACGGCCCGAAGATCATCTTCCAGTGCTCGGTGAAGGCCGACAGCCACTCCTCCAGCAGCAGGAAGGTGGCGGCTCCCAGAATGGCACCGTGCAGCGTCCCCATGCCGCCGAGCAGCACCATGATGATCAGCTCGCCGGAGCGCTGCCACGACATGTAGGCGGGGCTGACGAACTCGGTGGCGTTGCCGAGCAGGAAGCCGGCGAGGCCGCTCAGCATGCCGGCGATCACATAGGCGACGAGCTGGAAGTGATAGACGCGGAAGCCGAGCGTCGTCATCCGCACCGGATTGTCCTTGGCGCCGCGCAGCACCCGGCCGAACCGCGAGGCGACCAGCGTCCGGCACATCAGATAGGCGCCGACCAGGCAGGCCAGCACCACGTAGTAGAAGGCGAGCGGGCTGTCGAACAGCGGCAGGCCGGCGACGGTGTTGCGGTCCGCGAGGGTGAGGCCGTCGTCGCCGCCGTAGGGCGCCAGCGACGCCGCCGTGAAGAACGCCATCTGGCCGAAGGCCAGCGTGATCATGATGAAGTAGACGCCCTTGGTGCGCAGGCAGACGAGCCCGGTCAGCAGGGCGAACAGGCCCGACACCGCGAGCGCCACCGGCAGCGACACCAGCGCGTCGGTGATTCCGTGCGCCGCCAGGATGCCCACCGCATAGGCCCCGAGGCCGAGGAAGGCCGCCTGCCCGAACGTCACCAGGGCGGCGTAGCCGATCAACAGGTCGAGCGACAGCGCCGCCACCGAGAAGATCATCACCCGGGTGAACAGGTCGAGCATGTAGCCGGCCGACAGGGCGAGCGCCGCCGCCGGCAGCAGCGCGAGCCCGGCGAACAGCAGGGCGGGCAGCACGACGGCGCGGCGGCGTCGGGGCGCTGGGGCGCCCTCCTCCGCGGCGGCTGGCGCGGCGCTCTGCATCTCGCCTGGCGTGTGCATGTCAGCGGCCCTTCGCCGGGAACAGGCCGCTCGGCCGCACCCACAGCACCACCGCCATGAGCAGATAGATCAGCATCGAGGCCAGCGCCGGCCCGACCGTGCGGGCGGCGGACGGGCTCATCACCAGGCGCAGCACGTCGACCGCGAAGGAGCGGCCGAGGGTGTCGACGAGACCGATCAGCAGCGCCGCCACGAAGGCCCCGCGGATCGAGCCGATGCCGCCGATGACGATGACCACGAAGGCGAGGATCAGGATGGTGTCGCCCATGCCGGGCTCCACCGACAGGATCGGAGCGATCATGATGCCGGCGAAGCCCGCCAGCATGGCGCCGAAGCCGAACACGATGGTGAACAGGCGGCGGATGTCGACGCCGAGCGCCGACACCATCTCGGCGTTGCTGGCGCCGGCCCGGACCAGCATGCCGATGCGGGTGTGGGAGACGAGGACGTAGAGCAGCAGCGCCACCGCGAGCCCGCTGCCGATGATGACCAACCGCCACACCGGATAGAGCAGGCCGGGGGCGAGCGCCACCGAGCCGGTCAGCGCCTCGGGAACGGGCAGCGACAGCGGCGCCGCCCCCCACACGTATTTCACCCCGCTGTTGAGAAACAGGATGATGCCGAAGGTGGCGATGACGTGATCGAGATGGTCGCGCCCGTAGAGGCGCCGCACCACCACGGCCTCGATCAGCAGGCCGAAGACGAGCGCCGCGGCGAGCGCCAGCAGCAGCGCCGCGACGAAGCTGCCGGTGAGGCCGTAGAAAGCGACGGCGAAATAGGCCCCCAGCATGTACTGGACGCCGTGCGCGAGGTTGATGAAGTCCATCACCCCGAACACCAGGGTGAGCCCGGCGGCGATCAGGAACAGCAGCACGCCGAGCTGGAGGCCGTTGAGAATCTGGACGACGAGAAGAGTCGTGGACATCGGGACGGCTGCATCGCGGCGTCTCCCGGCGGCGGGGCACGCCCGTTGCGCGGCGGATCGCGGTCCCGTCCCGTCCCGGCGACGGTCGGCGCGAACAACGCGCGGCAGGTGACAGGGGTACGAGATCTCGGCGGTGCGATCCCTCGGCGGGCGGATGACCCTCCCGGCGATGCCGGGAGGAGAGCGACCCGGCCGCGCCGGGTCCGCAACCATCGGGGTCGGCTGCCGCCCTTGTCAACTGTGTCGCCGTGTCGATCGTGTCGCGGCCGCGATCCGTCGCGGTGTCGATCGGACCACTCCACCGAGCGGCCCTGCCGGGCGGCCCCGCCGCGCAGCGCCCTCCCCCTTGCGGGACCGCGGCTTTGCCGCGACAAGGGGGTGGACGAAGCGCGGACCTGAGACGGGCCGGAGACCCGTCGCCCGGCTCGGGCTTCACCGGGATTCAGACCGTTCCATCGGGCCTGGCACCGCATCCTTCGCCGCCACGAGGTAGCGGGAGCGGCGCACCCGCGCGGAGCGGCGGCAGCACTTCCGCCTTCAACCCTGGGTCGACAAGCCTGAAAGACCGACGATGACCGACACCTTCAAGTTTCTATTGCCCGAGAACCGCATTCCGCGCGCCTGGTACAACATTGTCGCCGACCTGCCGGCACCGCCGCCCGCCGTCCTGCATCCCGGCACCGGCAAGCCGATCGGCCCCGACGATCTCGCCGCCATCTTTCCGATGGCGCTGATCGCCCAGGAGGTCGCCACCGAGCGCGAGATCGAGATCCCCGAGCCGGTGCGCGAGATCTACAAGCTGTGGCGCCCGTCGCCCCTGCACCGCGCGGTGCGGCTGGAGCGGGCGCTCGATACGCCGGCGCGCATCTTCTACAAGTACGAGGGCGTCTCGCCGGCCGGCAGCCACAAGCCCAACACCGCGGTGCCGCAGGCGTTCTACAACCGCGAGGCCGGCATCAGGAAGCTGTCGACCGAGACCGGCGCCGGCCAGTGGGGCTCCTCGCTCGCCTTCGCGGGGTCGCTGTTCGGCCTCGAGGTGAAGATCTACATGGTCCGGGTCAGCTATCAGCAGAAGCCCTATCGGCGGGCCCTGATGGAGACCTACGGGGCGAGCTGCATCGCCAGCCCGTCGACCGAGACGGCGGCCGGCCGCGCCGTGCTGGAGCAGGACCCGAACTCGCCCGGCAGCCTCGGCATCGCGATCTCCGAGGCGGTCGAGGTGGCGGCCCACAACGCCGACACCAATTACGCCCTCGGCAGCGTGCTCAACCACGTCGCCCTGCACCAGACGGTGATCGGGCTGGAGGCCATCGAGCAGATGGAGATGGCCGGCTTCTGGCCCGACGTGGTGATCGGCTGCGCCGGCGGCGGCTCCAACTTCGCCGGCATCGCGTTCCCGTTCGTCGGCAAGAAGCTGCGCGAGGGCAAGGACGTCCGCGTCGTCGCGGTGGAGCCGGCGGCGTGCCCGACGCTGACCCGCGGCACCTATGCGTACGACTTCGGCGACATCGCGCACCTCACCCCGCTGATGAAGATGCACACGCTGGGCTCGTCCTTCGTGCCGCCCGGCTTCCACGCGGGCGGGCTGCGCTATCACGGCATGGCGCCGCTGGTCAGCCACGCCAAGGAGCTGGGCCTGATCGAGGCCCGCACCGTGCACCAGAATCCCTGCTTCGAGGCGGGCCTGATGTTCGCCCGCAGCGAGGGCATTGTGCCGGCGCCGGAATCGACCCACGCGGTGCGCGCCGCCATCGACGAGGCGCTCGCCGCCAAGGAAGAGGGCCGGCCGCGCACCATCCTGTTCAACCTGTCGGGGCACGGCCACTTCGACATGCAGGCGTATACCGACTACCTGTCCGGCAAGCTGGAAGACCGCGATTACGACGAGGGCTGCCTTCAGGCGTCGCTCGCCGCACTGCCGCAGGTCGCGGCGGAGTAGGAGCCTCGAGGCGGGGCACGGCGGCCGCGCTCCTTCTCCCCGCGTGCGGGGAGAAGGTCGGGATGAGGGGGCTTTGCAGCCGAGCAATGACTCGCGGAGACGCCCCCTCACCCGGATTTCGCGCCCAAGGGCGCGACATCCGACCTCGCCCCACGGGCGGGGAGAGGTGAAGGGCGAGCCGCTGGGCAACCCTCCGGCTGCGCCCGCTCAACTCCCGGCTGTACTTCCTGTTATTTTGCTGCAAGCCCAGCTTGAATTCCGCGACGAATTGGACCATATAAGCGGCGAGCAGATGACCGACCTCCGGTTGGTCCCCCTGGGCCGCGTGAACGAATCCAAGAATGATTCGGCCCCGTCCGCTCACCCGACGGCAGCCCAGACCACGCGGGATGTCCCGTTCATCCGCGGCACGCGGCGCCCCACCACGGGAGCGCCCGGCTGACTCGTAGACAGAAAGCGACCCTTTGAACTCCTTCCAAGGATTTGGCCTCGCCGAGCCGCTGGCTCGTGCGCTCGCCGACGAGCAATACGTCACCCCCACGCCGATCCAAGCCCAGACCATCCCCCTCGCCCTCGCCGGCCGCGATGTCATCGGCATCGCCCAGACGGGCACCGGCAAGACCGCGGCCTTCGCGCTGCCGATCCTCCACCGCCTCTACACCGACCACCGCGCCCCGACCCGCAAGAGCTGCCGGGTGCTGGTGCTGAGCCCGACCCGCGAGCTGTCGGGCCAGATCCTCGACAGCTTCCGCACCTACGGCCGCCACATGCCGCTGAAGGCCGACCTCGCCATCGGCGGGGTCTCCATGGGACGCCAGGTGCGCGCCATTCTGGACGGCCTCGACGTCCTGGTGGCGACCCCGGGCCGGCTGCTCGACCTCGTCGACAGCAACGGCCTGAAGCTCGACCGCGTCGACATGCTGGTCCTCGACGAGGCCGACCGCATGCTCGACATGGGCTTCATCCACGACATCCGGAAGATCGTCCGCAAGCTGCCGAAGGACCGCCAGACGCTGTTCTTCTCGGCCACCATGCCGCAGGCGATCGCCGAATTGGCCGGCGAGATGCTGCGCGATCCGGCCCGCGTCGCGGTGACCCCGGTCGCCTCGACGGCGGAGCGCATCGATCAGCGGGTCGTGCATGTCGACAAGGCGGCCAAGCCCGACATCCTCGCCGACGTCCTGCGCAGCGAGCCGCTCGACCGCTGCCTCGTCTTCACCCGCACCAAGCACGGCGCCGACAAGGTGGTGCGCGGCCTCGCCAAGCACGGCATCGCGTCCGGCGCCCTGCACGGCAACAAGTCGCAGAGCCAGCGCGAGCGCGTGCTGGCGGCGTTCCGCACCGGCGAGGTGCGCATCCTGATCGCCACCGACATCGCGGCGCGCGGCATCGACGTCGAGGGCGTGTCCCACGTCGTCAACTACGACCTGCCGAACATCCCGGAAAGCTACGTGCACCGCATCGGTCGCACCGCCCGGGCCGGCGCCGAGGGCATCGCCATCTCGTTCTGCGACGCCGAGGAGCGCGCCTATCTGCGCGACATCGAGAAGCTGATCCGGATGACCATTCCGGCCACCGATCGCCGCGGCCAGGGCCAGCAGGGCCGCCCAGCGCCCCGCCAGGCCGACGACCGCCGATCGGACGGACGTCGGTCCGAAGGACGCGGGTCCGAAGGACGCGGGTTCCAGGGACGTGGGTCCGAGGGATACAGGTCCGAGGGGCGGCGCTCCGAGGGACGTGGACCGGCAGGACGTGGATCGGAAGGCCGCGGGTCCGAGGGACGCCGGCCGGAAGCCGCCGGCCCGGCCCGGCCCGACCGCAATCGCAACCGCAATCGCAACGATCGTCCCCAGCAGGACCGGACTCGTCCCGCCGCCCCGGCGGAGTCCCGGCCCGAGGGTGCCGTCTCCCACCGGGAGCCTCGCGAGCAGGCCGCCCGGCCGCAGCGCGGCGCCCACGGGCCGTCCCCGCAGCGCCAGCACGGACCGCAGCAGCACGCGCGGCAGCAGCATGCACCGCAGCATCGCAACGGTGGTGCGCAGCACCCCGCCCCGGTGCGGGTCGGCGCGCCGCTGGCCGAGCGATCGGCCGGCCGCGGCGGTCCGGCCGTCGAGACGGCTCTCGATCAGGTGGCGTTCCTGCGCCGGACGGTGCCGGGTCGCCGCGACGTCGGACGATCCGTCGAGCGTTGATTTCTGCGCATCGGAGCACAGCCATGGCGAAAGAAGAGCTGATCGAATTTGAAGGACTGGTGACCGAGATCCTGCCGGACACGCGGTTCCGCGTAACGCTCGATACCGGTCACGAAATCATCGCCTATACAGCGGGCAAGATGAAGAAGAACCGCATCAAGACGCTCGCGGGCGACCGCGTCATCGTCGAGATGTCGCCCTATGATCTCGAAAAAGGCCGGATCATCTTCCGCCATAAGGAAACGAACTCGGGCGGGCCGTCGCGGCGGCCGCCCCAGCGCCAGCAGTTCCGTCGGCGCTGAACCAGTCACCGGCCGCAGGTGCGGCCGTCCACGCGGGGGAGAAAGGTACCAGGCATGCGATTGTTCATGTTCGAGTCCGAGACGACCCGCGACCTCAAGGCGTTCGCGGGCGATTCCGTCGGCAGCAAGCTGCCCGCCCGGCTCGGCCCGTGGCAGGCCACCGGCGTCGTGCGGCCCGACCGCGCGCCGCCGCACCGGCTGTCCCGCGTCGCCATCGAGAAGGCCATCGCGGCCCAGGGCTTCCAGCTCTGGCGGATGAAGACGCCCGAGTCGGTCTGACCGCCGGACGATCCGGCCGGCCGCGCCGTTCTCCGACGGTCCGATCCCCCGCCGGCCGCCGCCCTTCGCCCGCCCCGACCGCCACGCCCGGCCTTCGCCGACGAAAAAAGCCCGCTTTCGGCGGGCTTTTTTGCGTTTTGCAACGGCGGGACGGTCCGTTGCTCCCGGAACCAGCATGGCCCCGAAGCCGCTCTCGAAAAACAAGAAAGCCCGCCGGGGCGGGCTTTCGGACGCTCGTCGAACGAGTGGCTTCCGGCTCAGATGGCGCGGAGCTGATCCGCCGAGCTCTTGCCGGTGCGGCGGTCCTGGGTGAGCTCGTAGGAGAGCTTCTGGCCTTCGCGCAGATTGCTCATGCCGGCGCGCTCGACCGCGCTGATGTGCACGAACACGTCCTTGCCGCCATCATCCGGCTGGATGAAACCATAGCCTTTCTGCGCATTGAACCACTTCACGGTGCCGGTGCTCATAGACGTCCTTTCGACTGACGAGCAGGTCTCTATCCGCGACGGGGCCGCCGCCGCGGCTTGGTGTCTCGATGTTCAGTCAGATCTCGTCGGTCAGGCGCAGGACGTGTCGCCCCGCATGCTTGGCCAAGTCGTTCGGCCCGAAACGTCGATGCGACCTGATTAGCATGACCGGACACCGGCACAATGTGCCGGCCGGGTCTTCGGCAAAAAAATTTCGGCGTCAGGCCGCGGGACACCGCCGTCGTGACCCGGCTGCCGCGTGGACGCCCGGGACACCGGCGACCCCGTGATGGATCATAACGCCGACAGGTCCCGAATGTCGCAGCCGGATGCTGCTCCGCAGCATCCGGAGAGTGGATTTTGAGCGTCTTTCGGATGGCGTGGGGCGCCGGCAGCACCGGCGGCGCCGAACCGGCCCACGGCCCGACGCCCCGATGGCCCGACGGCCGTCGTCCTCGCGGTCAGGCCGCCCGGATGCTGGCCAGGAACGTCTCGATATCGCGGTGCAGCGCGCCGGCTTGCCGGGAGAGCTGCTGCGAGGCGTTCAGCACGCGGCCCGCCGCGTCGCCGGTCTGGGTGGCCGCCTGGTTCACCTCGCCGATGGTGTGGCTGACCTGCCCGGTCCCCTGCGCGGCCTGCTGCACGCTGCGGGTGATCTCGCCCGTGGTGGCGTTCTGCTCCTCGATGGCGGCCGCGATGGCGGCCGCAATCTCGTTGACGGCCGTGATGGTGCCGCCGATCTCCTCGATGGCGCGCACCGCTCCCTGGGTCGCCTCCTGCACGGCGGTGATCTGGGCGCCGATCTCCTTGGTGGCGCGATCAGTCTGATTCGCCAGCGCCTTCACCTCGGTGGCGACGACCGCGAAGCCTTTGCCGGCCTCCCCGGCCCGGGCCGCCTCGATGGTGGCATTGAGGGCGAGCAGGCTGGTCTGCGACGCGATGGTCTGGATCAGCTCGACCACCTCGCCGATGCGATGTGCCGCCTCGGCCATCTCCCGCACCGAGCCGGTGGTCTCGCGCGCCTGATGGCTCGCCTTGGCGGCGATCTCGTTCGAGCTGGTCACCTGGCGGCTGATCTCCTGGATGGACGCCGCCATCTCCTCGGACGCGGCCGCCACCGTCTGGACGTTGGCGGACGTGCTCTCCGCCGCCTTGGCCGAGGCAGTCGCCTGGCGATGGGACTGCTCGGCGAGCGCCGCCATGGTCTCGGCTGTCTCGGTCAGCTCGGTGGAGGCCGAATCCACGGCACGCAGGCTGCGCGACACCGTTTCCTCGAAGGTGCGCACCAGCTCCTCGATGGCGCGGCCTCGCTGCACCTTGGCCTCGGCGGCCGCGGCCTGATCGGCCTCCAGCCGGTGGCGAGCGATGCTGCTCTCCTTCAGCACCTGGACGGCCCGGGCCATGTCGCCGATCTCGTCGATCCGATCGCGATCCGGAACCTCGACCGCGTGGTCGTCGCGTGACAGGCGGTCCAGCGTGTCCCCCATCCGGGCGAGCGGAACCAGCACCCGGCGGCTCAGCACCCCGTACAGGATGGCGAGGAAGATGATGGCCGTGACACTGATGCTGATCATCGCGGCCAGGCCCATCAGGTCGGCGCGGGCACGCGCTCGATCGACCGCTTCCTGGGTCCGCTGGACCAGCATATCCCTGAACTTGGCGATGGGCGCCATGATCTGGACCTTGTCGCGGTCGTAGTCGGGCCCGAAGACCAGCTCCCGCGCCCGCGCCAGGTCGCCCAGGCTGACCGCCTTCATGGCGTCGGACTCGAGCTTGATCAGGTTGTCGGACTTCCCCTTGGCCTCCTCGATCAGGGCCAGCTCGGCGGCCGGGGTGCCGAGCTCCGTCAGCCGCTGGACGACACGGTCGCGGGTCCGGGTCTCCTTCACCTCGCGCCAGTAGGCGTCGTAGTGGCGCTTGTCGCCGAACACGGTGTAGCGGCGGACCTCGTTGGTGAGAAGGTCCGAGGCGCTGGAGAGATCGAAGGAGAGCTGGCGCAGCTCGGCGCGTTCCGCGGTGGCCTGTCGCTCGGCTTCCACTGCTCTGCTCGTCAGAAGCACGCAAATCACCGAAACAGCTGCACAGCTTAGCGCGGCGATATAAGACGCCTTAGTAATCGTAGATATACGCATGGCCCCTTCACCCCTCTTACCCGGCGATATCCGATGATTAGTTATGATGTCTGAGCTGTTATCGTCGCGTAAAGATTAGAGGCCGTCCCGCGCGGCAGAGCCGGGTTTCAAACTGATCAGATGCGCCGTGCGCCTCGGTCGACGCCTTGTGACCGGGGCACCAATGTACTCGCCATGTCCAGCGACCGAGCGGCCGGCTCTCGCCCCTCAACCGGGACGGGGTCGTCTGATGCCAACTCGAATCCATAACCGATATACATAATATATTACCTAAGTTTTTGCGCTCGGTGCTGGCGCAGGGGACTGGCGCTTGGTGCCTCGGCTGGGCGTTCGACGGATGTCATCTGCGCCATCCGCGAGCCACCAGGGCCACACCATGGGCCAGCGATGTGCAGCGGCCGCCGCTGGGGTTCCGCGGGGAGAACAGAACACCTTCGTCGTCCTGTTGAGAAAGATCAGGGCAGACTGTGCCGGTCGTGCCTCAATGGCGGCGACGGGCCACCAGCGCCCATCGGCATTGGGAGCGGTGAAGGGTGCTCGCGGCTGTCGACCGCGTCGCGGACGCGGTCGCGGTCAGCTGACGAAAGCACCGGCCGCGTCATCAGGGAGGAGGCGATGACTCAGCCGCGGTCGATCGGGCACTCCACCAACCTGGTGGGACTTCCGACCGACCTGCTGGCCAGCGCCGCCTATAACGACCACCCGGTGCCGCTGCGCATCTCGGGCGTGCGCGAGATGAACCGCAGCCTGTTCGAGATGCTGTCGCAGGCGCCCGACCTCGCCGATGCCGGCATCGCCTTCGCCAGCTACATGATGGCGATGTTCGGCCTCGACCCGGAGCAGCAGGAGGCGCCGCCCGAGGGGCGCGGCACGCCGCCGCGGCGCTGGCGCTCGTCGTTCCTGCGGCTGATCAAGGGCTGGGGCTTCGATTCCAACGGCCCCGAGGGTGCTGTGCTGAAAGGTTGGGTCGAGAGCCGTTTCGGCATCTGCCCGACCTTCCACAAGGCGATCATCGCCCGCGTCTCGGATCAAGCCTGGGCGACTTACGTGCAGGAGAAGATGTCGAGCCGGTTCCACAACAATGCGATCTACACCCAGCTCGACCTCGTCTACGAGTTCTGCCAGTGGGCGCTCGCCGGCATGGCGGCCCCCGGCGCCACGCACCTGACCCTCTACCGTGGCATCAACGACTTCGACGAGCACCCGATCGTCGAGCGCGCCGACAAGCGCCATGCGGTGGTGCGACTCAACAATCTCGCCTCGTTCTCGTGCGACCGCGGCATCGCCGACTGCTTCGGCGACATCATCCTGACCGCCCAGGTCCCCGTCTCCAAGATCGCCTTCTTCAACACGCTGCTGGCCAGCCATCCGTTGAAGGGCGAAGGCGAGTATCTGGTGATCGGCGGCGACTACCGCGTGACCGCGACCTATCTTTGAGCGATCGCGTCAGCCGAACCGGCACGAGCGATGCATGCGGTGATCCCGAGGCCGACACGCGACGACAGCGCGTCCGGACCGACGGGACGATCGCGATGCCATCACTCACCCTGCACGACCGGGCGCTCGGCGCCTTCCTGGGCCTCGCGGTCGGCGATGCGCTGGGCGGGCCGGTCGAATTCATGACCCGCGGCGAGATCGCCGCCCGCTACGGCGTTCTCGACCGCATGGTGGGCGGCGGCTGGTTGCGCCTCAACCCCGGCCAAGTGACCGACGACACCGAGATGGCGTTGGCGCTCGGCCGCTCGCTGGTGCGGCGGCACGGCTTCGAGCCGCGCGACATGTGCGAGGAGTTCGCCCGCTGGCTCGGCCGCAAGCCGATCGACGTCGGCAACACCTGCCGGCGCGGCATCCGTCGCTTCATGACCGACGGCAGCGTCGAAGGCCCGCATTTCGACGGCGACGCCGGCAACGGCGCCGCCATGCGGGTGCTGCCGGTGGCGCTCGCGACCTTCGGGACGCCGGTGATCGCCGAAGACTGGAGTATCCGCCAGGGGCGCGCCACCCATCACCACCCGCTGTCCGATGCCGCCGGCGTGGTGTTGGTGCGGATGCTGCACGCACTGCTCGCCGGCGGCGGGCGCAATGCGGCCCGCGAGATCGCCGACGCCCTGGTGGCGACCCAGCGGGCCTTCCGGTTCGATCCCTGGCCGGGACAGTCCTCGGCCTATGTGGTGGACACGATGCAGACGGTGCTGCACGTGTTCTTCGCGACCGAGACGTTTCGCTACGCCGTGGTCCGCACCGTCAATCTCGGCGGCGATGCCGACACCACCGGGGCCATCGTCGGCATGCTGGCGGGGGCCGCCCATGGGGCGGCGGCGATCCCGGCCGACTGGCTGCGCCGCCTCGACCGCGCGGTCGTGTCGGAAATCCGGGCGCTGGTGCCGGCGCTGCTCGACATCGCAGCATCGCTGCGGCCGCCGGACGGGTGACAGTGGGGGGCGGTCCCGGGCGCGGTCAGCCGAACTTGAACTGCACCCCGTAGCCGCCGCGCGGATAGGTCCAGGTGATGGCGCCGGAGCCTTCCGCCACCACCCGGCAGGTGCCGCATTCCATGCAGCCGTCGTGGGCGACCTCGACCTGGCCCTTGCCGTTGATCTCGTAGCAGCGCGCCGGACAGATCGTCACCAGCGCCAGCAGCTCCGGCGGCGGCGTCTCGTGCGGCGCCACGACGATATGCGAGCGCCCCGAGTCCACCCGGTAGCGATTCTGGTAGAGCTTGTCCTCGACGCGGACCTCGGTCTCCGTGCTCATCGTGCCCTCCGGCTCGCCTCGTTCGATCGCACCGTCATCGCCACGCCCGCGCCATGCGGACGGCGTCGCCCAGGAGCCCGCCGAGCGAGCGCGCCGCCAGCACCGAGCGCAGAGTCCTGCGCTCCTTCTCGATCTTCGGCACGCCGTCGACCCGCACGAAGTTCTGCATCGCCTTCGACACGAGCTGCGGATAGGTGAGGAAGTAGTTCTGCGAGCCGGCATGCAGCAGCGCCGGCATATCCTTGTACTTCTTCAGATCCTTCATCACGAACGAGTCGTTCAGCCGGGCCTCGTAGGCGGCCAGCGCCCGCGCGGTCGGCGCCGCCCGGCGGGCGTAGAGCTCCGCGACCGTCTCGCCGGCGATCTGGCCCGAGGTGAGCGCCAGGTTCGAGCCCTCGCGATGGATGGCGTTGTTGAGCTGCGCGGCATCGCCCGCCACCAGCCAGCCGTCGCCGTAGAGCTTGGGGATCGCCCGGTAGCCCCCTTCGGGGATCAGATGGCCGGCATATTCCTTCACTTCCGAGCCTTCGAGCAGCGGCGCCACCGACGGATGGCGCTTGAACGCCTCCAGCAGCGCGTAGGGGGCGTGGCCAGCGCGGGCCATGTCGGACACCAGGCAGCCGATGCCGATCGAGATGCTCTCGCGGTTGGTGTAGAGGAAGCCCATCCCGGTCATGCCGCGCGAGATGGTGCCGGCGGCCTCGATGACGACGCCCTCCTCGCCCTTGAGGTTGAAGCGCGCCTCGATGGTCTCGCGCGGCAGGAAGTGCATCTCCTTGACGGCGAGCGCCACGTTCTCGGGCGCCGGCCGCTCGCGCAGGCCGGCGCGGCTGCCGAGCAGGCCGTTGACGCCTTCGGCCAGGATCACCACGTCG
Source organism: Rhodoplanes serenus (assembly GCA_009720755.1). Lineage (GTDB taxonomy): Bacteria > Pseudomonadota > Alphaproteobacteria > Rhizobiales > Xanthobacteraceae > Rhodoplanes > Rhodoplanes serenus. The sequence goes on from WNKV01000018.1 coordinate 20,907, forward strand.
GCCAGGACGTCGCCGTCGCGGCGGTCGGTGCGCACCCCGATCACCCTGCCCCGCCCATCGGTCAAAAGCTCGGTGACCGTCGTCTCGCACAGCACGAGGCCGCCAGCCTCCTGCACCTGCCGCGACAGCCAGCGGTCGAACTGCGAGCGGATGATCGTGTAGCGGTTCGGCTTCTCCTCGTTGAAATCCTCGGAGCGGTAGTGCAGCCCGGTGTGCGAGGTGTCGTCCATCATCCAGAAGCGCTGCTCGACCAGATGGCGCTCCAGCGGCGCGTCGTCGCGGAAGCCGGGCACCAGCTTCTCGACCGCGTCGGCATAGAGGATGGCGCCCTGCACGTTCTTGGCGCCGGGATACTCGCCACGCTCGATCTGAAGCACCTTCAGCCCACGCTTCGCCATGGTGAGGGCGGCGGCGTTGCCGGCCATGCCGGCCCCGACCACGATGGCATCGAACTTTTCCGTCATGGCAATCTCCTATGGAGCCGCGCATCCATCGCCTTCACCGGCGCGGTTGGCCATCATCGCAGCACGCTGATTCAGCCCGCCAGGCGGTCGCGGATGTGGGGCGACAGCCGGCGGCGGAACGCCTCGGTGAGCATCGGCAGCAGATGCATCGCGTCACCGACGACGCCGATATGGGCGAAGTCGAAGATCGGCGCGTTCTTGTCGGTGTTGATGGCGACGATCAGGTCGGCGCCTTCGACACCGACGCGATGCTGGATCGCCCCCGAGATGCCGGCCGCGATGTAGAGCTTGGGCCGGATGGTCTTGCCGGTCTGGCCGATCTGCCGCTCGGCCGGCTGCCAGCCCTTCTGCACCAGTGGCCGCGAGCAGCCGTACTCGCCGCCGAGCACCCCGGCGAGCTGCTGCACGAGCTGAAAGTTCTCCGGCGAGCCGAGGCCGAGGCCGCCGGCCACCACCACGTCCGCATAGGCGAGGTTCGAGGTCGCCTGATCACGGTCGGGCAGGAAGCGCAGCACCTTGGTGACGACGTCCTCCTCCACCATGGCGAGCGGATGCTCGACGAGCCGGCCGAGCGGCCGCTCGACGCGCTCCGGCATCGCCATCACACGCGGCCGCACGGTGGCCATCTGGGGCCGGAAGTTGAGCGTGTAGATGGTGCACAGGAGCGAGCCGCCGAAGGTCGGCCGGGTCGCGGCAAGCGAGCCGTCGGCATCGACGTCGAGCGCCGTGCAGTCGGCGGTGAGGCCGGTGGCCAGCGTGGTCGCCACCGAGCCGGCGAGATCGCGGCCGAGCGTGGTGGCGCCGAGCAGCAGGATCTCGGGCTTGTGGGTCTCGACCAGGTCGGTCAGCGCCTTCGAATAGGGCTCGTTGCGATACTCCGCCAGGATCTCGTTCGTGATGGTGTAGACGAGATCGGCGCCCCAGCAGGCGGCCTCGCGGGCCGCCTCGGCGACGGCGGGTCCGGGCGGCCCGATCACCACGCCGGCGAGCTGGACACCGAGCTTGTCGGCGAGCTTGCGGCCCTCGCCCATCAGCTCCCACGACACCGGATGGACCTGGCCACGCTCCTGCTCGACGAACACCCAGACGTGCTTGTGCTGCCTGAACCGCTCGGGCAGCTCCTTCTTGGTGTTCGCGCGCCCCGCCGCGGCGGCAGGCTTGTCCGGCTGCGCCATGATGCTCTCCGTCCGGTCAGTAGCCGCGCACCAGGGTCGCCAGCTCGGCCTCGAGGCGAGGCCGGGCCGCGAACATGGCGGCGATCAGGGCATCGGCCGCGCCGGCGCCGGCCGGGTCGACCAGGGTGGCCTTCTCGGCCCGTGGCGTCGGCGCGAACACGCGCTTCACCACGGTGGGCGAGCCGCGCAGGCCGCACTTGGTGACGTCGGCGATGCCGGCATCCTTGGCGCTCCACACGGCGATCTCGGCGCGGGCGGCGCGCAGGGCGTCGGGCAGTGAGCCGCGGCGAATCTCGTTGGTGCCTTCCAGCATGGTGACGAGGCAGGGCAGCCGCGTGCGCAGCGCCTGCACGCCGCCCTCGGCGCGGCGATCCACCTCGATGGTGCCGCCGGCGAGATCGAGCGCCGCGACCCGCGACACATAGGTGAGCTGGGCGAGGCCGAGCCGCTTGGCGATGCCCGGCCCGACCTGGGCGGTGTCGCCGTCGATGGTCTGCTTGCCGGTGAAGACGATGTCGACCGGCTCGAACCGCTCGCCGATGGCCGTGATGGCCGAGGCCAGCGCGTAGCTGGTCGCCAGCGTGTCGGAGCCGGCGAAGAAGCGGTCGGTCAAGAGCACGGCGCGATCGGCCCCGAAGGTCAGCGCCTTGCGCAATGACTCCTCCGCCATCGGCGGCCCCATGGTGAGCACCGTCACCGTGCCGCCGTGCCGGTCGCGCAGCCGCAGCGCCTCCTCGACCGCGTACAGATCGTACGGGTTGATGATCGTCGGCACCCCCTGCCGCATGATGGTGTTGGTGACCGGATGGACGCGGATCTGCGCCGAATCCGGCACCTGCTTGATGCAGACGACGACGTGCATGCCCGTCCTGGTCACCTGGTTTCTCCGGTCACTTGAGATCGTCGAAAGGCACGAAGCCGGCCGGCCGCTTCGGCGCAACGGCGTCCTTGAGCACCTTGAAGACACGCCGATCGAGCGGCGACGAGGCCGCGAACTCCTCGTAGGCGCGGGCCAGCACGGCGCGGCAGCGGGCCAGCGCCACCGCCTCGGGAACGCCGTCGAGATCGTCGCCGTCGAGATACTCGCCCATCCGCTTGAGGATGTGCAGGCGCGCCACGTTCAGCACTTTGTTCTCGTAGGGCACGGCGAGGAGGACGAAGAACTCCTCGGCCGAGGCCGCCGTCTTCAAGCGGGCCAGCGTGCCGGCCGGAAAGCTGGGAGCCGGTTCGTTGCAAGAGCCCATCACACCACCTCCTCGTGACTGCGCGTGCAGACAGCGGCATCACACGCGGCGGCGCGCGCCGCATCGCGTCCCCGCACCGCCCGCCAGATCGCCCGCAGGGCGTCGTCGTCGACGGGCGCCTTGGTGGCGAGCGCGCGGTCGCGCACGCGGGCGAGAATCTGCGCCACCTCATCCGCGTCGGCCGACAGGCGCAGGGCGTCGAGGGCCATCGTCACCGCGGCGACCCCGGAATGCTTGCCGAGGGTGATGCGATGGGCGCGACCGAGCAGCCCGGGATCGAGCGCCTGATAGGTGCGGTGATCCTTGAGCAGACCGTCGACATGGATGCCGGACTCGTGGGTGAAGATGTGATCGCCGACGATCGCCTTGGCGACCGGGATCGGCCGCCGCGCCGCCGCGGCGACGACGGCGGCGATGTCGCCGAGACGGGCAAAGTCGACGCCGGTGTCGCGGCCGTGGAGCTGCTTGAGCGCCACCGCGACCTCCTCCAGCGGCGCGTTGCCGGCGCGCTCGCCGAGCCCGATTACCGTCACCGAGGCATGGGTGGCGCCGGCCTGCACGGCGGCGAGCGTGTTGGCGGTGGCCAGCCCGAGATCGTCGTGCCCATGGAACTCGATTTCGAGATCGGTGGTCCGCCGCAGCGCCGACACCAGCGCGTGGGTCGAGAACGGGTCCAGCACCGAGAGCGTGTCGGCGATGCGGAAGCGGCGGGCGCCGGCCGCCTTCGCGGCGGCGAGGACCTCGGTCAGAAAGCCGACGTCGGCGCGGGAGGAATCCTCGCCGCCGACCGCCACCGCGAGGCCGTGACGGCGGGCATGGCCGACCACGTCGGCGAGCATCGCCAGCGCGGCGGCGCGCCCGCCCTTGATCTTCGCGGCGATCTGCACATCGGAGACCGGCACCGACAGGTTCACCATGGTGACGCCGGCGGCGCGCGCCGCATCGACGTCCTCGCGCCGCATGCGGCACCAGGCGATGGCGATGAGCGGCAGATCGGCCTCCACCACGGCCCGGATGGCGGCGATCTCCTGGGCCCCCATGGCGGGCGTGCCGACCTCGGCCTCGGTGACGCCGGCCGCAGCGAGCGCGCTCGCGATCGCCACCTTCTCGGCCGCCGTGAAGGCGACGCCGGGCGCCTGCTCGCCATCGCGCAGCGTGGTGTCGTTGAGCACGACCGGGCCGGCGGGCGTGTCGCGCGACACGTTCGAATGCGCGGATCGCAGCATCGCTCTCCTCCTCACGTCACCGAGACGACGCGGATCGGGAAGCCGAGTGCTTTCATCAGGCGGCCCTGCACGCCGGCGACCGTCACCGAGGCGAGCACGCAGCCGACGCACGACCCGGTGAGCCGCACATGCACGGTGCTGCCCTCGATGCAGACGAGCTCGCAATCGCCGCCGTGCTTCTTCAGGTTGGGGCGCAGCGCCTCCACCGCATCGGCGATCAGTTTTTCGCGCAACGGCATCGCGGCGGCCGTCTCGGCGATCGGCGCGGCGGAGGGAAACGATCCGTGCATCGTCGCCTCCTCAGCCGCACGACTTGCCGCAGCCGCAGCGGGAGCGGCACGGGTTGTCGAAGGTGAAGCCCTTCCCGGCGAGCGTCTCGGCGAACCCGATGGTCAGCCCGTCCAGCATCGGCTGCGACTGCGGATCGACGAACACCGTCACGCCCTCGGACTCGAGCACGAGGTCGTCGTCGCGCGGCGCCGCGTCGAGGCCGATCATGTATTTGTGGCCGGCACAGCCGCCCGCCTCGATCATCACCCGGAGACCGGCGGCGGGCTTTCCGGCCCGCGTCATCGCGGTTCTCACGGCAGCGGCGGCTTCGGACGACAGGGTGATCATGGTGGTGCTCCATGGCATCGCGTCACGACCACGGAGCAACCGGCGTGCCAAATCGCACCGCAGTGCGAAAGCGCCTGTGCCCCAGCGGTTTCGCGACATCGTCGCGGCTGGTCCGGCAGCCGCGTCGCAAATCCGACAAGGCCGCCGCGGCGCCGATGTCGGCTTCGATGTCGGGTTTCCGGCAAGGGCCTTGTCGAGAGTGTCTCAGAACGTCGAAGCCCGGCGCGCGCCGGGCAGGACGAGTCGACATCCGCGGCGGTCGGGATCACGACAGCGGCGCGGCGCTCCCGCGGCGGGCGCGGGCGAGCCGGCTCTCACCAGTCTCCTCACCGAAGCACAGGTCGAAGTCGCCGCAGGCGGTGCACACCGGCGTGGCGCACAGCACGATGCCGTCGGTCTCGCACAGGGTGCGATAGAAGAACCGCTTCCAACGCATGTTGCGGGTGTTGCGAGCGGCGAGCGGAGCGAAGTGGCGAGCGAGCAGCCGCGACAGCTCGGCGCGATCGCGCAGGCCGAGATCCTCCCACAGATGGTTGGGCTCGACCGCCCGGCGCGCCACGATGGCGGCGAGCCACGCGGTGTCCTCGCCGTCGCGGCTCGCCGAGGCGAGCAGCAGCGCCCGCACCATGGCGATCTCGTCGTCGGCCGGCGCGGTCTCGCCGTCGTCGGGCGCGAACAGCACGTCGGCGCCCGGAAACCGGACAGCGACGAGGCGGCCGAAATCGACACCGCTGAGACCCAGACGCGACGCCACGGCGCGGCCGCCGGCCGCCGCCACCGCGATCGCCGAGGCGAAGACGTGACGGTCGAAGTCGTCGTCGGCATGGATGCTGACCTCCTCGGGCCACCATCCGGTGAGGCCGCGATAGACCGCGGCGGCACGGCGAGCACTGCCGCAAGCGCCGGCCCGCGTCTCGCCCGCGACCGCAGGCGGCACCGCGGATCGGCTGACCCTGGCGCCGGGGGCCGGCATGGCGTCACGCCGCCGCCAGGACGGCGGCCCCCACATGGGTCTGGCAGCCCTTCGGGCACACTCGGGCGCAGGCACCGCAGCCGATGCAGTTGCCGGCCTGATGCAGCACCATCACCTTGCGGACGAACTCCTCGTCGTCGTCGTCCTCGTCGGCCGCGCAGGCGACCAGCTCGTCGTCCTCGTCGACGCCCATCAGATGCATGACGTCGCGGGCGCAGACCTTGTAGCAGCGGCCGCAGCCGATGCACTTGTTGCCGTCGATGGCGGTGAGATAGGCGGGCTCCCACGGGGTCCCGTCACGGGTGATGAACATCGGTGTCCTCCTCGGGCGGCCTCGGGTTTGCCGCGTTAGAGGCAGCACGCGGTCAGGCGCGCGCCACCTCCGGATAGGTCTCGATCGTCGCCACGCAGCCGGCGACCAGCTTCTCGCCGCCGGCCGCCAGCGCCGCCAGGCTCTCGAAGCCGAAGCGATGGACATCGCGCAGGTGACGCGACAGCACCACCAGCTTGCCGACCGTGAGAATGACGCGACCGAAGCCCTCGCGATGCATCTGGATCATCGGGCTGGCGACGAGCCCGGTGTGGTGCTCGATGGCGAGCCCGACAGCGCCGTAATACTGCTCGACGCGCCACAGCACCTCCGGGCTCGGATCGCCCATGATCGGCATGGCGCGGCGCTGCTCGCGGGTGACGATGTAAGGGGCGAGCAGCTTGGCGTCGCTGCGACCCTCCCAGGCGCCGAATCCATCCTGGGCGCGGAGCAGACGAACCAGGCTCTGCACGAAGGGTGTTGCGAGCGCGGCCGCCGTGGCGGCGACCTCGGCCGCGGCGAGATCGCTCGCGGCAACCGCGGCGGGGCTCGTGCTCGATGGCGGCGTCATGGCGTCGGACATGGCGCGGCTCTCAGTCGTCGACGAAGGACGGCTTGCCGGCCGGCCCGCCGGCGTTGGTCGCGCCGCCGATGCCGGCGCCGGCCAGCACCTTGCGCAGCCACGGCGGCGGCGCGCCGGCCAGCATCGCGCGGGTGCGCTCCAGCACCGCCTCGATCGGCTGCGGCGGCAGCTTCACCGGATGGATCTTCGCCGCCACCACGCGGGCCGCCGAGGGGCCGCCGATGGCCACGCAGAACAGCAGGTGGCAGCCGGCGAGCGCATCGATCTTGGGGCCGATGCGGTCGTCGCCCTCGGCGGCGTGGCGGCCCTGCTGGTCGGGGACGAGATCGAAGGTGACGGTCTCGACCGCGGTCCAGCCCTGCGCCGTCACGTCGTAGACGACGAAGCAGCGGGCCGAGCCGAAATGCGCGTCGAGGGTGCGGCGGTCGCCGGTCGCGATGGCGACCCGCACGGCGGGAGACGCCGTCGGCGTCGGCTCGTCGGTATCAATGAGGCGCAGGCGACGAACGGCTGACATGGGGCTCTCCGCGGTCCCGGAACGGATCGAGGCTGTCCGGGGTGTGAACGGGCTGATGGGCCTGGACGATGTTGGCAGCGTCGAAGATCAGGTCGCGCACGCCGTCGTAGAGCACGCCGCGACGATAGGGTCCGCCGAGCCGATCGAAGATCGGAAAGCCGACCCGCATCAGCGGCACGCCGAGCCGCTCCGATGCCTGGCGGCCGTGGCTGTGGGTGACCAGGAGATCGCAGCCGGTGGCGCCGGCGCGCAGCTCCAGCTCGTCGAGATCGCCGACCACCACCTCGGCGGCCGGCACCGCGGCGAGACTGGGCGAACGGCCCGTCGTCGTCACCGCGACCGCGATCTCGGCACCGAGGCCGGCGAACAGTGTCGCGAGGCCGTAGAGGTGATCCGGCTCGGCCGCGATGGCGACGCGCTTGCCGGCGAAATGGAAGTGGCCGTCGAGCATCGCGTCCTGCAAGCGGCTGCGGGCGCGGCGCAGCCGCGCCGGCACCGGCCGGCCGGAGAGCCGCGCCAGCAGCGCGACGAAGCGATCGGCGGCGGCGAGCGTCGACAGCGTCTCGACCACGGTGAACGGCACCCCGGCGCGCGCCGCCAGCGCCTCCACGGCCGGCCGCACATGCTCGCCGATGGCGATCGCATGGGCGACGGAGCCGAGGTCGCGAATCGCCTCGACGGGCGTGCCGCCATAGGTGGTCGGAATCCAGCGGCCCGGCACGGTGCCGTCGAGCGATCCGGAGATGTCCGGCACGATCACCGGATCGAGGCCGAAGCTCTCGACGGTGTCGCGCACGAGATCGAGATCGGCGACGGTGAGATGCCAGCCCGGAAAGATCGCCACCTTGCCGGTCTCCGCCGCGCGGCGCGGCGCCGCCGGCACCAGCGCCTCGACCAGCGCCTTGACGGCCTTGCCGAAGCCTTCCTCCAGCGCGCCGTCGAAATCCGGCGTGTGGACCAGAACCACGTCGGTGCCGGCGAGCTCGGCGGCGCGCCTCTTGCGGACCAGCGCGAGATCGCCGGCGAAGTCCTCGCCGCGGGTCTCCACCAGCGCCGTGGTGCAGACGCCGATCAGCTTCGGCCGGGTGCGGTTCTTCAGGTTGAGCAGCGCTTCCTCCAGATGATCGGCGCCGCCGAGGATCGTCGCCACCTCGTCCATGGCGGTGGTCTGGAGCGGGATCGTCTCCTTGAAGTGGCGCACGCACTGCACGAGCGCGAAGGAGGTGCAACCCTGGCTGCCGTGCAACAGTGGCATCGCCTCGGCGACGCCCAGGAAGGCGAGCGCGGCGCCGAGCGGCTGCGACGACTTCAGCGGGTTGACGGAGGCGGCCTTGTGGGGGGCGGCGATCACAGGCATGTCAGCACTCACCCATGTCGTCGGCGCCGGAGGCCGCGAACTTCTTGCGGTGCCGCGCCAGATAGTCGGGATCGGAGGCATCGACCCGGGTCGCCGCGAATTTCTTCCGATGGCGGGCCGCGAACGAGTCGTCGGGCTGCGGCGACGCCATCTCTGCAAGCAAAGATTCTGGTGCGACGCCGGCCACGCTCTCGGTCGCCTCTCCCTGTCGGGGGGAGGTCGGCGCCGAAGGCGCCGGGTGATGGGGATCAGCGATCGCCGAGGTCGGCTTCCCCTCACCCGCGTGCTGCGCACGCGACCTCTCCCCAGTGGGGAGAGGTGAAGAGAGGTCCGTGACGGGGAGAGGTGAAGGGGCACCCGTGGCGGGCAGACTCGCCACCTCCTCGATGAGGCGCCCGTCTGCATCCCACGGCGCCGGCGTGCGCACCTGCGCCCACACCGGATTGTGGAGCGCGAGATCGATCTGCCGCACCAGCTCGATCATGCCGTCGTAACCCGCATAGGGGTGGATGCGCTCCTGATTGATGTCGAGCCAGGGCGTCTTCGCCTTGAGAGCGATGAACTGGGTGCGGCCGCCCGACAGCATGATGTCGGCCTCGCCGTCGGCGAGCATGCGATAGAGATCGCGCGGCGCCATCGACTCGAACATGTGCGGGTCGTCCCGCATCAGGATGGCGATGCGCTGCTTGTCCTCCGGGGTCGACTTCTTGGTGGCGGTGCCGACCACCTCCATGCCGATCTCCATCAGGGCCGACACCACCGACCACGACTTGACGCCGCCGGTGTTGAGCAGCACCCGCTTGCCGGCGAGCCGCGTGCGGTAGGGCGCCAGGCGGGCCGCAGCCCGCGTCTCCTCGGCCGTCACCAGCGCCTCGGTGCGGGTGACGAGATCGGCCGGCGCGCCGCGCGCGACCAGCAGGCGGGCGATCTGGCGCAGGGTCTCCGAGGTGTCGAGCACGCCGTAGAACGAGCCTTCGATGTACGGGATGCCCCACCGCTCGCGCATCCGCCGCGCGAGGCCGACCAGCGCGGTCGAGCACACCACCAGCGTGGCCCGCGCCGTGTGGGCGGCGGCGATGTCAGCATAGCGCGCATCGCCGGGCACGCAGGCGCGGACCCGGATGCCGAGCCGATCGAGCAACGGCTTCACCTGCCAGAACTCGCCCGCCAGGTTGAACTCGCCGAGGATGACGAGATCGGTCGGGCCGACGTCGTCCGGCTCCACCGTGCCGATGACATGATCGAGCAGCGCCTGGCCGGCCAGCTTGTTGCCGAAATTCTTCGAGCCGACGAAGCCGGCACCATGCACCGGCACCACCGGCAGGCCGTAGCGTTCGGCGGCGTGCCGGCACACCGCGTCGATGTCGTCGCCGATCAGCGCGGTGACGCAGGTGGCGTAGACGAAGATCGCGGCCGGCTCGAACCGCTGGGCGATCTCGCGGATGGCGCGGTAGAGCTTCTTCTCGCTGTGGCCCGCGACGATGTCGAGCTCGGTCAGGTCGGTGGTGAAGCTGCGCCGCCACAGATCGGAGCCGGACGAGGCGGAGCCCCGATTGTCCCAGGAGTTGCCCTCGCAGGCGAGCGGGCCGTGCACCAGATGGGCTGCGTCGGTGACCGGCTGGAGCGCGATCTTGGCGCCGTCGAACGCACAGCCGCCGGCCGCGGCGCCGGGCGTCAGCGGCTTGGAGCAGCCGGCCTTGCGCGCCGCCTCGGACTTCGCGGTGTTGTGGGCACAGCCCGGCTCTTCGAACAGCGCCTTGACCCGGTCCTTCAGCATGTCACCTGTCTCCGCCGTCGCGCCGAAGGCTCCTCGGCCTTCTCGGTGCGCTCGTCACCCGTCTCGCCGCTCCTCGCGAGATCTCCACCCCTCACGAGATATCCACCCCTCACCCCGACACTCTCCCCGCAGGCGGGGAGAGGGAGAGCAAGCGCCGTGCCTTCCTTCACCTCTCCCTCGCCGACCAGATCGAGAGGGGCCGCAAACTCCCTTCCCTTCACCTCTCCCCGCGAGCGGGGAGAGGTCGACCGAGCGCAGCTCGGTCGGGTGAGGGGACGTTTCCACATCGCCGAACCATCGCCCCTCACGAGATATCCGCCCCTCACCCCGACCCTCTCCCCGCAGGCGGGGAGAGGGAGAGCAGGCGCCGTGCCTTTCTTCACCTCTCCCTCGCCGACCAGATCGAGAGGGGCCACAAACTCTCTTCTCTTCACCTCTCCCCGCAGGCGGGGAGAGGTCGACCGAGCGCAGCTCGGTCGGGTGAGGGGGCATCTCCACATCGCCGGCTTGCGCTCCTCACGAGATCTCCACCCCTCACCCCGACCCTCTCCCCGCAGGCGGGGAGAGGGAGAGCAGGCGCCGTGCCCTCCTTTCACCTCTCCCCGCGAGCGGGGAGAGGGAGCATCGTGATCACCGCGTCAGGTCGAACGAGATATCGGTCTCGCCGGCGACATCGCCGTCGCGATCGAGCTTGTCGAAGATCACGTCGAGCACGGTGCGCAGCAGGTTGAGGCCGCCCTGATAGCCGATCAGCGGGAAGCGGTGGTGGTGGTGCCGATCGAAGATCGGGAAGGTCAGGCGGATCAGCGGCGTGCCGGTGTCGCGCGACACGTACTTGCCGTACGAGTTGCCGACCAGGAGATCGACCGGCTCGGTGAACAACAGCGAGCGGAGGTGCCAGAGGTCCTTGCCGGCCCACACCTTGGCGCCCTTGCCGAACGGCGAGGACGACAGCAGCGCCTGCATCTCCTCCTCCCACGCCTTGGTGCCGTTGGTGGCGAGGCAGTGGGTCGGCTCGCCGCCCGTCTCCATGACGAAGCGCGCCATCGCGTGGACGAAGTCCGGATCGCCGTAGATCGCGTACGTCTTGCCGTGCAGATATGCCTGGCTGTCCGCGATGGCATCGACCAAGCGGCCACGCTCGAGGTCGAGGGCCGCCGGGATGTCGACCCCGGCGAGTGCCGCGATCTTCATCACCAGCTCGTCGGTGGCGCCGACGCCGAGCGGATAGTGGAAGCTCGCTGTCTCCTGCCCCTTCTCGGCCGCATAGTCGAGCGTCTTGCGCGTGCACCAGTGCTGCAACGAGACGGTCGCCTTGGCGTTCAGGGCCGCCGCGGTGTCGGCCAGCGTGGTGCCGCCCGCATACATGCGGAAGCTGCCGTCGGAGGGCGTGTCGAACTGATCGGAGGCGTCCTGGATCAGCGTATAGGACACGCCCATCAGGTCGAGGATGCGCTTCAGCTCGCGGTTGTTGCCGACACAGAAGCCATCGAAGCCCGGCACGATGTTGATCTTGTCGTTCGGGCTGCGCTCCTGGCCGTCCCAAAAGTGCTCGAGCACGCCCTTGATCATCACGTCGTAGCCGTCGACATGGCTGCCGACGAAGGCGGGCGTGTGCGCATAAGGGACATCGAATTCCTGCGGAATCGAGCCTTTGGCGCGGGCGTTCTCGATGAATGACTGGAGGTCGTCACCGATCACCTCGGCCATGCAGGTGGTCGACACGGCGATCATCTTGGGGCCGTACAGCGCGTAGGTGTTGGCCAGCCCGTCGATCATGTTGTTGAGACCGCCGAACACCGCGGCGTCCTCGGTCATCGAGGAGGACACCGCCGAGGCCGGCTCCTTGAAGTGGCGCGACAGGTGGGACCTGTAATACGCCACGCAGCCCTGCGAGCCGTGCACGAAGGACATGGTCTTCTCGAACCCGGCCGCCGCGAACACCGCGCCGAGCGGCTGGCACGCCTTCGCCGGGTTGATCGACACCGCCTCGCGGGCGAGGTTCTTCTCGCGATACGCCCAGGTCTTGGTGTGGTCGCTCTGGGCCGCGACCGCCTCGGTGGAGGCCGGGCATTCCATGGTGTCGCGCTTGCGCGCCAACATCTCGCGGTATTCGGGCTCGCGAAACAGCGTCGCGTGATCCAGAACCCGCTCGGCCGACTGTGGCATGGTGAACTCCTGTCGTCTCGTCTCTGGTCTCGTCGCGCCGCCGCGGATCGCGGCTCCGGCACGCTCGCAAAATGACTGTCTCGCTCCCGCCCGTCGGCCGTGGCCGGCGGCCGTCCATTCGGCCGCCGACTCGCCTTCTGGCCGCGGTCTACTCGGCCGCTTGCAGGACAGGCGCGTCCTTCTTCTTCCAGGGCGGATCGAACAGCCCCCAGACCGGATTGTTGATCGCCTTGTCCATGTCGCGAGCGAAGATCGCGAACCCATCGTAGCCGTGATACGGGCCGGAGTAGTCCCACGAGTGCATCTGACGGAACGGGATGCCCATCTTCTGAACCGGGTACTTCTCCTTGATGCCGGAGCCGACCAGATCGGGCCGGATGCCCTCGATGAACTTCTCCAGCTCGTAGCCGGTGACGTCGTCGTAGATCAGCGTGCCGGGCACGACATAGTGGCCGGTGCGCTGATAGTCGTCGTTGTGGGCGAACTCATAGCCGGTGCCGACGATCCGCATGCCGAGATCATCATAGGCGGTGACGACGTGGCGTGACCGCAGCCCGCCGACATAGAGCATCACCGACTTGCCTTCGAGCCGCGGCCTGTACTTGGCGACGACGGCGTCGACCAGTGGCTGGTAGCTGGCGATCACCGCCTCGGCCTTGGCCTCGATCTCCGGGCCGAAATGCTTGGCGATCTTGCGCAGCGAGGCGGCGATCTGGCTCGGCCCGAACAGGTTGTACTCCATCCACGGAACGCCGTGCTTCTCCTCCATGTGCCGGCAGATGTAGTTCATCGACCGATAGCAGTGGATGAGGTTGAGCTTGCCGAGCGGCGCGCGCTCCATCTCGGCGAGGGTGGCGTCACCGGACCAGTTGCCGATGACCCGCAGGCCCATGTCCTCCAGCAAACGCCGCGACGCCCACGCATCGCCGCCGATGTTGTAGTCGCCGATCACCGAGACGTCGTAGGGACCGGGCTCGAAGCCGGTATCCTTCTTGTCCAGCACCCAGTCGCGGATGGTGTCGTTGGCGATGTGGTGGCCGAGCGACTGCGACACGCCCCGGAAGCCTTCGCAGCGCACCGGCACGATGGTCTTGCCGATCTCCTTGCCCTTCTTCTTGGCCACCGCCTCGATGTCGTCGCCGATCAGGCCGATCGGGCATTCCGACTGGATCGAGATGCCGCGGCTGAGCGGGAACATCTCCTCCAGCTCGTCGATCACCTTGGCGAGCTTCTTGTCGCCGCCGAAGACGATGTCGCGCTCCTGGAAGTCGGAGGTGACCTGCATGGTGACGAAGGAGTCGATGCCGGTGGTGCCGCTGTAGTAGTTGCGGCGCTGCGACCACGAGTAGTGGCCGCAGCCGACCGGGCCGTGGCTGATGTGGACCATGTCCTTGACGGGTCCCCACACCACGCCCTTGGAGCCGGCATAGGAGCAGCCGCGGATGGTCATCACGCCGGGAATCGACTTGACGTTCGACTTCACGTCGCATTCGGAGAGCAGATGGCCCTCCTCGCCGGGCGCCGCGTCGGCATCGGCGCCCGCGGGCTTGGCGACCGCCAGGTGCTTGCGACGCCGCTTGGCGAACTTGTCCGGGTAGGCGGACAGCACCTCGGCGATGAGGGCCTCGTTGAATGCGGCATCGTTCTCGTGATCGAGGCTCATGGCTCGTTCCTGCTTCGGTGATCCGGGCGGCACGACTGCGCGTCGGCGCGCGCCGCCCGTCACGCCATCGGGTTCACACGGCCGCCGCGGCGGCGCGGGCTGCTTCCTTGGCCTGCAACTCGGCGAGCTGCTGCTCCTCGGTCTTCATGATGCCGAAGTCGAGCAGCATCTGCTCCAGCTCGTCCATGGAGACCGGCGTCGGGATGGTGCCCTGGCCGGAGTTCTCGTGGATCTTCTTCGCCAGCGTCCGGTACTCCTCGGCCTGCTTGGAGTCGGGAGCGTACTGAATCACGGTCTGGCGGCGCAGCTCGGCATGCTGCACGATGTTGTCGCGCGGCACGAAGTGGATGAGCTTGGTGTTGAGCTTCTTGGCCAGCGCCTCGGAGAGATCGATCTCGCGATCGGTCTGGCGCTCGTTGCAGATCAGCCCGCCGAGTCGCACGCCACCCGAATGGGCGTATTTGAGGATGCCCTTGGAGATGTTGTTGGCGGCGTAGAGCGCCATCATCTCGCCGGACATCACGATGTAGATTTCCTGCGCCTTGTTCTCGCGGATTGGCATGGCGAAGCCGCCGCACACCACGTCGCCCAGCACGTCGTAGGAGACATAATCGACGTCGTCGTAGGCGCCGTTCTCCTCCAGGAAGTTGATGGCGGTGATGACGCCGCGGCCGGCACAGCCGACGCCCGGCTCCGGACCGCCGGACTCCGTGCACTTGATGCCCTTGTAGCCGATCTTGAGCACGTCCTCGAGCTCGAGGTCCTCGACCGAGCCGGCCTCGGCCGCGCGGCTGAGCACGGTGTCCTGCATCTTGGTGTTGAGGATCAGGCGAGTGGAGTCGGCCTTGGGGTCGCAGCCGACGATGAGGATGCGCTGACCCATCTCGACCAGCGCCGCGAGGGTGTTCTGGGAGGTGGTCGACTTGCCGATGCCACCCTTGCCGTAGAATGCGATCTGTCGCAGAGCCATCTCGGTTCCTTTCTCTCGCGCCGTCGCGTCGGTGGTGACAGCGGCGCCGTCCGCCCTCTGATGAGCAACCCGCGTGCCAAGCGCGATCGGATCTCGCAAGAACCGCCGATGTGCCTCTGTCGCATGGTGTTTCATGATCGTCGGCGGGTCCGCGGGCGGCCGCGCCGTGTTGTCCGGAAGCCGACAAGGCCGACAACCGCGTTGTCGTGAGCGACGTCGTGAGCGACGTCTGTCGCGTCGTGTCGGACATGCGGGCCGGTCTGGTCGCGTCTCATGCGAACGATCGCGAGCCGCGCGCCATGACATGAGATTCGGCTGATCCATTCGGCGGTCATTCCGGAAGCCGCGAAGCGGCTGTCCGGAATCCAGCCGAGAGTCAAAAATTTTCCGCGGGATCACGTGTTCCGCTGGGTTCCGGGTTCGCGGCGGAGCCTGCGCCCGGACGACGCGAAGCGCCGATCCGGGTGCCGCGCCCCGGAACGACGGCGAACTGATCACCCGGAAACAGTGTGACCCCGTATGGGCGATGACCCCAGACGGGCTATGGCTCCGCACGGGCGACGCCGTCATCGCGCAACGATCTGGTGCTCGATGTCGTAGGCGGAGGGGCGGCGTCTCCGAACATCCCGCCACGCGATGGCAGGCAGACGAAGGCCGGCGGCGGATACTCCGCCACCGGCCCTTCTTCTGTCGTTTTCACGCCGTCGTCGCGCGTCGGATCGCGACCGGCCTCAGGCGCGCTACTCGCCGATGCGGCGTGCTTCGACGGTCACCGGCAGCCGTGTCTCGGCCGGCATGTCGGGCAGCTCCAGCGTCCAGCCGTTCTTCAGCTTCACCCAGCCACCCCACAGGCTGTCCTTCTCCAACGCCACGATGGGCTGCTCCAGGTCCTTCTTCGGCACATAGGCGGACAGGCCCTTGTCGGTGCGGCGGATCATGATCTTCACGGCGACTCTCCGATGGGGGCGCGAGCGGATTCGGCGGGTCGGTCGAGGCTGACGAGCTCGCGCCCCCGCATGCCGACCACCACGGCGCGATCGACGAACTCGACCGCGTAGATGTAGAAGCGCTGAAGGAAGGTGCCGACGTCGCGCACATAGCCGAGGTCGCCCTTGCGCACCAGCACGTCACCGATGTCGCGGCCCGGAAAGGTGCCGTCGTTCCTCACATGCGCGACGGAGCACACCTTCTCGCCGGGCAGGAAGCGCGGCGGGCGGCGCAGCTCCACCTCGTCGTCGTCACGGCGCATCGTCGTTCTCCTCGCACGATCGCGGCTCGAGCGCCGCCAGCCGGGCGCGGGCGCGGGCACTCACCTCGGGATCGGGGTCGTTGCACAGCCGCGGCAGCGCCGCGACGTCGCCGCGCTCCGCCACGATCCAGCGGACACGCAGATCGGGATCACCGACCAGTGCGACGAGCTGGGCCGGCGCCAGGCGCTCGGCCGCCGCGATGCGCACCAGCGGGTCGACGTCGTAGAGCATCGCCGGTAGCACGTCCGGCTTCATTCGGCGGGCGACCTCGCAGCGCACCTGCGGGTCGGGGTCCTGCATGGCGCTCGGCAGCACGTCCACCGGAACGTGACGCACCGCGACGAGCCGCACGGCGTAATCGGGGTCGGCCAGCATGGCGACGAGCGCGGCGCCTTCCAGGCGCTGGGCCATCACCATGCGGACCTTGCGGTCTGGATCGTCGCGCAGATGGACGACGCGGGCGAGCGGCAGCCGCTGCGCCACCGCGGCCCGCACGTCCGGCTCCGGATCGCCGACCAGGCGGGCGATCAGGAACAGGCTGGCGCGCTTGGCGGCGAGCGCCCGGATCTCGAAATAGGGATGATCCAGATAGGCTTCGGCCTCACCGGGATTGCCGGCGAAGAAGCGGTCGATCCGGCGCACGCGGCGATCGCGCACGCACACCCGTCCGCGGTCGCAGCGCCCCTCGGCGCGCATGCTGTCGTGCGGGCAGTCGACGCAGGAGACGGGCCGGCCGAGCCAGTCGGTCGGTTCCGGAACGGCGGCGTGACGGCCCGCGGACATCATGGCGGCGGCTCAGGCGGCGATACAGGTGTCCGGGACCGGGCACACCGCGGCGCATTTCGGCTCGTCGCCGTCGCACTCGGTGCATTTGGCGGCGTCGATGATGTAGACGTCGCGCTTCATCTTGATGGCGGCGTTGGGACACTCGAACTCGCAGGCCCCGCACACGGTGCATTGCGAGGCGACGATCTTCAAAGCCATGGTGATTCTCCTGTGGTCGGCGCCAGGCGCCATCGGGTTGTCTCGACGGGTGCTCCGTCTCATGCCGTGAGGGCTCGGCGGCGGCGACCGCGGGCCTCGGCAAACCACGTCGCGACCGCGGTCTCGACATAGTCCTGGGCGTAGGCGTCGGTGACGACGAGGCCGGCGGCCTCGAACGCCTGGGCCGGGCAGGCGCCGATCTTGGCGCACAGCACCGCCTCGACGCCGGCCAGCGCCGCGATGATCCGCTCCAGATAGCCGTCTTCGCCCCAGCCGCCGCGGCAATAGTTCTCCTCCACCCGGCGGACTCCGGCGAAGCGCACCCCGATGGTCGAGGCCTCGTAGATGTGGAACTCGGTCGCCTTGCCGAAATGCAGGTTGACGCGGCCGCCGCCCTGGGTCGCCACCGCCACCAGCACCGGCACCTCCGCCTCGACCTCGTCGAGCACGGCGGCGGCCGCGCGGCGCGCCGCGTCGTGGTCGACGCGCTCGCGCGCGACGACGTCGCGATAGGCGTCGCGGGCGCTCGGATCGTAGGCCACCGTCTCGGGAATGCGATCCATGGTGAACTCGCTGCCGCGGTCCTCGCCCAGCATGCCGACCGCATCGGCCCGGCACTGGCGGCAGTGGCGCATCAGCCGGGCGCCGCCGCCGCAGGCGTCCTGCACGGCGGCAAGCTCGGCCGGCGTCGGCCCGCGCTGCCCGGTCAGCCCGTAATGAGTGCCGTGCGCCGGATCGGAGATCAGCGGCATAATGTTGTGCAGGAAGGCGCCGCGCGCCATCACGGCAGCATGGACGGCGGGAAGGTGCGCATCGTTGACGCCGGGAATCAGCACCGAGTTGATCTTGACCAGAATGCCGCGGGCGACGAGCCGCTCCAGGCCGAGCATCTGGCGCTCATGCAGGATGCGTGACGCCTCGATCCCGGTCCAGCGCCGGTGCTCGTGGAAGATCCACGGATAGATCCGCGCGCCGATCTCGGGATCGATCATGTTGATGGTGATGGTGACGTGATCGACGTTCATGGCGGCGATCTCGTCGACCCGCTCCGGCAGCGCCAGCCCGTTGGTCGACAGGCACAGCTTGATGTCGGGGATCGCGTTGCGGACGAGATCGAAGGTCGCCTTGGTCTTCGCCCAGTCGTAGCAGGCATCGCCCGGCCCGGCGATGCCGAGCACCGACAGCTGGGGCACCTCGTTGGCGACCGTCACCACCTTGCGCCGCGCCTGCGCGGGCGTCAGCCGCTCGGAGACGACGCCGGGCCGGCTCTCGTTGGCGCAATCGAACTTGCGGTTACAGTAATGGCACTGGATGTTGCAGGCGGGCGCCACCGCCACATGCATGCGGGCGAACCAGTGATGCGCCTCCTCGGAGTAGCACGGATGGTCCTTGATGCGGTCCCACACGGCCGCCGGCAGGTCGCCGGGACCGGCCGCCGATCCGCACGAGGAGGCCGCGCAGCCCGGTGTGGCGAGCGCCCGGCGCATGGCGTCCGCCGTGGTGGTTCCGTCGAGGCTGTCGAGTGACACGAAGCTGGCCATCGATTCGTTCCCTGCGTGGCGTGACGGGGCTTGTCATTCAAGCGTCGTGCCATGCGGGAAAACGGCCATTTGGCGGGGGTTTCGGGCCGGCGGGCGGCGCCGACCTGTCGGACCTGCGACAGCCGCGACTGCGTCGTGTCGCATCCCGGACAGGCATCGAGAGGCGGGTCGTGGCGGTGACGCCGCGACCACGAACGACGCCGCGCCGCAGAACGGCGCGGCGCCTCCCGCGAGCTGATCAGAACCGCTTGATGTCGATGCCGTGCTTGCGCAGTGCGTAGCCGATCTGACGCGGCGTCAGGCCGAGCAGGCGCGCCGCCCGGGCCTGCACCCAGCCGGCCCGCTCCATCGCCTCGATCAGCCGCTCGCGCTCGGTGCCGTTGCCGGATGGCGCGGCCTCGCCGAAATCGGCGGAGACCGCCGGCACCACGGCCGGCGCCGGTAGAGCCGGCTCGCCCAAGCCCGCGGCGCCCGGCCGCGACGCCGGGTTCGGAGCGAGATGCGGCATCGGCGCCTGCGGCACCGGCGGTCCGCCGGGCTGCGGCTGCCGCCCCTGCCAGAGAATCGCCGAGGCACACTGATCGTTGCGGCAGGCGAAGTCGCGCGCCGCCACCGAGGGGCCCGCCGCGAGCGTCGCGGCCCGGCGCACGCAGTTCTCCAGCTCGCGGACATTGCCGGGGAAGCAGCAGGCGCCCAGCACCTCGAGGGCATCCGGCGACAGCACCAGCGAGCGCTCGTTCTCGGCGTTGAAGCGGGCCAGGAACTCGCGGCTCAGCAGCGGAATGTCACTCTTGCGGTCGCGCAGCGGCGGCAGGAACACCGGAACGACGTTGATCCGATAGTACAGATCGGCCCGGAACTCGCCGCGTGCCACCGCCTCCTCCAGATTGCGGTTGGTGGCGGTGACGAGCCGCACCTGCACCTTGACGGTGCGGGTGCCGCCGACCCGCTCGAACTCGCCCTCCTGGAGCACCCGCAGCAGCTTGGCCTGGAACACCGGCGACATCTCGCCGATCTCGTCGAGGAACAAGGTGCCGCCATGAGCCAGCTCGAAGCGCCCCTTGCGGGCCGCGATGGCGCCCGTGAAGGCCCCCTTCTCGTGGCCGAACAGCTCCGACTCGAGCACCGATTCGGGCAGCGCCGCGCAGTTGACCTTGATGAACGGCCCGGCCGCGCAGGCCGAGAGATCGTGGATGGCGCGGGCGAACAGCTCCTTGCCGGTGCCCGATTCGCCGCGCAGCAGCACCGGCGAGCGCGACCGCGCCACCACGGCGATCTTGTCGATGAGACTGCGGATCGCCGGGCTGTCGCCGACCACGCCGGCCACCGGCGTCACGCCACCGCGCGGCCGGTAGTCGTCGAGCTCCTTCTGCAAGCGGTGGCTTTCCGCCATCAGGCGCTCGCGATCACGCGCCAACACGCGATGGAGCTGCACAGTCTGGCCGATCAGATTGGCCACCATCACCAGGAAGCGGACGTCGAAGTCGAGGCGTGCCATCGCCTGCCTGTCGCAGGCGCGGTCGATCGTGAGAGTACCGACCACGCGGCTGTCGATGCGGATCGGCACGCCGATGAACGACACGGTCTCGTCGCCCTCGCCGGCCAGACGCGCGACGTCGTCCGCGGTGAACAGTGGATGCGCCGCCACGTTGGGCACCACCAGCGGCATGCCGGTGGCGACCACCTGGCCGACCGCCTTCTCGGGCAGGCTCGCCTGGAACCGCTCGGCGGTGCCCTCGGTCCAGCCGGCGCCGACCGCGAGATCGGGAATGCCGTCGTCGTCGAGCAGCGCGATGACGCCGTGGCGCATCTGCATGAAGGACGCCAGCAGATTGACCACGCTGGCCAGCATGATCTCCAGGCGGCTCGCCGACGTCAGGATCTTGGAGATCTCGTAGACGCCGGTGAGCGCGATCTCGCTGCGGGCGGCCGAAGGGCTCGCGGTCACCGCCGGCCGCGAGGCGCGGTGAGGGTTTCCATCAAGCATGCGGCACGCTCCATCGCTCTCTGTGCTCCGAGCCATGATCGCGATCACATATGATTATGGTAGTGCGCCGCACGCTTGTCGCGCCTCAATTGTCGTCGCGCATTGCCCAATGTTCGGTCGCGATGCGCGGAATTTCGTCACTGAACAAATCACGCTGAATGTCGTCACCGCAAAAGTCACAGAGTCTGGCCTCCATTGATGTGGATCTCCTCGCCGGTCACGTAGCTGGCGGCGTCGGAGCAGAGGAAGTAGAGCACCTTGGCGACCTCCATGGGGGAGCCGACCCGCCGCATCGGAATCAGCGGCGCCAGCCGCTGCTCGGTCTCCGGCGACAGGATGTCGGTCTTGATCTCGCCGGGCGCGATGGCGTTGACGCGGATGCCGTGCGGGGCGAAGTCGTGCGCCATCTCGCGGGTCAGGCAGGCGAGCGCCGCCTTGGAGGTGGCGTAGGCGGTTCCGGCGAAGGGATGCACCCGCATGCCGACGATCGAGGTGACGTTGACCACCGTCCCCTGCCCGGCCTTCAGCTCCTCGAACAGCCCGCGCGCCAGCAGCACCGGCGCCAGGAAGTTGACGTGGAACACCTCCATCCAGGTGGTGACCGGCGTGGTGAGCGACGACAGCCGGCTGCCGTCCGGCGACTTCGGCGAGATGCCGGCATTGTTGATTAGCGCATGCAGCGGCCGGCCGCCGAGACGCGACTTGATGTCGTGGATCGCGAAGGCGAGCGCCCGATGGTCGTTGAGATCGACCTGGACGTGATCGTCCGGTCCCGCCTCCCACGGGCAGCGATCTCGATTGAAGGGCTGCCGCGAGCAGGTGATGATTCGCCATCCGGCCTCGGCGAACAGCCGTACCGTGGCGTGGCCGATGCCCCGCGAGGCGCCGGTCAGCACCATGGTCTTGCGGGCCTCCGCCGCCGCCGTCGCGACAGGGCTGCCGATCGCCGTCGGGATGGCGGCGGCGGGCCCGGGGAGAGCGGCGGCGTCGGCGTGATGGAAGGGGCAGCGGGCGGCGTCGGCCGGGCGCTCCGCCGCCTCGGCGGACGCAGGAGCGTCGGCGGCCGAGGGCGTGATCAGGGTGGGTGCGGCGCCGATTGCCGGGTTCTCGGTGGTCTCGTCCATGGCTGGTGCCCCGCCTGCGCGTCTCGGCTCGGCCGGCGGCCCGCGTCCGGCCGTCGCGTCACGGCCGGCAGCCGGCGGCAGCGCCGCCGAGCCTTGCCCGAAACGGTAGCAAGAAACCTGCCGCACCTCCCCTCGGGCGAGCGCTGATTGGCGGGCCTGCGGCCTGGCGCCGAATGCCGCACCACCCGAGGGCGTCCCTTCACCGGATTGCGACTTTGACGTCTTGTCTCGTCATGTACACTTTTTACGAGCATCAGGGGTGACTCTCGCCGCCCCGGACGCCGCCAGCCAAGGGGGAGGACCGGCCTTGACTTCCGCGCCCGATCGCAGCGGACGCTTCGCGTTCCTGCGCCAGCTCGTCGCCGATGGCATCCCGCACATCTTCGGCAACCCCGGCAGCTCGGAGGAGAATCTCCTTGATGCACTGCGCCACGAGGAGTTCGCCAGCCTGCGCTACGTCCTCGCCCTGCACGAGGGGCCGGCGGTGGCGATCGCCGACGCCTATGGGCGCGCCGCCCCGGCAGTGCAGCGCCCCGGCGATCCGCGGCCGTGGCGGCGTCCGGCCCTGGTGCAGCTCCACTCCTATGCGGGCCTCGCGAACGGCCTCGGCATGATGTACTACGCGCGCCGCGGCTACACCCCGATGGTGGTGTTCGCCGGCGAGGCGGGGCTGCGCTACGAGGCACTCGACGGCCAGATGGCGGCCGATCTGCCGGCCATCGCCCGCCCCTTCGTCAAGTCCGACCACAACGGTCCCTGCGCCTGGCGGGTGGTCGATCCCGGCTCGCTGCTGCGCCTCACCCGCCGCGCCATCAAGACGGCGGCGACGCCGCCGATGGGGCCGGTGTTCCTCACCCTGCCGATGGACGTGCTCGACCAGCCCTGCCCGGAGGCGGTCGAGCCGACCCGCCTGGTCGAGACCCGCGTCTCTCCCGACGACACCACCATCGCGGCGGCGGCCGCCCTGCTGCGCAGCGGCGAGCGGCCGCTGATCCTGATGGGCGACGGCATCGCGGCCGCCGACGCGCAGCACGAGCTCGTCGCCGTGGCGGAGCTGCTGGGGGCGGTCGTCTGGGGGGCGAACTGCTCGGAGGTGAACATGCCGGCCTCGCACCCGCTGTTCGGCGGCCTGCTGGGCCACATGTTCGGCAGCGCCAGCCGACCCGTGACGGCGGCCGCCGATGTGGTGCTGATCGTCGGCACCACGGTGCTGCCCGAGGTGTTTCCGCTCACTGCCGGGGTGTTCGCGCCGGGGGCGCGGCTGGTGCAGATCGATCTCGGCGTGTCCGAGATCGGCAAGAACGAGGGGGTCGAGATCGGCCTGCTGGCCGACCCCAAGCTCGCCCTCGGTCGTCTGGCGACGGTGCTGGCGGCGACCCTGACGGACGCGGAGCGGACCCGCGCACACGCGCGCCGCGCCCGCCAGGCCGCCGTCAAGGCGGCGGCGCGACAGGACGCGCTCGCCGCCGACGCCGCCCGCCGCGATGCCGTGCCGATCCCGGCGTCGCGCCTGATGGCCGACATCGCGGCGCGGCTGCGGACGGTCGGCCGGCCGGCCGCGATCTTCGACGAGGCGCTGACCTGTGGGCCGGAGCTTCTGCGTCACCTGCCGCCGGATCAGCCCGGCGCCTGGTTCCAGACCCGGTGCGGCATGCTCGGCACCGGGCTGCCCGGCACCGTCGGGCTGAAGATCGCCAAGCCCGACCACCTGGTGATCGGCTTCGCCGGCGACGGCGGCGGCATCTCCACCATCCAGGCGCTGGCCACGGCGGCGCGCCACCGCATCGGCGCCAAGTTCATCGTACTGAACAACCGCCGCTACCGCATTCTCGACTACAATCTCCAAGCCTACCGGCAGGAGCGCGGCGAGCCCGCCGACCAGCCCTTCCCCGACTGCTTCGATCTCGCCCCGCAGAACCTGCGCTTCGACCTGCTGGCCGAGGGGCTGGGGGTGCCGGCCGTGCGGGTCGAGTGGCCGGCCGAGATCGCCCCCGCCCTCGACCGGGCGCTCGCCGACGACGCGCCGTTCCTGATCGAGGTGATGGTCGACGGCAGCCTGTGATTCGCCGGCCGGACCTGGATGCGACCGCGTAGCCCGGATCGAGCGAAGCGAGATCCGGGGGGCATGCGGGGCACCGCCCCGATGATCCGCCGCCGCGGGTGGCGCGTATCGGGCCCGTCGACCAGCGGCGGGAGCCCGCGCCGTCGAACCACCTTGCGCGGCCGCGGCGCGGAAGGCGACAACACGGGGCTCTCTCAGCCGACCCACGAGGCCCCGTGATCCGACGCGCGTCCCTTTTCGATCTCGTCCTCGGCCTCGCCGCCGGTCTCGCGATCGTCGTCGCCCTGTGGCAGCTCCTCGCCACCACGGCGGGGCTCGACATCACACGCACCCAGGTGGGGCCGACCCCGGTGACGGTCTATCGCGCCGCCCGCCCCGGTGGTGGTGATCGCCCACGGCTTCGCCGGCTCGCAGCAGCTCATGCAGCCCTTCGCGGTGACGCTCGCCCGCAACGGCTATGTGGCGGTGACGTTCGACTTCCTCGGCCACGGCCGCAACGGCGAGCGGCTCGGCGGCGACATCACCCGGGTCGCCGGCACCACCACGTTCCTGGTCGACGAGGTGGCGCGCGTCGCCGCCTTCGCCAAGGCCCTGCCGGGTGGCGACGGCCGCCTCGCGGTGCTCGGCCACTCGATGGCGTCCGATATCGTGGTGCGCTACGCCCAGTCCGATCCCGCCGTCGCCGCCACCGTGGCGATCTCGATGTTCTCGCCCGCCGTGACGGCGCAGACGCCGCGCAACCTCCTCGTCGTGGTCGGCGACTTCGAGCGCCGGCTGAAGCAGGAGGCACTGCGCGCCGTCGGCCTCGCGGTCGGCGGCCCGGGCGAGCCGGGCATCACCTACGGGTCGTTCGCCGACGGCAGCGCGCGGCGCGCCGCCTTCTCGCCCCGTGTGGAGCACATCGCGGTGCTCTACAGCGACGCATCTAGCCGCGAGGCGCTCGCCTGGCTCGACACCGTGTTCGGCCGCCGCGGCTCCGGCTATGTGGACGATCGCGGCGCCTTCATCGGTCTGCTGATCCTCGGCCTGGTGCTGCTGGCGAAGCCGCTCGCCCGGCTGCTGCCGCGGGTGAGCGACCCGCCGCGCGGCGCCGGGCTGCCGTGGCGGACGCTGTGGCCGGTCGCGGTCGCGCCCGCGGTGCTGACGCCGCTCCTCTTGTGGAAGGTGCCGACCGACTTTCTGCCGGTGCTGGTCGGCGACTATCTGGCGATGCATTTCGGCCTCTACGGTCTGCTCACCGCGCTCGGCCTGGTGCTGGTGCGGCGATGGAGCCCGGCGGCCGGCGACGTCTCGGCGCCGGCGAGACCGGCGGGCCGCGTCCGGATCGCGGCCTTGCTGGTCGCCGCCGCCGCGGTCGCGCTCTACAGCATCGCGGCGCTCGGCGGCGCCATCGACAACTTCGTTACCTCCTTCGTGCCGGTGACGCCGCGGCTGCCGCTGGTGCTGGCGCTCTTGGCCGGCACCCTGCCGTGGTTCCTGGCCGACGAGTGGGCGACGCGCGGCGTCGGCGCCGGGCGCGGCGCCTATGCGGCCACCAAGCTCCTGTTCCTCGTGTCGCTCGCCGTGGCGGTGGCGCTCAACCTGTCGAAGCTGTTCTTCCTGATCCTGATCGTGCCGGTGATCCTGGCCTTCTTCGTCGTCTACGGCCTGTTCAGCCGCTGGGCCTACCGGCGCACCGGCCATCCGTTCGTCGGCGGCCTCGCCAACGCGCTCGCCTTCGCCTGGGCGATCGCGGTGACGTTCCCGATGCTGACGCGGTGAGCCGGTCGCTCCCGGCATGAAAACGGGCGGCCCCGATCGGAGCGCCCGTCGAAGACGAAGCGAGAAGGGCCGCGGCGGCGCCGCTCAGGCGAACGCCTTGGCGCGAGCCCTCAGCGCATCAAGATCCGGCTCCTTGGGGTTGCGCGGCTCGCCCGGGTGGATGATGCCCACCGGGCAGCTCTCCGCCGCCTCGACGAGCTGGCGGAACGTGCCGGCCGCGACATCGGCCACGAACGCCTGCTGGTTGCCGTCGTAATGGAACATGCGGGCATTGACCTGGAGGCAGGCGTTGCAGCTCGTGCAGCGCGGCGTCTCGATCCAGGGATCGGGGCTCGGCGCGGCTTCCGGCTCGGCCGCCTTGGCCTTGGCGGCGGGCTTGCTCTTGGGCGCCGCCTCGGGCTCGGCCTTCGCGGTGGCGGCGGGCGCCGCCGGCTCCGGCATGCGGCCTTCGGCCACCGCCTGGGCGGCGGCCTGCTCGGCCGCCTCCCGCTCGGCCGCCTCGCGGGCCGCCTGCTCGGCGCGGGAGCGCCGCTCGGCCCACGAGTTGTGGATGTCGCCGAGCTCCTGGAGCCGGTGCCACGCCTCGCGGCAACGGCGGGTGGCGGCCATCACCTGCTCGCTGACGATCGCCCGGTACAGCCGGTTCTCGGCGTCCACCACGGTGACATAGGGCACCGCACCGGGACCGGCCGGCGGCTGGCGCAGCCACACGTCGACCGGCACCATGGTGTCGGACCAGTGGGCGCTCGGCACCAGGGCGAACTGCCGGGCATGGCGCGGATCGCCGACCACGAGATCGGCCGCCGTGAAGGCGAGATCGCCGACGACGCGCTGCTGCTCGGCGTTCTCGTAGACAAAGTGATGCACGCTCCAGTCCGCCTCCGGCTGCGGATTGTCGGCGACATCCCAGCGCTCGGCGAGAACAGGCCCGCCCGACGGGTCGTAGGTGAAGGACGGGAAGACGCGCGCCTCCACGGCGGCGGCGGCGCGCAGATAGGCCGGCACGCCGGGCGTGCCGGTGCCGGCCCCGGTGTAGACCGAGAACAGCGCCGGACCCGCATAGGCGAGGCCGCGGCCGATGCGGCCGCCACAGCGTGCGAGCGAGGCGGCGGACGCCTGCATCACGAAGATGTCGTCGATCGAGGTCGCCATGGTGGCGAGGCGGGTGCCGGCGAGCGTCGGCCCGCCGGGGCCGGGCGCCGGATCACCGAGCGCGTCGTGGGTCGGCACCACCACCTTGACCGGCAGGCCGGCGGCGAGCAGCTCCAGCACCTCGGCCCGGGTCGCCGCGCCGGCGTCCTCGACGCAGACCAGCATGTCGGGGCCGAGGGCGAGATCGGCGGCGCCCAGCGAGGTCTCCGAGAACGCTTCGAAGAACGGATCGTGCTCCGGCTCGTCGTACCGCCCCTCGATCTCCAGCTCGGCGATGGCGAGCGCCTTGACCAGGGCGGCCAGCGCCGGCCGCTGCCGCCGCCAGGCGGCGAGCGCCGAGGCGCAGTCGTCGAACACCAGCTCGGCCAGCGCCCGCTCCTCGGCGGCGCGATCGCGGGCGCGCAGGGCGGTCAGCAGCGGCTGCGCCTCCAGCACCGCCAGGGCCGCCTCGATGCGACGGCGACGGCGCTTCGACACCGGGCCGCCCGACACCGTGCCGAGCAGCTCCGACATGGTGCCGAAGTCGAACAGGGTGGACAGGCCGGGACCGACCGCGGCGGCGAGCGCATCCGGCGCCCGGCCCGCCTCGGAGCGCGCGTGATCGGCGAGCAGCACGTCGGCGAGCTTGAGCACCAGGGTCTCGACCCGCTCGGCGAGGCCGGCGAGCTTGCGCTCCTGCACCAGGCGCCAGATGTGGCCGACGACCCGCTTGGGCGCCGCCGCGCCGCAGTCGACGAGCTCGCCGTCGACCGTGATGGCGGCGCGAACCGCCGCGACGCTCGCCGCGAAGCCGTCGTCGGCCGTGGGCGCCAGCGCCGCCACGGCCGCATCCCACACGGCCGAGAGCCGGCCGCCGTCGGCGGCACGCCGCCGGATCTCGGCCTCCAGCCGCAGCACCTGACGGCGCATCCGCTCACCGGCGGCACCGCGCGGCGCCACCTGCTGGAGCGCCGCGTCGATCAGCCCGCGCAGGGTGCGGATCGCCTCGGCGGGCTCGGCCTCGCTCACCAGCACCAGCGGGTAGTCGTAGCGCAGGGCCGCGAGATCGCGGAATCCCGCGAACAGCGCCGGCCGAACCGGCCCGACCGCCTGCACCGGCACGGCGCCGGCCGGATTGCGGCCGAGCACGTGGAAGGCGAGCTGGGTCTTGACGTCCGCGTCCATGTCGATGTCCCGCCGGGCGGGCCTCCAAAAAACTCAGACGGCGCTCCGCGCGGGCTCGTCCGCGTCGGGCCACACGGTGAACTTGTCGAGCTCGGCTTCGAGCCCGGCCTTGATCATCTCGATCGGCCGCGGCTTGCCGGCCTCGCGGATGTCCTCGTAGCAGGGCACGCTCTCATCTCGGAACAGGATGCCGACCGGCACCGGGTCGATGCTCGATGCGATCTCGCGGGCCCGATGGATGTCTGACGGATCGTGGCTCTGGCGGTTCTTGTAGATCTTCTGCAAGCCGGCGCTGTAGCCGATGCCGTCGGGATGCTCGAGCAGCAGCGTCTTCTGCGGATCGTGCAGCCAGGGCTCCCACATCTTGGGCAGGAACTCGGGGCAGCGCTGGATGATGCGCACGAACGAGAAGCCCTGATGATGAAAGGCCGCCTTGATGACGGCATGCACCACCTCGGGAATCCAGTCGACCGCCTGGGCCACGAACGACACGTTGGTGACACCGAGCGTGACGGTGAGCGGATTCATGGCGTCCAGATAGGAGCCGTGCGGCGTCGTGTTGCTGCGCAGCCCCTTGGGCGAGGTCGGCGACACCTGCTTCTTGGTCAGGCCGTAGACGTGGTTGTCGTGCAGCACCACGGTCATGTTCATGTTGTAGCGGATGGCGTGCAGCCAGTGCGCCGCCCCGATGCTACAGCAGTCGCCATCGCCGGTGTTGACGAAGACGTGCAGGTCCGGGCGCGCCATCTTGACGCCTTCGGCGATCGGCAGCGCACGGCCGTGGATGCCGTGGAAGCCGTAAGTCCGCATGTAGTGCGGGAAGCGGCTGGCGCAGCCGATCCCCGACACGAAGGCGAGCTTCTCGGGCCGCAGATTCTCGTCGCGGCAGAGGCGCTGCACCGCGGCCAGCACGGCGTTGTCGCCGCACCCGCTGCACCAGCGCGGCACGCCGCTCTGATAGTCTTCGAGGCTGTGCGCCTCCTCGACCATCTGCAACAGGCATTCGTGCATCGGCATCGACATGGTGGTCTCCTCAGGCGATCCGCGCGCGAATGACGTCCAGGATGGTGCCGGGCTTGATCGGCTGGCCCTTCACCTCGCCCCAGCAGTCGATGTCGACGAGGTAGCGGCTGCGCAGCATCATGGCGAGAGCCGAGAAGCGGCGGTTGTTCTCGTCGATCAGCTTGTCCTCGGGGCGGTCGCACCAGTTGGCCTCGACGCAGAGGACGCGGCGGAAGCGCGCCATGATCTCCTTGATGCCGGGCTGCATCGGCTGGAGGAAGTGCAGATGGGTCGACGACACCTTCAGGCCCTCGGCGCGCGCCCGCGTCACCGCCTCCTCGATGGCGCCGCGGGTCGAGCCCCAGCCGACGATCAGGAGATCGCCGTCGGGATCGCCGAATACCGGCGGCGGCTTCAGGGTCTTCTGCAAGGTGGCGAGCTTGAGGCTGCGGGCGCGGATCGCCTCCTCGTTGATGACCGGATCGTAGGCGACGCGGCCGTCGCGATCGTGGGCGAGGCCCGTGATGGTGTGCATGCCGTTCGGCTGACCCGGCACGATGCGATGGATGAGGCCGGTGTCCTTGTTCCAGTCGTAGGGCTTGGTGCCGAACGGCACGGCGCTCTGGTCGATCGGCGCGGCGAGCCACGCCTCGTCGAACCTCGGCCGCGGGAACGGCTGCTGCGAGGTGGCGAGGTTGGAGTCGGAGAGCACCACCACCACCATGTTGAACGCCTCGGCGATCTTGCGCGCCGTGACGACGGAATAGAAGCAATCCTCGATGGTCGAGGCCGCCATCACCACCTTGGGGGCGTCGCCGTGGCTGCCGTAGATGGCGGTGAGCGCGTCGCCCTGCTCGCCCTTGGTGGGCTGGCCGGTCGACGGCCCGCCACGCTGGACGTTGACGACGACCAGCGGGATCTCGCACATCACGGCGAGGCCGATCGCCTCCTGCTTGAGCGAATAGCCGGGACCCGACGTGATGGTGACGGCGCACTTGCCCGCATAGGAGGCGCCGATCGCGAAGGTGCAGGCGGCGATCTCGTCCTCGGCTTGGTGCACGATGCCGCCGACGCGCTCGAACACCTCGCTGAGATAGTGCGACGCCGAGGTGGCCGGCGTGATCGGGTACATGGCGCAGATTTCCATGCCCGAGGCGAGCACGCCGAGCGCGATCGCGGTATTGCCGTTGACGACGATCTGCGGCTCCTTGGCGCGGACCGCCGGGATGCGATACTTGAAGTCGAGATTGGCGTCCGCCCAGGCGGCGCCGGCTTCGAGCAGCGCCAAGTTGGAGCGCACCACCGCGTCCGACTTCTTGCGGAAGGTCAGCCGCACCTGCTCGCGCGCCAGCTTGAGGTCGAAGCTGAACACGGTGCACAGCACGCCGAGCACGAACATGTTCTTGCCGCGGCGAGGATCGGGCACGATCGGCTTGCACAGCGCCTCGAACGGCACCTCGATGACCTGGTAGCCCTGCGCCACCAGGTCTTCATAGGTCTCGCGGTAGGCGGCGGCGATGCGCGGGTCGCTGTGGGTGCGCCACATGCATTCCAGCAGGATGGTGCAGCCGGGCTTCAACTCGCCGGCGCGCACCCGCCCGAGCAGCACCTGCTCGTTGAACGCCACCACGAGATCGACACCGTCGCCGCCGTTGGCGATGCGGTTGGCGCCGAGCCGGATGCGGTTGCCGGAGGCACCCGCGATGCTGCGGGCCGGCGGCTGGATCTCGGCCGGGATGATCTCGACCGTCCACACGCCGTTGCCCATGCGGGCCGCGATTGCGCCGAGCGACTGGCCGCAGCGCTGCGCCCCCTCGCCGGAATCGCTGATGATCTCGACGACGCATTCGTCGAGGGTGACCACCGCCGGCTTGGCCTTCGGCCGCGGTGCGACCGGCGGCTCGAGCGTCGCGTCGTCG
The DNA here is from genome assembly GCA_009720755.1 of Rhodoplanes serenus. Lineage (GTDB taxonomy): Bacteria > Pseudomonadota > Alphaproteobacteria > Rhizobiales > Xanthobacteraceae > Rhodoplanes > Rhodoplanes serenus. The sequence continues at coordinate 51,899 of WNKV01000018.1, forward strand.
CCGTGAACCGCCGTCAGCGTCTCGTTCATGACCGTCTCGTGTTCTTGGTTCGCCTCCGATCCGCCGGGCGGCGGACCGCGAGCCTCACGCCGTCCGCACGCGGACGAAATTGTGCTCGGCCGGATCGAGGCCGAACAGGGTCGCCTCGGGCGCCGTCGCCGGCCCGTACACCGTCTCGGTGTCGCGCAGCCCGAGATAGCGCTTCATGCCGCGCGCCGCCTTGCGGCCGGCGCCCATGGCCTGGATCACCGTGGCCGCCCCGGTGACGATGTCGCCGCCGGCGTAGACGCCGGCCAGCGAGGTGGCGAGGTCGTCGTCGGTGGCGATGTAGCCGCGCTTGTCGAGCTTGATCTTGGAGGTCTGGCCGATGATCGGGTTGGCGTTGGTGCCGATGGCGACGACGACGAGATCGCAGTCGAACTCGTACTCGCTGCCCTTGACGACGACCGGGCGGCGGCGGCCGGACGCATCGGGCTCGCCCAGCTCCATGCGGATGCAGCGCATGCCGCGCACCCCACCCTTGCCGTCGTCGAGGATCTCGACCGGCGCGGTGAGCCAATGGAAGTCGATGCCCTCCTGCTCGGCGTGATGCACCTCCTCGACGCGGGCCGGCGCCTCGGCGCGGCTGCGCCGGTAGATGCAGTGGACCTGCTCGGCGCCGAGACGGCGGCAGACGCGCATCGCGTCCATCGCCGTGTTGCCGGCACCGATCACGGCGACGCGCGCGCCGATCGGCAACGGCGTGTCGAAGCCGCCGTCCTTCGCCTTCATCATGTTGCAGCGGGTCAAGAGCTCGTTGGCCGACAAGACGCCGTTGAGATTGTCACCCGGAATGCCGAGGAAGCTCGGATAGCCGGCGCCGGTGCCGATGAACACCGCGTGGAAGCCCATCTCCTCGATCATCTGCTCGATGGTGAACAGGCGACCGACCAGCGTGTTGCACTCGAACTTGACGCCGAGCTTCTCGAGATTGGCGATCTCGGCGTCGATCACCGTGTTGGGGAGGCGGAAGTCCGGGATGCCGTAGCGCAGCACGCCACCCGGCACATGGAACGCCTCGTAGACGGTGACGTCGCAGCCGGCCTTGGCCATGTCGGCCGCGCACGCCATGCCGGCCGGGCCGGAGCCGACAATGCCGATGCGGAAGCCGCTCGGCTCGATGTAGGGAATGCTGCTCCAGCCATTGGCGATCGCAGTGTCGCCGACGAAGCGCTCAAGCCGGCCGATCGCCACCGGGGCGAACTGGTTGCCGACCACGCAGGCGCCCTCGCACTGGTTCTCTTGCGGGCAGACGCGGCCGCACACGGCGGGCAGCAGGTTGGTCTCGGTGATCACCTCATAGGCGCCGCGCAGGTCGCCGGCCGAGACCTTCATGATGAAGCCCTTGACGTCGACGCCGACCGGGCAGCCGGGCGTGCAGGCGGGCCGCGGGCACTCGATGCAGCGGTCAGCCTCGTGACGCGCCTGCTCGGGCGTGAAGCGCAGCGTCACCTCGTCGAAGTTGCGAATGCGGGCCTGCGGGTCCTGCTCGCCGACCTCTGCGCGCTCGCGCGGAATCGTCCGGATCGTCTTTCTCTTGGCCATCGTTCGATTGCACTCGTTGCCGGCCGCGGCCGAAACCCTGGTCCGTCACTTGCCCGCGGGCTGCGCGGTGCCGAGCCGGCAGCCCTCTTCCCAGCGGGCCAGCGCCGCCTTCTCGGTCTCGGAGAAGCGTTTCAGGCGCACCATGAGGTCGTCGAAGTCGACCTGATGGGCGTCGAAGTCGGGACCGTCGACGCAGGCGAACTTGATGCCGGTGCCGATCTTGACGCGGCAGCCGCCGCACATGCCGGTGCCGTCCACCATGATGGGATTGAGGCTGACCACGGTCTTGATGTTGCGCGGGCGCGTCACCTCGGCGCACGCCTTCATCATCACGGGCGGCCCGATGGCCACCACCTCGTCGATCTCGGGATCGGCGTCGAGCGCCTGCCGCAGGCCGGTCGTGACGTTGCCCTTCAGGCCGGCCGAGCCGTCGTCGGTGCAGACGATCACCTCGTCGCAGCAGGCGCGGAACTTGTCCTCCCAGAACACCAGATCCTTGCTGCGGAAGCCGACCACCGCCACCACGGTGGCCCCGCTCTCCTTGTAGGCGCGCGCCTGCGGGAAGATCGGCGCGACGCCGAGGCCGCCGCCGACGCAGACGACATGGCGCTGGCCGCCGATCTGGCTCGGCTCGCCCATCGGGCCGGTGAGCGCCAGCAGGTGGGTGCCGACGCGGCAGACCTGCTGCATCTCGCGGGTGGTCTTGCCGACCGCCTGGATCACCAACGTGATGGTGCCCTTCTGGCGATCGAAGTCCGCGATGGTGAGAGGAATCCGCTCACCATGCTCGTGCAGCATCACGATGACGAACTGGCCGGCGCGCGCCGCCTTCGCCATCTGGGGATGGTGCACCTCGAGCAGATAGGTGACGTCGGAGAAGTCTTCGCGGGCGACGATCTCGAAGCCGCGGTGGTCTGGATGACTCGGCATGGCAGGTCGCTTGCGAGGATCGAGCGAAAACACTCTGCCCGGCGAAGGACCAGGACGACGAGCGCTTTCCTCCGGCGTTATTGTCGGAACGTGTCATGAACGGTCGAGCCCGTCCCGGCATTGACCTTGCTCAAACGATGAGCAGCCCCGCGCCGGCGGCGCTCTCGCCCGACCGGCTCGCCGGGCGGCTCCGGGGGCGACCGAAAGGCGAGGCAGCGCCTCTGGGAGAAGGGCTTGTCGCGACCCGGGCTCATCGACCCGATCGCCGCATGAGCATCCGCTTCGGATCAGCAGAGCCGCCATACCAAACACGAATGACGAACTGTCGATTGCACGAACAAGGAATTGATGCATCCTTGGGCGGGCATCGAGGCAGGCGGACCCGCCAGGCGGGCAACCCGATCGCGTTCCGCGATCTCGCGAGCGGTCCTGCGGTGTGTCCCTTGCGCAGCGGCCCGGCCGGGTCTGCAATGGGGACGGCCGAGGAGACCAGCCCGTGCCCTACGACAGCAACGCCGAGCTTCCGATCGGGGTGCGGATGCACCTGCCGCCCCATGCGCAAGACATCTTCCGGTCGGCGTTCAACCACGCCTTCGCGGCCCATGCGGGCGAGCCCGACCGCGAGGAGGCCGCCTTCCGCATCGCCTGGGCGGCCGTGAAGCGCGGTTACGTCAAGATCGGCGACACCTGGACGGAGCGCGGCGATCTCGGCTGACCTGCGGCCGGCCACACGCTATCGAGGCGAGGCGGACGCCGCCACGGCGGCGCCGCCATGCAGGCGTCAGTGGCTGCGCTCGGCGACGAAGCGGGCGGCCGCCCGCAGCACCTCGCCGTCGGCGCCGAACGGTGCCAGCGCCGCCTCGGCCTCGGCCACCAGATCGGCCAGCGCCCGGCGGGCCCCGTCGATTCCCATGATGCTGACCAGCGTCGCCTTGTGGGCGGCAGCGTCCTTGTTGGTCGCCTTGCCGACGGTCGCCGGGTCGCCCTCGGCATCGAGCAGGTCGTCGGCGACCTGGAACGCCTTGCCGATCGCGGTGCCGTAGCGATCGAGCGCGGCGCGCGCCGCGCCGTCGGCCTGCGCCAGGATGGCGCCGCCCGCACACGAGAAGCGCAGCAGCGCCCCGGTCTTCATCGCCTCCAGGGTCTCGGTCGCCTGGCGGTCGAGCCGCTGCGGCTCTCCGCCGGCGAATCGCCCTTCGGCGGCGAGATCGATCATCTGGCCGCCGACCATCCCGCCGAGCCCGGAGGCGCGGGCGAGCGCCAGCACCAGCTCGATCCGGACACCGGCGTCCGGATGGGTCTCGGGCCGCGCCAGGAAATCGAAGGCGAGGGTCAGCAGGGCATCACCCGCCAGGATGGCGGTGGCCTCATCGAACGCCTTGTGGGTGGTCGGCCGGCCGCGCCGCAGATCGTCGTTGTCCATCGCCGGCAGATCGTCGTGGGCCAGCGAGTAGCAGTGGACGAGTTCGACGGCCGCCCCGACCATCAGGGCGCGCTCGCGCGGGGCGCCGAACAGCGCCGCCGATTCGACCGCCAGGAACGGACGGAACCGCTTGCCGCCGCCGAGGCTGGCATAGCGCATCGCGTCCAGCAGGCGGGCCGGCCGGGACCGCTCGCCGGCGAGCGGCGCGGCCCCGAGCAGGCCGTCGAGCAGCGCCTCCATGTCGGCCACGACGGTATCGAGCCGTGCCGCGAAGGCCGCCGCATTCAAGGTCCCGCTTCGCATCTCGCCGGCCCCGTTGCCGCCGGTCTGGGCCTTGGTGGTCAGCACGTCGATCCTCCCCGCGAGCCCGGCCGGGCGCGGCCGCTGCGAGGCGGCGCGAGCCGGGCGAAAGCCACTGCCGAACAATCCGATACAGGCTTAATCGCCGACGCCCGCGAGGGCAACCGGGTCGGCCGCCTCGCCGCACTGGCGCCGCGCCGGCCCCCGCACGGCCTGCCGTCCGCCGTGACACGCCCGGCCCGCAACCGCCGGCTGCGGACCGGGCGGCCCGCGTTGACTCGCCGGGCACCGCATGCTTTGAACTTTCGACGCTTTGCGACACTCCAATCGAGCGTCACCGTCCGCGCGCGCCGTTCCCGCCGGAGCCGGCCCGCAGCTCGGTTGCTCGCTCCTCGGTTCGTCGCCCTTCGACCCGCGATTCGATCCGCGGCCTCCGTCGCGTCCAGCCAGGGCTACCGCGTCCGCGCCATGATCCCGATGCTCGCCTCCGTATTTCTCGCCGCGCGCCGACCGATGCGGTCCGACCGCGTCGCCGTGCCGGCCGCCGACGGATCGGCATCGTGAGCGTCTCGGCGGCCGAGCTGCGGTCCGGCAAGGGATCGCACGACGAGAATTTTCCGGTGGCGTCGCGGCTGGTCCACCCCCGCCATCGGCCGGCGATTCTCGCCTTCTACGAGTTCGTCCGCGTCGCCGACGACATCGCCGACCATCCGACCCTGCCGGAAGCCGACAAGCTCGCCTTTCTGGACCGGCTGGAGGCGAGCCTGCTCGGCATCGGGTGCAGCGAGCCCCAGGGCGTCGCGCTGAAGATCGTGCTGGCCGAGAACGCGCTCTCGCCGCGCCATGCCCGCGACCTGCTCACCGCCTTCCGGCTCGACGTCACCAAGCGGCGCTATCGCGACTTCGACGACCTGATCGAGTACTGCACCTATTCGGCGATGCCGGTGGGCCGCTACGTGCTCGATGTCCACGGCGAGAGCCAGGCGACCTGGCCGGCCAACGACCGGCTGTGCGCCGCCTTGCAGATCATCAATCACCTCCAGGATTGCGGGAAGGATTTCCGCAACCTCGATCGCGTCTATCTTCCGCTCGACATGCTGGCGGTGCACGGCGCCGCGGTCGAGGATCTCGGGGCCGCACAGGCGAGCCCCGGCCTGCGCGCCTGCCTGGCCGAGCTGGTCACCCGCACCGACGCACTGCTCGGCGACAGCCGGGGCTTCTCGGCCTCGATCCGCGATCGTCGGCTGGCGCTGGAGGTGGCGGTGATCCAGACTCTGGCCGAGCGACTCACCGGCCTGCTGCGGACACGCGATCCGCTGGCGGAGCGCGTTCATCTCGGCAAGCCGCAGATGGCCGCGACCAGCGTCGTCGGCATCGTCAAGGGACTGCTCGGACGTTTCGTTCGGCCGGCGGCACGCTCCGCCGGCCGCTCCTGAACCGCGAACCAGCGACGTCTCCCATGGCCCAGCTCGCCGTTCACACCGAGGATGAGGAACCCGTCGCCGCCCGTCGCGCCGCCGGCAGCTCGTTCTACTTCGCGATGCGCATGCTGCCGCGCGAGCGGCGCGACGCGATGTTCGAGATCTACTCGTTCTGCCGCCGCGTCGACGACATCGCCGACACGCCGGCCCCGCGCGCCGAGCGGCTCGCCGGGCTCGACCGCTGGCGGCGCGAGCTCGACGCCGTCTATGCCGGCCAGGTGGCGCCGGAGCATCGCGGCCTCGCCCGCGCCATCGCCGAGTTCTCGCTCCGCCAGGAGGACTTCATCGCCATCATCGAGGGCATGGAGATGGATGCGGCCGAAGACATCCGCGCCCCCGATCTCGCCACCTTCGATCTCTACTGCGACCGCGTGGCGAGCGCGGTCGGCCGCCTGTCGGTGCGCGCCTTCGGCATGGGCGAGCCGGACGGCGAGCAGCTCGCCCACCATCTCGGCCGCGCCCTCCAGATCACCAACATCCTGCGCGACGTCGACGAGGACGCCGAGAACGGCCGCCTCTATCTGCCGCGCGAGCTGCTCGCCGAAGCCGGCATCGACACCACCGATCCGACCGCGGTGGTCGGTCATCCGGCGCTCGGGCAGGTCGGCGCCGCATTGATCGCGCGCGCCCGCCGCCACTTCGAGGCGGCCGACGAGGTGATGGATCGCCAGCCGCGCTGGATGGTGCGGGCGCCACGCATCATGGGCAAGGTCTACCGCGCCATCCTGGACGACCTCGCGGTGCGCGGCTTCGACCCGCCGCGCGAGCCGGTGCGGGTCAACAAGCTGACCCTCCTGATGGTCGTGCTGCAATACGGGTTCGTCTGATGTCCGCCACCATCCACGTCATCGGGGCCGGCCTCGCCGGCCTCGCCGCGGCGGTGCGCCTGTCGGCGGCCGGGCGTGCCGTCGTGCTGCACGAGGGCACCGCGCACGCGGGCGGACGCTGCCGTTCCTACGAGGATCATGCCACCGGACTGCGCATCGACAACGGCAACCACCTGCTGCTGTCGGCCAATCATGCGGCGCTCGCCTATGCGGCCGAGATCGGCGCCGCCGACGGCCTCGCCGGCCCGGACGAGGCCGCCTTCACGTTCCACGAGCTGCCGAGCGGCCGGCGCTGGACGCTGCGGATCAACGACGGCCGCATCCCGTGGTGGATCTTCGATCCCGCCCGGCGGGTGCCGGACACCGGATGGCGCGACTATCTCGGCCTCGCCCGCCTGCTGACCACGTCGGAGCGGCCGCTCGGCGAGGTGATCGCCTGCAAGGGGCCGCTCTACGAGCGCCTGGTCGCGCCCCTGATGGTGGCGGCGCTCAACACCGATCCGCCGGACGCCTCCGCGGTGCTGGCCCGCAACCTGGTGCGCGAGACGCTGGCGGTGGGCGGCACGGCATGCCGTCCGCGGATCGCCCGCGACGGGCTCGGCACCGTGCTGGTCGACCCCGCCGTGGCGCTGCTGCAATCACGCGGCGTGCCGGTGCGGATGAGCCACGAGCTGCGCGCCATCGAGACCGCCGGCGAGCGGGTGACGGCGCTCGACTTCGGCGACGGCAACCGCGTCGTGCTCGGCGCCGATGATGCCGTCATCCTCGCGGTGCCGGCGTGGACGGCCGCCGGCCTGCTGCCCGGCCTCACCGTGCCGACGGCGTTCCGGCCGATCCTCAACACCCATTTCCGCGCCGTCGCGCCGGCCGGCCTGCCGCCACTGATCGGCGTCGTCGGCGGCGTCACCGAATGGATCTTCGTGTTCCCGGACCGGGTCTCGGTGACCACCAGCAACGCCGACCGCTACATGAAGGAGCCGCGCGAGACGCTCGCCGCGACAGTATGGCGCGAGGTGTGTGCCGTCACCGGGCTCACCGGCGATCTGCCGCGCTGGCAGATCGTGCGCGAGCGGCGCGCCACCTTCGCGGCGACGCCGGAGCAGAACGCCCGCCGGCCCGGCCCGGCAACGGCGTGGCCCAACCTCGTTCTCGCCGGTGACTGGACCGACACCGGCCTGCCCTCGACCATCGAGGGCGCCATCCGCTCCGGCCAGCGCGCCGCTGCCCTGATCCGTCCGCAATGATGGGCTCGAACAGAGCCGTTCGAATCGACCAGCACCCGAGAAAGGACAAATGAGACCCGCGATGCCCTCGCCCGCCGCCACGCCCGGCCCCGGAGCCAACTTCCTCGGCGCCCTCGACGCGCATATCGGCAAGGCGACAGACGCCCTCCTGTCCTATCAGCAGACCGACGGGCACTGGGTCTTCGAGCTGGAGGCGGACGCCACCATCCCGTCCGAATACGTGCTGCTCGTCCACCATCTCGGCGAGGAGCCGAACCTGGAGCTCGAGCGCAAGATCGGCGTCTATCTGCGCCGCATCCAGGGCGATCACGGCGGTTGGCCGCTGTTCAAGGACGGCGAGTTCAACATCAGCGCCAGCGTCAAGGCGTATTTCGCGCTCAAGATGATCGGCGACGATCCGGAGGCGCCGCACATGCGGCGCGCCCGCGAGGCGATCCTGGCGCACGGCGGGGCCTCACACGTCAACGTGTTCACCCGCATCCAGCTCGCTCTCTACGGCCAGGTGTCGTGGCGGGCCGTGCCGGTGATGCCGGCCGAGATCATGCTGCTGCCGCGCTGGTCGCCGTTCACCATCTGGAAGGTCTCCTACTGGGCGCGCACCACCATCGTGCCGCTGCTGGTGCTCCAGACGCTGAAGCCGAAGGCCCGCAACCCGCGCGGCGTGACGATCGACGAGCTGTTCCTGGAGCCGCCCGCGACGGTCGGCCCGCCCGAGAAGGCGCCGCATCAGAGCTGGTCGTGGTTCCTGCTGTTCCGCGGCATCGACGCGGTGCTGCGGGTGATCGACCCACTCGCCCCCAAGGGCCTGCGCCAGCGCGCCATCGACGCAGCGGTCGCCTTCGTGCGCGAGCGGCTGAACGGCGAGGACGGCATCGGCGCCATCTACCCGCCGATGGCCAATACCGTGATGATGTACGACGTGCTCGGCTTCCCGGCTGATTATCCGGAGCGGGCGGTGGCGCGGCGGGCCATCGAGAAGCTGCTGATCGTCAAGGACGACGAAGCCTACTGCCAGCCCTGCGTGTCGCCCGTGTGGGACACGGCGCTGTCGTGCCACGCCCTGATGGAGACCGGCGACGATCGCGCGGTCGAGCGCGCCCGCGCCGGGCTCGACTGGCTGAAGCCGCGCCAGGTGCTGGACCTGAAGGGCGACTGGGCCGAGATCAAGCCGGAGGTGCGGCCGGGCGGCTGGGCCTTCCAGTACGCCAATGCCCACTACCCGGACCTCGACGACACCGCCGTGGTGGTGATGGCGATGGACCGCGCCCGCCAGAAGGGCGGCGAGCACGGCTTCGACGAGGCGATCGACCGCGGCCGCGAATGGATTCTCGGGCTCCAGAGCAAGAACGGCGGCTGGGCCGCCTTCGACGCCGACAACACGTACTCGTATCTCAACAACATCCCGTTCTCGGACCACGGCGCCCTGCTCGATCCGCCGACCGAGGACGTGGCGGCCCGCTGCATCTCCATGCTGGCGCAGCTCGGCGAGACGCCGCAGTCGAGCCCGCCGATGGCGCACGCCCTCGACTATCTGCGCCGCCTCCAGCTTCCCGATGGAAGCTGGTACGGCCGCTGGGGCATGAACTACATCTATGGCACCTGGTCGGTGCTGTGCGCCCTCAACGCCGCCGGCCTCGGCCGCGACGATCCGGCGGTGCGCAAGGCGGCCGACTGGCTGATCCGCATCCAGAACGTCGACGGCGGCTGGGGCGAGGACGGGTCGAGCTACAAGCTGGAGTATCAGGGCTACGAGCCGGCGCCGAGCACCGCGTCGCAGACCGCCTGGGCGCTCTTGTCGCTGATGGCGGCCGGCGAGGTCGATCATCCCTCGGTGGCCCGCGGCGTCGCCTGGCTGGCGCAGACCCAGAACGCCGAAGGGCTGTGGGACGAGGAGCGCTACACCGCGACCGGATTCCCGCGGGTGTTCTACCTGCGCTACCACGGCTACCGGAAGTTCTTCCCGCTGTGGGCGATGGCGCGCTATCGCAACCTCAAGCGCGCCAACGATCGCCGGGTGGCGTTCGGGATGTAGACGGGGCGGCCCTGCGGCCCTCCCCCGGCTTCGTCATGGCCGGGCCCGCCGCGACCCGGCCATCTATCCTGGTTTCCGTCATGGCCGGGCCGGCGCAGAGCGCCGTGACCCGGCCCTCCATCTCACGAAGACGATCGATGCGCGGGTCTTCGCCCGCGCATGACGGATGGGCGGATGGATGCGCGGGTCTTCGCCCGCGCCGTGCGTCTTATCTTGATTGCGAGTGAAAGTTCACCGTCGTTCCGGGGCGCCGCGCAGCGGCGGGCCCGGAATCCAGCGGCAAACTCGGAACTCTCGGCTGGATTCCGGACAGCCGCGTCGCGGCTTCCGGAACGACCACCAAATTGATCAGCCGGATCTCGTGTCACTCCGCCGCGGTGAGGCGGGGACGCGACGCATCGCCGGCGGGCGGCTCGGCGGCGTGGATCTCGGCGATCTTGTTCTCGACGTGGCGCGAAAACACATACTCGGCCGGTCGCTGGCCCGACAGGTCGATCTCCGGCGCCATCTCGCCTTCGGTCTTCACGCCGAACAGCGCCACCTTCAGGGCGGCGAGCGGCTGGCGCATGGTGGCGTCGGCGGCGGTCGGCTCGTAGCCGCAGTGCGCCATGCAGTCGGCGCACTTCTCGTAGCGGCCGGTGCCGTAGGAGTCCCAGTCGGTGGTCTCCATCAGCTCCTTGAAGGTCTTCGCATAGCCCTCGCCGACCAGGTAGCACGGCTTCTGCCAGCCGAAGATGTTGCGGGTCGGCATACCCCACGGCGAGCACAGGAACTCCTGATTGCCGGCCAGGAAGTCGAGGAACAGGCCGGAATGCATGAACGTCCACGTCTTGCCCTTGCCGAGCGCGAACACCTTGCGGAACAGCTCCTTGGTGCGGCGACGAGCGAGGAAGTGCTGCTGGTCGGGGGCGCGCTCGTAGGCGTAGCCGGGCGAGATCGACACGCCGACACCGAGCTCGGTGGTGAAGTCCATGAAGGCCGCGATGTCCTCGGCCGGCATGCCCTCGAACACCGTCGCGTTGACGTTGACGGCGAAGCCCTTGGCCTTGGCGGCCTTGATGGCCGCGACGGCGCGGTCGAAGGTGCCGGCCTGGCAGACCGAGCGGTCGTGATGCTCCTTCAGGCCGTCGAGATGCACCGAGAAGAACAGGTAGGGCGACGGCTCGAACAGGTGCAGCTTCTTCTCCAGAAGCAGCGCATTGGTGCACAGCGACACGAACTTCTTGCGCGCCACGATGCCGGCGACGATCTCGCCGATCTCCTTGTGGATCAGCGGCTCGCCGCCCGGGATGGCGACCATCGGGGCGCCGCACTCGTCGACCGCGGCGAGGCAGTCGGCCACCGACATGCGCTGATTGAGGATCGCCTCGGGATAGTCGATCTTGCCGCAGCCGGCACAGGCGAGATTGCAGCGGAACAGGGGCTCCAGCATCAGCACCAGCGGATAGCGCGTCCGCCCGAGCAGCTTCTGCTTGAGCACGTAGGCGCCAATCCGCATTTCCTTGAAGAACGGTATCGCCATTGTCCCTGCTTTCTCGACGTCCAAGCTGTCTACAAGCTGTCTCGAAGTCCAAGCTGTCTCGAAGTCCGATCCGGATCGAGGCCCGATCCGAGATCGAGGCGCGACCCGGCCCGGGCCTCGCCATCATGTCCGAACGGCCCGACCGAACGGCGGAACCGGCCGTGTAGAGCATTTCCCGGCGAAGGTGAAACGGTTCGCCGTCGAAAACGTGACGAGATCAGAAAACAAAAACGTGTTCGGCACCGCGATGGAACCGGCCGCCCGTCGGGGGCGGACTGTCGTCACCCCGACGCGGGTCCCGACCGACCCGCCGCTCCTGGGCATTTCCATAGATTTTTCAGTCACTCAGGCGTACAGCCTCAGCTCCTGCCGCGGACTGGCGGCCGATCGGCCGCCGGCAGCCCCAGTTCCTCACCCCCGCTCGCCGGCGGGTCGACCCTTGTTACTGAAACATATTGATAATCCGTGAGTTGAACCCGTCAACCCCGGGCGCGTTGGGTTTGTGACGGCGCGCGTCCGGCGGGCCGCTCCGCTGCCGGATGCGACAACGCCCCGTGGCATCCGGGGTTGCCACCTCAATTCCGGCCCGATTATGAAGGACATGCTCGGCGGCCCGCCGAGGCCGTGCAGTTTCGATTGTCGTGCGGCGACGCGGCGTGCATCCCGGATCACGCTCTCCGGGTTCGCCCGACCAAGGCACGCGACAGGACTGCTCGCGACAAACCCATCTCACACCCCCCGCGACCGCGCCCCATGCTCGTCTCGACGATCGTCCGCACCGTCCGCTTCTGCATCCGGCATTCGAAGACCGTCGTGGCGCTCTATCTGGTGCTCGCCGCGGTCGCCGGCGTCTACGCGGCGCGCAACTTCGCCATCGATACCGACGTCAACAAGCTGATCTCGCCGGCGCTCGACTGGCGCCAGCGCGAGATCGAGTTCGAGAAATCCTTCCCGGGCCGCTTCGACTCCATCCTGGTGGTGGTCGATGCGCCGACCGCCGAGCTCGCCTCGCGGGCGGTGGCGGCGCTCACGCCGCGCTTGAAGCAGAACACCACCGCGTTCCGCTCCGTCGAGGAAGCGGGCGGTGGCCCGTTCTTCGCCCGCAACGGGCTCCTGTTCCAGTCGGTCGAGGAGCTGGACGCAACCGTCAAGGGCTTGTCGCAGGCGGGACCGCTGGTGCGCACGCTGGCCGGCGATCCGACCCTACGCGGCCTCGTTCAAGGCATGTCGCTGGTGCTGTCGGGCGTGCGCGGCAACATGGTGTCGCTCGACGCCGCGGCGCCGGCCTTCGATCGCGCCGCCGGCGCCATCGAAGCCACCATGGCGGGCCGCCCGGCGACGTTCTCCTGGCAGTCCCTGATGACCGGCAAGGAGCCGGCGCCGCAGGATCTGCGGCGCTTCATCACCGTGCGGCCGGTGCTGGACTTCTCGGCGCTCCAGCCGGGTGCCGCCGCCTCCGCGGCGATCCGCGACGCCGCCCGCGATCTCGATCTCGCCGGCCAGTATCAGGCGCGGGTCCGCCTCACCGGCCCGATCGCCATGGCGGACGAGGAGTTCTCGACGCTCCAGAGCGGCGCGCTGCGCGATGCCTTCGCCACCGTCGTGGTGGTGCTCGGCATCCTATGGCTGGCGCTGCGCTCCGGTCGGCTGATCTTCGCGGTCTACGCCAACATGTTCGTCGGCCTCGCCGTCACGGCGGCGCTCGGCCTCATGATGGTGGACGCGCTCAACCCGATCTCGGTCGCCTTCGCGGTGCTGTTCATCGGCCTCGGCGTCGATTTCGGCATCCAGTTCGCCGTACGTTACCGCGCCGAGCGCCACGAGATCGACGATCTGCGCACCGCCCTGATCGCGACCGCGCGCCGCATCGGGGCACCGCTGACGCTCGCCGCCAGCGCGGTCGCGGCCGCCTTCCTGTCGTTCACGCCGACCGACTACAGCGGCATCTCGGAGCTCGGCAAGATCGCCGGCGTCGGCATGCTGATCGCGCTCGTCACCAGCGTGACGCTGCTGCCGGCGCTGCTGACGCTGCTCAACCCGCGGGGCGAGCCGGCCGAGATCGGCTACCGCCAGCTCGCGCCGGTCGATCGCTTCCTGGAGCGCCACCGCATTCTCGTGGTCGGCGGCACCGGGCTCGTGGCGCTGCTCGGCGCGCCGCTGCTGTTCTGGCTCACCTTCGACTTCAATCCGATCAACCTGCGCAACAAGTCGGTGGAGTCGGTGGCGACGCTGCTGGATCTGCGGGCCGACCCGAATGTCGGCGCCAATGCCATCGACGTGCTGGCGCCCAACGCCACCGAGGCCGCCACCATCGCGGAGCGGCTGCGCACGCTGCCCGAGGCGGGCCGGGTGCTGACGCTCGCGAGCTTCGTGCCATCCGATCAGGAGCAGAAGCTGGCCCAGATCGAGAGCCTCAAGAAGGTGCTCGGGCCGGCCCTGCAACCCCGCATGATGCCGCCGCCGACCGATGCCGACAACGTGGCGGCGCTACGCCGCGGCCAAAGCCTGCTCGACCAGATCGTGGTCGATCGCAGCGGCCCGGGGGTCGCCGCCTCGCAGCGGCTGTCGGCGGCGCTCGGCCGCCTCGCCGAGGCCGATCCGGCGATGCGCGACAAGGTGCAGGCCGTCTTCATCGTGCCGCTCAAGACCGTCCTCGACCAATGGCGCGATCTCCTGGAGGCGCAGCCGATCACCCGCGAGTCGCTGCCGCCGGAGTTCGTGCGCGACTGGGTCACGGCCGACGGCCGCGTCCGTGTCGAGGTGACGCCGAAGGGCGATCCCAACGACACCGAGGTGCTGCGGGGCTTCGCCCGCGCCATGCTGGCCGCCTATCCGGCCGCCACCGGCGCGCCGATCTCCATCCTCAAGTCCGGCGAGACCGTGGTGTCGGCCTTCGCGCAGGCCGGCAGCTACGCGCTGCTGTCGATCACGCTGCTGCTGTGGATCGTGCTGCGGCGGTTCGGCGACGTGCTGCTCACCCTGGTGCCGCTGCTGCTCGCCGGCGTGCTGACGCTGGAGTTCTGCGTGCTGATCGGCATGCCGATGAACTTCGCCAACATCATCGCGTTGCCGCTGCTGCTCGGGGTCGGCGTCGCGTTCAAGATCTACTACATCATGGCGTGGCGGGCCGGGCAGACGGGGCTCCTGCAATCGAGCCTCACCCGCGCGGTGATCTGGAGCGCACTCACCACGGCGACCGCGTTCGGCAGCCTGTGGATGTCGAGCCACCCCGGCACCTCCAGCATGGGCGAGCTCTTGGCGCTCTCGCTCGTCACCACGATGTGCTTCGCGGTGCTGTTCCAGCCGGCCCTGATGGGGCCGCCGCGGGTGATCGAGAAGGAGGAGCCGGTGACGCCGGAGGAACCCGACGTGGCGACGGCACGGCCGGCCGACCGGGTGTCGGCCGACTGACCGGCTTCCATGCTCCCCTCGGCCGGAGGTGGAGAGACGAACCCCCAAAGCAAAATGCCCGCCTCGCGGCGGGCATTTTTCATTCGGCTCGTCCGATGCAGCCGGCGAACCCGGCGCGGCGGCGAGACCGCCGGTTCAGCGCGGCGCGGCCGGCGCCGGAGCGCCCTGGCGGGCGGCGGCGCCACCGCGCGGCGTGGTCTGCGGCTGCTCGGCGACGACCGGCAGGCCGGTGGCATCGGCCACCGCCATGCACACGTCGCGCACCGTATCGAACGGCTTCGTCGCCCCAACGCCCGGGGCCGAGGCGGCCGCCCCAGTGGTCGCACCGGGCGTGGTCGCGCCGGGCGTCGCGGCCCCGCGGGCCGACGAGGCCGGCGGCTTCGCGGCCGCCGGCTTCTGGGCCGGCAGGCCGGCGGCCGTGCGGGTCCAGGTCTGGCCGCCGCACAGGAAGCCGAGCACGCAGCCCTGCACCTGGAGCTGGTCGGGGCTCGCGAGGCTGATATTGGCCGTGTAGGTCTTGCCGTTCTGGGCGTTGTAGATCTCGCCCTCCCAGCGGTTCGGATTGGTCGGCTGCATGCCGAGCAGGATCGGCATGCCGAGCGTCGGCCGCACCCGCTTGGCCGGATCGGGATTCTCCTTGTCGGTGCCGCCCGGCTCCTTCTCCCAGGAGATCAGGCCCCACAGCCGATTGGCGCAGGACTCGATGCGCACCCGCGCGACGCCGTCGGCGACGAGCCATTCGCCGGTGGGCTCCGCCGCGATGGCCGGCGCCGCCGGCATGGCCAGCAGCACCGCCGCGAGAGCGACCCATCCGCCGCGACCCGTACACGTCTTGTCGATCATGGTTCGCTCCAAACGATCGTGCCTGACATGGTCGGTTGAACGGGCTTTCAACACGCCAAAATCGTCGAAACAGGGGCAACAACCGCGATCGGACGCCAGGCGAAACGATCGGCACCACCTCCCCGGCGTCGATGACGGCCGGCGAGGAGCGCCGGTATCCGCCGGGAATGCCGTCGGTATCAGCCGGCGAAACCGCCAGCCTCCAGAAACGCCCGCTCGGCCGCCGTGGTGTCGCGCCCCAGAATGACGTTGCGGTGAGGAAAACGCCCGAACCGCCGGATGATGTCGGCGTGAACCT
Organism: Rhodoplanes serenus; assembly: GCA_009720755.1. Taxonomy (GTDB): domain Bacteria; phylum Pseudomonadota; class Alphaproteobacteria; order Rhizobiales; family Xanthobacteraceae; genus Rhodoplanes; species Rhodoplanes serenus. The sequence continues at coordinate 67,794 of WNKV01000018.1, forward strand.
CGGCGTGATGGAGGCCCTCGGCATCCCCGGCCGCCCGGCACAGGGTGACGCAGAGCTCCTGGTCCTCCAGCTCCTCGGAGTGCATCCACGGCAGGTAGAAGCAGCGCCGCACCGGGTTGTCGTAGACGGCGTCGAACTTGCGCGCCACCGCACGGCCCGCCACCGCGCGGGCGAGCGCGTCGGTCGCGAAAGCCCGCGGGTCGCCGCGGAACATGTTGCGTGGGAACTGGTCGAGCAGCAGGACGAGCGCGAGCGCCCCCTCCGGGCTCTCCTCCCAACCGTCGAGACGCCCGGCCGCCGCCGCCTCGTAGGCACCACCGAACCGCCCCCGGATCGCTTCGTCGATCCCCGTATCCTTGACGAACCAGCGCTCGGCACCGAGCGCCAGCCACCAGCCGACGATGTCGGCCGGCGTCGGCGGCCCGGCTTCCGGACGGGCGGGGGTGGTGCTCATGGCGGTTCCTATCGGTCGATGCCGCCGAACGGCACCAGGGGGTTGTCGATCAGGGCCGTGCGATCCGGACGGTCCGGACCGACCGCCGAGAGGAACGCCGCGAACAGCTCGCGCACCCGGCTCTCGGCGATGTCGCGCACGATCAGCACCAGGCGGGTGCGCCGGTCGTCGTCCGGCCAGGCGGGAAGCCGCGCGGGCGGATGGAAGACGTGCTGGACGCCGTGGATCACCAAGGGCGCGCCGGGCTCCTCGGCGAGCTTCACGATCCCTTTCAGGCGCAGAAGGTCCGGCCCGTGCACCGAGCGCAGAAGCTCGAGGAACATGTCGAAGGCGGCGGCCGGCACCGCTGCGTCGGTGGCCAGCGTGAAGGCGCGGATGTGATCGTCGTGCCGGTTCACGTCGTGCCGGCTCGCATCATGCCGGCTCGCGTGGCTCGCGCCGCCGTCATGGTCGTGGCCGTGGTGATGATGGCCGTGGTGATGGTGGCCATCGTGCTGTCCGTGCCGATGACCGGAGGCCGCGTAGGACTCTTCGGCCAGCCAGCGGCGGACGTCGAGGCTCTTGGTGGCCGGATCGTAGAGGCCGCAGCCGAGCAGACGGTCCGCCGTCGCGGCGGCGGCGTCGATCTGCGGCGCCGCCGGGTTAAGCACGCTCAGCCGTTCCCGTAGATCGCTCAGGGCGGCGCGCCGCTCCGGCGTGTCGGCGAGGTCGGTCTTGGCCAGCACCAGCCGGTCGGCGACCGCCGCCTGCTTCACCGCCTCGGGGTGGGCGTCGAGGGTCGCGGCGCCGTTGACGGCGTCCACCACGGTCACCACGCCGTCCAGACGGAAGCGCATGACCAGATACGGATGCACCATGGCGGTGTGGAGAATGGGGGCCGGATCGGCGAGCCCGGTGGTCTCCACCACCACGCGGTCGAAGGTCAGGCGTCCGTTGTCGAGGTCGCGGAGCAGGCTTTCCAGCGCCGTGACGAGATCGCCGCGCACCGTGCAGCACAGGCAGCCGGTGGACAGCATGACGACGCCGTCGCGCACCGGCTCCACCAGCAGATGGTCGAGCCCGATCTCGCCGAACTCGTTGATCAGCACGGCCGCACCGGCGAGCGCCGGATCGCGCACCAGACGGTTGAGGAGCGTCGTCTTGCCGGCACCGAGAAAGCCGGTGAGCACCGTCAGCGGCAGCGGCGCGAGCGGCCGGCGGGCGCGCGAATCGAACTCCTCGCTCATTGCGTGCGCGGCGCCGGCTTGCTCCCGGCGTCCGGCCTGGGCTCCGGCTTGGCGGCCGTCGCGGTGGCCCGGGCGGCCGCCGGCTTGCTGCCAGCCTCGGCGGCGGGCTTGGCGGCCCCGGCCGCCGGCTTCGCTGCACCTGCGGCGGGCTTGGCTGCGGCGCCGGTGGCGGTCGCGCCTGCGGCGGCAGGCTTCGGTGCGCCTGCGGCGGGCTTGGCTGCGCCTGCGGCGGGCTTGGCCCCAGCGGGCGCCGTGGCGGCCGGCTTCGCGGCTCCGCTCGCGCCTGCCGCCGGCGCCGTGCGCGCGGCGGTTCCGGTTGGCTTGGCAGACGGCTTGCCGGCACCCGCCGGCGTCACGCCGGTGACCGCCGGCTTGGCGGGACCCGCGGCGGCGGGCCGCCGCAGCGGCGCCGGCACGGCCCCCGCGGTCGGACCGCGCGAGGGCAGCGCCACGAGGCCGGTCGGGGCCGGCTTCTTGGCCACGGAGGCCGAGGCCGGGTCGGTCTTGGCGGCAGCCGGAACGATGCGGGCCGGGCCGGTCGAGGCGAGCGCCGGCGCCACGTTGCGGGCCGCACCGACATACACCGGGATCGGCGGCGCGGCCGCGATGGTCTGCGCCACCAGGCTCGAAGCCTTGGTGCCGTTGCCCTTGGCGCCGTTGAAGAACAGCGCCTGCACGCTGCCCGGCTCGCCGGGGCCGGCCACCTCGAGGTCGTCGGCCTCCTCAGCGGCGGGCCGGCGGCGATGCTTGCCGCACATCTCCTCGCGCAGGTTGGGCGGCTCCGCCTCCACCGGCGCGAGCGCCTGCACGGTGCCGTAGGACGGCATCAGCCAGTTCATGCCGGTATTGTTGAAGGCGTTCTCGAACAGGAAGGCGGCCTTGGCGGCGCGCACCGCCGGCGAGCGCGCACCGAACACCACGGCGATGAGACGCCGATTGTCGCGCGTCGCGCTCGCCACGACGTTGAAGCCGGAGGCGCAGATGAACCCGGTCTTCATGCCGTCGGCGCCGGGATAACGGACGATCAGCGAGTTGGTGTTGCGCATGACCCGCTTGCCGAGCCGGATCGCCGCGATCCCCCAGTAGCCCTCGTATTCGGGGAACTCGTGCAGCAGCGCCCGCGCCAAGATCGCCATGTCGCGCGCCGAGGTGACCTGGCCGTCGTCCGGCAGGCCGTTGGGATTGACCCAGGTCGACTGCGTCATGCCGAGACGGCGGGAGGCGGCGTTCATCTCCTCGGCGAAGCTCTCCACCGAGCCCGATACACCTTCGGCCAGCACCACCGCGATGTCGTTGGCCGACTTGACCATCATCATCTTGAGGGCGTTGTCGACCGTCACCTGGGTGCCGGTGCCGAAGCCCATCTTGGTCGGCTGCTGGGCCACCGCATTGGGCGACACCGTGAACACGGTGTCGAGCCCGATCCGCCCCTCCTTTACGGCCCGCAGCGTCACATAGGCGGTCATCAGCTTGGTGACCGACGCCGGATACCACGGATGGGTGGCGTTCTCCGCCTTGATGACCCGGCCGCTGTCGGCCTCGATCAGCAGCAGCGCCTCGCCGGCGGCCCGCGCCTCGCCGGAGATCAGCGTCAGCACGAGGCCGACGGCGGCCGGCAGGGCGACGAGCGGGGAGCACACGCGCATCGGGTTCCAGCTCCGTTGGCAAGGATCGCGCCCGGACGCGGGTCACGGGCGAGGTTTCATGTAAGCCGATCCGGTCGGCAAAGGCAAAAAGAGGGGCCGGGGGGCGCCCTCGGGCGCCAGGGCGCCGGGCCTCCAGCCAAGACCCAGGAAAGCGACCAAAGTGCGACAGCGACGGCGCGCCGGCCATGGGCTCCGGTCGATGCCCGCCCGCCTGGACACGTCCTGCGGCACCGCCACGCACCAGACCAAAGACGGAGGCGAAATTACCGCAGCGCAGCGCGTGAACTGACCTAGATCAAATTGACACCTCTCCGGATTTGGCACGCTTCTCTGATCTACCCGGCAGCGACGCGGGGATTTCCGCTGCACAGGGAAAGCAGGTTGCACATGACCAATATCCCGACCGAGCTGTTGCGCACCTTGCTCACGGTGGTCGACCTGCGCAGCTTCACCAAGGCGGCCCAGAAGCTCGGCGTCACCCAGCCCGCCGTCAGCGCCCAGATCAAGCGGTTGCAGTTCCTGCTGGGCTTCGACCTGCTCGACAAGAGCGCCCCCGGCGTGAGCCTGACCGAGAAGGGTGGCGCCGTGGTCAGCCAGGCCCGCCGGCTGCTGGCGATCAACGACCAGATCGTCTCGCTCGCCCGCGAGTCCGGCCACGGCCGGGTGCTGCGCCTCGGCCTGCCGGGCGACTTCGTCGGGCTGCCCCTGTGGCAGGCGCTCGCCCGCTTCCGGGCTCGCTGGCCCGAGGTGCGGCTCCACATGAAGACGTGTTGCAGCAGCACGCTCCTGCACGAGCTGGAGCAGGGCGATCTCGACGTCGTTGTGGCGATGACGAGCCCGCATCCGCACGACATGGCGAGCCATCACTGGCGCGAGGAGCTGGTGTGGGTGCGCGGCCCGATGGCGCCGCTCGACCTCGGCCAGCCGCTGCCGCTGATCAGCCGCGGCGAGGGCTGCATCTTCCACCGCCACATGGTGGCGGCCCTGGAGGCGGCCGGCCGCAGCTTCGAGATCGTGTTCACCGCCGGCCATGTCGACGAGCTCAGCCGGGCGGCGGCCGCCGGCCTCGGCTTCACGGCGCTGACCCGCTCGCTGGTCGATCCGGCCCTGATGTGCGGCGATGCCGGCCTGCCGAAGCTCGCCGAGGTCATCTGCGGCATCTGCGTCACGGCCGACACCGACCCGGCGGTGCGCGACGATCTGGTCGGCCTCCTGACCGAGACGCTGACGCCGCGCTCGGCCGGCAAGCCGCCGGTCGCCGAGCCGCGACCCGCCCCGCGGGCCACCATGCAGTCGGTCGCCTGAGACACGGCGACCGTGCAGCACGGCGCCCGGCCACGCGCCAGACGTCGAGCTGTGTGCGGAGAGCTGCGTGCGGACGGCCATTGCGCGCGGCAAGCCCCGCCACCCGAAGACCGATCAACGCGGTGATCGATCAGCGCGGCAGGCGATCGGCCCGCGGCGGCAGGAAGGCCGGGTCGAACACGTCGGCGGGCCGCGGCTTGGTGCGGAACTCCTGGCCCAGCGCGAGCTGGTCGATCGACCGCGCCAGCCGCTCCATGTCGACGGCGCCGAAACCGTTCTCCCGCACCTCCGCCGTCACGATGTTGTCCCGAACCGCCATCCGCAGCCGCTCCAGCTCGCGAGCCGTCTGCTGGGGATCGATCCGCCGGGCGACCGCCTCGATGGCCCGGGCCGGGTCCGCCACCGTGTCGCGCAAGCCCCGCAGCACGCCCCGCAGCACCGCCCGAACGGTATCGCCGCGCTCCGCCACCAGCCGCGGCCCGGCCACGATGGCCTGCCCATACAGCACCACCCCGTAATCGGCCATCGGCAGCACCACGATGTCGGCCGCCGGCACGCCGCGCGCGGCGAGATCGACCGCCGTGAAGGTGGTGGCGCTGATGGCATCGACCTGGCCGGAGGCGAGCATCGGCTCGCGCACCGGCAGCGCCACCGCGTCCACTCGCAGACGCGACGGGTCCACCTCGTTCAGGCGGGCGAACAGCCGCAGATTGGCCAGCGATCCGTCCGCCACCGAGGCGCCGATGCGCTTGCCGTCGAGGTCCTTCGGGGCCGCGATCTCGCGGCTGCGGCGGGCCAGCACCGCGAAGGGCGCCCGGTTGTAGATGACGAACACCGCCGGCATGGCGACGCCGGGATTCTGGTCGCGCCAGCGGATCAGGGCGTTGATGTCGACGAGCCCGAAATCGTAGGTGCCGGACGCCACCCGGCTGAGCACCTCCTGGGCGCCGGTGGCCGGATCGATGGTGACGTCCAGCCCCTCGGCCTTCAGGTAGCCGCGGTCGAGCGCCAGCAGAATCGGCACCGCCTGGCTGTCGACCCTCGTCTCGAGCGAGAACTTGAGGAACGGCTGGGCGGCGGCCGGCGCCGCGGCGGCCGCGACCAGCAGCACCGCGAGCACGGTGGCGATCCCGGCCGGGATGAGCCGGGCCACCGCCCCGCCGGGCGGACGAAGGGACCACAGGAGCCCGCAGAGGATCATTGTTCTTGCCCTTGTTCGCCGGGCCCGCTCCCGAACCCGCCGATCACCTCGCGGTCGGCCCACGATACCGCGACGGCATCGCGCCGCGGATCGACGGCCGTGCGAGAACCGCCGGTCCTATGTCGCAGCCCAACAGGGGGGCGTTCAAGCCGTAAAGTGCCGCCGCGGGACGATGACCGCCGACGAGCGTGCGGCCGTGGCGCTCAGAGCCCGTTTGGGAACTCCGACGGGGCTGCGCCGGAGCCGATTTCGGCCGATCCGGCAGAAGCCGATCGAAGGGCGTACCAGGGAGTACGGTCGAGATCGGCGACGCACCAGGCGGCCGAAAGCGGCCCAGCCCCTGAACTCGGGCTCGCCCGAGTTCAGCTCGTCATGCGACGCAAGTCGGGCAGGCCCGACTTGCGGGGGGTTGCGGTGCGAACAGCCGGCCGCGGCGTCGAGAATCTCGCCGATATCCCCGATATCGGCGTCGCTTCTCTCCTGGCCTCCGGCTGTTCGCACCGCGACGCAGCCTCCGTCCGAGTTTCCAAAGGGGCTCTCAGAACACGCCGAGATGCTGGCCGAGATCGACCGCCCCGCCCGCCACCTCGGCGGCCGGCGCCGCCACTGCCACCCGGCCGGTGTTGAGGATGACGATATCGTCGGCGATCTCGAAGACGAGCTGCGGGTTCTGCTCGACCAGCACGATCGACAGGCCGCTCGCCTTGAGCTTGCGGATGGTGGCCATCACGTCGGCGACGATCTGCGGGGCGAGCCCTTCGGACGGCTCGTCCATCAGCAGCACCCGCGGGTTCGACATCAGGGCGCGGCCGATCGCCAGCATCTGCTGCTCGCCGCCCGACAGATAGGCCGCCATCTGGGCCTTGCGCTCCTCCAGCCGCGGGAACATGGCGTAGACGGTGTCGAGCGTCCACGCCGCGGCGCCGCCGTTCACCGGCCTGCGAGCGGCGACCATCAGGTTCTCGCGCACCGTCAGGCTGCGGAACACGCGCCGGCCCTGGGGCACCAGGGCCACCCCGCGCAGCGCGATCTGCTCGGGCCGCAGCCGCGCCACCTCCTCGCCGAACACGAGAACACCGCCGCGGCGCGGCGGCAGCAGCCCGACCGTGACGTTCATGCAGGTGGTCTTGCCGGCGCCGTTGCGACCGAGCAGGCCGAGCAGCCGCCCCTGACCGAGCCGGAGCGTCACCCCCTGGAGGACGTGGCTGTCGCCGTAATAGGCGTCCACGTCGCTGAGCTCGAGCGCGCTAGTGGCCAAGATAGACCTCTCTGGTGCGCGGATCGGCCACCACCTCGGCGCGCGTGCCTTCGACGATCACCTGGCCGAAATGCAGCAGCGTGATCTTGTCCGCGAAGGCGAGCGCCACGTCCATGTTGTGCTCGATCATCACCACGGTGACGTCCCGCGGGATCGACAGCAGCAGCCGGTTGACGTCCTGCCGCTCGTCGATCGACAGGCCCGCGAACGGCTCGTCGAGCAGCAGCACGCGCGGGTTCTGGGCGAGCGCCATGGCGATCTCGACCCGCCGCCGCTCGCCATAGGAGGTCTCGGCGAGCGGCCGGTGGGCGAGATGGCGAAGCCCGACGCGGGCGAGCGCGGCATCCGCCTGCTCGGTCAGATCGTGCTGGCGGGCGAGATCGATCAACGGGTTCCAGCGCCGCCGCGACAGGCCGAGCAGCGCCAGCACGACGTTGTGGCGCAGGGTGTCGCGCCCGAACAAGGTGATGATCTGGTAGGTGCGGGCCATGCCGAGATGGGCGCGGGCCCGCACCGGCTTGCGGGTGATGTCGGTGTCGAACAGCGCGATGGTGCCGGCGTCGGGGGCGATCTCGCCGGTGATGAGGTTGAACAGGGTGGTCTTGCCGGCCCCGTTGGGGCCGATGATCAGGCGCCGCTCGCCGGCCGCCACCGCGAGATCGACCCGCCGCGTCACCCGCAGCCCGTCGAACGCCTTCTCCAGGCCCTCGACCCGCAGCGCGATCATGGGCCGCCCTCCCCGGCCGCGGCGGGTGGCGTGGCGGCGGCCACGCCCGACTTGCCCCGCCGCAGGCGGTGACGCGCCCACGCCCACAGCCGCGCCGAGCCCGGGACCAAGCCCTCCGGCATGAAGCTGACGATCAGGATGAAGATGATGCCGAGCACCATGTTCCAGCGGACGATGTAGGCGCTGACCACGTTCTTCATGATCACCACCAGGGCGGCGCCGACCACCGGGCCGAGCAGCGTGGCGGTGCCACCCGAGATCACCATCAGCAGCGCCTCGGCCGAGGTCGTCAATGCCACGATCTGCGGGCTGATGAACTGGTTGTAGTAGAGGAACAGCAGCCCGGCGACACCCGACCAGAAGCCCGACAGCAAGAACGCCCAGAAGCGGATCGTCCACACGTCGTAGCCGAGCGCCGCCATCCGGCGCTCCTGGTCGCGGGTGCCGCGCAGGCTGGCGCCGAACGGCGAGCGCACCACCATCCTCATGCTGGCCAGGCAGGCGAGGAACACCACCAGGCAGAGATAGTAGAAGCCATCCGCCCCGGCGAGGCTCAGCCCGAACGGCGCCGGCCGCGCAGCGACATTGATGCCGTTGTCGCCGTTGGTCAGGCTCGCCCAGCGATAGGCGACGCCCCACAGGATCTGCCCGATGGCGAGCGTGATCATCAGGAAGCCGATGCCGGTCGCCCGCAGCGACAGCACCGCATAGATCGCCGCCGTCAGCACCGTCACGGCGAGCGCCACCGTATCGGCCACCAGATGGCCATGGCCACGGGCGAGCAGCAGGGCCGCCGTGTAGCCTGCCACGGCGAACAGGCCGGCATGGCCGAGCGAGACGAGGCCGCCATAGCCGACCAGCACGTTGAGCGCGAGGGCGAACACCGCAAAGAACAGGATCTGGCTGGCGACGTTGATGTAGTAGGGATTGCCCACCCAGGCCGGCAGCGTGACGAGCAGTAGCAGCGCCACCACGATGGCGATCACCCGCGGGGTCGACACCTCCATCACGGCCCTCATGCGCCGACCTTGCCGAACAGGCCCTGCGGCCGCAGCACCAGCACCAGCAGCATGGGAAGGAACAGGATCACATAGGCGAGGTCCGGCACCATCGCCTGTCCGAAATTGTAGAGGAAGCCGATCAGGAAGCTGCCGACCAGCGCGCCCAGCAGGCTGCCGGTGCCGCCCAGGATGACGACGATCAGGGCGAGCGGCAGCATCTCGAAATCGAGGCCCGGATAGACCGAGAGATAGGGCGCTCCCATCACGCCCGCGAAGGCGGCGAGCGCCGCTCCGAGCGCGAACACCAGGGTGAAGAGCTGCGACACCTTGATGCCGACCACGCGGGCGATCGGCGGATCGTCGACGCCGGCCCGGATCATGGCGCCGAGCCGCGTCCAGTCGACCATGACCCACAGGGCGATCGCCACGACGACGGCGACCGCCAGGATCACCAGCCGGTAGAGCGGAAAGAACAGCCCGGCGACCTGCACGGCGCCCTGCAACTGGGCCGGCGTGGCCGGCTGCCAGGGGTCGCCGGTCCACACCATCAGGCAGACGTCGCCGATGATGAAGGCGAAGCCGAGGGTGAGCAGCACCTGGGGCAGCACCTGGCCTTCCAGGCGACGCAACAGAAAGCGCTCGATCAGGCCGCCGACGAGCCCGGTGAGCAGGCCGGCGCCGAGCGCGGCGAGCCAGAAGTTCACGCCGCGATCCAGGAAGGTGACGCCGAGATAGGCCCCCAGCATGAAGAACGAGCCGTGCATCAGGTTGGGGATGCGCATCAGCCCGAAGATCAGCGAGAAGCCCGCCGACAGGAGGAACAGGAGCCCGCCGAGCGCGACGCTGTTCACCGCGAGCGTCAACCAGAGACTCATGACGAACTCCGAGCAACCTCGACGGTGATGGTCATGCGCAAGTCGATGCTGTCGCCTCTGCCCGCACGCGGGGCGAGAGGTCGGGCCGCGCGCGACGGCCCCTCACCCCGACCCTCTCCCCGCAGGCTGGGAGAGCGAGCGCCGACGTCGTGCCCGAGGACGGCCCGGTGCGACGCGGCCGCCGCCCCGCCCGCTTCACTCCAGGTTCCTCACGCCAAGTTCTTCACTCCAAGTTCTTGGCCGGCGGGTAGTCGCGCGCGTACACCGGATTGGCCAGGAACGCCTTGTCGCCATACGTCCAGAACTGGCTGACGTCCGAGTAGGTCTTGATGATGGTGTTGACGAGCTGGCCACCCTTGCGCTCGCAGCGGCGGATCTGCACGTCGCCCACCACGTTGCCGTAGGCATCGAACTTCACCGGCCCGCGCGGCGTCTCGGTGAGGGAGACCCCGCGCAGCGCCTCGTTCAACGCCTTCTTATCGTCGGCCTTGCCGCCGGTCTTGGCGAGCGCCGCCTCGACCACCTGGCCGGCGACGTACATGCCGGCCGAGTATCCGCCCGGGATGACGTTGTAGTCCTTCGCCATGTCGGCGACGAACTGCTTGTTGACCGGGTTGTCGAGCGAGGCGGAGTACCAGGCCGCGGAGACCACCCCGACCGCCTCGTCGCCGAGGCTCTTGAGCAGGGCGTCGTCCATGGCGGTCCAGCCGGCCAGCAGCGGAATCCGCTTCATGCCCAGATCCGCGTAGGAGCGCATAAACTTGACCGGGTTGGAGCCGGCGAAGCCGTTGACCACGCAGTCGACATTGCCGAACTGCGCGATGTAGGGCGTGTAGTCGGGGGTGATCATCGGCGGCCACAGCTTCTTGACCACCTTGCCGCCCTCTTCCTCGAAGACGCGCTGGAAGCCCGACATCTGCTCGTAGCCGAAGGCGAAGTCCTCCGAGATGGTGGCGGCGCGCTTGTACTTCAGCTCCTTGGCGGCGTAGTCGCCGAGCGCATGGCAGCATTGAGCCGAGCTGGCCGAGCCCCGCATCACCCACGGATTGGCCAGCCGCTGGGTGATGTCCTCGGCGCCCGCCAGGCTCATCACCGGCGTCCCCTGCTGGCGGATGTAGTCGTTGATGGCCAGCATCTCGAAGGCAGCGAGCGGGCCGAGCACGACGTCGACGCGGTCGCGCTCGATCAGCTCGGATGCCTTGGTCTTGGCGCCGGCCGGGTTGCCGCCGGTATCGGCCGAGATCAGCTCGACCTTGCGGCCCGCGAAGGTGTTGTTCCGCTGCTTGAGCAGGGTGACGATGCCCTGCTCCATCTGGATGCCGCCCTGGGCGAGCGGGCCGGTCTTGACGGTGAGAAGGCCGATCTTGAACGGGGCGTTCTGGGCGATCGCTGGCATTCCGAAGGCGGCCGCGGCGGCGCCGGCGGCGGTGCCGGCCACGAAGGCACGGCGAGACGGTCTCGGCATGGCGTTTCGTTCCTTCTCTTGTTATTGCGGCAGGAACTCGGTCTCCCGTCGTCCTTTTTAGAGAGGCGCAATGGTGCGTTCAAGCGGAGTCAACCGGCGCGAGCGACGCGGACGCGACATCGGCGCCACGTCTCGACGTCGCCCCTCCATCATGGAGGGCTCACGGCCAGATTGCAAAGAGAAGCCGGCTGCCGCGACGCTGACGTGGCGCCGCCACGACGGCACCCCGGTGCAGGGTCTGTATGCTTTGCCTGCAAAGTGTGCGGAGGGCCGCCGCCGATGACGGCGGGACTCGCGCTCGCGCTCGCCGCGATGGTCTGCTTCGGGCTCGGCGACTGGACCTACCGGCGGGCCGCCCGCGCCGGGGTGCGGCCGCATCACTTCCTGATCGGCCAGGCCTGCCTGTTCTGCCCGACCGTCCTCGCCTATGCGGCGGCGACCGGGCACCTGACGGTCGGCGGCCCCGCCCTGTGGGGCAATCTCGCCGGCCTCGTGCTGTTTCTCTCCTTCTTCCTGTTCGCCCGCAGCCTGCGCGGCGGGCCGGTCAGTGTCTACGGGCCGATCTTCCGGCTCGCCTTCGTGGTCACGGTGGTGCTCGCCGTCGTGGTGCTGGACGAGCCGTTCGGGATGGCGCGGGCGGCAGGCCTGACGGCGGCTCTCGTCGCCGTCTGGCTGCTGCTCGGCGGCGGGCGATCGACCTCCTCGTCTGCGACCATTGGCCGCTTGCTCGTCGACGTGACGCTCGCCACCGTGCTCGCGGGTGCCGGCTACTTCTGCCACAAGCTGGGACTGATCGGCGGCGCCGCGCCGGCCACCATGGTGGCCGCGCAGGCCATGGTGTTCGCCAGCCTCGCGGTCGTCACCACCGCCGCCCTGGAGGGAACACTGCGGGTGCCGTCGTCGACATGGCGGCATTCGCTGCCGGCCGCCGTGGTGCTCGCCGCTGCATTCCTCCTGTTCGTCCATGCGCTGGAGATCGGCCAGGCGAGCGTCGTGGTGCCGGTCGCCCAGATGGGCTTCGTGCCCGCCGCGCTGCTCGGTATCATGATCGGGGGCGAGCCGGTGACGCTGCGCAAGGCGGCCGGCCTCGTCACCGCCGTGGCGGCGCTGGCGCTGCTCGCGGGGTCGTGACGGGGATGGCAGCCGCGGTTTTTCGGGTACACTGATGTGCCGCCGGCCGGCGGCATCGACATGAGCGAGGCCCCCGTGAACCCGAGATCAGCGGCCCCCCGGACCGGGGATGATCCGACGTCGCCGATGATCGAACTCCGGACGGATCGTGGTCATGGCGTCGATCCGCAGTGAGGTGCGGGCCGCCGGCCCGATCCGCGAGCCCGGCGCCAAGGAGCCCGGCGCCAAGGAGCCCGGCACCAAGGAGCCCGGCACCAACGAGCCCGGGGCGAAGACGCTGGCCGAGGCGGTGTTCCGCAAGCTCCGCCAGGACATTCTGAAGTGCCGGTTCCGGCCCGGCGAGAAGCTGCTGCTCGAGTCGCTGCGCGAGATCTACGGCACCGGGCTCGCGCCCCTGCGCGAGGCACTGTCGCGTCTCAGCTCCACCGGGCTGGTCATCGCCGAGGGCCAGCGCGGTTTTAGGGTCGCGCCGATGTCGACCGACGATCTGGTCGACCTCGTCAAGGCGCGGGTGTGGGTCGAAGCACAGGCGCTGTCGGCCGCCATCGCGCGCGGCGACCGCGCCTGGCAGGCCGAGATCGTCGCCGCTGCGCAGCGGCTCGGCGTCGGCACCGGCGAGGCGGCCAATCGCGTCACCTATCTGGACGACGATTGGGTGAAGCGGCACAGCCGGTTTCATGCCGCCCTGGTGGCGGCGGCCGGCTCGCGTTATCTGCTCGAGTTCCGCGCCGCCCTGTTCGAGATGACCGATCGCTACTTCCGGCTCGCCGTCATCTACAAGCCGAACAGCCGCGACATCGACGCCGAGCACCGGGCCATCATGGAGGCGGTGCTGGACCGCGACGCCGTCGCCGCCATCCGCCTCACGGAAGACCATCTGATGGAGACGATCCGCACCCTGCTGGTGCAGGACCCGGCCACGCGCGCGGATGCCGATGGCCGGATCGCGCGGCTCCGCCGCGAGATCGAGGAGGCCATGCCGGCGATCGTGCCGGCGCAGGTCGACCCGGCGCAGGTCGGACCATCGCCGGTCGGGGCGGGCGGCGATCGCGCGTCGCGCGGCAGATCCGTCGCGCGCAAGCCGGCAGGCCGCAAATCCGTCGACAGCAAATCAGTCGACAACAAGTCGGCCGAAGGCACGTCAGCCGAAGGCACGTCCGCGGCGAGCCAGCCCGCAGCGCGCCGCGGCTCGCCGCCACTGCCGCGCGCCTGAGACCAGATCTGGCTGTTCAATTCGGCGGTCATTCCGGAAGCCGCGAAGCGGCTGTCCGGAATCCAGCCGAGAGTCAAAAGCCTGCCGCGGGATGACGTGTTTGGCTGGGTTCCGGGCTCGCCGCTTCGCGGCGCGCCCGGAACGACGGCGAACCGATCACCCGGAAACAGTATGACCGGGCGGACGAGCCACGGCCCGCGGCCCCGTCTCGTCGCTCCCGGCCGGACGGTCCGCGGCGCAAGCGCCGATCACGGCGCGATGCAAACCAGGACGATCTTGCCCGACGGGCCACGGCGCGGCGGCGTGTAGATGACGCTGCGCTCGTCTTCGTAGGAGAAGGTGCCGGCCGGGTTGATCGCGAAGGCGTTGACCAGCCGCTCGTTGGGCTCGCAGGCCGCCGAGCAGGCGTTCTGCTGGCAGCTGAACTCGGCGAAGCGCAACCCGATGCCGCGGCCCGGAGCCCCCGGCGGGCCGGGCGGCCCGGCGGGGCCGGCCGGACCAGGCGGACCGGGGTCACCCTTGTCGCCCTTCTGGACCGGCTGTTCGAGCAGCCCGCATCCCCCCACCATCAGCAGCAGCGCCAAGGCCCCGGCCACTCGTGCTCGCATCGAACGGAACTCCGTCGTGCCGACATCGAAGCGTCGAAAGCTTCGATCGATCACTCCAACCCATATCCCGCCGTCCTGCGACGAGGGTTCCTCGGTAGCAGAAGAACGAGCCGCACGAAAGTCTTACCACCCCTGCCAAGCCACCGCCGCGGCGAGAGCCCGGGATTGCCCGGCGAATCGGCCCCCCTATAATCGACCGCCCGACGCCCGCCTCGCCACCCCCGAGCCCTCGCCCTATGCCCGAACCGACCGACGTCCCCGTCGCGCTCACCGTCAACGGCACCACCGTCCGCCTCGTCACCGATCCGGCCCGTCCGCTCCTTTCGGTCCTGCGCGAGCAGCTCGGCCTCACCGGAACCCGATTCGGCTGCGGGCTGGAGCAGTGCGGCGCCTGCGTGGTGCTGATCGACGGCACGCCCTCGTATTCGTGCACCCGCGAAATCGGCACCCTGGCGGGCCGCTCCGTCGTCACCGTCGAAGGGCTCGGGCGCGACGGGGCGCTGCATCCGCTCCAGCAAGCGCTGCTCGACGAGCAGGCCGGCCAATGCGGCTACTGCTTGTCGGGGATCACCATGGCGGGCGTCGCCCTGCTGGCCCGCACCACCCGCCCGAGCCGCGACGAGATCGTCGCAGCGCTCGACCGCCATCTCTGCCGCTGCGGCGTCCACAACCGCGTGGTCCGCGCCGTCCAGCGGGCCGGCGCCGTGCTGGAGCCGCCCACCGCCCGGACAGGGGACGGCGCATGATCCCCAACACGCTGCCGCAAGGGCTGATCGACAATCCACGGCTGTCCGACTGGGTCGGCTTCGAGCCGGAACGCCGGGTCCGCATCTCCACCGGCAAGGTGGAGATCGGCCAGGGCATCCTCACCGCGCTCGTGCAGATCGCCGCCGAGGAGCTGGAGGTGACGCCGGAGCGGCTGCACGCGGTGTCGGGTGAGACCGCGGCGGGCCCGAACGAGGGCGTCACCGCCGGCAGCACCTCGGTGGCGATGTCGGGGGCGGCGCTACGACTCGCCTGCGCCGAGGTGCGCGGCCTGCTGCTCGCCCGCGCGGCGGAGCGCCTCGGCGTCGCGGCGGAGGGCCTTGTCGTCGACGACGGCCGCGTGCTGCACGACGGCCGCGACACCGGGCACGACTACTGGTCGCTCGCCGCCGAGCTGGACCTCGCCCGCCCGGCGACCGGCAGCGTGCCGACGCGCTCGCCCTCCCACTATCGCGTGGTCGGGACGAGCCTGCCGCGGGTCGACCTGCCCGACAAGATCGCCGGCCGCGGCTTCATCCACGATCTCGCACCGCCCGACCTGCTGCACGCCCGCGTGCTGCACCGGCCGTGGCGAGACGCGCGGCTGGTCTCGCTCGACCTGGCGGCGGTGCGCCGCGCCGCCCGCGGGCCGATCGACATTCTGCGCGACGGCGACTTCGTGGCCGTCACGGCGGCCCGTGAGGACATCGTCAATCGCGCCGCGCTGGCGGCGCGCGCAGCGGCCGTGTGGGACGGCGGCATGCCCGTCCCGGCCGACATCGGCACCCCCGACTGGCTGGCGGCGCAGCCGGCGCGCGTGCGCAGCGTCGACACGGGGGATGCGCCGGACGAGGCCGGCCAGACGAGCGGTCGCGTGGTCGAGGCGACCTACTGGCGCCCGTTCCAGACCTACGGCTCGATCGGGCCGTCCTGTGGGCTCGCGCGCCTCGCGGAGGGCCGGCTCACCGTGTGGTCGCACACCCAGAACCCCTACGCGCTGCGCGACGAGCTGGCCCGCTGCCTCGGCCTCGCCGTCGACGCCGTCACGGTGCTGCACCGGCAGGCCGCCGGCTGCTACGGCCACAACACCGCCGATGATGCCGCCTTCGACGCGGCCTATCTGGCGACGCGCCATCCCGGCCGCACCGTGCGGGTGCTGTTCACCCGCGAGGACGAGTTCCTGGCTGCGCCCGTCGGCCCCGCCATGCTGGTGCGGATGCGCGCTACGCTCGGCCACGACGGGCGGCCGGCGGCGTGGACCATCGATCTCACCAGCCCGGTGCACAGCAGCCGTCCGGGGACGTACGGCTATCACGGCTTCCGCAGCCGCGAGGCGCTGCCCGATCCGCCCCCGCAGCCGGCGGAGCGCAACGATCGTCCCGACGCGGTCGGCGGCGGCGCCAGCCGCAACGCGACGCCGCTCTACGACCTGCCGTTCCATCGGCTGATCCACCGCACCGTCGATCCGTTCCCGGTGCGCACCTCGTCGCTGCGCGGCCTGGGCGCCTTCGCCAACGTGTTCGCGATCGAGTCCTTCGTCGACGAGCTGGCCGACGCCGCCGGGGTGGACGCGGTCGCCTACCGGCTGTCGCTGCTGTCCGACCGCCGGGCGCGCGCCGTGATCGAGGCGGTCGCCGCGATGTGCGGCTGGCCGGGCGACGCGCCCAGGGGCGAGGGCCGCGGCCTCGGCATCGGCTTCTCGCGCTACAAGAACCGCGCCGCCTACATGGCGGTCGCCGCCGCCGTCGAGGTCGACGAGACGGTACGGCTGACTCATGTCTGGGGCGCCGCCGACTGCGGCCTGGTCGTCAACCCGGACGGCGCCGTCAACCAGCTCGAAGGCGGCATCGTGCAGGCGGCGAGCTGGACGTTGAAGGAGGAGCTGCGCTTCGCCGACGGTCGCGTCGCCACCGCGAACTTCGACGACTACCCGATCCTGCGCTTCTCCGAGATCCCGGAGATCTCCGTGCGCCTCGTCGGCGATTCCGGCGATCCACCGCTCGGCGTCGGCGAGGCCGCCATGGGACCGACCGCGGCGGCGATCGGCAACGCGGTGGCGCACGCCCTCGGCACCCGCATCCGCAGCCTGCCGCTGAGCCGCGATCGCATCATGGCGGCGCTGCTGGCGTGAGACAGCGCCAGCCACAGGCGCGATCACGGATGCGTTTACGCTGCTTTGCGGTTGCCGACGCGGGCGGTCGCGAGGGGGGCGCCGCTCGCTTGGGTGCCGGCTAGTGACGTGCTAGCCTGCCGCTCCGCTGTCGTCACCCCCGACGATCGGCCTCCAGCGGACTGATCCATGAAGCTCGCCACCTATATCGGCCTCCACAAGCGCCCGCGTCTCGGCGTCGTCGATCTCGAGCAGCGCGCCGTGCTCGACCTCGCGGCTGCGGCCGAAGCTGTCCACAGGCGACCCGACCCGAGCTTTTCCGACATGCTGGCGTTGATCGACTCCGCCGGGCCCGGGCTCGCGCGCGTCGACGAACTGGTGCGCGAATGGCCGAGCGAAGCGGTCGACGATCTCGACGGCGTCACGCTGCTGGCGCCGATCCCGATCCCGCGCCAGCTCCGCGACGCCATGGCGTTCGAGGAGCATGTCCGCAACAGCCGCAAGCAGGTGGAGCAGCGCACTGGCCGCCCACAGAAAATTCCGGAGGTCTGGTACGACCGTCCCGTCTACTACAAGTGCAACCGCTTCAACGTCGTCGGTCACGAGGCCGATGTGGTGTGGCCGTCCTTCTCCGAATGGATGGACTACGAGCTGGAGCTCGCCTGCGTGATCGGCCGGACCGGCCGGGACATCACGGCCGCGAACGCGCCCGCCCATGTGTTCGGCTTCACCATCTACAACGACTTCAGCGCCCGCGACGTGCAGTTCGAGGAGATGCGGGCCGGCCTCGGCCCGGCCAAGGGCAAGGACTTCGACACCGGCAACGTGTTCGGCCCGTGGATCGTGACACCCGACGAGCTCGGCGATCCGCACGCGCTGGCCATGGAGGTCCGCGTCGACGGCGAGCGCTGGGGCGGCGGACATTCGAGCGCCATGCACTGGACGTTCTGGGATCTCATCGCCCATGTCTCGCGCGGCGAGACGCTCTATGCGGGGGAGATCATCGGCTCCGGCACGGTCGGCACCGGCTCGGCCCACGAGCTCGGGCGCACGCTGTCGCCCGGCACCGTGATCGAGCTGGAGATCGAGAAGATCGGCGTGCTGCGCAACCGGCTGATCAAGCCGTGACCCCGTGAGCCAGCCGCCGCCGACCGGAGAGCCGCAGCCGCGGCGCACACCGGCGTCCGTCGCCGAGGTGTTCGCCGTGTTCCTCCGTCTCGGCCTCACCTCGTTCGGCGGCCCCATCGCGCATCTGGGTTATTTCCGCGACACCTTCGTGGTGCGTCGCCGCTGGCTCGACGATCGCGCCTATGCGGATCTGGTGGCGCTGTGCCAGTTCCTGCCCGGCCCGGCCTCGAGCCAGGTCGGCATGGCCATCGGCCTATCGCGGGCCGGCTTCGCGGGCGCGCTCGCCGCCTGGGCCGGCTTCACGCTGCCGTCGGCCATCGTGCTCGTCCTGTTCGCCTACGGGGTGCGGGCGCTCGGCGACATCACCGCCGCCGGCTGGCTGCATGGACTGAAGATCGCCGCGGTCGCGGTGGTGGCACAGGCGGTGCTCGGGATGCTGCGGACGCTGGCGCCCGACCGCGCCCGCGCCACCCTGGCGGTGGCCGCCGCCGCGCTGGTGCTGGCGCTGCCCGGCAGCTTCGCGCAGATCGGCGCCATCGTGCTCGGCGGCCTCGCCGGGCTGCTGCTGCCACGCGACACGACGGCGGCCGAGCCGTCGGCCCTGCGGGTGCCGGTCGGACGCGGCGCCGCGCTTCTGTCGCTGGCGTTGTTCGCGGTGCTGCTGGTGATGCTGCCGCTCGTCGCCGCCGCCACGGGCGATCACACGCTGGCGCTGATCGAGGCGTTCTATCGCGCCGGTGCGCTGGTGTTCGGCGGTGGCCATGTGGTGCTGCCGCTGCTCCAGGCCGCCGTGGTGCCGCCCGGTTGGGTGTCGACCGATGCGTTCCTGGCCGGTTACGGCGCCGCCCAGGCGGTGCCGGGGCCGCTGTTCACCTTCGCGGCCTATCTGGGCGCCGCGGCGGCGCCTTCCCCCAACGGCTGGACGGGCGCCCTCGTCTGCCTCGTCGCCATCTTCCTTCCGTCGTTCCTGCTGGTGGTGGGAGCGCTGCCGTTCTGGCAGGCACTGCGCGCCCGCGCCGACGCGCAGGCGGTGCTGCGCGGCGTCAACGCCGCGGTGGTCGGGCTGCTGCTGGCGGCGCTCTACGATCCGGTATGGACCTCGGCGATCGGCCATGGCCTCGACGTCGCCCTCGCCGCCGTCGCCTTCCTGCTGCTGGTCGCCTGGCAGACGCCGCCCTGGCTGGTGGTGCTGCTCTGCGCCGCCGCCGGCGCCCTGCTGCCGGCGGGCTGAGCGCCGCGGCGACACGCATTCCTTGCCAAATTCGACTACAAGTTGTCGAGTCCGGACAGCCGTGGCACCATGATGCCGCGCCGCGGC
Source organism: Rhodoplanes serenus (assembly GCA_009720755.1). Taxonomy (GTDB): domain Bacteria; phylum Pseudomonadota; class Alphaproteobacteria; order Rhizobiales; family Xanthobacteraceae; genus Rhodoplanes; species Rhodoplanes serenus. Next base: position 87,204 of record WNKV01000018.1, read on the forward strand.
CCGCCTCGCAGCGGCGCTTTCCGGAGGCGACCATGGCGAATGCGACCGACCTCGTCACCGAGCTGCCCTTCGTCCCGTTCAAGCAGCGCAACGCGGCCATCGACTCGCTGTTCTACGACACCAAGGCCCTGACGCCGGAGGAACTCGGCCGGCTGTCGCCGCTGATCGATCACGAGGGCAGCATCGTGGTGGTGCCGCCCGCCGCGAGCGGCCGCCCGATCCGCCGCTATCGCACCGCGCTGCGCTTCATGAACCGCGAAGGCGGGACCGTGCGGGCCTTCGTGCTCGCCGGGGTCGGCAGCTCGGTGGTCGGCACGGCGGCGCTGGCCCGCAACGTCGCCGACGCGATCGGCGCCGACGCGGCCGGAGTCGTCACCGGCTACGGCGTGAGCGATCTCGTCACCGAGGCGCTCGGCGGCTGGTTCGTCTTCGGCGCGGCCGATCGCCTGCGGTTGCAGTGGGAGGCGCTGGTGCGTCGTGCCACCACGCCGCTCTCCGAGGCGGCGCCGACCGCCGAAGCCGATGCAAGCGCCGACGCGGCGCCCGCCCCGGCCAGGCCGGATGCCGCCGGCCGCCTCGCCACCGGCGCACCGTCGTTGCTGCCGCGGCCGGCGCGGCCGTGGGAGCTGCCCGGCGCCGCCGACATCGACACCCTGCTGGATCTCCTCATCGCGGCGCCGCCCGGGCTCGACCTGCTGGTCGGCCACAGCAAGGGCAACCTGATGATCGAGACGGTGCTGCGCACCTTCGTGGACCAGCTCGACGGCGATCCGCATCCGCTGTTCGAGCGGCTGCGCATCGTCACCCTCGGGGCCGTGGTCGGGATGCCATCCGAGTTCCCACACGTTCACCAGCTCATCGGCGAGCTCGACTGGTTCGGCGGCATGAACTCGTCGCTCCAGCTCCCGCACCGGATGGTGCCGAACGCCTGGCACCATCTCAACCGCTGCTTGCCGTATCATCTCGATGTCGGCGCGGCGCTGCGCGACATCGGTGTGGCGCCCGACTCTTGAGAGCGGCGCGATTCGGCGGTGCCTCGCGGCATCGTCGAAGCGTCATGTCTCCCGCATTGACCGAACCGCCTGCGTCTTGCAGCATGCCGACGCATGACCACGGGGATGACGGCAGGGGAGACGACGCGGCCGGAGATGGTCCCCAGCACGGCCGGCGTCGAGCGGAGACGTGTCGGGCCGATACTGCTCGCCGTCGTGATGGTCGGTTTGCGCCGGAGCGAGCAGCAGAGCCGCAACGGTCGGTGGCGCGCCGCCCCATCCGGATGGACAGTCGCCGGACAGCGGCCACGGCGACAGCGGCCACGGCGGCAGCGGCCACGATGGTGACGAGGTGATTCCGATGATGTCCGGAGACTGCCGCCGGGTCGAGCGCCCGCGTCGGATGACGATGCTCCTGCTCGCCCTCGGCCTCGCCATGACGGCGGGCGGCGGCGTGCCGGCCGCGCAGGCGCAGAGCGCCACCCTCGTCAACGTCTCCTACGATCCGACCCGCGAGCTCTATCGCGCCATCAACGACGCCTTCGCCAAGGAGTGGCGCGCCCGCACCGGGCAGAGCGTCACGGTGCGCACCTCGCATGGCGGCTCAGGCCGTCAGGCCCGCGCCGTCATCGACGGGCTCGACGCCGACGTGGTCACGCTGGCGCTCGCCGGCGACATCGATGCCATTGCGCGCGAATCGCGGAAGCTGCCGGCCGGCTGGCAGGCGCGCCTGCCGAGCAACTCGTCACCCTACACCTCGACGATCGCGTTCCTGGTCCGCAAGGGCAACCCGAAGGGCATCCGGGACTGGGACGATCTCGCCCGGCCCGGCATCGCGGTGATCACACCGAATCCCAAGACCTCCGGCGGCGCGCGCTGGAACTATCTCGCGGCCTGGGCCTTCGAGCTGGACCGCAGCGGCGGCGACGCCGGCAAGGCCGAGACGCTGGTCGGCGCCATCTTCCGCAACGTGCCGGTGCTCGACACCGGCGCCCGCGGTGCCACCACCACCTTCGTGCAGCGTGGCATCGGCGACGTGCTCATCACCTGGGAGAACGAGGCGTTCCTGGCCGAGAAGGAGTTCGGCGCCGGCGCCTTCGACATCGTCTATCCGTCGCTGTCGATCGTCACCGAGCCGCCGGTCGCGCTGGTCGATCAGGTGGTGGACAAGCGCGGCACCCGCGCGGTCGCCGAGGCGTATCTCCAGTTCCTCTACGCTCCCGTCGCGCAGCGCCTCATGGCGGCGCACTTCTATCGTCCGGCGCGGCCCGAGCATGCCGATCCCGCCGATCTCGCCCGCTTCGGATCGCCGCGCCTCGTCACCATCGATCAGGTGTTCGGGGGCTGGGCCAAGGCGCAGGCCGAGCACTTCGCCGACGGCGGCGTGTTCGACCGGATCTACCAGCCTGGCGCACCGCAGGGCACGCGCGGCACCCCAAGCCTCCGGCCGGGCGCGGCCACCCGATGAGCGACGCCGCGACCGCGCCGCGCGGGCCGGCCTGGCCGGGAAGCGTCCGCTTCCGCCGGCCGAGCGCCCTGCCCGGCTTCGGCCTCACCTTCGGCTTCGCGACGCTCTATCTGTCGTTGATCGTGCTGATCCCGCTCGCCGCGCTGGTGCTGCGGGCGAGCGGTCTCGGCCTCGATGGCATCTGGCGGATCGCCACCATGCCGCGGGTGCTCGCCGCCCTTCAGGTCAGCTTCGGCCTGTCGTTCGCCGCCGCCGCCGTCAACGCGGTGTTCGGCCTGGTGGTCGCCTGGGTGCTGACGCGCTATCGCTTTCCCGGACGGCGGCTGCTGGATGCCATGGTCGACCTGCCCTTCGCGCTGCCGACCGCGGTGGCCGGCATCGCGCTCGCCGCCATCTACGCCCCGAATGGGTGGATCGGAAGTCTGCTCGCACCCTTCGGCATCAAGGTCGCCTTCACGCCGCTCGGCATCTTCGTGGCGCTCGTGTTCATCGGCCTGCCCTTCGTGGTGCGCACCGTGCAGCCGGTGCTGGCCGATCTCGATCGCGAGATCGAGGAGGCATCGGCCACGCTCGGCGCGACCCGCCGGCAGACCGTGCTGCGCGTGGTGCTGCCGAGCCTGCTGCCGGCGGTGCTGACCGGCTTCGCGCTGGCCTTCGGGCGTGCCGTCGGCGAGTACGGCTCAGTGATCTTCATCGCCGGCAACATGCCGTTCCGCTCCGAGATCGTCCCGCTTCTCATCGTCATCCAGCTGGAGGAGTTCAACTACGCCGGCGCCACCGCGATCGCCGCCATCATGCTGGCGATCGCCTTCGTGTCGCTGCTCGCCATCAATCTGCTCCAGGCGTGGAGCCGCCGGAGATTCGGCCATGTCTGAGCAGGCCGCCGACGACATCTCCGGCACGCCGGCCGGTGGCCCGCGCCGGCTCCGTCCGCGGCCCGCGGTGGCCGAGACGGCGGCGATGCGCGCCCTCCTGATCGCCACGGCCATCGGCTTTCTGGGCCTGTTCGTCGTGCTGCCGCTGGTGGCGGTCTTCGTCGAGGCGCTCCGCCGCGGCATCGGACACTATCTGGAGACCTTCGCCGACCCCGACACCCAGGCCGCCATCCGGCTGACCCTGACGGTCGCGGCCATCGCGGTGCCGCTCAATCTCGTGTTCGGCCTCTCGGCCGCCTGGGCGGTGGCCAAGTTCGACTTTCCCGGCAAGAGCCTGCTGATCACCCTCATCGATATCCCGTTCTCGGTGTCGCCGGTGGTGTCGGGCCTGGTCTTCGTGCTGCTGTTCGGAGCCCAGGGCGTGCTCGGGCCGTGGCTCGCGGCCCACGACCTCCAGATCGTCTTCGCGGTGCCCGGCATCGTGCTCGCCACCGTGTTCGTCACGGTGCCCTATGTGGCGCGCGAGCTGATCCCGCTGATGCAGGAACAGGGCGTGAGCGAGGAAGAGGCGGCGCTGACGCTCGGTGCCTCGGGTCTGCGCACCTTTCTCACCGTAACGCTGCCCAACGTGAAGTGGGCGCTGCTCTATGGTGTGCTCCTGTGCAATGCGCGCGCCATGGGCGAGTTCGGCGCCGTCTCGGTGGTGTCGGGCCATGTCCGCGGCCTCACCAACACGATGCCGCTGCACGTCGAGATCCTCTACAACGAATACAACTTCGTGGCCGCCTTCGCGGTCGCCTCGATCCTGGCCGGGCTCGCGCTCGTCACCCTGGTGGCCAAGTCGCTGCTGGAGTGGCGCTACGGTGACGCGCTCGGCCGCAGCCGGCTATACTGACCTCGTGGATACCGTTGCCATTCGGGCCGAAGGGCTGGAGAAACGTTTCGGGAGCACGCCCGCGCTCACCGGCGTCGACCTGTCGGTCGAGCCCGGCGAGCTGGTGGCGCTGCTCGGCCCGTCGGGCTCCGGCAAGACGACGCTGCTGCGCATCGTGGCCGGCCTCGAGCAGCCGACCGCCGGCCGCGTGTTCTTCGGCGGCGAGGACGCGACCTTCGTGCCGGTGCAGGCGCGCCGGGTCGGCTTCGTGTTCCAGAGCTACGCCCTGTTCAAGCATCTCGACGTGGCCGAGAACATCGCCTACGGGCTGCGGGTGCGGCCCCGGCGGCTGCGCCCGAGCCGCGCCGAGATCCGCCGGCGCGTCGCCGACCTTCTCGATCTCGTCCAGCTCTCCGGCCTCGAGCGCCGCTTTCCGTCGCAGCTCTCCGGCGGCCAGCGCCAGCGCGTCGCGCTCGCCCGGGCGCTGGCGGTGGAGCCCAAGGTGCTGCTGCTCGACGAGCCGTTCGGCGCCCTCGATGCCCAGGTGCGCCGCGACCTGCGCGGCTGGCTGCGCGAGCTGCACGAGCGCACCGGCCACACCACGCTGTTCGTCACCCACGACCAGGACGAGGCGCTGGAGCTGGCCGACCGCGTCGCCATCCTGGATCGCGGCCGCATCGAGCAGGTCGGCACGCCCGACGCGATCTACGACGGGCCGGCGACCGCCTTCGTGGCGGGCTTCATCGGGGAGTCGGTGCGGCTGCCGGTCACCGTCACGGGCGACGGCCTCCATATCGGCCAACATGTTTTGTCGATCGCCACCACGGTGGCGCCCGGACCGGCGAGCCTGTTCGTCCGCCCGCGCGATCTGGTGCCGGCCGCGACCCGCGCGGCGGGGCTTCCGGCGCGGGTCACCGGGGTGCGCCGGGCCGGGCCGGCGCGGCGGGCCGAGCTGATGCTCGGCGACGGGCTGCCCGGCATCGAGATCGAGCTGCCCGCCGACATCTCGGTGGCGCGCGGCGACATGCTGGCGGTGCAGTTCCGCACCGTGCGGCTGTTCTCCGCCTGATCAGCCGCCGCGCCGCGGCGGCGCGCGCCCCTCGCTCGGCAAGGCCGGCACCGGATAGGCCGTGCTCGACTTGATCCGCTCCATGGCGAAGCGCGACGTCACGTTCTTGAGCGGCACCGCGGCGATCAGACGCTTGTAGAAGGCGTCGTAAGCCGTCATGTCGGCCACCACCACACGCAGCATGTAGTCGACATCGCCCGCCATGCGGTAGAGGTCCATCACCTCCGGCATGGCCGAGACCGCCGCCGCGAAGGCGTCGAGCCAGTCCTTGGAATGGTCGCGCGCCTCGATCGAGACGAACACGGTGAGGCCGAGACCGATCTTCTCGGGCGACACCAGCGCGACCCGCCCGGTGATCACGCCCTCGGCCTCCAGCCGCTGGATGCGCTTCCAGCACGGCGTCTGCGAGAGATGAACCTGCTTGGCGAGCGCCGCCAGCGTGATGCCGGCGTCGCGCTGGAGCACGGCGAGAATTCGCCGATCGACGGCATCCACCTTCGGGAGGCGCGAGGATGACGTGTCTTCACTCATGACGAGCCACTTTCTGGAATTAATTTCTACGAACCGTATGTTCTACGGCTCATCATAGAAAAATGTTCTACCGTATGGCAAGCGCCTGATTGAGGGCCGCGCCATCTCGCCGCTGCTCCGCTCGCCGCCACCACCTCGCCGCCACCACCGCGCCGCCACCGTTTCGCCGCCATCCAGACACGGACGCGCCACCGCGCGTGGTCAGCGCGCGCCGGCGTTGGACCGGCGGAGCTGCTGGCTCCGTCCATGCCTCGACGCATCCTCACGACGCGAGGTCCGCCCGGCGGGCTATCTCGAACGCGGACGGATGGTCCGGTCCACGCGAGCGGAACGCCCCGGCCTGCTGCTGATCACGTTCCGAACGTCGCCCGACGTCCCTCGGCGCGTCCGGCCACGACCGACGTGACGTCGTCCCGGACGGCCAGCGCGGCGCCGCCGCGAGCTTGCAGGATGGACGTGATCACGAGGCAGATCGCGCCCTTAACAAAACGTTATCACGCCGATCCTGCACGGCGGCGGACGACCCGAACGAGCGCGCGCCATCCACGCCCTCCGGTGCATTTCGATGCATGGTGTGCGCCATCGTCGGTCCTGAGACCACACATTCGGCATGTCAACGACGCACGTCGCGTGCTTCAAAGGTTTACATCCGCATCGTGATGAGATAACCGAAGCATTCCTTTGACCCTGCGGCGGACAGTACGGCTCGTCGCGACGAGATGCGGGGCTCCCCGCAGAATCTCGATTTTTCATCAGCCTCGTCGAGGAGTGATCGATGGCACGAGCGACCACAGCCAAGCGTGCGAGCGCCCCCAAGAAGACGGCGTCCGCGACGCGCGGCTCGACCGCGAGCAAGACCAAGTCGGCGGCTCCCGCCAAGACCAATGCGGCAAGCAGGACGAAGGCGGTGAGCAAGACCAAGTCGACCGCCACGCCCAAGACGGCCAGCAAGAGCAAGACGGCCGCTCCCAGCAAGGCCGCCGCCGTCGGCAAGACCGCCGCGACCGCCAAGCGCGCCGGCGCCAGCAAGCGCCGCTCCTGGACGAAGGACGATGTCAAGGAGCTGAAGAGCCTGGCCAAGCAGAAGCTGCCGACCGCCAAGATCGCTCGCGCTCTGAAGCGCACCGAGGGTGCCACCCGTCAGAAGGCTTATTCGCTCGGCGTGTCGCTCGACTCCCGTCGCTGATCGGCGGCCGAGGCCGAGCTTCGGCTTCGCCGAAAGATCAGCCTCGGCTTCACCGAGAATGGGGCGCGCCTGAGGATCAGGCCGCCATCCGGCGCAGGATCGCGTGGCGTCGGAGTGTTGTCATTTGGATTCGAGACCAGGAACCGCAGCGTCGGCTCGTCCGGCGGCTGCGGTTTTTGCGTCGTGGTCGGACCACTGCGCCGGCCGTCGGTCAGTTGTCGGCCAGGGACGCCGACGCGGATCTCACCAAGTCGCGCTCGATCAGGGCCGCCTCGGCGGCGCTCGCCACGAACACCGCCTCGCCGTCCTCGGCCACGACGTGGATCGAGCAGCTAGACCACCCTGTCTCGAACGCCTGCGGGCCGGACGAGAACAGATCGGCCACCAGCCGCACGGCCAGCTCGCGCGCCCGATCGCCGTCCGGCAGCACGATGTCGGACGCCTCGTAGGCGATGTCCGGATTGCTGATCCTGATGGTGTAACGCGGCATGGCGAACTCGCTGCAGCTCTCCCGTATCAAGACACCGGGCCTGCATTTGTTCCCGCCACGCTCGGCCGGCTCGTCACTTGTCGGCGCGCCGACACGGCGCGCCACTGCGGCCGCGGCGACCGGAACGCACCCAACCGGGCGACGTTGACCCGGCGGCGGCGCAACCGCGGTCGACGCCCGCGCGCGCCGCGGCTTTCACCGCCCGTCGGCCGTCGATCATCGCCCAGGAGACATCGGTATGAAGGCACTTCGCTGGCACGGCAAGCAGGACATCCGCTGTGACGAGGTGCCGGACCCGGCCATCGAGCATCCGCGCGACGCCATCGTGAAGGTGACGAGCTGCGCCATCTGCGGCTCCGACCTGCATCTCTACGACGGCTTCATGCCCGGGATGGAATCCGGCGACATCATGGGTCACGAATTCATGGGCGAGGTGGTGGAGGTCGGCGCCGAGAACAAGAAGCTCAAGGTCGGCGACCGCGTCGTGGTGCCGTTCACCATCTGCTGTGGCGAGTGTGATCAGTGTCGCCGCGGCTACTTCTCGGTCTGCGAGCGCAGCAATCGCAACAAGTCGGTGGCCGACAAGGTGTTCGGGCATTCGCCGGCCGGCCTGTTCGGCTACACTCATCTGACCGGCGGCTATCCGGGCGGCCAGGCCGAGTTCGTGCGCGTGCCGTTCGCCGACGTCGCGCCCGTGAAGGTGCCGGACGGGCTCACCGACGAACAGGTGCTGTTTCTCGGCGACATCTTCCCGACCGGCTGGCAGGCGGCCGTTCAGTGCGACATCCAGCCGACCGACACGGTGGCGATCTGGGGCGCCGGGCCGGTCGGCCAGTTCTGCGTCCGCAGCGCCGTGCTGCTCGGTGCCCGCCAGGTGATCTGCATCGATCGCGTCCCCGAGCGCCTGGAGATGGCCCGCGCCGGCGGCGCCGTCACCATCGATTTCGAGAACGAGAGCGTGGTCGAGCGGCTGAACGAGCTGACCCACGGCAAGGGTCCGGAGAAGTGCATCGATGCGGTCGGCCTGGAGGCGCACGCCACCGGCAGCCTCGACTCTCTGTACGACCGCGCCAAGCAGGCCGTCATGCTGGAGACCGACCGTCCGCATGTGCTGCGCGAGATGATGTATGTGTGCCGGCCCGCCGGCATCCTGTCGGTGCCCGGCGTCTATGGCGGCGTGCTCGACAAGATTCCGTTCGGCATGGTGATGAACAAGGGCCTCACCATCCGCACCGGACAGACGCATGTGAACCGCTGGACCGACGACCTGCTGCGGCGGATCGCCGAGGGCGAGATCAATCCGAGCTTCGTCATCACCCATCGGGCCAAGCTCGAGGACGGCCCTGCCCTCTACAAGACGTTCCGCGACAAGCAGGACGGCTGCATCAAGGTGGTGTTGCAGCCGTGAGGAGACCCGCCATGCTCGACATGACCCGTCGCTCGCCGCGGCCCGAGACGGCCAGCGGCCTCGCCCGCGGCCTCGGCTGGTTCAGCATCGCGCTCGGCCTCGCCGAGCTGGTGGCGCCGCGTGCCATCACCCGCTCGCTCGGCCTGCGTGGCCAGGAGGGCCTGGTCCAGGCGTACGGGGTGCGCGAGATCGCCACCGGCATCGGCCTGCTCGGCACGCGGCAGCCGGCGCCGTGGCTGTGGGGGCGCGTCGGCGGGGACGTGCTCGATCTCGCGACGCTAGCGGCCGCCGGCGGATCGCGCCGCCAGCGCGAGGCGCGCGGCATCGCCATGGCGGCGGTGCTCGGCATCACGGTCCTGGACGTGCTGTGTGCGGCGACGCTGAGCGGCACGCCAGGGCGAGCCACCTCACGGGGCGGGATGTCGACGCCGCGCAGCTACGGTTACGGCGGCCGCCGCGGGTTTCGCGACCTGCCCGAACGGATGCGCGGCGCCGCCCGCGACGCCCGCATCCCGGAGGACATGCGCATCCCGAAGCTGCTGCGCCCCTACGGGAACTGACGGGCCGACGCCGACGCGAGTCAGTGTCGAAGAGGTCGGCGCCAGAAAGAAAGCTGCCGTCAAAGACGGTCAGCGGCGGCCGCCCGGCCGGCCCTTGCCGCCGTCCTCGCCACCCGCCGCACCACCGCCGAGGCCGGCGCGCCGCAGCGCCTCGGCGAGTGCGTTGTTGCCGGTGTCGCGCTCCGGCGGACGCGGGCCGCGGCCACCGCCGCCACCCCCGCGACCATCGCGAATCCCGCGGGCGTCCCGCCCGCCGGCGCCGGCACGGGGCGCATCCTGGCCGGGCTGATCGTCGAGCCGCAGGGTGAGCGAGATCCGCTTGCGCGGCTTGTCCACGTCGAGCACCTTCACGCGCACGACGTCGCCGGGCTTCACCACCTCGCGCGGGTCCTTCACGAAGGTCCGCGACATCGCCGAGACGTGAACGAGCCCGTCCTGGTGGACGCCGATGTCGACGAAGGCGCCGAACGCCGCGACGTTGGTGACCACGCCCTCCAGGATCATGCCGGGCGTTAGATCGTCGAGGGTCTCGACCCCTTCCTTGAAGGTCGCGGTCTTGAAGGCCGGACGCGGATCGCGGCCCGGCTTCTCCAGCTCGCGCAGGATGTCCGATACGGTCGGCAGCCCGAACGTCTCGTCCACGAAGCTCTTGGGGGAGAGGCTGCGCAGCGCCGCGGTGTTGCCGATCAGCGCCTTGATGTCGCTCTTGGTGGCCTGGAGGATGCGGCGCACCACCGGATAAGCTTCAGGATGCACGCCCGACGCATCGAGCGGGTCGTCCCCATCGCGGATGCGCAGGAAGCCGGCGCACTGCTCGAACGCCTTCGGCCCCAGCCGCGGCACCTCCTTGAGCGCCTTGCGGGACGCGAACGGTCCCTTGGCGTCGCGGTGCATCACGATATTCTGGGCGAGCCCGGGGCCGATGCCGGAGACGCGCGACAGCAGCGGCACCGAGGCGGTGTTGACGTCGACCCCGACCGCGTTCACGCAGTCCTCGACCACCGCGTCGAGCGAGCGCGACAGCTTCGACTCGCCGAGATCGTGCTGATACTGGCCGACGCCGATCGACTTGGGATCGATCTTCACCAGCTCGGCCAGCGGGTCCTGGAGCCGGCGGGCGATCGACACGGCGCCGCGCAACGACACGTCGAGGCCGGGCAGCTCCTCGGACGCATAGGCGGACGCCGAGTAGACCGAGGCGCCGGCCTCCGACACGACGATCTTGGCGAGCTTCAGATCGGGGTGCTTGTGGATCAGCTCGGCCGCGAGCTTGTCGGTCTCGCGCGAGGCGGTGCCGTTGCCGATGGCGATCAGCTCGACCTTGTGGGCGCGGGCGAGCGCCGCCAGCGTCGCGATCGACGCATCCCACCGCCGCTGCGGCTCGTGCGGGTAGATGGTATCGGTCGCCACCACCTTGCCGGTGGCATCCACCACCGCGACCTTGACGCCGGTGCGATAGCCGGGATCGAGCCCCATGGTGACGCGGGTGCCGGCGGGGGCGGCGAGCAGCAGGTCGCGGAGGTTGGCGGCGAACACCCGCACTGCCTCCTCCTCGGCGGCGGTCCACAGCCGCAGCCGCAGATCGATGGTGAGGTGGACGAAGATCTTGGTGCGCCACGCCCAGCGCGCCGTCTCGGCGAGCCAGCGGTCGGCGGGGCGGCCGCGATCGGCGATGCCGAAGCGGTGCATGATGGCGAGCTCGTAGGGGCCGGGTCCGGTGCCGCCGGCCTCCTCGCCCTCGATCCTCACATCCAGCATTTCTTCGCGCTCGCCGCGGAACACCGCGAGCACGCGATGCGACGGCAGCTTGGCGAGCGCCTCCGAGAAGTCGAAGTAGTCGGCGAACTTGGCCCCCGCCTCGGTTTTGCCGTCGCGGACCTTGGAGACCAGCCGGCCGCCGGTCCACAGGCGCTCGCGCAGATCGCCGATGAGATCGGCGTCCTCGGCGAAGCGCTCGACCAGGATGGCGCGGGCGCCGTCGAGCGCCGCCGCCACGTCGGCGACGTTCTTGTCGGGATCGACGAAATCGGCGGCGACGACCTGCGGATCGTTCTGCGGATCGGCGAGCAGCCGCTCGGCGAGCGGCGCCAGGCCGGCCTCGCGGGCGATCTCCGCCTTGGTGCGGCGCTTCGGCTTGAACGGCAGATAGATGTCTTCCAGGCGCGCCTTCGAGTCGGCCGCCATGATCTGGGCCGTGAGGGCGTCGTCGAGCTTGCCCTGGCTCTTGATCGACTCGAGAATCGCGGCGCGCCGCTCCTCCAGCTCGCGCAGATAACGCAACCGCTCCTCGAGGGTGCGGAGCTGGGCATCGTCGAGCCCGCCGGTCGCCTCCTTGCGGTAGCGCGCCACGAACGGCACGGTGGCTCCGCCATCGAGCAGCCCCACCGCGGCGGCGACCTGCTCCTCCCGCGCCCCGAGCTCGTCCGCGATGCGCCGATGGATCGATGCGGTCACGCTACCCTCCTGGCCTGGCCGGCGCCGCGAGGTGGCGCCGGGGGCTGGGGTATGCCGGACGCCGGCACGATTCCGCAACCCCTCCCCATGATACCGTGAGTTGCACGGAGCGCGACACCACTCGCACGGCGTTCTGGACAGGCGGCGCGGCGCCGCCCTCATGAGAGAGCATGTCGTGAGGGCCTCGTGCCCCGGACGCGGCCCGCAGCGCCGCAAGCCGGGGCCCAGAGCCGCACGTTCCTTCCGTGGCACGCTCCGCGATCGCCGCCCCTGGGTCCCGGGTCTCCGGCGCCTCGCGCCTTCGCCCGGGACACGTGATCTCCGACCAGATCACACCAACGGCAGCAGCCAGCCGTCTCACACCGCCGTGTAGCCGCCGTCGATGAGGAGATCCGAGCCGGTCATGAAGGCGGATTCGTCGCTCGCCAGGAACACCGCCCCGGTGGCCACCTCGTCGGGCGTGCCGAGCCGGCCGAGCAGCGTGTGATGACTGGCGCGGGCCGCCTCGACGGTCTCGAAGTTCTTCAGATAACGACCTGTCTCGACGGGACCGGGCGACAGCGTGTTGACCCGGATGTTCTGCGCCGAATGGTCCACCGCCATCGCCTTGGCGAGCTGCACCAGCGCCCCCTTGGCGGCGCAGTACCAGGGCCGGCCGGGGCGCGCCACCCGCGCCTGCTGCGAGGCGACCAGGATGATGCTGCCGCCGCCGCCCTGCTCCATCACCGGAATGGCGTGCTTGGAGAGCAGGAAGGCGCTGTCGAGATTGACCGCGAAGGTGCGCCGCCAGTCGGCGAGCGACAGGGTGGTCAACGGCGCCAGCGGCAGGTCGAAGACCGCATTGGCGACCACCACGTCGAGCCGGCCGAACGCGCTCACAGCCTGCGCCACCGCGGCTTCGGCGGTCGCCTCCTCGGCGACGTCGGCCACCATCGTGGCGATCCGCCCACCGGCCGCCCGGATGGTGGCGGCGACCGCCTCCAGCGGTGCGGCGGCGATGTCGAGCCCCACCACCGCGGCCCCTTCGGCCGCGAACTGCCGACAGATCGCGCCGCCGATGCCACCCCCCGCCCCGGTGACGACGGCCACCTTGCCCGCTAGACGCCCCATGGTCGCTCCTCCGATCAGGACCGCTTGTCATACACGGCCGCCGGAGTGCCGGACCACCGCGCCGAGCGGCGGAGCAGCCCCGCGGCAGGGGCGGAGCCGACTTGCGCTCCGCGACGGTGCGCCGCACCTCGCCGATGATTCGTTAACAGCTCGTCAGCATTCCTATGGCACCGTCGCAGCATGCTCCAATGAGAAGCGCGGTTCGCTCCTCGTTCCGGCGTCGCCGGTTCGCCCTTTCGTGACATCCCTCGTCTTCCGGAGCCTTGCGGTGCTGCCCCCCTCGAGCCCGCTGCAACCAACACCGATCCCGTCGCCGTGGCGCCGCGGCATGCTGGTGCTCGACGACGAGGCCGCCGTCCGGCGCACCATCTGTGCCATCGCGGATCGCGCCGGCTGGGCCGCCATCACGGCGACCAGCTTCGTCGATGCCGAAACCCTGCTCGGCGTCGAGAACTTCGGCTCCATCGTGACCGACATCACGATCGCTCACGCGCCGGTCGAGGATTTCCTGCACACCCTCGCCGAGATCGGCTACACGGCCCCGGTGCTGCTCACCGGCGCCGGCGATGCGAGCCGGCTCGGCGCTGTCGCGGATTTCGCCTACGATCTGGGGCTGAACACCTGCTTTCCGATCGCCAAGCCGCTCGCCTTGGCGACCCTGGCGAGCCGCCTCGCGCGCATCGACAGCCGCATCGAGAGGGGCTTCGCCGGCTGCTGCTTCCGCGATTGCCACTGGCGCAAGGTGCCGCTGCCGCCGGCCGCCTAGATCGGACTCCGATCCAACCGGATCGGACTCCGGTCCAGACGTCCTCGCGTGAACGCATTTCCGACGGCGAGCCGGCGTCCAGGCCGGGGCCTGGACCCCACAAACCCTGAACTTCAGTGACAATTCGGACCGGCGATCGATCGAGACCGCCCGGCTCCGTTCGGCCGACCGCGGACCGGCGGGCGGCGCGACGGACGGATGCATGGCATCTGCGATAGCGCACGTCCGGTAGAGTAGCGGATACCGTACATAATATTACCTGTATCGTACTATACCGTATGATACTGTTTTTTTCGAAATTTTGTTGACTCGCTGCGATGATCGACCGACCTTCCCCCCGCCGGCACCGCTCGTCACCACTCCGACGGAAGCAATCGGCAGCCCGAGCGCCTCGCCGCGGCAGGGGCCGCGACCGACGCCAGGGCACCGACCGCCTCCCTGGCGGCCGCCGTTCGGCCGCCAGGGCGATCGCCGGCCTCGGCACATCGGCTCCCGCCCAGTTGTGGCGGCAACCGCCACGGGGACTGTCGTCACCATGACCAGCAGCAGCACCACCCCACTTCCGAAATTCCGGCTCAACCTCACATCGCCGCTGATCGGCGCCGCCTTCCTAATGGCGACGTCCGCCATCGGCCCCGGCTTTCTCACCCAGACCACCGTCTTCACCGACAAGTTCCGGGCGAGCTTCGCGTTCGCGATCCTGCTCTCGATCGTCGTCGACATCGGCGTGCAGCTCAACATCTGGCGGATCGTCGCCGTGTCGCGGATGCGCGGACAGGACATCGCCAATGCGGTGCTGCCCGGGCTCGGCGTGTTCATCACGGTGCTGATCGTGATGGGCGGTCTCGCGTTCAACATCGGCAACCTCGCCGGCACCGGCCTCGCCCTGAACGTGCTGTTCGGGCTGCCGGAAGCCTGGGGCGCCGTGATCTCGTGCGGCGTCGCGCTCGTGATCTTCGCGTCCAAGGAGATCGGTCGCGCGATGGACCGCCTCGCCACCGCGCTGGGCTTCCTGATGATCGCCCTGGTGCTGTTCATGGTGATCATCACCCAGCCGCCTCTGGGCGAGGTGGCGGTGAAGTCGGTCCTGCCCGACAACTACATGATCCTGATGATGCCGATGATCACCCTGATCGGCGGCGTGGTCGGCGGCTACACGTCGTTCTCCGGCGCCCACCGCCTACTCGACGCCGGCATCTCGGGTGTCGAGAACGTCAAGAAGGTCAGCGACAGCGCCACGCTCGGTATCCTGATCGCCGGCTTCATGCGCACCATCCTGTTCCTCGCGGTGCTCGGGGTCGTCACCCAGGGCGTCGTGCTCGACAAGTCGAATCCGATGGCGACTGCCTTCGAGTCGGCCGCCGGGCGGTTCGGCCTCTATGCCTTCGGGGTCGTGCTGTGGTCGGCCGCCATCACCTCGGTGGTCGGCAATGCCTACACCAGCGTGTCGTTCCTACGCTCGATCTGGAAGACCGCCGACCGCTACAACTCCTACACCATCATGGGCTTCATCGTGCTGTCGACGGCGGTGTTCATCGCCGTCGGCCGGCCGGTCGCCGTGATGGTCCTGGTCGGCACGCTGAACGGCATCGTCCTGCCGGTGATCCTCGCCTCCATCCTGGCGGCGGCCCGCAACAAGAAGATCATCGGCGCCGACTACCACCACCCGACCTGGCTGATCGCCTTCGGCATCGCCGCCGTGCTGATCACCGCGTTCGCCGCGATCGTCGCCCTGCCGGCGCTTCTGACGATGTGGAAGTAGGCGGACCCGCCGGCGACCGCCCACCGGGCGGCCGTCGGTGCCCTCGTCGTCGCGCTCGCGCAGGTCCGCCTGCGCGAGCGGCCGTTCCTTCCGACCGCGGCCTCCGCCTCCTCCCGCGGCCCCCGACACCCGAAACCGATCGAGGAGATCGACATGTCATCCATCATCGCGGCTCACGCCTTGGACGCCGGCGGCTGCCGGCGCGACATCGCCATCGAGATCGAGGGCGAGACCATCGCGCGCATTCACCCGGCGACCGCACCGGCCGACGACGTCATCGTGATGCCGGCCTTCGCCAATGCGCACGACCACGCACGGCCGATGCCGCCGAGCGCCGTCGGCGCCTTCGGCAAGCCGCTGGAGCTGTGGCTCAACCGGCTGGCGATGTTCACGGCGGTCGACCCCTATCTGGCGACCCTCGCGCCGTTCGCGCGGGCCGCGCTGGGCGGCCAGGCGGCCGCCATGGTGCATCACACCCGCCCGATGGGCCTGACCGATCTGCCGACGGAAGCCGCCGAGATCGCCCGCGCCGCCAAGGATGTCGGCCTCCGCATCGCCTTCGGGGTGGCGCTGCGCGACCAGAACCCGCTGGTCTACGGCGATCCCGCCCCGGTGCTGGCCGATCTCGACCCGGTGACGCGGGCCGAGATCGAGGGGCGTTTCCTTGGGCCGATGAAGCCGATCGCCGAGCAGATCGCCGTGGTCGACGCCGTGGCGGAGCGGATCGCCTCGCCGATGGTCGACGTCCAGTATGCGCCGAACGGCCCGCAATGGTGCTCGAAGGCGATGTGGGAGGCGCTGGCGGAGGCATCGGCGCGCACCGGCCGGCGTATCACCACCCACCTGTTCGAGACCCGCTATCAGCGCGCCTGGGCCGATCGCAACTTCCCGCAGGGGCTGGTCCGTTGGCTCAAGGACATCGGCATCCTGTCGCCGCGGCTAACGGTCGCGCACTGCGTGTGGATCAGGCCCGACGAGCTCGACCTGCTGGCCGAGGCCGGCTGCACCATCGCCACCAACCCCTCGTCCAATCTGATGCTGCGCTCCGGCATCGCCCCGGTGGCCGACATGGTCCGCCGCGGCTGTACGGTGGCCATGGGGCTCGACGGGCAGACCTTCGACGAGGACGACGATGCGCTGCGCGAGGCCCGGCTCCTGTGGTCGCTCCAGGCCGGCTGGGGCTTCGACACCGAGCTGACGCCGGCCCAGGTGCTGACGCTGGCGCTGGAGAACGGCCGCCCGGCGCTCCGCGCGCCGGCGGGCGGCCGCCTCGCCGAAGGCGCCGCCGCCGATCTGCTGATCGTCGACCGCGCCGCCCTGGAGGAGCCGCCGGTCGACGAGGTGGCACCGATCGAGCTCTTGTTCGCCCGCGCCACCCGCCGCCACGTCAAGGGGCTGATCGTCGCCGGCCGCACCGTGGTGCGCGACGGCCGGCTGCTCGGCGTCGACCTCGAGGCTGCCCACAAGGAGCTGGCCGCCGCCTATCGGGCCGGGCTGGCCCAGCGAAGCGGCCTGCGCGCCGCCCTGCCGGCGCTCGAAGCCTCCGTGGCCCGCTACTACGGAGCCCGCCTCGGCTGCTGCTGACGCAGCCTCGCCCGACACCCACGTCCGGCCGCCCTCTGGCGGCCGGCTCACCGCCGCGGGCTCAGGAGCCCGCGTCGGCCGGCCGGGTGGCGCGCGGGCGCCGCGGCGCCCGCGGGCTGCGCGCCGGCGCCTTGGCCTGCTCGGAGAACAGCTCGCGGGTCTGGTCCATCATGCTCAGCACCGCGACGAAGTCGCCGGCATCCGCCCCCAGCATGGTCAGATGCGAGCGCATGCAGTCATGCGCCGCCGCGCCATCGCGGCTGTCGATGGCGGCGATGATAGCCGCATGGTCCTCGACCGACTTCTCCATCACGCCGGCCACCCGGGTGACGTAGCGGCGATAGGGCTCCACCCGGCAGCGCAGCTCGTGCACCCGGGCGATGAGGAACTTGTTGCCGGAGGCGTCGAGGATGAGGTCGTGCAGCCGGTTGTTCTCCTCGAAGAACGCTCGCTCCTCGCGGCCATGGGCGTGGCGCAGCGACACCTCGTGGATATGCTTGAGCCGGTTCTTGTCGTCCTCGCTCATCCGGCGCGCCGCGAGCCGGGCCGCGAGCCCTTCGAGCTCGGCGATCACCTGGAAGATCTCCAAGAGCTCGGTCAGCGTGAGCTGCTTGACGATGGCGCCCTGGTGGGCGCGAATCTGGACGAGGCCGCTGGAGGCGAGATGCCGCAGCGCCTCCCGCACCGGCGTGCGCGACACGCCGAACCGGGTGGCCAGGCTCTGCTCGTCGAGCCGCACACCCGGCGCGATGGCGCCGCTCAGAATCTCGCTTTCCAGAAGCTGGGCCAGGTTCTCCGAGCGCGTCCGCGGCTTCTTGGCGGCCGCCTGTTTCGAGCCCGCCGGCTTGGAGCCGGGCCGCTTGGAGCCGGGCTGCGCGCGCGCTGCCCGGCCGCCGTCCGCATTGCTGCGCGCCGCCGGCTTGCCGGTTCCGTCCTTGATCCCTGCCTCACGCGGCATGCGACGCCCGTCCTGTCTGGTTGGTCATGTCCGGCGCGCCGATCTCGCGAGGCGATCTCGACGAGGCGACGCGCCGGCCTGCCGACCTCACGCCTCGGCGCCGCACCAATCGTAGATGCACAGAGCCATCACCTTGATCGCCGTCAAATAGTCGTCGATGGCGACATACTCGTCATTGGCGTGCATCACGGCGGTCGAGCCGGGGCCGAAGATCACCGTCGGCGTGTCGCCGTACTGGTTGAGGAACCGGGTGTCGGCGGCGCCCTGGCGCCCGCTGATCTGCGGCGGCCGCCCGGTGATCTCGGTATAGGTCCGGCAGACCAGGTCGACGATCGGATGATCCTGCGGGATCTCGGACGCCTGCGCGTCGTAGCCGACGAAGCGGACGACGGGCGGATGGTCCTTCATCCACGGGTCGGCCGCCGCCGCCTTGGCGATCTGCTCGACCAGGCTCTTCTTGACGCCCTCGTGGTCCTCGCCCGGCACCGTCGCCATGCTGCCCTTGAGCACGCCGGTGGCCGGAAAGGCACTCGGATAGTTGCCGGCCTGGAAGCTGCCGATCATGCAGGGCAGCGAATCGAGAGCATGCGGATAGAGCGGATGCCTGACGGTGGCGACGCGATGGTCCTCGAGCTCCTTGACGGCCTGCACCAGCTTGTAGCCGAGATCGATGGCGCTGACGCCCTCGTAGCGCTTCTGGATGCCGGCCGGCTTGCCCTCGACCGCGATCTCGAACCAGATGCGGCCGATGCAGGCAGGCTGCACCGCGAGATCGCTGGTCTCGCCCGAGATGCCGGCATCGGCGCGGTAGCCGCGGATCACCGTGTCGAGCGTGCCGTGGCCCGACACCTCCTCGTCGATGACGACATTGATGTGGACATCGCCCCGCAGCCGGATGCCCAGCTCCTTCAGGAACTCGACCGCCAGGATGTGACTGGCGACACCGCTCTTCATGTCGGCCGAGCCGCGCCCGTAGATGCGGCCGTCCTTGATCGAGGCCGACCACGGATCGTCGCTCCAGCCCTCGCCGTTGCCGACCGGGATGACGTCGGTATGGCCGTTGAGGAGCAGCGAGCGGCCGCCGCCGCTGCCCTTCAGGGTCGCCACCAGGTTGGGGCGGCCCTCGTAACCGCGATCGACCGGCCGATAGCCCGGATGCGCCTTCAGCGCCTCCCAATCGGTCTCCCACATGTCGACCGAGAGCCCGACACGGGCCATGTGATCGGCCAGGAACCGCTGGATCGCCGCCTCGTCGCCGGTCACGCTCGGAATGCGGATCATCTGCTGGAGGAAGGCGACGGCCTTGTCGCGGTTCCGGTCGATGTGATCGAGGATCGTCTTGCGGGTCTCGGCGCTCACACTGATGCTCCAATGACGGGATCGACAATGACGGGGGTCGAGGCTGAGGGGTATCCGACGCGGGCCTGGCGTCGCGTCGCTCACGGCATGAAGCTGGGCAGCCAGAGGACCACGTCGGGCACCGCCATCATCAGACCCATCAGCAGCACGTTGATCAAGATGAAAGGGACGGCGGCCTTGTAGATATCCCCCATGGTTGTGCCCTTGGGCGCGATGCCCTTCATCACGAACAGCGACAGGCCGAAGGGTGGCGTGATGGTGGCCATCTCCAGGTTCACCATCATGATGATGCCGAACCACACCGGGTCCCAGCCGAGCGCCTTCACGATCGGCATGAAGATCGGGATGGTGACGAGCACGATGGAGGTCTGCTCGATGAACAGCCCGAGGAACATCACCACGAGCTGCATCAGGATCATCACCACCATGGGATGAACCGGCAGGTCGATCGCCAGCTCGGTGATGGCGCTGGTGGCGCCCGAGAAGCTGAGGAGCTGGCTGAAGGCGGCCGATCCGGTGAGGATGACGAGGATCATCACCGACAGCTCGGTCGCCGAGCCGATGCCGCGCCGCAGCACCCCGACGTCCAGCTTGCCGTAGGCGGCCGCCAGCACGAAGGTGAGGAAGGTGCCGATGCCGGCCGCCTCGGTGGGTGTCGCGGTGCCGAAGAAGATGAAGCCGATGACCATCACGATCACCGACACCGGCGGCAGGAGATAGACCAGCGCATCGCGCAGCCGCTGCCGCAGCGGCACCCGCACCACCGCGTAGGGGGGCGCTAGATGCGGCTGCAAGGTCGCCCGGATGACGATGTAGGTGACCGTCATCAGCGCCAGAAGCACACCCGGCACGATGATGCCGATGAGGATCTTGGCGACCGAGAAGCCGCCGAGGCTCGACAGCACGATGGCGAGCGTGCTCGGCGGGATCAGGATGGCGAGGCCGCCGCTCGCCAGGATCGGCCCGATCGACATGGACTTGGCGTAGCCGCGGCGCTCCATCTCCGGCGTCAGGGTCGAGCCCAGCATGGCGACGCTGCCCATGGCGACGCCCGTGAGCGTGCCGAGCAACGCGCCGGCGCCGATCGCCAGCACGGCGAGCCGCCCGGCGATGAAGCCGAGCCACTGGTCGATCACCTCGATCATCCGGCTGGCGATGCCGGAGTGGAACATCATGGCGCCCATGAGGATGAACATCGGCACCGGCACCAGCACGAAGGTCGAGATCGAGCTGTCGAGACTGAGGACGAGCTGGTTGAAGCCCGAGAAGCCGCCCCACAGGAAATAGACGCCGGTCATGTTGACGACCAGGAACGCGATGGCGACCGGCAGCCCGATCATCATCAGGACGCCGAGGCCGGCGAAGAACAGGATCAGGTAGGTGTACCACTCCATGGCGCTCACGCCTCCATTCGCGGCACGTCGCGCGGGCCGAGCTCGCCGCGGTACAGACGCAGGCCCCGTCTGATGAACTCGATCCCCAACAGGAAGCAGCCGACCGGGATGGCGATCAGGTTGACGGCGCGCGGGATCTCCAGCTCCGCCGCCACCACGATGCCGCGCTGGAGCGACAGCTGTACCGCCACCACCGAGAAATACGCGATGGTGAGACAGGCGGCGGCCCCGATCACCGAGGCCAGGATCTCGAAGAACCGCCGCGCCCGCGGCGGCAGCGTCGCCACCAGAATGTCGACGGTGACGTGGCCGTCGCGACGCAACACCCAGGCCGCCCCCAGAAAGGCGCAGTAGACCATGAAGATGCCGCTGACCTGATCGACGCCCAGGATGCCATAGTTGAAGACGGTCCGCAGTGCCACGCGCAGCACGGTGGCCAGCATCATGGCGACCAGCAGCGCGCCGGAGACGAGCGCGAACGCGT
The DNA here is from genome assembly GCA_009720755.1 of Rhodoplanes serenus. Taxonomy (GTDB): domain Bacteria; phylum Pseudomonadota; class Alphaproteobacteria; order Rhizobiales; family Xanthobacteraceae; genus Rhodoplanes; species Rhodoplanes serenus. Next base: position 108,528 of record WNKV01000018.1, read on the forward strand.
TGAGCAGCATGTCGAAGGCGCGCCCGAGCCCGCTCTCGATGCGTCGGCGCGGCGGGGGCGGCTCGCCGCCTCGCTCGTTCGATGCGGTCGCCATGGCTACCTGTTCCGCTCCAGCAGGGTGGCGGCCTCGGCGAAGGCATCCTTCGGCATCACCCCTTCGTAGTATTTCCAGAGCGCCTCGTTGGCGACCTTGGTCCAGCGGTCACGGTCGGCCTCCGACAACGCGACGATCTCCATGCCGGCCGCCCGCATGGCCGCCTTCTGCTTGTCGAGATTCTCGGCGAACCAGCCGCGGGTCCAGGTCTGCGTCTCGGCCACGGCGCGCATCAGCACGTCCTGAGCATCCTTGCTCAGCCGGCTCCACGCCCGCTGATTGACCACGATGCTGACGCCGCTGCGATACATCGGCTGGTCGATCAGGAACTTGCTGACGTTCTGCCAACCGTAACGAGTGAACGCATCGGCCACCGGCCAGCTGAACCCGTCGACGGTGCCGCGGTCCATGGCGAGGAAAATCTCGGCCGGTGGCAGGGTGATCGACTCGGCACCCGCGGCCTGGACGAAGTGGCGGGTCACCGGCGCCACCCGGATCTTCATGCCCTTGAGATCCTCGATGCGGGCGACGCGCTTGCGAGTGGTGATGTAATGGGTGCCGACCCCGAGGTCGCCGGCCGCATGGCCGAGGAAGCGCACGCCGCGTCGCTCGTAGAGCTTGACCATGAACTGATGCAGCGCGCTGCCGGGGCCGCCGTCGGGCGCCAGGAAGGGCGACAGCTCGGTGATGTCGCCGCCCGGCACCACGCCGGCCCAGTAGTTGGGCGCGCCGTACCACACATCGAACACGCCGTTGACCAGCGCCTCCGGCTGATCGAACGGCGGCACCACGTCCTCGGCGCCGATGTAGCGGATGGCGACCTTGCCGGCGCCGTGCTGGTTCACCAGGTCCTTGAACTTGTGGCCGACATCGGCCGACGGCGAGAAGCCCGGCGCCCACGATCCGACCATGCGCAGCGTGACGGTCTGCGCGGCAGTTTCCAATGGGGCCAAGGTCGCCGCACCGAGCGCGACCATCAGCCCGAGACACACCCTTCGATTCACGAGACGACTCCTCGACGGCGACGTGTTGTTGCAGGCGATCGGGGCCGCTGCCGCGACGGCAGCAGCCCGCACAGGCGGCGGCGTCAGCGCTTGCGCTCCAGCAGCGTCTCGGCCTTGGAGAAGTCGTCGGGTGTCATCACAGTCTGAAGATACTTCCAGAGCGATTCCTGCGCGGCCTCGGTCCAGCGGCGCTTCTCCTCGTCCGGGATCGACAGGATGCGCATGCCGCCGGCCTTCATCTTGTCGATCTGCTTGCCCTGCTGCTCGGCGAACCAGTCGCGCGTCCACGCCTGGGTCTGCTTCACCGCATCCATCACCACGGCCTGGAGGTCGGGCGGCAGCGCGTCCCACTTCTTCAGGTTCATCGCGATGCCGGTGCCGCTGCGGTACATCGGATGGTCGATCATGAACTTGGTGACGTTCTGCCAGCCGTAATTGGCGAAGCCGTCGGCGACCGGCCAGGTGAAGCCCTGCACGGTGCCACGGTCCATGGCGAGGAAGATCTCGCTCGGCGGCAGCGTCACCGACTCGGCGCCGACACCCTGCACGAAATAGCGGGTGAGCGGCGGCACCCGGACCTTGAGGCCCTTGAGATCGGCGACCGCCTTGATCTCCTTCTGAGCGTGCAGGAAGTGCGAGCCGATGCCGGGCACGCCGGTGTAGTGGCCGAGGTAGCGGACGCCGCGCCGCTTGTACATCTCGCCCATGAAGTCGAACAGCGCGCTACCCGGACCCTGATCGGGGACCTCGAAGCTCGACAGCTCGGTGACGTAGCCGCCCGGGATGACGCCGGCCCAGTAGTTCGGTGCGCCGTACCAGACGTCGAACACGCCGTTGACCAGCGCCTCGGGCTGATCGAACACCGGCACCACGTCCTCGGCGCCGACATAGCGAATGGTCAGCCGACCCTTCGACAGCTCGCCGACCAGATCCTTGAACTTGTGCCCGACATCCGCATAGGGCGACACACCCGGCGCCCAGGCGCCCACCATGCGCAACGTGACGCGCTGCTGCGCCTCCGCCGACGGCGGACCGGCCAGCACCGCGAGACCGAGCGCCAGCCCGGCCAAACCGAGTTTCGTGACACCTCGCCTGCTCGCCATCGCGGCAACCTCCCTGCGTTTTCCTGCCATGCCGCGACGTGGCGCGGCTGTTGTTAGAGGTCGCGGACACCCAGGCGGGCATCCGGCCGTTTTCCGCACGATACGGTTCGCATGCAATGCTGTCTACAATTCTTTTCACGTTGCATACAAATTTTGGCTTCGCTAGGCTCCCGCATGATCGTTCATTGCGATCGTCGGAAAGCCGTGCGCGCCGCTGCATCGTGGCGCCGCCGGCCGTCGGGTGAGGGCCGCCGATGAGACCATCCAGCTTCCGCTATCACAAGGCAGAGAGCGTGGATCACGCGCTGGAGCTGCTGGCTCGCTTCGGCGAGGACGGCCGTCCGCTCGCCGGCGGCCAGAGCCTCGTGCCGATGATGAACCTGCGGCTGGCGGCGCCCGAGCATCTCGTCGACATCGGCGGCCTGCCGCTCACCGACATCGCCTTCACCGACACGGCGATGCGGGTCGGCGCCCTGGTGCGCCACCGGCAGTACCTCGCCGAGCCGCGCGTGGCCCACCATTTCCCGGCGCTGCACGAGGCGGTCACCTGGATCGGCCATCCGACCATCCGCGAGAACGGCACCACCGGCGGCAGCCTGTCGCATGCCGATCCGACCGCCGAGCTGGCGCTGGCGGCGATGCTCTATGATGCGGTGATGATCGTGCGCAACACCGCGGGCGAGCGGCGCATCGCGGCGGCCGATTTTTTCGAGGACGCCTACGTCACCGCGCTGCAACCCGGCGAGATGCTGGTCGCGGCCGAGTTCCCGCTGCCGCCCGTCGGCGCCGCAGGCGCCTTCGTCGAGTTCGCCGAGCGGCGTGGCGATTTCGCCATCGCGGCGATCGGCGTGTCGATCACCGTCGCCGACGGACGCATCGCCACCGCGGCGATCGCCTGCTCGGGCGCCGAGCCGCGGCCGATCCGGGCGCCAGAGATCGAGATGATGCTGTCCGGCCGGCCGCTCACCGATCCGCAGTCGCGCGCCGCGGGACGCCGGCTCGCCGCCGCGATCGACCCGGTCGGCACGTTTCTCACCACCGCGGACTACCGCAAGGCCCTGATCGGCGAGCTGACCGCACGGGCCATCGACACCGCTTGCGCGAGGGCTGCGAGCCGATGACGATCGACATCACCCTCACGGTGAACGGCACCGCCAGGACGGTGCGGGTGGAGCCGCGCCGGCTGCTCGCCGATGTGCTCCGCCACGACTTCGCGCTCTCCGGCGTCCATGTCGGCTGCGCGCACGGCGCCTGCGGCTGCTGCACCGTCCATGTCGACGGAACGCCGCGCCTCGCCTGCCTCACCTTCGCGGTTCAATGCGACGGCAAGGCGATCCACACGGTGGAGAGCCTCGGCGGTGTCGACGCGACGCACCCGCTCCAGCAGGCGTTCTCGATCGAGCACGGCCTGCAATGCGGCTACTGCACGCCGGGCTTCCTGATGACGCTGGCGCCGTTCGTCGATGCCATGGTGGCCGAGCGCCGCGTGCCGGAGGACGCGGAGATCCGCGAGGCGATGAGCGGCAACATCTGCCGCTGCACCGGCTATCACGGCATCGTGGCGGCGGTCCGCCGGGCCGTCACCGAGCAGATCGAGACGGGGAGCGCCCAGCCATGACGAGTGCGGATCGTCGGCACCAGATCGGCGGAGCTGATCGTCCGCGTCACATCGGCGCGCGGGTCAGACGGGTCGAGGACCGCCGCCTTCTCTCCGGCGCGGCGCGCTATCTCGACGACATCCGCCAGCCCGGCATGCTGCATCTCGGCTTCGTGCGCGCCCAGGCGGCGCATGCCCGGATCACCGACATCGACACCAGCGCGCTTGCGGATCTCGGTGCCGAGATCCGGGTGTTCACCGGCCAAGACACAAGCGGCCTGACCATCAAGGCGCCCGCTGGGCACGACCCGAAGAGCGCCGCACTGCCGGACGGCCATCAAGGCTACTGGCGCATGCAGGACTCCGAGCAGCCGCTGCTCGCCGACGGCGTGGTGCGCTTCGTCGGCGAGCCGATCGCCGCCGTGCTGGCCGAAGACGCCTATGTGGCCGAGGACGCCGCCGAGCGGATCGCGGTCGCCTACGAGGCGCTGCCCGTCGTCGCCACCATGGCGCAGGCGCAGGACCCGTCGATCCCGCCGATCTTCGCGGGCTGGACCAGCAACGTCTATATCGAGCGGCAGATGGCGGGCGGCGATCTCGCGGCGGCACGCGCCGCCGCTGCCCATGTGATCCGCCGCACCTACTACAACCAGCGCCAGGCCGGCGTGCCGATGGAGGGCCGCGGCGTGGTCGCGGCCTACGATCCGGCCGACCGCGTCCTCACCGTGTGGTCGTCGACCCAGATCCCGCATCTCGTGCGCACCTACCTGGCCGAGGAGCTGGGCTTCCCCGAGTCGCGCCTGCGCGTCGTCGCGCCGGAGGTCGGCGGCGGCTTCGGGGTCAAGGGCCAGGTGTTCGTCGAGGAGGTGCTGGTCGCCTGGCTGGCGCTGAAGACGGGCCGCCCGGTGAAATGGGTGGAGGACCGGCGCGAGCACCTGGTCGCCAGCATTCATGCGCGCGACCACCTGCACACCCTCACCGCCTATGTGGCGGCCGACGGCCGGCTGCTCGGCCTCGAAGCCGACATCACGGTCGATGTCGGCGCCTACTCGACCTTCCCGTTCACCGCCGGCGGCGATCCCGGCATGGCCGCCAAGGTGCTGCCCGGCCCCTACGACATTCCGGCCTACGCGGCGACCTTCCGGGCGCTCGCCACCAACAAGTGCCCGCTCGGCACCTACCGGGGCGTCGCCCGTCCCTCCGCGGTGTTCTCGCAGGAGCGGCTGATGGACGATATCGCGGCGGAGATCGGGATGGACCCGATCGAGCTGCGGCTGCGCAACGTCGTCCGCACCTTTCCCTACAAGAACGCGCTCGGCTTCTCCTACGACGAGGGTTCTTACGCCCAGGCGCTGGAACGGGTGCGCGACCTCGTCGCCGAGGACCGCGCCGCGGCACGCGCCTCGCGGGCGTCGGCCACCACGCGGATCGGCGTCGGCGTCGCCTGCTTCATCGAGCAGTCGTCGCACGGCACGCCCGACTTCACGCGGCGCCGGGTGCCGATCGAGACCGGCTATATCGCGGCGCGCGTCACGATGGAGCCGGACGGCGAGGTGACCGTCGATATCGGTCTCCAGAACCACGGCCAGGGCCACGAGACCGTGATGGCTCAGGTCGCCGCCGATGCGCTCGGCGTCGCCCCCGAGAACGTCCATGTGCGCCAGGGCGACACGCTGACGACGCCCTACTCGGTCGGCACTTGGGGCAGCCGCGGCGGCCCGCTCGGCGGCGGTGCCGTGCACGAGGCGGCGCTGAAGATCGCCGCCAAGCTGAAGGCGATCGCCGCCCACCTGCTCCAGACGGACGCGAGCCGCATTGCGCTCCACGGCGGCCGCGCCGTCGTGATCGGCAACGAAGGCAGCTACGTCGAGATCCGGCGGCTCGCCCGCATCGCGTTGCGCAATGTCGATCAGATGCCGGCCGGCATGGAGCCGGGACTCGAGGCGCAATGCAGCCTCGACGGCCCGGCCGACGGGACGTATTCCAACGCCGTGCACGCCGCCGTGGTGGAGATCGACATCGCCACCGGCAAGCTGCGGCTGCGCCGCTTCGTCGTGGTGGAGGACTGCGGCACCATCCTCAACCCGCTGATCGTCGACGGCCAGGTGCGCGGCGGCGTCGTCCAGGGCATCGGCTCGGCGCTCCTCGAGCACTTCATCTATGACGAGGACGGCCAGCCGCTGACCACCAGCTTCGCCGACTATCTGATGCCGCTGGCGCCCGAGATCCCGAACATCGAGGTCCACCATATCGAGACGCCGACGCCGCGCACGCCGCTCGGTGCCAAGGGGCTCGGCGAAGGCGGCGCCATCGGGCCGCCGGCTGCCATCGCCAACGCGGTCGCCGATGCGCTCGGCGTTCCGGTGAGCGCGACGCCGCTCAACGCCAACACCCTCTGGACGCTGGCGGCCGACATCCGGGCAGCGGCCGAGACGGACCGCGACGGCTGATGCCGGCCGTCGCCGCTCTCGCCCCTCTTCGTCATGGCCGGGCCGCGACCCGGCCATCCATCAAAGGACGGACCAAGCTCTTCTGGGCTCATGCTGATTTCGGGTGATCAGTGCACCGTCATTCCGGGGCGCCGCGCAGCGGCGAGCCCGGAATCCAGCGGCAAACTCGGAGTTCTCGGCCGGATTCCGGATAGCCGCTTCGCGGCTTCCGGAATGACCACCAAATTGATCAGCCGGCTCTCGTATCAGTGGCCGCGCACGGGCTCGCCGTCGAGCAGCGCCCGGTAGACCTCCGGATCGGTCGCGCCCTCGGTGCCGAACAAGAGCACCCGGGAGCCCGCATTCAGGCCGAGCCGCGCCCGCATCTGCGGATCGCTCGCCGCCGCGATCAGCCCGGCGAGGCCGGCTGCACCCGACTCGCCGATGGTCAGCGCCGGATCGCCGGCCTCGGGTCGCGCCAGGCGGCGCAGTGCCGCGATCGCCGCGTCGTCGCCGACGTCGAGATAGCCGTCCGCCCCCTTCTCCAGAATGCGCCAGGCGGTCAGCGACGGCTCGTAGCATTCCAGCATCGCCATCACGGTCGGCTCGCCGCCGTCGATGGCGATGCGGCGCCCGGCCGCGGCGCTCGCCTGAAGGCACGCCGCCCGCGCCGGCTCGACCACGACGAGGCGGGGCCGCGCCCCGTTCAGCCGGTCGAGGAAATAGCCGGCCACCACGGCGGCGAGGCCACCGACACCGCCCTGCACGAAGACATGCGTGGGATCGCTCTCCGACTGCTGCACGATCTCGTCGAGCATCAGCGTGTAGCCCTGCATCACCAGCCCCGGAATCTCTTCGTAGCCCTCGCGGGCGAAGTCGGAGACGGTAATCCAGCCTTCGCGCGCCGCCGCCGCGTCGGCCTCCGCCAACGACTCGTCGTAGTTGCCGGCGGTGCGGCGGATCTCGGCGCCGAACCGGGCGATCGCCGCCTCGCGTCCAGCCGAGACGCCGGCATGCAGGAACACGATGCAGCGGCATCCGAACTTCTCGGCGCCGGCCGCGACCGAGCGGCCGTGATTGCCGTCGGTGGCGCAGCTCACCGTCAGGCCGGCGGCCACCGCCCGCACCGCGGGAGAGGTCAGCTCGGAGGGCGCGACGGGACGGCCGAGCGCAGCGGCGGCGTGCCGCTGCACCAGCTTGGCCACCGCATAGGCGCCGCCGAGCGCCTTGAAGCTGCCGAGACCGTAACGACCGCTCTCGTCCTTGAGCGCGACGGCGCCGAGGCCGAGGCTGCGCGCGAGGCTCGGCAGCGCCACCAACGGCGTCGGCCGGTAGTCCGGGAATGCGGGGAGATAGCGCCGGGCCTCGTCGACCGCCGACACGCCGACGATCGCCGCCTCGTCGGCGCCGAGCGGACTGTTGCGGTTCGGCGACCTGTTTTCGATCAGCGTCATGCGGCACCTTTCCTGAACGCACGACGACGCGCCGCGAAGCGGCGCGCCGTCTCGGGGGTGAGCGGAGCATCGTCGCGGACGCGCGGCCGGGATGCCGCACCGCCGGCGACGACGGCGGAAACGCCGTTTCTACTGCTTGATCGTGAACACCAGGCTGAGGCTGTCGGTGTTGCTCTTGTTGATCGTGTAGTGGGGATCGCCCGGCTCGAACAGGACGGCCTGGCCCTTGGTCAACGTGAAGGTCTCGCGCCCGGTCTCGAACGTCAGCTCGCCCTCGGCGACGTAGAACACCTGCGCCCAATCGTCGTGGTGGTGCAGCTCGCCGCCGCCGCCCGGCGGCGCCTTGGAGACCTGGACGCAGAAGTTGCGGCCCGCGAAGGGAACCACGTCCAGGACCTTCAAGCCGCCGAAGTGGTTCGGCGGCGTCACGCCCTCGTCGTTCCCGTTCTTCCAGATCTTCATTCCAACGCTCCTCGTCGGGGGTCCGGAGCGGACCTCACGATATATAGTCCATATAGGGGCTGATCACACTGCGCACCGGCACCTGGATGATCGCCGGCTTGCGGCTCGCGACAGCATCGCGCACCGCGGTATCGATCGCCGCCGGGTCGGTGCAGAGATAGCCCTTGCCGCCGAGGCCCTCGGCGACCTTGCCCCAGTCGCGGCGCGGCAGCGCCATCTCGTAGGTCTCGCCGAAGGCGCCGGCCTGCGGCAGCGCGATGGCGCCCCAGCACTCGTCGTCGAGCACCACGACGATGAAGGCGCGGCCATAGCGTTCCGCCGTGTCGAGCTCCGCGACGTGGAAGCCGACGCCGCCGTCGCCGACGAACACGACGACCGGCGCATCCGGGTCCGCGAAGCTGGCGCCGGCCCCGTATGGCACCTCGGCACCGAGCGCGCCGGACTGGCCGGCCCGCAGGTAGCGACCGGGCGCCCGCAGGCGCAGCCGTGCGTCCGCCCAGAAGTCGACATTGCCGTGCGACGACACGTAGATGGTGTGGGCCGGCGCGGCCGCCGTCACCGCATCGACCGCGGCGATCGGATGCAGCCCCTGATTGTCGCTCTCGCCCCGCTGGGCGTCGCGCTCCTGGCGCCACGCGGCTGCGAGCCCCGACGCCCAGGCGCGATCGGTCGCCATCGCGGGCGCCTCGGCGAGCGTCGCGACGAACTGCGACGCGGAGGCCGGGATCGCCAGATCGGCGCGACGATTCTTGTGCAGCAGCGCGCGGTCGGAGCACACCTGCACGATGCGGGCGTCCGCTCCGACGGTATCGCCGAACTCCAGATCGAACTCGAAATGATGACCGACCATCAGGATGCAATCGGTCTCGGCGAGCGCCCGGCGCAGCGTGCCGTTGCACGGCGCGTAACCGGGACCGACCCACTGGGCATGATGCTCGTCGACGATGCCGCGGGCGAGGCGCAGGGTGGCGAATGGCAGGCCGTGCCGCTCGATCGCCGCGACGAGGCGGTCCGAGCGGTCCCAGAAGGTCTCGTCGCCGAGCAGCAGCAGCGGACGCTTCGCCTTTGCCAGAAGGGCATGCAGCGCGGCGGTATCGGCGGCCGAGACGGCGGCGGCACCGACCGCGGCCGGCGGCGAACGACGAACCGCGGGATCGACCGTCGCGTTGAGGATGTCGGTCGGGATCTCCAGGAACACCGGGCCGGGGCGGCCCGCCCACATCTCGCGCCAGGCGATATCGAGATACTCGGGAATGCGGGCCGGATCGGTCACCCGCGCGGCCCACTTGGTCACCGTCTTCATCGCCGGCAGCACCTCGTAGGACATGCCGGCGCCGCGCTCGAGCGTCGTCGTCGCCGCATGAGCGCCGACGATGATCAGCGGCGTGCCCGCCATCATGGCGACCAGCGCCGGCGTGACCGCATTGGTGACACCCGGTCCGAGCGTCACCACCGCGGCGCCCGGCCGGCCGGTGACGCGCGACGACGCCTCGGCCATGAAGCAGGCGGCCGCCTCGTGGCGAGCGTGGACGAGCGGCAGACCACGATGGGCACAGGCCCGGTAGATGGCGTTGATCGGCCCGCCCGACACCGAGAACACATGGGCGACACCCGCGGTCTTCAGCCAGTCGACCACCGCGGCGCCGCCATCGAACGGCGCCGTGCCGGCACCGGCCGCCTCTTGGATCTGATCAGTACGCACGGGACTTGCCTCCGTCGAGGGCGATCGCCACCCCGGTGGTGAATCCGGACCGCTCGGACGCCAGCATCGCCACCATGGCGCCGAAGTCCTCCGGGCGGCCGAAATGCCCGACCGGCACCTCCTCCAGCCACACCGTCTCGGCGGCGGCGCGCCCGCGACCGTCGCGCGCCTCGGTGGCGCTGACGAGATCCTTCATGCGGTCGGTGGCGAATGGACCGGGGCACAGGCAGTTCACCAGGATGCCCTCGTGCGCGAACTCGATCGACAGCGACTTGGCGAGCCCCACGATGGCGAGCCGCAGCGAGTCCGAGAGCACCATGTTGGGCTGCACCACCTTCACGCCCACGGTGGTGACGAAGATGATGCGGCCCCAGCGGCGCGAGCGCATGTGTGGCAGCACGGCGTGGCAGAGGTCGACCATGGCGAGCAGCGTCTCGTCCAGCGACTGCTGCCAGGCGGCGCGCGGGAAATCCAGGAACGGACCGGATGCCGGCCCGCCGGTGTTGCCGACGAAGATGTCGAGCCCGCCGAGGCGCGCCGCCACCTCGTCGACGGCAGGCGCCAACGTCTCGCCGCGGGCGAGATCCATGCGCACCGCGATCGCCTCGGCGGCGCCGGCGGCCCGCAGCTCGGCCACCAAGCCCTGCATGGCGTCCGGGTTACGCCCCGCGACCGCGACGCTCGCCCCTTCGGCCGCCAGCGCCAGCGCCGATGCGCGGCCGAGGCCGCGCGATGCCGCGGTGACCAGAGCCCGCTTACCCGTCAGTCCCAGATCCATGCGTGTCGCCCGCCTCCATGGTGACTCGGCGTAACACCTCGCACACGACCTGTCAAACTATGTCGACAATCATTCTGAGATTGTATACGTTCTGCACCGTGCCGACCCGCTGGCGGCGGCCGCGCCCAGGATGGAGATCCCGATGAAGAGCACGCCCCTGCGCATTCCCCTCGTCTGCGGCCGGCAGATTCTGAACGACGGCTCCGACGGTGTCGGTCACAGCGTCGACCCGGCCACCGGCGAGGTGATCGCCGTGTTCGCCCGCGCCGGCGCCGCCGAGGTGGATCTGGCGGTCGCGGCGGCACGCGCCGCCTTCGACACCGGACCGTGGCGGAAGATGCGGCCGTTCGAGCGGGCGCGGCTGCTCCAGCGGGTGGGCGAGATCATCCTGGCGCGGCGCGACGACATCGCCCGGCTGGAGAGCCAGGACAGCGGCAAGCCGCTGCGCGACGCCTACTGGGAGGTGGACTGCGCGGCGCGCTTCTTCGAGTTCTACGGCGGCGCCGTCGACAAGCTGCATGGCAGCTCGATCCCGCTCGGCCCGAACTGGAGCGACTGGACCGTCAAGGAGCCGATCGGCGTCAGCCTGCACATCATTCCGTGGAACTATCCGTTCCAGCTCATCGCCCGCGGCGTCGCCCCGGCGCTCGCCGCCGGCTGCGCCGTGATCATCAAGCCGTCGGCCGACACGCCCTGCACCGCCTGGGAGTTCGTCAAGGCGTGCCAGGAGGCGGGCCTGCCGGACGGACTCGTCAACCTGGTCAACGGCCGCGGCTCGGTGGCCGGCGACCTGCTCGCCCGCCACAAGGGTGTCGACCAGATCACCTTCACGGGCTCGGTGGAGACCGGCGAGCGCGTGATGGTGGCGGCCGCCTCGCATGCGGTGCCGTGCAACATGGAGCTCGGCGGCAAGTCGGCGCAGCTGCTGTTCGCCGACGCCGATCTCGACCGGGCGCTGCCGATCGTCGCCAACGGCGTGTTCACCCACTGCGGCCAGGTCTGCAACGCCGGCACCCGCCTGCTCGTCGAGCACACGATCCACGACGAGGTGGTGGCGCGCCTGCACGAGCGGACCAAGGGCATGCGGCTGGGCGCCGGGCTCGACGACCCCGACATGGGGCCGCTGATCAGCAAGTCGCACCAGGCGAGCGTCGAGCGCTACTACGACGTGGCGCGCCAGGAAGGCGAGCTGCTGCTCGGCGCCGAGACGCCGTCCGATCCCAAGCTCGCCGGCGGCACCTTCGTGCGGCCCGCCTTGGTGGTCGGCGCCGGCAACCGCTCGCGCATCGCCCGCGAGGAGATCTTCGGCCCGGTGCTGACGGTGATTCCGTTCCGCTCCGCCCAGGAGGCCGTCGACATGGCGAACGATTCGCCGTTCGGTCTCGTCGCCGGCGTCCACACCACCAACATCTCCGCGGCACTCGCCGCCGCCGAGGCGCTGCGCGTCGGCCAGGTGTGGATCAATGCGTTCGGGGTCGGGCTCGACGTCGAGTTCCCGTTCGGCGGCTACAAGCTCTCGGGCTTCGGCCGCGAGAAGGGGCTGGAGGCGCTCGCCGCCTATCAGCAGATCAAGAACGTCTGCATCCATCACCCGATGCCGCCGGCGCCCGCCGGACGGCCGGACGGTGTCGTCTCCGCCGACTGACGTCGCGGCGGCTCGCGTCGTGCCCCGGCGCGACCCGCCTCACCCGCCGACGGCGTTCCGCGCGGCGCACCCCCAACCAGAAGGACTTCTCCCGTGGCCATGACGATGACCGGGCAGGTGGTGCTGCCGACCGATCGCGCCACCGTGTGGGCGGCGATCAACGATCCCGACATCCTGAGGCAGTCGATTCCGGGCTGCCAGGACTTCGCGAAGGTGAGCGACACCGAGTTCACCGCGACCGTCAAGGTCGCGGTCGGTCCGGTGAAGGCGACCTTCAAGGGCCGCGTGCAGCTCACCGACATCGAGGCGCCAACCGGCTGCCGCATCGTCGGCGAGGGCCAGGGCGGCGTCGCCGGCTTCGCCAAGGGCGGCGCCCGGGTGCGGCTCGACGACGCGCCCGACGGCGGCACGCGGCTCGACTACGACGTCGAGGCGCAGATCGGCGGCAAGCTGGCGCAGCTCGGCGGCCGTCTCGTCAACGGCGTCGCCAAGAAGTACGCGGACGAGTTCTTCGGCAATCTCAGCAAGGCGCTGGCGCCGGCGGCACCGGACGCGCCCGCGGGTGAGACGACGGCATCCGATCCGGCACCTCGGACAGCACCTGTGGGCTCGTCCAGCTAGAACGCCATCCGACCAAACCGGCCGCCGCCGCCCTCACGGACGGTGCTGGCGAGGTCGTGGCGAGCGGCCCTCTTGTGGCACACTCCGGATTCGCCGGGTGACGGATTCGGATGTGGAGACCGGAATGAGGATGCCTCGTCGTGACATCGCTCCCCTGGCGGCTGCGGCCGTCGCCCTGATCGCAACCGCCGGGAGCGCGCTCGCCCACGTCGGCACAGAGTCCCACCTGCATGGGTTCGCGGACGGGTTCGTCCATCCGCTGTTCGGCCCCGACCACCTCGCCGCCATGGTGGCTGTCGGCCTGTGGTCGGCGACGCTCGGCGGTCTCGCCGTCGCGGCGGTGCCGGCCGCCTTCGTGGCCCTGCTGATCGGCGGCGCCCTGCTCGGCGCCGGCGGCGTGGCGCTGCCGGCGGTGGAGCCGGTGATCACCGCCTCGGTGATCGTGCTCGGGCTGCTGGTCGCGCTCACGGTGCGGCTGCCGCCGCTGCCGGCGGCTCTCGTGGTCGGGCTGTTCGGCCTGTTCCACGGCTGCGCCCACGGCACCGAGATGCCGGCCGCGGCGGCGCCGCTCGCCTACGGGCTCGGCTTCGTCACTGCCACGGCGTTGCTGCATGGGACCGGCATCGCGATCGGCCTCGCGCTCGGGCGCACCGCGACCCGATCGGCGACGCGCCTCGCGGGCGCCGGCGTCACCGCGTTCGGCATCGTCCTCGCCGTGCTCGGCTGAGGTCGCGAGTTGCGGCGGTGGCTCGGCCCGTCGCCGTAACGATCGCGCCCCCGTGACGATCGCGTCGGGCGTGCGGCGCCCGACGATCCCGGAACGCCCGTACCGGAACCACGCCGAAAGCCCGGGTGTTGCCCTGCCGTCTGTTGCAGGGAGCACCGTGCCATGCGTTTTGTCCCGACCCGGCTGCACGGCATCATCGACTATGTGGTCGGTGCAATTTTGATGGTGTCTCCCTACGTGCTCGGCTTCGCCGACGGCGGCGCCGCCGAGTTCGTCCCCGTCGCCCTCGGGCTGGCCGCCATCATCTACAGCCTGTTCACCGACTACGAGCTCGGCGCCGTGCGCGCCATTCCGATGCCGGTGCATCTCGGCCTCGATGCGGCGAGCGGCGTGCTGCTCGCCGCATCGCCCTGGCTGTTCGGCTTCGCCGGCCAGGTCTACTTGCCCCACCTGCTGTTCGGCCTGTTCGAGATCGCCGCGAGCCTGATCACCCGGACCCGGCCGAGTTCCGGCCTGGTCATGGGAGATGCCTGACGTGACGACGGTCCCAACGCCGAATGCCGCGGTGCTCGACCCGCTCGCGCGGATCGACGCGCCCGCCCACGCTGCTGCGGGTGGCCGCCCGATGGCCGCCGCGACCGATGCGCCGGGCCTGCTCCGCGTCGTCATCCTGGGCGCCGGCTTCGGCGGGCTCGAAGCCGCGAAGGCCCTGGCCGGCGCGCCCGTGCAGGTGACATTGGTGGATCGCCAGAACCATCACTGCTTCCAGCCGCTGCTCTATCAGGTCGCCACCGCGGCGCTGTCGCCCGCCGACATCGCCTGGCCGATCCGCGCCATCCTGCGCGACCAGCCCAATGTGCGTGCCGTGATGGCGACCGTGACCGGCATCGACCGCGCCGGCCGCCATGTTCTCACCGATCGCGGCGCCCTGCCCTATGACGCGCTCGTCGTCGCCACCGGCGCGACGCACTCCTATTTCGGCCACGACGACTGGGCCGCCGCCGCGCCCGGCCTCAAGCGGATCGAGGATGCCACCCGCATCCGCGCCCGCATCCTGTCGGCCTTCGAGCAGGCGGAGATTGCGACCGATCCGGCTGCGCGCTGCCGGCTGATGACCTTCGTGGTCATCGGCGGCGGCCCGACCGGCGTGGAGATGGCGGGCGCCATCGCCGAGGTGGCGCGCGAGACGCTCCGCCGCGACTTCCGCCGGATCGATCCGGCGCTGTCGCGCATCGTGCTGGTGGAGGCCGGGCCGCGGCTTCTGCCGGCCCTGCCCGAGGACCTATCGGCCTACGCGGACACGGCGCTGCGCCGCATGGGCGTCGAGGTGCGCACGTCGTCGCCGGTCACCGCTTGCGATGCCCACGGTGTCGTCATGGGAAGTGAGCGCCTCGATGCCGAGACGCTGATCTGGGCGGCCGGCGTGACCGCCTCGCCGGCGGCACGCTGGCTCGACGCCGCCCACGATCGTGCCGGTCGCATTGCCGTCGACCCCGACCTGTCGGTGCCCGGTGCGCCGGGCGTCTACGCGATCGGCGACACCGCCAGCCTCGCCGGACCCGACGGCAAGCCCATTCCCGGCATCGCCCCCGCCGCCAAGCAGATGGGCCGCCATGTCGGCCGGCTGATCGCGGCCGCCGCGGCCGGCGACCGGGAGGGCGCCCGCAAGCCCTTCCGCTACCGCCATCACGGGGACCTCGCCACCATCGGACGGCGCGCCGCCGTGGTCCGCATCGGCCGCGTCCATCTCAAGGGGTTTCCGGGCTGGCTGTTCTGGAGCCTGGCGCATGTCTATTACCTGATCGGCGCCCGCAATCGGCTCGTCGTCGCCTTCACCTGGGTGTGGAGCTATCTCACCTTCCAGCGTGGTGCCCGCCTGATCAGCTCGTGAATGATCCTGCATGGCCGGGGCACCACGGCCGGCGATGCGACTGGAGTTGTCCGTGACACCGACCAGCGACACCACGCCGATGCCGATCCCACCTCCCGAGCAGCGGCGGTTCCCGATTGCGGCCGGCATCTTCTTCGGCCTCGGCCTCGGTGGCTTCTTCGACGGCATCGTGCTGCACCAGATCCTGCAATGGCACCACATGGTGAGTAGCCGGCATCCCGCCGACTCGGTGGAAAGCCTGCAATGGAACACTCTGTGGGACGGGCTCTTCCACGCCACCACTTACGTGTTCGTGGTGATCGGCCTGGTCCTGCTGTGGCGGGCGGCGCATCGTCGCCATCTCACCTGGTCGAACCGACACCTCGTCGCCACCCTGCTGATCGGCTTCGGGCTGTTCAACCTGGTGGAGGGCCTGATCAATCATCAGATCCTCGGCATCCATCACGTCAACGAGACGGTGCCGCGAGACCAGTGGCTGGCCTGGGATCTCGGCTTCCTGGCGAGCGGCGTCATCCTGCTGCTCGGTGGCATCGCCATGCTGGCCGGCCGGCGCCGCGAGGTGCAGCCGGCCGAGTGATCGCGGCGGCCAAAGCCGCGGCTTGACGCACCGCAGGAACCTTCGGGAGCCCGAGCCGTTCCGATCATGGTCCCGGGAGGCCCGGACGCCGTATCTGGGCTCGATCGCGTGAAAAGGATTGCCGCATGACTTGGACGACGCCGACCTTCGTCGAGATCTGCATCGGGCTCGAGATCAACGGCTACCTGCCGCCCGAGATCTGAGCGCTGCCGCCGTGGCACGCCTGACCGCCCTGGTGCTCGGCTCGGCGGCGGGCGGCGGGGTGCCGCAGTGGAACTGCCGTTGCCGCATCTGCACGGCGGCACGCGACGGCCGTGTGCGGCCGCGGACCCAGACGGCCGTCGCGGTGACGGCGGACGGCGCACACTGGCTGCTGCTCAACGCACCGCCCGATCTGCGGGGGCAAATTCTCGCGACGCCGCAGCTCACACCCGCCGCCGATGTCGGCCCGCGGGGCAGCCCGGTCGCCGCCGTGGTGCTGACCGGGGCCGAGATCGACCAGATGGCGGGCCTTCTGCACCTGCGCGAAGGGCATCGCTTCGACCTTCATGGCACCGGCGACGTGCTCGATGCACTTGCCGCCAACCCGATGTTCGCCGTGCTTCCGGCCGATCGTGTTCCGCGTCACACCCTGCCGGCGGCCGGCCGTGTTCCCGGGCCCGGTGGGCTGACCATCGAGAGCTTTCCGGTGCCGGGCAAGATCCCGCTCTACCGCGAGGAGGACACCACCGAGACGACCGCCGACGTGACCGGGCTGATCGTCGAGGCCCATGGCCGCCGGCTCGCCTTCGTGCCCGAGATCGCCGCGGTGACGCCGCAGGTACGCGAGACACTGGCCACCGCCGACGTGGTGATGCTCGACGGCACCGTGTTCACCGACGACGAGCTGATCGCCGCAGGGGCCGGCCACAAGACCGGACGGCGCATGGGCCACATTACGATCGACGGCCCCGGTGGCGCGCTGGAGGCCCTCGACGGCCTTCCGGGCCGGTGCATCTTCATCCATCTCAACAACACCAATCCTGTCCTGCTGGAGGATTCGGCCGAGCGACGCACGGTCGAGCGGGCCGGCTGGGAGGTCGCCCACGACGGCATGGAGATCGTGCCGTGACGCTGCTGTCGCCTGACGCCCTGGAAGCCGCCCTGCGCAAGATCGGCGCCGAACGTTACCACCATCTCCATCCCTTCCACCGGCTTCTGCACGGCGGCGGCTGCACTCGCGGTCAGGTCCAGGCGTGGGCGCTCAACCGCTACTGCTACCAGGCCGTCATTCCGCTCAAGGACGCGGCGCTGATCGCCCGCTGCGACGATCCCGCCGTGCGACGCGCATGGCGCAGCCGGCTCGTCGATCACGACGGCGAGGAGGGAGCCGACGGCCGCGACACCGAGGGCGGCATCGCCCAATGGCTGCGGCTGACCGACGGGCTCGGGCTCGCGCGGGACATGGTCGTGTCCCAGCGGGCCGCGCTGCCGGCGAGCCGCTTCGCGGCGCTTGCCTATCTCGATTTCGTGCGCAGCCGGTCGCTGCTGGAAGCCGTCGCGTCGTCGCTGACGGAGCTGTTCGCCCCCGCCATCATCGGCGAGCGGATCGCCGGAATGCTGAGCCACTACGACTTCGTCGCGCCGGACACCCTCGCCTACTTCCAGGCGCGGCCGCCGCGCGCCTCCCGCGACAGCGCCTTCGCGCTCGCCTATGTGCGGGCGCACGCGACGACGCCGGAGCGCCAACGGCAGGTGCAGGACGCCCTAGTGTTCAAGTGCGAGGTGCTGTGGGCGATGCTCGACGCCCTCTATGCCGCCTATGTGTCGCCGGGTCATGTGCCACCGGGCGCGTTCGTGCCGGAGGACCCTCGATGACCAGCGTCGCCGTTCCAGTCAACGCGCGTCCGAAGCTCGCCCGCGGCGTGCGGATGACGACAAGCGAGGCCCATGGTGGACCCGTGCTGCTGGCGCCGGAGCGGATCGTCAGGCTCGACACGGTGGCGGCCGACATCGTCTCCCGGTGTGACGGCCATCTCACATTGGCCGAGCTGATCGACACGCTCGCGGAGCGCTATGCGGCCCCGCGCGAGACCATAGCGGCGGATGTCACGACCCTGCTTCGCGCGCTCGCCGACAAGCGCCTGATCGACCTTTGAGGGCGACCGTGAAGCCGACCCACGACGTGGAGCCGTGACGTGGACCCTGTGCCGGCACCCCTGGGTCTGCTCGCCGAGCTGACGCACCGATGTCCGCTGGGCTGCCCCTACTGCTCCAACCCGCTCGCCCTGGAACCGCCCGCCGACGAGCTCGATACCGCGGCATGGAGCCGGGTTTTTCGCGAGGCCGCAGCGCTGGGCGTTCTTCAGGTGCACCTCTCCGGCGGCGAGCCGGGACTACGGCCCGATCTCGCGGCGCTCGTCGGCGCCGCTCGCGCCGCCGGGCTCTACACCAACCTGATCACGTCGGCGGTCGGCCTCTCGGAGAGGCGTCTCGGCGCGCTCGTGGCCGCCGGTCTCGACCATATTCAGATCTCCATCCAGGACAGCGACCCGGCCGAGGCGGACCGCATCGCCCACCGGGCCGGCGCGTTCGCGCGCAAGCGCGAGATCGCGCGCGCGGCCGTCCGGCTCGGCCTGCCGCTCACCGTCAACTGCGTGATCCATCGCGGCAACATCGGGCGGCTGGCGGCGATCGTGGCGCTGGCGGCGGAGCTCGGCGCCGACCGCGTCGAGATCGCCCATGCGCAGTACCACGGCTGGGCCCTCGCCAACCGGGCGGCCCTGATGCCGACCCCGGACCAGATCACGGCGGCCGGCCCGCTGATCGAGCAATTGCGCGATGCCTACCGGGGAGGCCTCATGCTCGATGCCGTGATGCCGGACCATCACAGCGGCTGGGCGAAGCCGTGCCTCGGCGGCTGGGGGCGCCGCTCCCTCAACGTGACGCCGACCGGCCTGGTGCTGCCCTGCCATGCGGCCCAGACCATCCCGGGCCTCGTCTTCTGGTCGGTCCGCGATCATTCCCTCGCTGACATCTGGCGCTCGTCGCCGGCCTTCGCGGCGTTCCGCGGCACCGCCTGGATGCGCGAGCCTTGCGCGAGCTGCGCCCGGCGCGAACACGATTTCGGCGGCTGCCGCTGCCAGGCCTTCGCGCTGACCGGCGATGCGCAGGCGACCGATCCGGCCTGTCGGCTCTCTCCCGATCACGCCGTCGTACTCGACCTGGCACGCAGCGCGCGCGACGAGCCGTTTCGCTGGCGGGCCTGATCGGGCGCGCCGCTCGGGTCCGGCGAACTACGCATCAGGCGTGCCCCGCCTCGCCTCTGACCAAAAAACCGTGTTGGTTCAGCGGCTCGACAGCGTTCGCGCCGGCCTGTCCTCTGTAACCGGAACCTCAGCCCTCCCGAACTACGGGTCGAGATCACCGGGCCTTGTCGGCCCGACACGGGAGGGAACACCATGGTGTCCAACATTCGATCTGCGGCCTTCACCTTTGGCTTCGCCGCCGTTCTCGCCGTCGCCGCTGCGGCGGGCGCCCGGGCGGGTGGGAGCGACTATGCATTCGAACCGACCGCCCCCGAGATCAAGAAGGGCGACGATGTCGTGGTGACGCTGCGCCTCGTCCACAAGCCGACGGGCAAGCCGGTCTCCGACGCGGTCATCTTCCGCACCCGGATCGACATGGGGCCGGACGGGATGGCCGACATGGTCTCTCCGGTCGAGGCCGTGCCGTCGAAAGAGCCGGGCACCTATGCGTTCAAGACCGACCTGCCGATGGCAGGGCGGTACCAGTTCCTTCTCGCCGCGAAGGTGCAGGGCGAACCGGACACGGTGCAGAGCAAGGTGATTCTGAAAGCGACCAAGTAACGCAAAGCCGGTAAGGGCGGCGAGAGCCAGCGCAGCAGAACTGGCCGTCCGGAATGTCCCGAAGGGGGTCGACCATGGGTAAATCAGTCGTTCGCGGTCTAGTGATCGCCACACTGCTGGCGGGGGCCGCGTCCCTGTCGGTGCCTTTCGTGGTAAACCGTCTCTTGCCCGCACAGGCCGAGACCCACGCCGGCTCGCACGACCGCGGCGCCAGAACGCAACCGATCCTCTATTGGCGCGATCCGAGCGGGCAGCCCTCCTGGTCGGCGAGCCCGACCCAGGACGCCAGCGGGCGCCCCTATCTCCCGGTCTACGAGTCCGACGAGCCGCCGCTCGCCGGCGTCCCCAAGCCGGCGGCGGCCGATGCCTCTCGCAAGATCCTGTACTACCGAAATCCCATGGGCCTGCCCGACGTCTCGCCGACGCCCAAGAAGGACCCGATGGGGATGGACTACGTCCCGGTCTATGAGGGGGACGAGCCGAGCGGCAAAGCCATCAAGGTCAGCTTGGCGAAGATCCAGCGCAGTGGCGTCCGCACCGAGCCCGCGAGCACGCGGGTGCTGACGCGCCCGGTGCGCAGCGTCGGAACCGTGAAGTACGACGAAAGCCGCCTTTCGTCCGTGACAGTCCGCTCCGAGTCCTACGTCGAGGACTTGTTCGTGAACACGACGGGGGCGCGGGTGCGGGTCGGGCAACCGTTGTTCCGGATCTACAGCCGGGACATTCAGCTCGCGCAGGTGGACCTCAACGTGGCGATCTCGGCCCAGAGCCGTGGCGTCGGTGGCTTGAGTCCGCAGACGTTCGACGGGGCGATGCAGAAGTTGCGCAATCTCGGGGTGCCCGAGCGGCATATCGAGGAGGTCCGGACCAAGGCCATCAACCCACGCACCGTCAATTGGGTGTCGACGGTCAACGGCGTGGTGATCGAGAAGAAGATCGTGAACGGCCAGCGGCTGATGCCGGGCGACGAACTCTACCGCATCGCCGACCTCTCCCGCATGTGGGTGATCGCAGAAGTCTCGGAGCTGGATCTTCCGTCGATCGAGGAGGGAATGCACGCATCCGTGACACTGCGAGCCTACCCAAACGATCCGCTCGAGGGCACCGTGACGTTCATCTATCCGGACTTGCGACCGGAGACGCGGACCGCGCGGGTGCGCATCGAGCTGGACAATACGGACGGCCGCCTCCGGAACGACATGTACGCGGACGTCGTGTTCCATACCGGAACAGACGGTGCACCGGCCGTCACGGTCCCGGAAAGCGCCGTGATGGACTCCGGCTCACGCAAAGTGGTGTTCGTCTCGAAAGAGGACGGTCGCTTCGAGCCGCGCGACGTCAAGCTCGGTCGAAAGGGCCAGGGCTATATCGAGATCCTCGACGGTATCGCCGACGGCGAGGCCGTGGTGACGACCGCGACCTTCCTGATCGACTCGGAAAGCAACCTGAATGCGGCGCTGAAGTCGTTCGTCGCGCCGGAGTCGGCGCCATGATCGGGGCCATCATTCGCTGGTCGGCACGCAATATCTTCCTGGTCGGGCTCTCCACGCTGTTCATCACCCTCGCCGGCATCTACGCCGTCTATCGGGTGCCGCTCGATGCCATTCCGGACCTCTCCGACGTCCAGGTGATCGTCTACACCGAGTACTCTGGCCAGGCTCCGCAGGTGGTCGAGGACCAGGTCACCTATCCGCTCGCCACCTCGATGCTGAGTGTCCCGAAGTCGAAGACGGTGCGGGCCTTCTCGTTCTTCGGCGTGTCCTTCGTTTACGTCATCTTCGAGGACGGGACCGATCTCTATTGGGCCCGCTCGCGCGTGCTGGAGTATCTGAGCGCCGCTCAACGGCGGCTGCCGACCGGCGTGACGCCGTCGCTCGGTCCGGACGCGACCGGCGTCGGCTGGGTCTATCAGTACATCGTGCGTAGCACCCAGCACACGCTGGCCGAGCTGCGCAGCATGCAGGACTTCCAGATCCGCTACGCGGTGGCGAAGGCCGAGGGCGTCGCCGAAGCGGCGAGCGTCGGCGGCTTCGTCAAGCAGTACAGCGTCGTGGTTGATCCCCGTCGTCTGCAAGCGTTGGGGATCAGGCTCGATCGCGTCAATGCTGCCATCAAGGCCAGCAACCGCGATGTCGGCGGCCGCACCGTCGAGCTGTCCGAAACCGAGTTCGCCATCCGCGGGCGGGGCTACATCAAGGGGCTCGCGGACTTGCAGAACGTCGTGGTCAAGAGCGAACAGGGGGTTCCTGTCTTCTTGCGCGACGTCGCCCGGGTGGAGATCGCGCCCGACGAGCGACGCGGCATCACCGAGGTCGACGGCGAAGGCGAGGCGGTCACCGGGATCGCCCTGCAACGCTCCGGCGAGAACGCGCTGACCGTCATCGACAACGTCAAGAAGCGATTGGCCGATATCGCCTCGAGCCTGCCGTCGGGTGTTGAGATTCTCCCGGTCTACGACCGCTCCGACTTGATCTATCGGGCGATCGACACGCTGAAGGCGACACTGATCGAGGAGAGCATCATTGTCGCGGTCGTTTGCGTCCTGTTCCTGCTGCATGTCCGCAGCGCCTTCGTGGCCATCGTGACGCTTCCGATCGGGGTGCTGATCGCCTATCTCTTGATGTACCTGCTCGGGCTTTCCTCGAACATCATGAGCCTCGGGGGCATCGCCATCGCGGTCGGCGCCATGGTGGATGCCTCCATCGTCATGATCGAGAACGCCCATAAGCATCTCGAGCGGGCGCCGCCCGGCAAGCCGCGCAGCGATTCGCTGATCGAGGCAGCCATCGAGGTCGGGCCGGCCCTGTTCTTCAGCCTCCTGATCATCACCGTCTCGTTCCTGCCGATCTTTGCGCTGGAGGCGCAGGAAGGGCGGATGTTCAAGCCGCTCGCCTACACCAAGACCTTCGCGATGGGGGCCGCAGCCTTCCTGTCGATCACGCTGGTCCCGGCCTTGATGCTCTTGTTCGTTCGCGGCCGCATCATGCCGGAGCACAAAAACCCGGTGAACCGATTCCTGATCTGGGCGTATCGACCTTTCATCGTCGCGGCGCTGCGTTTCAAAGGAACGACGATCGTCGCAGCGCTTCTGATCCTGGCCGCGACGGTGTGGCCCGCCATGAGGCTCGGCTCGGAGTTCATGCCGACCCTGAATGAAGGGACACTGTTCTACATGCCGACCGCCTTCCCGGGCCTGTCGGTCACCAAGGCGGCCGAGCTGCTGCAAACGCAGAACAAGATCATCAAGAGCTTCCCCGAGGTGGCGTCGGTCTGGGGCAAGGCCGGCCGCGCCTCCACCGCCACGGACCCGGCGCCGACCGAGATGTTCGAAACCATCATCAACCTGAAGCCGGAAGCGGAGTGGCGGCCCGGGCTGACGGTCGACAAGCTCATCGCCGAGATGGATAGCGCGCTCCAGTTTCCCGGCGTCTCCAATGCCTGGACGATGCCCATCAAGGCGCGCACCGACATGTTGTCCACCGGCATTCGCACGCCGATCGGCATCAAGGTCTACGGCTCCGACCTCGCCGAGCTGGAACGGCTCGCCCGTGCCATCGAGGCGGCGGTCCGCACCGTTCCGGGCACCACCAGCGCCTTCGCCGAGCGGGTGATCGGGGGCTATTATCTCAACATCGATCCCGACCGGGCCCAGATCGCGCGGTACGGTTTCACCATCGACGATCTCCAGACGATGGTCGCGTCGGCACTCGGCGCCGAGCCCGTGACGACGACCGTCGAGGGCCGTGAGCGCTATTCGGTGAGCGTCCGCTATCCGCGGGATCTGCGCAGCAATCCCGACGCGATCGCATCACAGCTCCTCATCCCGACCGCCGAGGGCGGAACGGTACCGCTCGGCCAGCTCGCCAGGGTCGCGCTCGAGCGCGGCCCCGCGACCATTCGCACTGAGAATGCCCAATTGGCGGTCTACGTCTATGTCGATATGCGCGACCGGGACGTCGGCGGATACGTCGCCGATGCCCAGCGTGCGGTGCGCGAGCAGGTGCAGTTCCCACCCGGCTACTACATCGGCTGGAGCGGCCAGTTCGAGTACATGGAGCGCGCCAAGGCCCGCCTCAAGATCGTGGTTCCGGTGACGATCCTCATCATCTTCCTCCTGCTGTACCTCAACTTCCGCCGGGTCACCGAGAGCCTGATCGTCATGCTGTCGGTGCCCTTCGCGCTCGTCGGCGGGCTGTGGATGATGTGGTGGCTGGGCTTCAACCTGTCGGTCGCGGTGGCGGTGGGGTTCATCGCGCTCGCCGGCGTCGCGGCCGAAACGGGCGTCGTCATGCTGATCTATCTCGATCATGCGCTGAAGGAGCTTCAGGCCGAGCGCCTCGCCCAGGGGCGACCGTTCACGCGCGACGACCTCCGCGCCGCGATCATGACGGGCGCGGTGGAGCGGGTGCGGCCCAAGATGATGACCGTCGCGGCCATCATGGCCGGTCTTCTGCCGATCATGTGGAGTCACGGCACCGGCGCCGAGGTGATGCAGCGGATCGCGGTTCCGATGATCGGCGGCATGGTGTCGTCGACCGTGCTGACGCTGATCGTCATCCCGGCGATCTACGCCGTGGTGAAGAGCCGCGGGCTGCCGCCGGCCGCCGAACACCCTTCGCCGACCGGCACGGCCGACCAGCATGATGCACACAATTCCGCCCTGACGACGGCGAGCTGACGTATAGAGACCCGATGCATCCGATCGAGTCCGAGCTCAAGGCCCTGATGGTGGCGAGCCTGGCCGGTGACGCGCGCGCCCACCGGGACCTCCTCCGCAAGCTGAGCGGTTATCTGCGGGGCTACTATCGCGGCCGGCTGACCCGGATGGGACGTGGTGTCTCGGAGGCCGAGGATTTGGTGCAAGAGGCTCTGATGGCGATTCATGTCGGGCGTCACACCTACGATACGGCCGAGCTGCTGACGCCGTGGGTGCATGCGATCGCCCGGTACAAGCTGCTGGACTTTCTGCGTCGCACCCGCGTCTCGGCGACCAATGTCGCTCTCGACTACGCCGAGGAGGTCGTCGCCGTCGATGACAGCGCCAGCACGGAAAGCGCACTCGATCTCGGCCGCCTCCTGACGACGCTGCCCGCGCGGATGCGGGAGGCGATCCAGATGGTCAAGATCGACGGCCTGAGCGTCGCCGAGGCGGCCACCCGGTCGGGCGCCTCGGAATCCGCCATCAAGGTCAACATTCACCGAGGGCTGAAAGCCCTGTCCGCAGCGATCTCCCGGGAGAGGACACCATGAGGACCGACGACCTGATCGATCTCCTCAGCACGCATGTCGACCCCGTCGACCGGCACAAGGTCTCGCGCTCCATCCTGGTCGCCGTGGGCCTCGGCGCAGTGGCGGCGGTGGCACTCGTCTTCCTCATGTTCGGCGCCCGCCAGGACCTCGGTCATGCGGATGCGCATGCGTACATCGGGGCGAAGCTGGCGTTCTCGGTGGCGGTGGTCGCCCTGTCGTCCGTGTATCTCGGACGGCTGGCTCGCCCGGGCGGCGAACGCCGTGTTTCGCTGCTGGTGGTCGCGTTGCCGTTCATCGCCGTCATGGCGCTCGCCGGGCTCGCCCTGGCGACGGCTCCGCCGAGCCACTGGGACGATGCGGTGATGGGCGATCGGTGGCTGGAGTGCCTCGTCTCCATCCCGCTGATCGCCGTGGTCCCGTTCGCCGCGACGATGTGGGCGGTGCGGCAGCACATGCCGACCGATCTGCGACGGGCCGGTGCGCTCGCCGGCTTGCTCGCCGGCGGCCTCAGCGCCACCGGCTACGCGCTCCACTGCATGGACGATTCGGTGCCGTTCGTGGCCGTCTGGTATGGGGCCACGATCGTCCTGTGCGCGGCGGCGGGTGCGCTGCTCGGACCGAAGCTTCTCAGGTGGTGAAGGGTGTGGCTGGTGAGGGGTGCGGCTGCGCACCGGAGCCGGACGCCGGAGTCCGCGGCCCTATTGGTACAGCTGGGTGGACTCGAACCACCGACCTCCTGATCCACAGTCCGGGCCGAGCGACTGATTTCCCTGGTAAAATGTTACAAATGCGGGCCTGGGCGTGGGTGATGTGGCGGAGGTGCGCTATCGATCATCCCGTCTGCCTTTGCCGCCCGTTTGGGCGTGCTTGGGGAGAGCAGGCGGTATACAGCGTGCCGCGCCGTCGGCGCAGCCGCTCGGCATAGGTACCGCGGCATTCGGGCGCCGGACGGAAGATGAGGATAACAGGTCTCGCCAACGAGACGTATTTTAAGAACCACTCCACAATGGCAAAGCAGACCTTGTCGGACACAAAACAATATAAGCCGTGATTATTTCACTGCATCTATTCAGAGGTACTTTAATGGCAGAATCATTAATTTGCACCTTCTCAGAAGGCGAGCGAGCACCGCCATTCTTAAGCTAGTCACTTGGACAAAATACAGAGCCGTTTCACAGGAATTACACCCTGGAAAACGCAATTCAATTCTGTGTCATTACTAGGAGAAGTGAACTGACACTCGGGTGCTCAACGTGCATGATCACGAAAAAATAAAACAACATAATCAAATAGGAAAATTCATGATGAGACGTGGAGCGTTACGCAGCCTGCTCATCTTTGGACTCTGCTGGCATGCATGCAGTGATGTCCAAGCTGAAGCAGTTCCCTCAGAACTGGAAGAACACTGGAGACGAATTGCTCCGCGGTGTGAATCGAATTACTGGAATTTTCCTGCGAAGCGCGATGGCTCTGAGTGTGACGACGGCGACGTAACTCTGTTCGCCGGCTTGCTGTGCTATTCGGGTGAGCAGGCAGGCTGCGAAGCAGTTAGCGATGCCCAAGACAGCAATGGGCGGTGGTTCCGATCGCCTCGCAGAAAGGCGACCAATAACTTGAACAAACCTAATTCGTTCTCGCCAGACATGGCCCTGGGAGCTCAGCTTTACATAGTTGCTACGAGAAACATACATGCGCTTCAGTCATGGCTCAACTGGATGGACAATGCGCGACCATGCTGGATCGGCACCGGTGACAATTGCCTTCGCGGTCCGTTTCTAAGATTTTGTCCGGATGACAATGAGGGTGGATGCACTGTGCGGCCGACCGACGCTGCACTAATGTGGGCACTATCCGATAGATTTAATGTTTGGCCACCGGAGACCAATACACAGAATTTGTTTCGTCAAGCCGGATCGAACTTTGCAACAATGATATGGCTGGACAGCCAATTGAATAAGCCGGGCTATTCTCAACACCTAGTAGCTGTAGAGATACTTTTGTTGCGCGCACTCGGCTATAATAGTAACGACCTATTGGAGAGGGCAGCACAGAGTCTCTCAGCGAGGCAGCCAAGGAATCCATTCTTTGCGTATTTGGCTTTTGGCCGCACAGCTGCCGTACGCGATCTAGTGGTTTCTCAATGTCCGGGCCTGGGCGAAACTCCCCCCGTGACAGATGAATGGGCATGGGAGCGGTCGGATGATCAAGAAGCTTGGAAAAAATCAATGGTTTGGGACTGCATTTTTATGGCCAATCTTCTTAAGAGATAGACGCATGTTACGTTGCTTCTTCAGTGTTTTTACCATATTCACAACAACATGCGCCAATGCGCGTGAATTCAAACCGCATACAATTGGACCATACCCTGCATCTATCAGCGACAGCAGTACCGGCGAGAGTGTTTCACTAGACACCAGCGCTGTATTTCAACCGACTTACAATCAACTTCTTCTACGATGGGGCCTCAAAATCTCTGTTGAAATTGATCTGACAAATTTGAAGACACTAGTTACAAAATCAATCCGAAAACGATTTCCTCAGGATAACTGCGGGCGATATGGCGAGGACAATTGGGTGTGGGATATTGACGGCATGCCCCTCCAAGTACTGGATCGCGGTCGCCTTCTCATCAGAGCGGAAGGCCGCGTTCAAACCTGGAGTTGTCGACCACAGCTCATTGACGAGTCGGTCGCAGAGTGGGGAGAATGTAGCTTCGCCGGGGTACGATACAGCTGCCCCGTTTTCCGGACTCGTCGAAGCAGTCCCGTAAAGAACCTTCTTCTGAACGAGCCCGTAAAAGCGGAGGTCGAACTTCGTATTCGTCGCCATAATGATAATCATATCGTAATTTACGATTCTTCGCCGAGGTTAACTTGCACCGGAAATACTCCGGTTTCTGCCTTATGCAATTTTCTATACGGACTGACAAGCCATTTAGGCGGAATTCTTGGAGAGTTCGCACGATCACAGGGACCAGGATTTCAGATCACGCAGTTGACGCGCCCGCTATCCGCTAGTTTCGAGGAGACCGAGTTCTATACCGATCAAGGCAGAGCAAAGATGCGACTTTCGGCCTCCGTCGGACTAAGCCTCGGGATGCTGAACGATATTATGGCAGCAAAGTTCGCCAATGAATGGAAACTCATCCAAGATAATAACGGACGCGGGAATACGCCGCCTCCCAGAATCTCTGGGCCTCTTGGGCGATAGCTAGGGTCCGGACTCATAACCAGTAGCAGACGGTCGCGGCGAGATGGATCGCGGCGAGGAAGTTGACAGCGAGGCGGT
>WNKV01000019.1 GCA_009720755.1 Rhodoplanes serenus
GACGATCATAACCTCGCCGCGACACCAACTCGCCATCCTGATTGTCGCGAACCTCCCATCAAAATTGTCGCGCTATAGAGGGGGCTGGACGCCCCGAAGAGGTCTGGCGACCCTCCGCGATGTGAAGCGGATTGAAACGTCTGGACGTAGTCCATCCGCCCCTTGGCGTGTCTGGCGACCTCCGCGACGTGAAGCGGATTGAAACCCCACGCCGTGACGAGCTGGAGCGCCGCGGCTGGTCTGGCGACCCTCCGCGACGTGAAGCGGATTGAAACGTTTGTCCGGGACCGAACGGGGTGACGAAGCGGGTCTGGCGACCCTCCGCGACGTGACGCGGAGGGAAGCCCGGCATGGCTCGCGCAGCGGGATGGCTCGGGACGAGCCCGGCCCTGACGGAGAGAGCGGTCGGAAACCGCTGCCCGGTCAGTACACCTTGCCGATCATCTTGATGTCGGCCCACACCTCGCGGACCGTCTGGGTCATCTCGATCTTGCGGTCGGTATACCAGGTGTGCAGCAGGTGATGCGCCTTCTCGGAGTTGGGCGCGCCGAGATAATCGCGATAGAGCGCCTGGACCTGCGCGTTGCGGTGCGACTGGCGCACCGGGCGGTCGCGGTCGATGCCGAACAGGGTGGCGCGCCGCTTGAGCGCGTGCGGCAGATACGCCTTCTTGGAGCGCAGCGTGCCGCCGCCGTCGACGCAGCCGCCCGGGCACGCCATCACCTCGATGAAGTCGTAGTCGGCGGTGCCGGCCCGCACCGCCTCGACCACCTGGCGGGTCGGCTTGAGACCGTGGCACATCGCCACCTTCACGGTGCCGATGTCGCCGCCGAGATGCACCTGGGCGGCCCGCATGCCGTCGAAGCCGCGCAGCTGCTCGATCTCGGCCTGCTCCAGCTCGCGGCCGTTGACGACGAAGTACATGGTGCGGATCGCCGCCTCCATGACGCCGCCGGTGGTGCCGAAGATGGCGCCGGCGCCCGAGTACTCGCTCATGTACGGGTTGTCGAAGGTGGACGGCGGCAGCGACTTGAGGTCGATGCGCTCGCGTTGCAGCAGGCGGGCGAACTCGCGGGTCGACAGCACCACGTCGACCTCCGGCACCCCGTCGTGGATGAGCTGCCGCCGCGCGATCTCGTCCTTCTTGGCGATGCACGGCATGATCGAGATGACCCGGATGCGGGCCGGATCGATGCCCATCTTCTCGGGCAGATAGGTCTTGGCGAGCGTGCCGACGCACTGCTGCGGCGACTTGGTGGTCGACAGCATCGGCATGATGTCGGGATAGTGCCGCTCGACGAAGTTGATCCAGGCCGGGCAGCACGACGAGAAGGTCGGCCGCTGTTTCTCGGCCAGCCGGTGCAGCAGCTCGGTGCCTTCCTCCATGATGACGAGGTCGGCGCCCCAGTTGGTGTCGAGCACGATGCCGGCGCCGAGCATCTTCAGCGCCGTGATGATCTGGCCCTCGACATTGGTGCCGGGCGGCAGGCCGAACTCCTCGCCGAAGCCGACCCGCACGGCGGGTGCGAACTGCACCACCGTGACGAGCTCGGGATCGTACATCATCTCGAGGGCGCGGTCGGTCTCGTCGCGCTCGCCGAGCGCGCCGGTCGGGCACACCAGCACGCACTGGCCGCACGTCACGCAGGCCGAGTTCTTCTGCGTCAGCCCATGACGCAACCCGACCGCGGTGTCGAGCCCGCTGCCGATCTGGATCAGCGCGTCGACGCCCTGGCCGTCGCGGCAGATGGCGATGCAGCGCTGGCAGCGGATGCAGCGCCTCATGTTGCGGATCAGCGCCGGCGAGGAATTGTCCACCGGCCGCGCCTCGACGCGGGCGGGATCGTAGAAGCGGTTCTGCCGCAGTCCGACGAACTGGGCGACGTCCTGGAGATCGCACTTGCCGTGGCGGATGCAGGTGGCGCAGTCCTGGTCGTGGTCGGCGAGCAGCAGCTCGACCTGGAGCCGCTGCATCTCGCGCAGCTCCGGCGTGCGGGTGCGGATCTCGATGCCGTCCTGCATCGGCGTCGTGCAGGAGGCGACCAGGTGGGTCTTGTCGGAACCTTTGGTGCGGATCTCGACCAGGCACACCCGGCAGGTGCCGGGCGCGTGGTCGATGTCGGACAGCTCGCACAGGGTCGGGATGTAGACGTCGTGGCGGCGCGCGCAGTCGAGAATGGTCTCGTCGGAGCGGCCGTCCACCGCGGTGCCGTTGATGGTTGCGGTCAGCGCGTCGGATTCGGGCTGGGCGATCTCGAAGGGGTCCATCGTCATGCTCCGTTCGCGATCGCCCGCTCGGTGATCACCGAATAGGTGCGATAGCAGCGCATGCAGCGCTTGGCCTCGCGATACGCCTGCTCGGGGCTGATGGTCTGCTCGACCTCCTCGAACATCTGCCGGCGCACCGAGGGGTCCAGCTCGGGATGGTGCACGCGATACTGCGGCTTCACCGGCACCTCGACGGCGTCGTCGGCCAGCATGCGGTTGTCGTTGAGGAGCTGGCGCATGCGGGTGCGCGGCTGGAACATCACGCGGCCGAAGCGAATCCAGTCGTCGATGCTGCGGCTCGCCTTGAGGCCGTTGGACATCGCGTGAATCAGGGTCGACGGGCCGGAGGCGCAGTCGCCGCCGGCGAACACGCCGGGCCGCGAGGTGGCGAGGTCGACGGGATCGACCGCGACGCAGTTCCAGCGGTCGAACTTGATGCCGTCGTCGGGGGTGAGGCAGCCCTTGCGCACCTGCTGGCCGATGGCCGCGATCAACGTGGTGCACGGCATGATGCGCTCGGTGCCGCCGAGCGGCTCGACGCCGCGGCGGCCATGGCCGTCCGGTGCGGTCCGGCGCATGTCGGTGACCTCGATGCCGGCGATCTGGCCGTCCTCGGCGACGATGCGGACCGGGCTGGTGAGGAAGTGGAACACGATGCCCTCGGCGATCGCCGCCTCCACCTCCTCGCTGTCGGCCGGCATGTCCTCGCGGGTGCGTCGATAGACGACATGCACCTTGTCGGCGCCCATGCGCAGCGCCGAGCGGGCGCAGTCCATGGCGACGTTGCCGCCGCCGACGACGATCACCTCGCCCTCCAGCGTCACGTTGCGCAGGCCGGCGACATGGTCGTGCACTTCGAGCAGGAAGCCGATGCCGGACTTGTAGCCGGGGAGGCCGGGGTCCTCGCCGGGCACGCCGAGCCGGATGCCTTGCTGGCAGCCGATGGCGAGGAACACGGCGCGGTAGCCGCGGGCGAACAGGTCGTCGATGGAGAAGTCGCGGCCGAGCGCCCGGCCGAACAGGAAACGTCCGCCCAGCTCGGTGATGATGGCGGTCTCGGAGTGGAGAACGTGCTTGGGCAGCCGGTAGGCCGGAATGCCGATCGCCGCCATGCCGCCGGGCTCGTCCATCGCCTCCAGGATGTCGACGTGATAGCCGTGCAGCAGCAGGTGGTAGGCGCAGGAGACGCCGGCCGGCCCGGCGCCCACCACCGCGACCCGCATGTCGGCGCCGCGCGGTTGCGAGATCAGCTCGCGGCCGAAGGCCAGCGCGTTGGGGCCGGACTGCTGGTCGGCGACGTAGCGCTTCAGCGTCTTGATGCCGACCGCCTCGTCGACGAACTTGCGCCGGCACGCCATCTCGCAGAAGCGCACGCAGACGCGGCCGCAGGTCGCCGCCATCGGGTACTTCTGGAGGATGACGCCGAGCGAGTGGGCCGGCTTGCCGTCACGGATGTAGTCGATATAGCGCGGCACGTTGATGCGCGACGGGCACGCCTCGATGCAGGGCGCCGTCATGTAGGCCAGGCCGTGCTGATCGGGCTGCGGCCCGCGGGCGATCTCGGCCTCGATCACCTCGCGGAAGCTGCGCAGCGCCGCCAAGAGCGCGCGGGCGCAGGTCTGGCCGAGGCCGCACATGGAGGTGGCGGTCATCTGGTCGGCCAGCATCTCGATGTCGTCGAGACCGAGCTGGCTCCTGGTGCCGCGCCGGAGCGCACCGAGCGCGTCGCGCAGCAGCACGGTCCCCATTCGGCACGGCGTGCACTTGCCGCACGCCTGGTCGGCCGCCTCGTCCATCTGGCGCCACAGGGCGTCGATCAGGCTGACGGTGGAATCGAAGATGAAGAAGCCGCGGTCGCCGAAGAAGGCGCGGATGCGGTTGTGCTCGTCGAACGTCTCGAAGTTCGTGAGCATCGGAAAGGGATGATTGGTCCGGATCGGTCCCGCACCGTCGCGGTTGTCGTAGACGATACCGTCCCAGACACCGTAGCTGACCTCGGTCATGGGCTGCCCACTGCCTTGCGCGCGGATGGCCGGCAGGGCGTCGGTCGCCGCGAGACCCCGGTATCATATCCCGGTGGGCCTGGGGACCAATCCGGGCGAACCCGGGTCTCGAACTGCATAGGTGTTCTGCGGCGGCCGCGGCCGTTGCGGTCGCCGCAACCGTCGCGGCCGCCGCGACCGCGCGAGCCTGGTCGCGCGGTCCACCCGGGCCGGCGTCAGCGGGGCGCCAGGCCGGTGGAGCCGGGCGGCGGGCCCGGAGGGGCGAGGGTGGGCAGCGGCTCGGCGACGATCGACGAGTCGGGTTGCGGCAGCCGCAGCACCGTCCGGGCCGCCGGCAAGGCGGCGTCCGCCATCGCGGCGTGGCCCTCGGCGGTCGGATGCACGGCGCCGCCATAGACCGCCGACAGCACCCCCCAGGTGGCATCGTGCAGGTCGCTCGGCTGCATGGTGGGCGACACGCCCTCCGGGAACGTCATGGCGGCGAAGTAGCTGTCGTTGGCGGTGCGAATCCAGCGGGCGCGCGGCGCATAGGGGCGGAACTCGCTCGGCCGCACCCCGCAGGCCAGCGGCTGGGCGGCGCCGTCGACCGGCCCCTCGGCGAAGCTCGTGCCCTCGGTGGAGAAGCAGGTGCGATCGAACGGCGGATCGTCGGCCGCGCGGGCGCAGAAGCCGTGATTCGCGAAGGCGGGCTGGTGCTGGTTCACGAAGGTCATGCGGTCGCGGGCCGGGTCGGTGCAGACGACGCCGCCCGTGCAGGTGGCGAGCGCCTCGACGCGCGGGAAGAAGCCGTTCTGCACGAAGCGGGCGATCGGCGCGAGGCGGGTGCCGTCGACCCCGAAGGCAGGATGGACGTCGAAGCCGTCGCGGCTGGTGGAGCAGGCGCCACCCTCCGGGCTCAGCGCCGGGTGGCCGTAGGAGACGTAGACGACCCGTTCGAGGCTGCCGCCGACCAGCGGCTTCAGGGCGGCGCGCAGCTTGTGAAAGCCGGTCGGCAGGGTGGTGTCCATGGCGGCCTGGGCGGCCGCGAGGCTGCCGATCACGCCGGCGCGCTTGAACAGCGTGCGCTCGCCCGGCGCCTCGATGATGACGTCGGCGACCAGGCCCGAGAAGTCGATGTCGTTGGCTCCGACGGTGAGGAACATCAGGTCGAGAGTGCGCTGGGGATGGCTGCGCTGTGCCCGGGCCAGGAGCTCGCGGAGCTGGGCGAGCTGGCCCGGCACCGATCGCGGGCAAGACGCCGTGCCGGCGGCGCCGCAGTTCAGCTCGCGGGCCTGCTGGGGGCCGAACAGGCCTGCCTCGATGGTGGCGCCGGTGCAGGCGAGCGGCAGGAAGGTGACGGCGATGCGCGGATTGTCGATCGCCAGCGCGAGCGCGGCGCGGAGCTGGTAGCCGTAGAGCGAGCGGTGGCAGGGCGCGCTCATCCAGCGGGCCGAGAGGCGCGACCATTCGGTGCGGTCGGTGTCGGCGCCGCGGCCGGAGTCGCACGCCTTGTCGCCCTTGAAGCCCTGGCGGCCGGGGCGGAAGAACTCGCTCCGTCCGGCGGCGATGAAGCGGCGGAAGCAGAAGCCCTCGTCGCTCAGCACCACGGGGCGGTCCGGATTGCCCTCGCCGGCCGCGATCGAGTCGCCGAGCCCGGCGATCAGCAGGTCGTGGACGAGAATCTCCGTGGTGGCGCGGCGGGGCGGGGCGCCGGACGCATCGGTGATGTCGACCACCACCACGGTCGGCTTGCCGTAGACGGCGCGCAGGTTGACCGGCTCGCGGCAGCTCGCGGTCAGCGATCGCGGCAGGCTGTCGCCGTCCTCGAACGTCCAGGCGCATTGAGCACCGGGGTCGACGGCGCCGGAGAGCCGCACCTCGATGCGATGGTCGGCGGGATTGAGGTAGGACTCGCGCACGCCGTCGCGCACGCAGTCGTCGATCACCCGGCCGGCCGCATCGCTGCACAGCCGCACGACCGTGTCGCGGGCCCAGCCGCGCCCGCCGGTCTCCACCGCCAGCGTCTGCTCGGCGGCCAGCACGCTGCGGCCGCGTCCGGCCGTGACATGGCGCAGGAAGTCGCGCTCGTCGCGGAACAGGCGGAAGCGGTTGCGCACCTCCCAGTCGATGGCGACGCCGACGGCCGGCTCCGGCAGCGGCGCCACGGTGGGGGCGGACGGATCAGTCGCGGGAGCGCCAGGCGGGGCGCCGGGCAGGGTGGCGGGCGGGGCGGCGGGGATCTGCGTCGGGCCGCTCTGGGCGAGGGCCGGATGCAGGGCGGCCCATACGATGACCGCCGCCGTCGCCGCTCCGTCTCGCCACGCCATCGTGATTCTCCCGCCGCTCGTGCGCCCGGCCACTCTCGCCAGGAAGTCCCCGGGACGGCGCCGCAACAAGGCGGCGAAAACGTGACGTCCTGGCCCGGGGCCGGATCGGCGTCCCCCGTCGGCGCCAGCGCGGCGCCCGGTGCGAGCCCGCCTGCGCGACTTATGGACAGCCAGGGTGAACTCGTAAAAGCTGAATTTTGAGCTCGCCTCAGGTGAGCTTGTCGCCGCGCGGCCGTGTCCGCGGCACCGTCGGGTCGCGGTCCTCCAGCTCGGCGTCGAGCTCGGCCCCCACCAGGATGACGATCGCCGAGATCCAGATCCAGGTCATGAAGCCGATGGCGGCCCCGAGTGTCCCGTAGGTTTTGTTGAAGTTGCCGAAGTTCGAGGCGTACCACGAGAACAGCACCGACGCGGCGAGCCAGGCGAGCGACGCCGTCGCGCTGCCCCAGGTGATCCACCGCCAGCGCGCCGTGGTGCGGCTGGGGCCGAAGCGGTAGAGCACGGCGAGCGCCAGGGCGAGCGCCACGAGAAGCAGCGGCCAGCGGCCGATCCGCAGCGCCATCTCCAGCTCGTCATCGAGCCCCACATAGCCGAACACGATGGGCAGCACCACCACGGCCGCGAGCGCCATCAGGATGAACAGCAGGCCGCCCAGCGTGAACAGCAGGGACGTCGCGTTGAGCCGGAAGAAGCCGCGCTTCTCCGACTCGCCATAGACAATGTTGAGGGCGTCGAAGATCGCCTTCATGCCCGCATTGGCGCTCCACAGAGCGGCCGCCACGCTGATCAAGAAGGCGATGCCGAGGCTCGACGAGCCTTGCTCGGCAACCCGCCGGAGCTGGTCGCCGATCACCTCGAGGGCGCCGCCCGGCAGCACCGTCGCGAGCGCGTCGAGCTGATCGGCCAGGCTGCGCGGATCGGTGAACAGGCCGTAGATCGACA
Source organism: Rhodoplanes serenus (assembly GCA_009720755.1). Taxonomy (GTDB): domain Bacteria; phylum Pseudomonadota; class Alphaproteobacteria; order Rhizobiales; family Xanthobacteraceae; genus Rhodoplanes; species Rhodoplanes serenus. Next base: position 7,520 of record WNKV01000019.1, read on the forward strand.
CCAGCGCGGCCGCCGCCGGAAACATCGCGAGCAGGGCGAAGAAGGTGACGCCGCCGGCGATCGAGGTGACGCGGTCGGCGGAGATCTGCCGGTAGACGCCCATCAGCACGCCGCCGAGGCTGCGGCGGCGCGGCGGGTCGGCCGCAGCCGTGTGGCTGTCCGCCGTGTGGCTGGACTCTTCGATGTCGACGGGACGCCGGCGGAAGCCGGCGGCCAGGAGAGCGGTGGACAGGCCGAGCAGCAGCAGCGGCCGAGCGATGGAGCGAGAGCGTGGTGGGGTCATGGCTCGGGGAGGAGCCCCGCAGCCTGCACGGCGCCACCGGACGGCACGCCGTGCAGTTCCGGGGGCGGGGGCCTTGGTCAGCTTGGGCGCGGCTTGCCGGACTGATCGGACGATCCTCCGGAGGGACCGGACGTCCGGCCCGGCGAGGCGAACCGTGTCGCGCCCGATGGATCGCTAGAGCCGCCGGTAGCGGCCGCGGACCCCGATGCCGAGCCGGACGACAGGCCGGGGCTGCCGGCGCCGCCCGGGCTGCCGGACGACGGGCCGGCACGACCGCCGCGGCCCGCGTCGGCACCGCTGTCGGCCGCCGTCTTGCCGTCCGGCTTGCTGCCACTCTTCTCGTCCCCGGCGAGGCGGTCCTTCATGGCACCCATCTCGTCGCGGGCGGCGTCGCCGGCGGCCTCCGCCACCGCCGCCACCTTCTCGCCGAGCTTGCTCGCCTGGTCGCCGATGTCGCGCACCAGATCGTCGGTCGAGCCGCTCTTGAAGCCCTGGCGCTCCGCCTCGCGGCGGACGTCCTCGGCGACCCGGCTGGCCGCCTGCTTGGCCTCGCCGTAGTAGGAGCGCACGGCCTCTGACGCCGCCTCCTTCATCTCGTCGGCGGTCTCGCCCATCAGCTCGTCTTCGGTGCGCGAGCGCGGCATCGCGGCGCCGATCAGCGCCCCGAGGGCGAGCCCGAGAGCGCCGACCACGAGCGGCTGCTCGCGGATCAGCCGGGAGAGCGATGATTGCGCCCACTCGGCTTGGTCGGCGAGGCTCTCGCCCATGGCGCGGGCCTGCTGATAGGCGTCGTGGCCCAGGTCGGAGGCGCGGCTGCCGAGGTCGTGGGCGCCGCGACGCAGGCTTTCGGTGGTGTCGCCGGCCATACGGGCGGCGCTGCCGGCGGCTTCCGCGGCCGTCGCATAGGCGCTGCCGGCGGCGTCGCGGGCCTTTGCGGCGGCGTCGGCCGCGGCGGAGCCCGCCGAGGTGGCGGCGCCCCGCATGCCGTCGGCGGCCGAGCGGGCGGTGTCACGGGCCTCGCCCGCCATGTGGTTCGCGGCATGGCTCGCGGCATGGCCCATGTTGGTGCCGAGGCCGGCGCCGTCCGTGCGGGTGGTCCGGGTGGTCGGGCCGCCATAGGGGGTCGCCTCCGGCACGATGGACGGGGCGGGCTGCGGCGGGCGACGCGGCGACAGCATCAGCCAGGCGAGGCCGGTCGCCACCAGGGCCACCGGCAGCGGGGCATTGCGGACCTGCTGGCCGAGATTCTGAACGAACTCGCCACCGCCGTGACCGCGAGCGAACGCCATCGCCTGGTCGACGATCTCGCCCGGCGTCATCCGCTCGCGCAAGGCTTCCAACGTGTCACTGAGCTGGGCGCGCTGGCGCTCGGCCTCGGTCTCGATCTCCCGTGCGGTCGTCATCGGATCACCTCGCCTGGTTGCGTGCGACGGCCGCGTCGCTGCGGAGCTGGGACAGGGTACGGTTGGGGGTCAGGTTCTCGGCCTTGAGGCGGCTCGCGCCGATCAGCGCGAGGACGAGGCCGACCACCAGGGTGGCGCCGCCGACCGTGAGGGCGGCCCAGTGCGGCTCCATGCCGCTGTCCACCAGCGCGGCGACGGCGGCCTGGAGCAGGATCACCAGCGCCGGCATCAGCAGCACGGCACCGACCACGATCAGGGCGACGCCGGTGCCGACCTGGCCGACCTTCTCGCTCATCTCGGCGCGGGCCAGCCGGGTCTCGGTGCGGACCAATGTGGTGACCTGCTGGACGAGGTCGGTGAACAGCTCCGGCACGCTGCGATGCTCGTGCAGTCCCATGGCTCTCTCCGCTCAGAATTCGTTGTTGGGGAAGGCATCTTGCCGGGCATGCGAGGCCGGCCGCGGAGCCGTCGAGGCGCCGGGTCCGGCACCCTTGCCGACGCCCTGGCCGGGATGCGGCTGCAAGGGCGGGCTGGCGGTGCGGCGGGTCGGCGGGCCGCCCGTCGCGGTCGCGCCGGTCGCGCCGGCTGGCGTGCCGCTCTTGAGGAAGCGGGCCAGCGCAAAGCCGGCCACCAGCGACAGGCCGAAGAACGCCGCGGTGTTGTTGCGGGCGAAGCGGTCGGTGTCGTGGGCGAGGTCTTCCAGGCTCTTGTGGCGCACCGCCTCGGCGACATGATCGAGCTGCGCGGCGGCATCACGGATCAGCCCGGCGGTCTGCGGCATCTGATCGTCGAGCTCGTCGGCGGCCGAGGAGATCGCCCGGGCCACGCCGCCGATGCGGGCGGCACCGGCCCGTTTCTGGTCCTCGGCCATGCTCCGCGCCTTCTCCTGGAGCGGCTCGGCCATGGCGGCGGCCTCGTCACGCAGCGCCGAGGCGGTGGCGCTCGCCGTGTCGGCGACGCCGCTCGCCGCCTCCTTGACGGAGCTCGCGACCCGCTCGGCCCCGCCGCGCAGATCGTCGGTCGGTCCGGACCGGCTCCCGGTGCCGCCGGGGGCGGCACCGGCCCCACGGCTTCCGCCGGCCGCGCCGGTGACCGGCTGGGTGCCGATCGGCTGCACGCCGGCCGGCGGCGCGCCGAGCGGCTGGGTGCCTTTCGGCGGGGCGGCGGTGGATGCGCCGGGCGAGGTGGGATCGGCGGATGGGTTCGGCGACGGGGAGCCGGGTCGGGTCGGGGTCTGCATGGCGAAGCCGCTCCTGTCGGTCGCGGCGGGGCCGCGCCGGGGCTGAAGATCGATCGACGCGGGACGCGACGAGCCGTAGGTTCAATGAGCTGCTCGGATCGGGCGCGGCGAGGGGCCGCGCGATCCTGGGCTCAACGTCAGGACTCTGGGGGAGTTCCGGCCATGGCAGGCGCGGCGGAGCGCGCCTCGACCACCGATCCGCGGCCGCTATACTCGGCGGCCGGATTCATCGTCGCCGCCCGTAGCGGAGCCGGCCGCCGTCCGGGGCGGCCCGCAGGAGACCGCGATGTTCGTGAGCTTCTTCCATGCGCTCAAGAGCGCCGGTGTGCCGGTGACGCTGCGCGAGTACCTGACCCTGATGGAGGCGATGGACGCCGACCTGGCGTCGCGCCGGGTCGAGGACTTCTATTACCTCTCGCGCGCCCTGCTGGTGAAGGACGAGCGCAATCTCGACAAGTTCGATCGCGTCTTCGGAACCGTGTTCAAGGGCTTCGAGAGCACCGGCGAGGCGATCTCGGCGGAGATCCCGGCCGACTGGCTGACCAAGCTCGCCGAGAAGTACCTCACCGACGAGGAGAAGGCGCAGATCGAGGCGCTGGGCGGGCTCGACAAGCTGCTGGAGACCATCAAGCAGCGCCTCGCCGAGCAGAAGGGGCGCCATCAGGGCGGCAACAAGTGGATCGGCACCGGCGGCACCTCGCCGTTCGGCGCCTACGGCTACAATCCCGAAGGCATCCGCATCGGCCAGGACGGCAACCGCAACTTCCGCGCCGTGAAGGTGTGGGACAAGCGCGAGTTCAAGGATCTCGACGACACCGTCGAGCTGGGCACCCGCAACATCAAGATCGCGCTGCGCCGGCTGCGCAAGTTCGCCCGCACCGGGGCGCCCGAGGAGCTCGATCTCGACGGCACCATCAAGGGCACGGCCCACAAGGGCTATCTCGACATCCACATGCGGCCGGAGCGCCACAACGCCGTGAAGGTACTGGCCTTCTTCGACGTCGGCGGCTCGATGGACTGGCACATCGCACTGACCGAGGAGCTGTTCTCGGCGGCGCGGCTGGAGTTCAAGCATCTCGAATACTACTACTTCCACAATTGCCTGTACGAGCGGGTGTGGAAGGAGAACAAGCGGCGGTGGGATCACACCACGCCGACCTTCGACGTGCTGCACACCTATCCGCACGACTACAAGGTCATCTTCGTCGGCGATGCCTCGATGAGCCCGTACGAGATCGTCGCGCCCGGCGGCTCGGTCGAGCACATGAACGAGGAGCCGGGGCAGGTGTGGCTCCAGCGGGTGACGCAGACCTATCCGGCCTGCGTGTGGCTGAACCCGGTGCCGCAGGAGCACTGGGACTACACGCCCTCGATCAAGATGGTGCGGCAGCTGATGGGCGGCCGCATGTATCCGCTGACGCTGGACGGCCTCGACCGCGCCATGCGGGAGCTGCTGAGGTAGCGACAGTGGCGCCAAGTTTGGCGCCGCGATGGTCGTGCATCGCCGGCCGGCGCGAAAGCCCTTGACTTCGAGTGCGCTCGAAGTTGTACGACTCGCGCATGACCAGGACCTTCAGCATCGCCGAGGCCGCCTCCATCACCGGATTATCCGCCCACACGCTCCGCTACTACGAGCAGATCGGGCTGATCGATCCAGTCGCGCGCCGCGGCGGTGTGCGCCGCTACGACGACGACGACCTTCGCTGGCTGCAGTTCCTAGTTCGACTGCGCGCCACCCGCATGTCGATGCGCGAGATGAAGCGATACGCCCAGCTCCGCCGCGCCGGTGCAGTGCCCGATGGTGTCACTGAGCGCAAGACGATGCTGGAGCGGCACGCCGCGACTCTGGAAACGGACATCAGTCTGCTCGGTGAAACGCTGGTTCTGATTCGCGAGAAGATCGCCACCTACGAGACGCTGGAGCGGTCCATACGTCGAGCCGACGGTGTAGCTCCGATCCATCCCCGGCCGATATCCGGAGAACACGGTGAAGGAGATGTCCATGAAGATGCGTGTGCTCGGTCGCGACGGTCCGCTGGTGTCGGCCATCGGTCTCGGCTGCATGGGAATGAGCGACTTCTACGGCGGTCGCGACGACGCTGAATCGATCGCCACCATCCGTCACGCGCTCGATCGTGGCGTGACCTTCCTGGATACCGCGGACGCTTACGGGCCGCACACTAACGAAGTTCTGGTCGGCAAGGCGATTGCCGGCCGCCGCGACGAGGTGTTCGTCGCCACCAAGTTCGGCATCAAGCGCGATCCGGTGGGCGGCCAAGCCAACACGTTCGACGGCCGGCCCGAGTACGTGAAGGCGTGCTGCGAGGGCAGCCTGAAGCGGTTGGGTATCGAGCAGATCGATCTGTACTATCAACACCGCGTCGACAAGACGGTGCCGATCGAGGATACCGTCGGGGCGATGGCTGAGCTGGTGCAGGCCGGCAAGGTGCGGTTCCTCGGCTTGTCCGAGGCCGCGCCTGCGACTCTCGAACGAGCCTGCAACATTCATCCGATCGCTGTGCTCCAGAGCGAATACTCGCTGTGGACACGAGATCCCGAAACCAATGGTGTGCTCGCCACCTGCCGGCGGCTGGGTATTGGACTGGTGCCGTACTCGCCACTCGGGCGCGGTTTCCTCACCGGCGCGCTCGGCTCGCCGGACGATCTGCCGGCCGATGACTACCGGCGACGTTTCTCGCCGCGTTTCCAGGCGGAGAACTTCGAGCGCAACCGCGCTCTGGTCGGAACCGTCGAGGCGATCGCAACGCGAAAGGGCTACACCGCCGCCCAGGTGGCACTTGCCTGGGTGCTGTCACGCGGTGACGACATCGTGCCGATTCCCGGCACCAAGCGTCGAACATACTTGAACCAGAACATCGACGCCGTCGACATCGAGCTGACGGCCAGCGAGCTCGCCGAGCTCGATCGAGCGTTCCCGCCCGGTGCCGCCGCTGGCCCTCGTTATCCCGACTCGGTCCTTGCCAGCGTCAACGTCTGAGCGGTGCCGACGAGCCGGATGAACCCAGGCGGCTCATCCGGCGATTCACTCCACGGGCGGCGTGGGGCGCGTTCGCGACCCGGACGCTCGCTCGGGAGATGAAGCCGCCGGGGGCGGCGCCGATGGGGGCAGGGCGGTGGCGGCCGGCGCCGGCACCGCGGCGCGGCGCCAGGCGTCGAGCATGTTGAAGAACACGCCGAGCAGCGTCGGGCCGATGAACAGGCCGAGGAACCCGAAGGCCAGGAAGCCGCCGAGCACGCCGAAGAAGATCAGCGTCAGCGGCAGCGCCGCCCCGAAGCTGACCAGCCAGGGCCGGATGACGTTGTCGACGGTCGAGACCATCACGCCCCAGACCACGATGAAGATCGCCCAGCCGGTTTGGCCGAGCCCGAACAGCCACCAGGCCGCGCCGCCCCAGATGATCACCAGCAGGATGCCGAACTGGCTGAGCGCGATCAGCATGGTGACGAAGCCGAGCACGCCGGCGGCCGGCACCCCGGCGAGCAGCAGACCGAAGGTCATCACCCCGGCCTGCACGGCGGCGGTGCCCACGATGCCGTAGGCGACGCCGCGCACCGAGTCGGCGGCCGAGTCGAGTGCGGCCCCGGCGGTGGCGCCGCCGAGCCGCACCGCGATCTCCTGCATCATGCGGGCCAGCACGTCGCCGCGCAGCCAGAACAGCGTCGCCACCGCGAGCGACACCAGGAGCTGGAAGATGCCCTCCGCGAAGGCCCGCGCGATCTCGACGAGCGCCCGCTGCACCTCGCCCGAATAGGTCTTCCACACCTCCTGGACCACGCTGGTCGGATCGGCGAGGTCGACCCAGAGCTGGCGCAGCGGCTGCTCGATGAACGGAATCTTGGCGAGCCAAGCGGGCGGCTCTGGCATGCCGGCGAAATAGGTCTGGGCCTGTTGCAGTCCGCGCACCAGGCGCTCGGCGAGGCCGGGCGCCAAGAAGACCGCCGGCATTCCGATGGTGGCGATGGCGGCGAGCAGCAGCAGCGTGGCGGCGAGCGCGGTGGAGCGGCCGTGCCGCACCAGCGCTTCGCGCAACGGCCAGGTGGCGATGGCCAGGATGCCGCCGAACAGGATGCCGGTGACGAACGGGCGCACCACCATGGCGGTGCCCACCAGCAGGCCGACGAACGCCGCGATCGCGGTCATCCGCTCGATCAGGCTGGTGGTCGAGGCGAGCCGGACGGCGAGCGGATCGCCGGTGCCGTCTCGGCGCGCCGCGTCGGTGAGGGCACCACTCGCGTCTGAAGGATCTCCGGGCGTCGTCATCAGCTCATCCCCGCCGAGGTGGTCGTGTCCGGGCGACCATAGCGGAGGTGGGCGGGTCTTGCCCACCGGCGGGCGGCCTCATGACGGCCGAGCGACGACCGCCCGGGCCGCCCGCGGCGCCTCGCATCGGCCGCCGCCGGGGCATTGCCCGGTTGCCGCCGCCGCGGTCTAATCGTCGGGTCATCACCTGCCCCCGACGTTCCTTTTGTCCATGACAACCAGAACGGAGCCGCCATGACCGGCCAGGCCGACGCGCGACCCCCATTCAGGCTCGAGGAAGCCACCATCGCGGCGATGCACGCCGCCATCCGGGCCGGCGAGATCACCTGCGTGGAGATCGTGCAGCACTACATCGACCGCGTGCGCGCCTTCAACGGCCCGGCGAGCCTGCTGGTGACGGCGGACGGTGAGCCGGTGGCGCCGGCGACCGGCACGGTGCGGGGCGGTGCGCCGCTGCGCTTCCCGACCGCCACCGTGAAGGCCGCCGATCTGCTGCCGGATCTCGATCGCTACCGCGGTCCGCCGCTCGACTACGGCCGCATGGAGGCGACCGCCTCCGATCCGTCCGTGCAGCAGCAGTACGGCATGGTGGTCGGTGTCGCCGACGGCGGCCAGGTCAACGCGCTCGCCACGCTCAACCTCCGCGGCGAGCGCTCGGTGACGTTCCGCGGCGACTTCGACCGCCATCCGGACGACGGGCCATTGCCGCCGGATGCGCCGCCGGGGGCCGAGATCTTCCGCCGCTATCCGGACGCGCTGGAGCAGGCTGCGGCGCTCGACGCGCGCTGGGGCCGCGACCCCGATCTCGACGCGCTGCCGCTCTACGGGGTGGTGTTCTCGTTCAAGGATTCGTTCGACACCAAGGATATGCGCTCCACCGGCGGCGGCGACGCCGCCTACGACATCGACGTGCCGGCGCGCGACCACATCGTGGTGGAGCGGTTGCGCCAGAAGGGCGCCATCATCTTCGCCAAGGCGGTGTGCACCGAGTACAACGGACGTGCCGGCAATCCGGGTGGCCGCCACGCGCCCGACCGGGTGCTGGCCTCGACCCTCGGCTATCAGCGATCGAGCTGGGGCGGCAATCCGGCCAACCCGTACGACACGCGCCGCTCCGCCTCGCTCGGGTCGAGCTCCGGATCGGGGGTGTCGGTCTCGACCAACATGGTGATGGCGAGCATCGGGGAGGAGACGCGCGCCTCCTGCCGCGGGCCCTCCAATCACAACGCCGTCGCGCTGATCCTGCCCCACAAGGCGATGCTCGGCTTCGACGGCGGCGCCATCGGGGCCGACATCTATTGCGACCGTACCGGCATTCACGCCCGCACGCTGGCCGACTGCGCCACCATTCTCGATGCGCTGAAGGACGAGCACGGCGGCTATTACGACCCGCGCGATCCCTACACCACGGTGCCACGCCCCTCGGTGCTGTCGGGCTCCTACGCGAGCCACGTCGCGGCCGACGGTCGCGCGGGGGCCCTGCGCGGCGTGCGGCTCGGCGTGATCTGCGAGTCGATGCGGGTGCCGGAGGGCTCGCTTGCCGAGGTGCCGATCGTCACGGCGGCGGCGCGCGAGATCAAGGCGGTGCTCGGCGAGATGCTCGGCGCCACGCTGGTGTGCTCACGCGAGCCGACCTGTGCGCCAGACCCCGATCTCGAAGCCATGATGGTCGACTTCCGCACGGCGCTCGCCCGGCTCGTGCCGGTGTTCATGCCCGATCTGCTGTTCCGTCTGCGTCCCGACGGGCAGCCGCTGTTCGAGGAGTTCGCCGCCGCGGTGCGGCCGACCGCGTTCGCGCCGGGCAAGGTGTTCGGTAGCGGCACTATGGCGCCGATCGACTATTGCGTGGCGCTCGCCGAGGGACGGATCGTGCCGCCGAAGAATCTCGACATCGGCACCATCCAGCAGCAGGAGCTGGCGATGGCGTTCCGCTTCCACATCAGCCAGTACCTGATGCGGCGCGCCGCCGACTGGGCCGCGCAGGGCGTCACCGAGACGCTCGTCGACTGGCCGGCCCTCAATGCGCGCTCCAAGTTCTGGGGTGACGATCAGCGCGCCGCCTTCCGGAACTGGGAGGAGGTGGCTGATCCGCGCAATCCGCTCGGCGGACGCCAGGGTGTCGACGAGCGCATCATGCTGCGCGAGCTGCTGCGCCGCGTCGACATGATGGTGATGCTGGAGAACCGTCTCGACGCGCTGGTGCGGCTGCACACGCCGTGGCCGCCCGGCCTGATCGGTCATCCGCATCAGCACGACATCCTGCACAATCTGGCCCCCGAGTCGCTGTACGGACCGAACGCCGGATTGACCGAGGTGCTGGTGCCGGCCGGCTTCGTCACCACCGTGTACGATCCGGTGTTCACGCTGGCGCCGGACGGGCGGCGCTGGGTGTCGACGCCGTCGCGCACCCCGACCACGATCCCGGCGCCCGGCCTGCCGTTCTCGTTGGTGTTCCGCGCCGAACCCGGCAAGGAGGACGTGATCCTGCGCATCGCCTCCACCTACGAGGCGGCATCGCGCCGACGCATCCCGCCGCCGGCCTTCGGGCCGATCGCGCGCGACCGCCAGGCCCGAGCGTCGCGCGGTCCGCGGTCCGCTGCGCCGGCCGCGAGCGGAGCCGTTGCCGATTAGAGCATTGTCCGGCGACGTGGAGGCCGGTTCGCCGTCGAGAATGCAATCAGCAAAGACATCTGGAGCGGCATCCAATCTAATTAGATCGGATGTCGCTCTAGCCCGACCAGGTGAGGTTAGGCGGTGGGCGTCGATCGAACAGGTGATGCCGGCACGCTTTGCACGATTACACCCGGCCGTCGAACATGTGTCGAAGTTAACTCGATTTGCACGAGTTGCAGACGATAAGGGAGGTGATCTCCTTTCTCGTCGGATCGCACCCCATGACCGAGCCGGTTCAAGATGTGTCGTATCGCACCGAGCATGACTATGCCGGCTTCGATGCGGAGAGTGCCGAGCTGCTCCGCTCGGTCAAGCCGGCGCTGATGGCAGCGCTGCCGGGCATTCTCGATCGCTTCTATGAAAAGACCGTGGCCATCCCGCCACTCGCGGCGATGTTCAAGAGTGCCCAGCGGATGCTCTATGCGAAGGAGGCGCAGGCACGCCACTGGGCCCATCTGTTCGATGGCCTGTTCGACGAGGCGTATCGCGAGTCGGTGGCGCGGATCGGCCAGACCCATCACCGCATCGGCCTGTCGCCGAGCTGGTACATGCTCGGCTACGGCATGCTCCAGGCCGAGCTGATCGCGGCGGTGCTGGCCGATCGCGGCCTCCTGCTCACGCCGGCCCAGCGCCACCGGATGGCCCGGGTCCAGCAGGCCGTCAGCCGCGCCGTGATGATCGACATCGATGCGGCGCTGTCGTCCTACTGGACGGCGATCGAGGGAGATCGCAAGCAGGATGCCGAGAACACCACCGAGCGGATCAACCAGCAGGTGATCAAGACGGTGTCGAGCATCGGCAGATTCAACAAGACTCTGCTCGACAGTGCCGAGTCGGTCCAGCTCGTCAGCAACTCGGTCAAGACGAGCGCTCACGCCGCCTCGGGAGTCGCCGAGACGGCGCTCGCCTCGGCCCAGACTGTGGCGGCCGCCTCGGAGGAGCTACATGCCTCCATCGCCGAGATCGCCCGCCAGGTCGGGCGTGCTTCGGAGGCGGCACGGGCCGCCGACGACCGCATGAACCAGACACGCAGCGTCGTCGCCAATCTCGGCAAGGCGGCCGAGGAGATCGGCCAGGTGGTGGGGCTGATCGGCGACATCGCCTCGCAGACCAATCTGCTGGCCCTCAACGCCACCATCGAGGCGGCGCGGGCCGGGGAAGCCGGCAAGGGCTTCGCCGTGGTGGCCCAAGAGGTGAAGTCTCTCGCCAACCAGTCGGGGCGCTCGGCCGAGCAGATCTCCGGCCAGATCGCCAAGATTCAGGAGGTGGTGCAACGTACCTCGGCGTCCATCGAGGCCGTTGCCGGAACGATCCGCGAGGTCGAGGGCATCTCCTCGTCGATCTCCGCCGCGGTCGAGCAGCAGTCGGCTGCGACCAGCGAGATCGCCCGCAACATCGGAGAGACCGCCGGTCATGTGGGCGAGGTCACCGGCCTGATGGCCGGCGTGCTCGACAGTGCCGCCCAGGCGAACGGCGCCTCGCGTATTGTGCACGACACCACCCGCGGCCTCGACGACGAGCTCGGCACCCTCGGACGCATGCTCACCCGCGCGGTGCGGACCGCCTCGGCGGCCGCACAGCGCCGGCGCCTGCGCCGCCGCGGCGTTCTGATCGATGCGCAGCTCACCGGGGCCGGCCGGGCCGAGGCGGTGCGCATCTTGGACATCTCCGAGGCCGGCGCCCTGGTGCAGGTGGCGCGGTCGCTGCCCAACGATGCCAAGATCGAGCTGATCCTCGCAAGCGAAGGACTGCGTCTGTCGGGAACCGTGGTGGCGTGCAGCGAGGCCATCCATCACATCACCTTCACCGAGGAGCTGACCACCGCGCGGGTCGATGCACTGGCGCGCAAGTACTTCGCCAGTCTGATCGAGCTGGCGAAGTCCGATCACCGCGCCTTCGTGGCCGCGGTCGCCGAGCGGGTCCGTCGTCAGGGCGGCCCCGGCCGCGACAGGATCGCGACCCATCACACCTGCCGGTTCGGAACCTGGTATCACAATGTCGGCGACGATGTGCTGGTCGAGCTGCCGGCCTTCAAGGCGATCGCCGACCCGCATGTGGCGGTCCACCAGGCCGCCTTCGTGGCGATCAGCGCCGCCCAGGAGGGCAACGGCACGCTCGCGGAAGCCAAGCTGGCCGAGATGGAGGGGCTGTCCCGGCGCATCGTCGACGCCATCGATGCCCTCGCGGCGGAGCTGAAGGCCTACGAGGAGCGACAGTCGGCGAGCGCCGCCGTCGCCTGACGGCTTGACCGAGACGCGGATCGCTTCGCCGCGGCGTCACCGCGGCGAGGTGCCGGTGCGCCGCCTCGGCACACCGCGTCGGCGCACGTCGGCGGACCACCTCTTCAGACGATCTCGTCGGAACACCTCGTCGGCGTATGTCAGCGCGCCTCAGCCATCGCCTCGCGGCGGCTGCCGGCAGCGCGGTCGGCCACCAGGGTGCGCTTGGCGCGCAGCGCGCCGGCGATCTGGCGCCAGTTGGCCCGCGCCTGGATGTGGGCCGGGTCATAGCCGGGCATCGGCCGGGCGATGGCGAAGCGGGCGCCGTTGCGGTCGATCCACCGCCACACCTCGGAAGCGTCGCCCTCGGCCAGGGTGATGTCGATGGCGCGGCCGTTGCCGTAGCCGCCGGTGCGGCGGCTGCCGCCGTGCAGCGAGTTGCCGACCGACGCCTTGAAGCCGGAGGCGAGGCGCTGGCGGAAGTCGTCGCGGAAGGCGCTCAGCATCGACCAGCGCAGGCCGTCGGCATCGAGCGCCTTGCCCATGTGATAGAGGGTCTCGCGGAAGTCGCGGTCCATGCCGCGGATGACATACTCCTTCAGCGACATGCCGAGGCGCTTGGCGGCCGCCGGGTCCTTCCAGGTGAAGTCGCCGCTGCCGTCCTTCTTGATCGGCGCGCGGCGGTAAACCTCCCAGAGATAATCGTCGATCTCGTCGGCGACCTCGGCGGAGCGGCGGGACGGTACCGCGATGTCAGGGCCGGTGGCGGCGCCACCAAGGCTGCCGGTCGCCTCCGCGTCGTCGACCTCCATGCCGGGCATCGACAGCGACGCGAGCGCGAAGGTGGGCTCCCAGGAGAGAATGTCGGCCGGGCTGCCATGGGCGCCTTCGGGGCCGGACTCGCTCTCGACGTCCGCCTCGGCCTCGATGGCGTCCTCGGCGTCGCGGCCCATGGGCACCAGCGCGGCGGTGCGCACCGGCCGGTCTTCGACGATCCAGGCGCGATCCTTGGCCGACGGGAAGGGGCTCGACAGGGCGAGCGGCAGCGCGACGAACAGCACGAGCCCGCCGCACCCCGCCGCAATCAGACCCGACCAGAACGAGACCGTGTCGCCGGACGGCGGAGCGGAGAACGCACGCATATCGAACCCGAGCCTGGAGAAGAGACGTGGTGCCGCGGGGCACCGATGGCGCGTTGTGCAGCGTGGGAGAGGCGCCGCCGCGCGCCGACCAGTCCATCCTGGTCGCGCACGGTTAGCGCGAGGTTAACTGCCGACGGTCACGTCCCCCCCAGCGGCGAAACCACTTGGAAGCAACAATGCGGCACCGGCGTGGCAGCCCGGAAGGCCGTGAGAGTATCCCCGATACGACAGCGCCGGGCCTCGCGGCCCGGCGCCGATCGTCACGATGCCGGCGCGCTCAGCGCACCAGAATGTCGTCGCGCAGCGTGTAGGAACTGAGCACCTTCATGTAGTTTCCACGCTCGTAGGCGGACGGGTTCGGCACTGCCCGAAGGCTCATGCTGCCGCACATCTCGGCCACCGACTCGTACTCGTGCGCATCGAGCCAGCGGTCGAGATCCGTCACCACCGTCTTGGCGTAGCCCGGGCCGTTCTGGAGCAGTGCCGACGTCATGCAGGCGACGCGGGCGCCCGCCATCATGCTCTTCACCACGTCGGTGGCCGAATGGACGCCGCCCGTGATGGCGAGATCGGCGTCGACGCGGCCGTAGATCACCGCGACCCAGTGCAGCCGCATCAGCAGCTCGTCCGGCCGGCTGAGCGCCAGCGAGGCGACCACCTCGCGCTCCTCGATGTCGAAGTCGGGCTGATAGAAGCGGTTGAACAGCACCAGCGCGTCGGCACCCGCGGCGGCGAGACGGTGCGCCACATTGGCGGGCGCGCTGAAGAACGGCGACAGCTTGACGGCGACCGGGATGCGCAGGCGCTGCTTGAGCGTCGACACCAGCTCGACATAGCCGCGCTCGACCTCCTCGGCACTCTGGGCCGGATCGACCGTGATGGAGTAGGTGTTCAGCTCCAGCGCATCGGCGCCGGCCTCCTGCATCAGCGTCGCGTAGTCGAGCCACCCCCCGATGGTGACCCCGTTCAGGCTGGCGATGATCGGGATATCGACCCGGCGCTTGGCCTCGCGGATCAGCTCCAGGCAGCCCTCGGGACCGAGATTGTAGGTGTGCAGGTCGGGGAAGAAGCCGGCGGCCTCCGCGAAGGTGTCGGCACCGCGCTCCAGGTCGGCGTGCAGCGCGAGGCTTTCGAGCGCGAGCTGCTCCTCGAACAGCGACGGCAGCACCACGGCGGCGACACCCGCCTCGGCGAGCCGGCAGATGCCCTCGATGGAGTCGCACAGCGGCGAGGCCGACGCCACCAGGGGAGACTTCAGCGTGAGCCCGAGATAGCGGGTGGTCAGGTCACTCATGCGGCGTTCCTCCGCGCGGTCGGGTCGGTGATCGGGTTGGCGTGTCGTCGGTCGTGGTGGCGGGCGGCGCGTGGGCGGCCCGGCCGTCGCGCCGGTGCCGACCCGCGTGCCGCATCGGGTGCCGCCTCATTCGTCGTCGCTCCCGCCAGCGACCCGCGGCGCGTCGTCGTCCGGATCGCGGGGCGAGATGTCCGGCGTCTCGGCGCGGCCCGCCATGGCGGCGCGATTGGCATAGACCCGCCACTGCCGCTCGACATCGTCCTGGGCGATCTTGAACAGCTCGCGCGCCGCCTGCGGGTTGGAGCGTACCAGCATGGTGTAGCGCGCCTCGTTGTAGGCATACTGCTTGAACGGGATCGACGGCGCCTTGGAGTCGAGCTGGAACGGGTTCTTGCCCTCGGCCCGCAGCCGCGGGTCGTAGCGCATCAGCGGCCAGTAGCCGGACAGCACCGCCGCCTTCTGCTGGTCGAGGCCGATCGCCATGTCGTAGCCGTGCGCGATGCAGTGGCTGTAGGCGATGATCAGCGACGGCCCGGGATGCGACTCCGCCTCCTGGAAGGCACGCACCGTGTGCATGTCGTTGCCGCCCATGGCGACGCGCGCCACATAGACCGAGCCGAAGCTCACCGCCTCCATGGCGAGGTCCTTCTTGCCGGTGAACTTGCCGCCGGCCGCGAACTTCGCCACCGCGGCGCGCGGGGTCGATTTCGACATCTGGCCGCCGGTGTTGGAGTACACCTCGGTGTCGAGCACCAGCACGTTGACGTCGCGGCCCGAGCCGAGGACGTGGTCGAGACCGCCATAGCCGATGTCGTAGGCCCAGCCGTCGCCACCGATCATCCACACGCTCTTGCGCACCAGGCTGTCGGCGAGGCCGAGCAGGGCCTTGGCCTCGTCGTCGGCGGCGGCGGCGAGCAGCCGCTTCAGCTCGGCGACCCGCTCGCGCTGCGCCGTGAGACCCGCCTCGTTGTGCTGATCGGCCTCGATCAGCGCCGTGGCGAGCACGCCACCGATGCGGCCGGACAGGCGGCCGACCAGCTCGCGGGCGAACTCCATCTGCTTGTCGGCGGCGAGCCGCATGCCCAGACCGAACTCGGCATTGTCCTCGAACAGCGAGTTCGACCAGGCCGGGCCGCGGCCACAGCGATCGACCGTGTAGGGCGTGGTCGGCAGGTTGCCGCCGTAGATCGACGAGCATCCGGTGGCATTGGCGATCAGCAGGCGGTCACCGAACAGCTGGGTCAGCAGCTTGATGTAGGGCGTCTCGCCGCAGCCCGAGCAGGCGCCGGAGAACTCGAACAACGGCTCGAGGAGCTGCACGTCCTTGACGTTGTCGTGGCGCACGCGGTCGCGGTCGACCTCCGGCAGCGACAGGAAGAACTCCCAGTTTCGGTTCTCGGCCTCGCGCAGCGGCTCCTGCGGCGCCATGTTGAGCGCCTTGTGCTTGACCTCTTTCTTGCTCTTGGCCGGGCAGATCTCGACGCACAGGCGGCAGCCGGTGCAGTCCTCGGGCGAGACCTGGAGCACGTAGCGGGCGCCGTCGAACTCGCGCCACTTGGCCTTGGCGGACTTGAAGCCCTCCGGTGCATCGGCGAGCAGCGCCGCATCGACCACCTTGGCACGGATGACGGCGTGCGGGCACACCAGAACACACTTGCCGCACTGGATGCACAGATCGGTGTCGAGCACCGGGATCTGCTGCGCGATGTTGCGCTTCTCCCACTGCGCCGTGGCGGTCGGGAAGGTGCCGTCGACCGGCATGGCGCTCACCGGCAGGGCGTCGCCGCGGCCGGCGATCTGCTCGCCGAGCACGTCGCGCACGAAGGCCGGGGCGCGTCGCGAGACCGGCGGCAGCATCTCGGCGGTGGCGGTGGCCGCGGCCGGCACCGGGATCTCGTGCAGGCGGGCGAGCGTGGTATCGACCGCCGCGAAATTCTTCTGCACCACGGCGGCGCCGCGCTTGCCGTAGGTCTCCTCGATCGACTTCTTGATCGCCGCGATGGCCTCCTCGCGCGGCAGCACGCCCGAGATGGCGAAGAAGCAGGTCTGCATGATGGTGTTGATGCGGCTGCCCATGCCGGCCTCGCGGGCGGTGGCGTAGCCGTCGATGGCGAACAGGCGCAGCCGCTTGGCGATGATGGTCTGCTGCACCTCGCGCGGCAGCTTGTCCCACACCGCGTCGGGTGCGCCCGGCGCATTGAGCAGGAAGGTGGCGCCGTCCTCGGCGGCGGCCAGCATGTCGATGCGCGAGAGAAACTGGAACTGATGACAGGCGACGAAGTTGGCGCGGCTGATCAGATAGGTCGAGCGGATCGGGTCCGGGCCGAAGCGCAGATGCGATACGGTGACCGAGCCGGATTTCTTGGAATCGTAGACGAAGTAGCCCTGCACATGGCTCGGCGTGTACTTGCCGATGATCTTGATCGAGTTCTTGTTGGCGCCGACGGTGCCGTCCGAGCCGAGGCCGTAGAACAGCGCCCGCACGGTCTTCGGATGCTCGGTCGAGAAGGTGGTGTCGACCGTCAGGCTGGTGTGCGAGACGTCGTCGACGATGCCGACCGTGAAATGGTTCTGCGGCGCCGGGCTCGACAGCGCGTCGAACACCGCCTTAACCATGGCGGGCGTGAACTCCTTGGAGGAGAGGCCGTAGCGGCCGCCGATGATACGTGGCATCGTGGTGGCGCTGCCGGACGCGATACGCTCCGCGAAGGCGGACAGCACGTCCTGATAGAGCGGCTCGCCGAGCGCGCCCGGCTCCTTGGTGCGGTCGAGCACCGCGATCGATTTCACCGAGGCCGGAAGGGCGGCCAGGAAGGTCTCGGTGGCGAAGGGGCGGAACAGGCGCACCTTGAGGAGGCCCACCTTCTCGCCGCGTGCGCGCAGCACCTCCACCGCTTCCTCGGCGGCGCCGGCGCCCGAGCCCATCAGCACGATCACGCGCTCGGCGTCGGGGTCGCCGACATAGTCGAACAGGTGGTAGCACCGTCCGGTCAGCCGCGCGAAGCGGTCCATCGCATCCTGCACGATGGTGGGGCAGGCGCGGTAGTACGGATTGCAGGCCTCGCGCGCCTGGAAGAACACGTCGGGATTCTGGGCGGTGCCGCGCAGCACCGGGCGGTCCGGGGTCAGCGCACGGGCTCGGTGGGCGCGCACATGGGCGTCTTCCACCATGGCGCGGAGATCGTCGTCGCTCGGCAGGTCGATGACGCCGACCTCGTGCGAGGTGCGGAAGCCGTCGAAGAAATGCAGGAACGGCACCCGCGACTCGAGCGTCGCGGCGGTCGAGATCAAGGCGAGATCGGCGGCCTCCTGCACCGAGCCGGAGGAGAGCAGCGCGAAGCCGGTCTGGCGCACCGCCATCACGTCCGAGTGGTCGCCGAAGATCGACAGCGCATGCGTCGCCACCGCGCGGGCCGCCACATGGATGACGACCGAGGTCAGCTCGCCCGCCATCTTGAACATGTTGGGGATCATCAGCAGCAGGCCCTGGGAGGCCGTGAAGGTGGTCCCCAGCGCGCCACTTTGGAGAGCGCCGTGCAGCGCGCCGGCGGCGCCGGCCTCGCTCTGCATCTCGATCACGTCCGGCACGGTGCCCCAGATGTTGCGGGCGCCCTCCGACTTCCACTGATCGGCCCATTCGCCCATGTTGGACGACGGCGTGATCGGGTAGATCGCGATCACCTCGGCGAGCCGGTAGGCGACCGAGGCGGCCGCCTCGTTGCCATCCAGAATCGTCCGCGTCCTCGTCGTGCCGTCCGCGTCGCCGGCTCGTTGTCCGCCACCATGCATGATCGCCTCCGTCACTCGCCGGACCGTGATGTGACGAGCACCCTACGCAGCGTTCGGCACGGGCGGATTGACCTGCATCATGCGAAACCGCTGTTGCGCATGGCTGGGTCGGTGTTTTCGTGGGGTCTCGTCACGGACTTGATGACGGTGTCGGAGATCGTGACAATAACGATCGCAATGCAATACCATGACGCCCTGCGGCGAAACCCTGAAACAACGGCGACCGACTCGACTGACGAAACCGGCGTTTCGAACGAAACAGGCGAAATCGGGCTCGTGACAAACGTGTCGGAGGCACCGCACGGCAACTTCGGCGCGGCGTGGATCCGCCGCCCCTTCGGTTCGCCGATTGACAAGGGGCGGGGTCTGCACGGCCCAATTGCGACGTCGTTCGACAGCCATGCCGGCACTCCTCCGGCGTTCGGCCTCCCCGTCGTCCCTCCCGGCCCGTTTCGCCCACCGCTCCGCGGCCCCCGAGTCCCACGCGACCTATCGTGTCCCCCGCGACTCATCATGCGAGGATCATTGTGACAGCCATCTCGGACGACGAGCGGCGCATCACCATCGATGCGACTGTGCTGCATGACCACTGCGTCGCGCTGCTCCGGGCGCTCGGCGTCGCGCCGGCGGATGCCGACGTCACCGCCGCGGTGTTCGTCGAGGCCGAGCTGATGGGGGAGGAGTCGCACGGGCTACGGCTGTTCCTGCACGTTCTCGGCCGGCTGGAGGCGGGCGGCGACCGGGCCGCCACCTCCATCACGGTGGTGCGCGATCGCGGCGCCATCGCGCTGTGGGACGCTGAGCGCAGCCTCGGCCAGGTGACGGCCGTGCGGGCGATGGCGCGAGCGATCGAGAAGGCGCGCGAGCACGGGATCGGCCTCGTCGCGGTGCGCAACGGCAACTCGCTCACCTCCGCCAAGCACTATGCCTTGCAGGCGGCACGCGCCGGTCTGATCGGCATTGTCACAACCAACACCAGCCGCCGCCTGATGCCGCCGCCCGGCGGCCGCACGCCGGTGCTCGGCAACAATCCGGTGGCGGTCGCCGCACCGGCCGGCCGGCACGGCTGCTTCGCGCTCGACATGGCCTGCACGGCGGCGGCGGTGGAGCGCATCCTGCGGGCGCGCGATCTCGGCATCCCGATCCCGCCCGGCTGGGCGCTCGATCGCGACGGCCGCGACACCACCGATCCGGCGGCGGCGCTCGACAGCCTGTCGCTGCTGCCGTTCGGCGGCTACAAGGCGTTCGGCCTCGCCATGGTGCACGAGATCGTCACCAGCGTGCTGGCGGGCGGCCCCATGCGGGGCGGCGGCGGAACCGGCTTCCAGCCCTATGACGGGCCGATGCATACCGCCTTCACGCTCCAGGCGATCGACATCGAGGCGTTCCAGCCGCGTGCGGCGTTCGAGCAGCGCATGGAGGAGTTCCTGGACGCCATCACGGCGGTGGAGCCGATCGAGCCCGGTGGCCGCATCGTGTTTCCCGGCGAGCGGGCGCAGGCCGAGCAGGCGCGGCGCCGCCGCGACGGCATCCCGGTGGTGGCCCGGACGGTGGAGACGCTCGGTGCCTGGGCCGCGAAGCTCGGCGTGGCCGCACGGCTCGGCGCGTGAGGCGCGTTCCGTTCGGACGCGGCCGGACAGCCGTCGTCAGATCGCCCCCAGCGCCGTCAGGATGCGCTCCGGCGTGCAGGGGATCTGTCCGATCGAGGCGCCGCGGGCCGCCAATGCATCGTCGACCGCGTTGAGCACCGCGGCGGCGGCGCCCACCGTGCCGGCCTCGCCGACGCCGATCAGCCCGAGCCCGTCGCTCTCCGGCGGTGCGGCGTGGACATGCACCAGCTCGATGTCGCACAGGTCCGCCGCGGTCGGGAGCAGATAGTCGGCGAGGCTGCCGGTGAGGAGCTGGCCGTCGGTGTCGTAGATCAGCTCCTCGAACAGCGTCGCCCCGATGCCCTGGGCGACGCCGCCGCGGATCTGCTCGTCGACCAGCAGCGGGTTCACCACGCGGCCGCACTCGTGCACCACGACGAAACGGTCGAGCCGCACGGCGCCGCTGTCGGGATCGATCTCGACCACGGCGAGCTGGATGCCGCTGCCGGCCCGGAACGGACCGTCGAGCGGCCCGAAGCTGGCGCTGGCGACGAGCTGCGGCTGCGGCCCGGCCGGTAGCTCGTGCGGGCGGAAGTGGCCGACCGCGGCGATCTCGGCGAGCGTCAGCCGCGCCGCGCTGGTCGCCGCCTCGACGATCACCCCGTCGCGGAGATCGAGCGCGGCGGCATCGGCCTGGAGGAGCCGCGCGGCGACATCGAGGATCTCGGCGCGCAGCGCCCGGCCGGCGCGCCACGCCGCTTCGCCGCCGATCGCCATCGACCGCGAGCCCCAGGTGCCGCCGCCGTGAAACGTCGTCGCGGTGTCGCCGGTGATCACCTCGACGGTGTCGAGCGGCACCCCGAGTGCGGCGGCGATCACCTGGGCGATGCCGGTCTCGGTGCCCTGGCCCTGCTCGGTGACGCTGGCGAGCGCCCGCACGCCGCCGCCAGGCTCCAGCCGCACCGTGCAGCCGTCGCGGCTCGACACTGGTACGCCGCCGGCGCCGTAGAAGCCGGGGCCGCGCGAGGTCAGCTCGACGAAGGTGGCGAGGCCGAGCCCGCGCATGCGGCCGGCGCGGCGGGCGTCGTCGCAGTCGCGGCGCAGGGCCGCGAGATCGACATGCGCGTCGAGCGCCGCCATGCAGTCCGCGACAGCGAGCCGCGGATAGACGAGCCCGGTCGGCGCCCGCCACGGCAAGTCGGCAGCCCGCACGAGGTTGCGCCGGCGCACCGCCACCGGATCGAGCCCGACTTTTCGCGCGGCGCGGTCGACCAGGGCTTCGGTCACCGCGCAGGCGATCGGCTGGCCGACGCCGCGGTAGTGGCCCGCCATGCCCTTGGTCTGGAACACCGCGGTGGAGCGGGCGCGCAGCGCTCGGTAGCGGTAGGGGGCGCCGGTCTGCGCCAGCACGGCGCGGCCTTCGCCGGCGCTCGACCGCGGATACTGTGAATACGGACCGATGGCGTGCAGGTCGTCGACCGCGAAGGCGAGGATGTCGCCGTCGGCCGACAGCGCGATGCGGCCGCGCACCACATGCTCGCGGGCGTGGATGTCGGCCGAAAACGACTCCAGCCGGTCGGCGATCCACGCCACCGGCCGGCCGAGCAGAAGGCTTGCGGCGCACACCGCGATCTCGTCGCCGTAGAGCTGCTGCTTGATGCCGAAGGCGCCGCCGACGTCGGGAGCGATCACCCGCACGCGCTGCTCGGCGAGGCCGAGCAGCCGGGCGAACTCGTGCTGCATCTGGTGCGGGCACTGGTGCGAATGATGGACGGTCAGCCGCCGCTCGCTCGGGTCGAAGTCGGCGACGAGGCCGCGCGGCTCCAGCGGCACGCCGGTGTGGCGGCCGAACCGGAACGTCTCCTCGACCACCACGGCGGCGGCCGCGAATGCGGCATCGACGTCGCCGGCCTCGTGCGCGGCGGTGAGGCACACATTGGTGCCGAGATCGGGGTGCAGCAGCGGGCCGCCGCCGCGCGCCGCCTCTGGGTCGGCGAGCGCCGGCCGTGGCGTGTAGTCGACGGCGATCAGCGCGGTGGCGTCCTCGGCGACGGCGCGGCTCGCCGCGACGACGAGGGCGACCGGCTCGCCGCACCAGCGCACCGTGTCGATCGCGACGGCGTGCTGGAGCGGCGCGGCGAGCCGCGGATAGAGGCCGTGGGTGCCGCGCCACGGCGCGCAGACCGTGGCGATGTCGGCGCCGGTGAACACCGCCATGACGCCCGGCACGGCGGCCGCCGCCGCGGTGTCGATCGCGTCGATCGACGCATGGGCGTGCGGGGCGCGCAGCACGGCGGCATGCAGCAGGCCGGGCAGCCGGATGTCTCCGACATAGCGGCCGCGCCCATGCAGCAGCCGCCAGGTGCGCCGGTGCGGCACCGGCTCGCCGGCGGGAGCGGGGAGGTCCGTGCTCATCGGCGAGATCCTGCTCCGGTGGCCGCCGCGGCGGTGGCCTCGATCGCGTCGACGATCGCCTGGTAGCCGGTGCAGCGGCAGAGATGGCCGGACAGCGCGGCGCGGATCGCGTCGCGGCTCGGCGCCGGATGCTCCGCCAGGACCTCGGCCGCGGCGAGCAGCAGGCCGGGCGTGCAGAAGCCGCATTGCAGCGCGCCGCGCTCGTGGAAGGCGCGCTGGAGGGCCGCGATGCGGCCGCTGGCGCTCGCTCCCTCCAGGGTCTCGATCACGGCGCCGTCGGCCTGGGCGGCGAGCAGCAGGCAGGCGCGGGCGGTGCGCCCGTCGTACACGATGGTGCAGGCCCCGCAGGCGCCGTGCTCGCAGCCGAGATGGGTCGCCGTCAGCCCCAGCCTGTCGCGCAGCATGTCGGCCAGCGTCTCGCGCGGCGACACAGAGAGCGACACCGTCTCGCCGTTGATCGTGCAGGTGATCGGGATCAGGTTCGGGATCATCGGCATGCGACGGCCTCCGGCCGCAGGAGCGCCGCGGTGGCGCGGCGCAGCGCCACGCCGACGAGATGGCGGCGGTAGCGGACACTCGCGGTGGCGCTGTCGCGGATCTCCAGGGTGTCGAGCGCCGCCACGGCGGCGTCGATCCGCGCCGCGTCGATCGGTCCCGACTCCAGGATCGCGGCGGCCGTGTCGGCGAGCAGCGGCGTGTCGCCGACGCCGAAGACGGCGAGGCGGATGTCGGCGAGGCGGTCGACCGCGGAGCGGTCGTCGGCAGCCCGCGCCACGGCGGCGAGACCGGCGACCGGAAAGTCGCCCGGCCGGCGCGTGAAGATCACGAACGCGGAGCGTGACGCCGCGGTGGCGGCCGGCACCGCGACCTCGACGAGCAACTCGTCGGGCCGCAGCGCCGTCTGGTACAGGCCCTCGAAGAACGCCGTGGCCGGCACCTCGCGGCGGCCGGCCGCCGAGGCCAGCGTCAGGGTGGCGCCGAGCGCCAGCGCGCAGGCCGGGAATGCCGCCGCCGGGTCCGCATGGGCGAGCGAGCCGCCGAAGGTGCCGCGGTTGCGGATCGCCGGATGCGCCACCTGGGTGGCCGCACGGGCGAGCAGCGGCGCGGCCGACGCCACCCGCGGATCGGTGGCGAGCCGGTGATGACGGACGAGGGCGCCGATCACCAGCCGGCCGTCGATCACCTCCAGCCGCTCCAGCGCGGCGAGCCGGTTGATGTCGACGAGCCGGGCCGGCGCGGCGAGACGCATCGCCATCAGCGGCACCAAGCTCTGGCCGCCGGCCAGCACCCGGGTCTCGCCGTCCGGGTCGGCCGAGGCCAGCAGGTCGAGCGCATGGGTCAGCGAGGTGGCGCGCACATAGTCGAAGGCGGCCGGCTTCACGGCGGCGGCCCGTCAGCGGCCGGTGAACAGGCGGTTGGCGCCGACATCGGCCGCCCAGATTTTCCGGTGCGCCTCGGCAAGGTAAGGCTTGAGCTTGTCGACCCGCGCCGCGATGGCGGCGAAGTCCTCGCGGAAGCGTGGCACCACCGCCATCACCTCGTCGAGCAGCGCATCCTGGTCCATGGTGGCGAGCCGGCCGTGGCGGATCACCACCCGGCCGTCCACCACCACGGTGTCGACGCCGCGGCCGCCCTCCGTGTAGATGAGCTGGCGCGTCGCGCTGTTGAGCGGCACGTAGGACGGGTCGGTGAGATCGATCAGCACGAGGTCGCCGCGGCAGCCCGGCGCGAGGCGCCCGATGTCGTCGCGGCCGAGCGCCCGCGCGCCGCCCGCGGTCGCCGCGTCGAATGCGCGCGCCGACTGGTCGGGACCCGGATCGGGGTCCGAGACATGCACCATCAGGGCGAACAGCTTCATCGCCTGGAACATGTTCTGGGCGTCCGAGCACGAGCAGTTGTCGCAGCCGAGCGCCAGCGACACGCCCGCCTCCTGGAGCGCCCGGATCGGCGGGATGCCGCTCTTGAGCTTCATGTTGCTCAGCGGATTGATCACCACCTTGGTGCCGGTGCGGGCGAGCATCTCGATCTCGTCCGGCAAGAGCCACACCGAATGCGCGAGGTTGAGGCGCGGGCCGAGCAGTCCTTCCCGCTCCAGCCGGCGGATCAGCGAGCCGCCGTGCTGCGGATATTCGAGCCGCGCCTGGAGCGCCATGCCCTTGGACTCGTAGATGTGGGTGAAGATCGGCAGGTCGTAGGTCTTCGACAGCGCCGCGGTACGCGCGATCAGGGCGGGCGTGCAGCGCTCCGGCGCCGACGGGCCGAGCGCCCAGGTCACGCGGCTGTCGGGCTTCGCGTGCTTGAGCACCGTGTCCTCGAACCAGGCGAGCTGGTCGATCCTCTTGTCGGGCTCGGCCGCGGTGGAGAGCTGCGGATGCAGCTCGGCCGGGAAGATCTCCTTCCAGAACGGAATGGTCTCGATGCCGCGGATATCGGCGTATTGCAGCGCCACCACGGCGCGCACGCCGATCTCCTCGTACGCCTCCACCGCCGCCTCGAAGTGCTCGGGGTCGAACGGGTACAGCGTCACCATGTCCTGCACGGTGGTCATGCCGGAGCGCAGGCACTCCAGCGCGCCGATCAGGGTGCGGGCGCGGATCTCGGCGCGCGAGCGCTTCGGATACTGCGGCGGCAGGGCGAGCAACCGCCAGGTCTCCAGCGGCGTCTCGTCCATGGTGCCCTTCGCCAGGGTGTCGTGCGAATGGTAATGGGCGTTGACGAAGCCGGGGATAATCAGCCGGTCGGTGGCGTCGAGCGTCTCGGTGGTCTGGCCCGCCGCCGCGAGCTGCGACGCGAGGCCGGTGCCGATCCGGGTGATCGTGCCGTTCTCGATCAGGATGTCGCAGCGCTCGCCCTGATGGGGATCGCCGCCGGGCAGCAGGGCGCGCCCGTTGACGACCAGCAGGCGGGACGGACCATCGGACATGGGAAAAGCCTCGACCGGGAGGGACGGAGTTCGGCTCACCGCGAGCCGGCGTAGAAGTCGAAACGGCGCTCGACCAGTCCCACCGCCTCGACCAGCACGAAGGCGAGCGCGAAGACGACGAACACCAGGGCCCAGAACTCCTCCATCAGGAAGTTCTGGAGATACAGCTCGAACAGCTCGCCGAAACCGAGCAGCGCGATGATGATCTGGCCGATCACCACGCCCTTGACGCCGCGCACCACGGCGAGCCGCAGGCCGGTCAGGATCTCGGGAAGCGCGCCGGGCAGCAGCACCTTGAAGAAGATCTGGGTGCGGCTGCCGCCGAACAGGCGCGCCATGTCGAGAAGGGAGCCGCCGACATGATGGATGCCGGCGCGGGTGTCGATCACCAGCACCCACACGGCGAACAGGAACACGGTGGCCACCACGGTGGTCTGGCCGATGCCGAGCAGCGGCATCAGGGCCGGCACCAGGGCGGTCAGCGGCGCGCTGATGAAGATGTTGACCCAGACGTCGAGCAGCCGCTCGGCTGGCCGCCACACGCCCATGAGGACGCCGAGCGGGATGCCGACCACGATCGCCAGCGCCATGCCGATGCCGAATGCCTGTGCGGTGACGGCGAGGGCGGTGACGAACTTCTCGGTCTGCACGATGTCGATCGCGGTGAGCGCGATCTGGGACATCGGCGGAATAAGGTCGATGCCGCCGAAACGGCCGACGAGCTCCCAGAGCGCCGCCCACACCAGGAGCGAGACACCGGAGGGGACATGGTCGAGAATCGAGCGGGCGGTCATTGCAGATACTGCTTCAGCGTGTCCCAGATCTCGTCGACGGTGTCGAGATAGCGCCGGTCGCGGCGAATCTGGTCGGGCGGCTGGTCGTGGGCGATGCCGGTGTCGCGGATGGCGGAGACGCGCGAGGGCCGGCGCGACAGCAGAACGATGCGGTCGGAGAGATAGACCGCCTCCTCGATCGAGTGGGTGACGAAGATGACGGTCTTCTTCTCCACCTGGAGCAGCGACAGCAAGTCCTCCTGGAGCTTGCGCCGCATCTGCTCGTCCACCGCCGAGAACGGCTCGTCCATCATCAGGATGTCGGCGTCGACGGCGAGCGCGCGGGCGAGGCCGGCGCGCTGGCGCATGCCGCCGGAGAGCTGGTTCGGATACTGATGCTCGAAGCCGGCGAGGCCGACGTCGCGGATGTACTTGGCGGCGATCGCCTCGCGCTCGGCCCTCGGCACGCCGCGCAGCTCCAGCCCGAAGGCGACGTTGCGCAGCACCGTCGCCCACGGCAGCAGCGCGAAGTCCTGGAACACCAGCGCCCGGTCGGGGCCGGGGCCGGTGACGATGCGGTCGTTCACCGCGACGGTGCCGGCGGTCGGCGGGATCAGGCCGGCGATGATCTTCAGCAGCGTGGTCTTGCCGCAGCCGCTGGGGCCGAGCAGGGTGGTGAGCCGCCCGCGTGGAATGTCGAGGTCGATGCCGTCGAGCGCCGAGACGCCGTTGGCATACCGCATGGTGACGCCGTCGACGCGGACGATCGGGGTGGCGTCGGCCACGCCGCCGGCGGGGTGGCCGGCGTCGCGGGCGGGGCAGGCGTCGCGCGTCGAGGCATCCATCAGGGCACCGCGTGGTCGGGCCGGAACAGCCGGTTTTCGAGCCGCTGCAACAGCGACAGCGTGACGGTGGCGAGCGCCAGGATCGAGACGATCGCGGCGAACATCTTGTCGTAGCGGGCGATCGAGCGGTTGTAGCTGATCAGGTCGCCGATCCCGGTGGGGGAGATCAGAAGCTCCGCCAGCACCACGCCGATGAAGCCGGCCGAGACGCCGAGCCGCAGCCCCGCGAAGATCATCCCGCTCGCATGCGGCAGCATGATCTTGGTGACCTGCTGGCGCCTCGTGCCGAGGAAGCTGCGGCACATGTCGACCAGCGAGGCGTTGGTGTTGCGGATGCCGCGGTAGGAGTTGAGCACCACGATGGGGGCCGCCAGCAGGATCACGGCGGCGATCTTGGAGGTGGCGCTGACGCCGTAGAAGTAGGTGAGCAGTGGGATGATGGCGGCGATCGGCGCGGTCTGGAGCACCACCATCAGGGGCAGCGCGAACCACTCGAAGGCGCGCGACAGCCCCATGGCGATGCCCAGCGCGACGCCGGTGATGCCGACGATGCCGATCCCGGCCACGAGCGGCGGCAGCGTCACCGCATAGGCGCGGCCGAAATCGCCGGCGAGCGCCATCTCGGCGGCGGCGGCGACGACGCGAGAGGCCGGCGGAAAGGCGAGGCTGACGGGCCAGTGGCCGGCGATCTCCCAGGCGGCGAGCACCAGCACGAAGGAGGCGAGCTGCCACGGCCATGCCGCATCGCCGAGGCCGCCGGCACGGCGCGCCTGGGCCGGTGCGGGGAGCGGAGATGCGCCCTCCGCGGCGGCCGGGGTCGCGATGCCCGGCGCGGCGAGCGCCGCCCTCGGCAGCACGGCCGCGTCCGTTCCGGGCGGCGGGGAGGGGGCGATCTGTCGCATCGGGGGCCCGCCGGTGTGGGAGTGATGGCTACTTCTTGTCGACTTCGGCGAGAGCCGCGTTCAGCGGTCCGAGATCCCAGAAATCCTCGACCTTGTAGTCGTCGACCGAGCCCTTGAAGCGGCCGGCCGCGATCAGGAAGCCGAAGTCCGCCTTGGCGGCCGCGATGCCGCCGCCGTCGGTGGGAAACAGGCCGCCCGGCACCGCCAGCTCGAAATACGGAGTGATGTCGTCGGCGAGCGGCTTCGGCAGATCCTTCAGCAATCCGAGTTCCTGGCGCAGGCGTGCCGGTGCCTTCGGATCGGCGTTGACGGCGCGCAGCGACTTCAGCAGCTCCTCGCACAGCGCCTGGACCAGCGGCTTGTTGTCGGCGATGAACTTGGTGGTGGCGTAGAAGATCTCGTCGCTGGCCGATTGGGTCTCCACCGGCAGCACGATGAACTTCTTGGGGTCTTCCTCGGTCAGCTTGCGGCTGTTCGGCAGATCGAGCAGCGTCGCCTTCATGGTGCCGCGGCGCATCGCGATGATGCGCACCTCGGAGCCGGGCACGAAGCTGATCTGGCCAAACTTGATGCCGTTGGCCTTCTCCATCTGCACCGCCATCGCCTCGGTGGCGGAGCCGCGCGCGTGGACGGCCATGTCGGCGCCGTCGAGATCCTTCCAGGTCTTGTAGAACTCGCTGTTGACCACCGGGAAGTAGGCGACCCGGCGCAGCAGGAAGAAGTGGCGCACCGGCGCCTTCAGGGTGTCGATGCCCTTGTAGGCGTCGCCGATGCCGATATCGATCTCGTTGTTGATCACCGCCTGGAACACGACGTCGTCGGACTTGAGCGCCACGACGTTGAACTTCACCCCCATCCGCTTCTCGGTATTGGTGAGGCCGATCAGCTCCGGGAGATTGTGGCCCGTCAGGGTGTCGGCCTGGCCGACCCGGATGACCCGCTGGGCCGCGGCCGGGTCACTCCACCCGGTCAGTGCGAGAGCGACCACCAGTGCGGCATGGCGGGCGAGACGACCAAGCTTGGGCATCACAGTCTCCGTCGCAGGGTGTGCACCGGCCGTGCACGCAGCGGGGTCCGGACCCGTGACGAATTCCGCCGGCTTTTGATCGAGAGAGCAAATCAAAACTACTGATTGATTGATCCAGATGAATTATAGATGCCGATCAGCATCGGTCCGGGCTTCCATCACCATTGTGCGGCATCGTAAGACGCGAGATCAAGGGCGCGTGCGCGCAGACCGCGACCTGCGACGCGATGCGCCGGGGACGCACCGGGCCATGCGGTGAGGGGCGGCGTCGCGAGCCGGCCGCGCCGCGCAAGCTCGGGACGCTGCGCAAGCGTCGGGACGCTCCGCAAGCGCCGGGGCGGGGAAGCCTCTGCGTGGCGCGGTCGAACCGGCGACGTGATCACGTCGCGGCACGCCGCGCCGCCGGCGCACCGTCACCGCGCCGTCACGTAAGGCGAAACAGGCGGGGTCTATGGGGCGCGCGACAGCACCGCCGCGCCGGCATGTGATCTGATCAGATCGTGGCCGCGACCGACATGATCGCCCGAGTCGGAAGCCGGACTCGACGCCGCCCCACCTCGGTTGCGGCCGAGATGTCGTCGTCGAGAGTGCAATGGTGTGGACAGGCGCAACCCGCAGTGGATCACCTCCGTCGTTCGCATTAGTATGGCGGTTGGGGATCACGGGCAGAGGCGAGGACGTGACATGCGCCGGTCGCCGCGGAACACACTGCTCGATGCCGAGCAGCACCGCCGAAACGCGTCCGCATTCGCGGTGCGGGCGGCATCGACGACGTCGGTCGACGAGCAGGATCACTTCGCCCGGATGGCGCGAACATCGGAACTGCTCGCCAAGAATGCTGACTGGCTCAAGTCGATCGACGGCTTCCTGGCGGATTGGCGGCCGAAGCCGACGACAGCCCGTAGCCCGGGTTGAGCCGGGCGAAACCCGGGAGCATCGGCGGCGCCGCGGCGAAGACCCGGATGTCGCTTCGCTCCATCCGGGCTACGGTCCCCGACTGGCGGACGACAGCTCGTAGCCCGGGTTGAGCCGGGCGAAACCCGGGAGCATCGGCGGCGCCGCGGCGAAGACCCGGATGTCGCTTCGCTCCATCCAGGCTACGGTCCCCGACTGGCGGACGACAGCCCGTAGCCCGGGTTGAGCCGGGCGAAACCCGGGAGCATCAGCGGCGCCGCGGCGAAGACCCGATGTCGCTTCGCTCCATCCGGGCTACGGTCCCCGACTGGCGGACGACAGCTCGTAGCTCGCGTTGAGCCCGATCGCGGATCACATCGCATGCGCGCCGGCGGCGGGCTCGGTCCGCTCCATCGCCTCGAAGGCGGCCAGGCGCGCCTCCATGGCCGCGAAGGCGGGGCGGATGGCGGCCAGCTCGTCGGTCCGCCAGACGAGCTGCTGCCACGGGCGCGCGAACTCGAGATCGCCGCCGATGCGGTGCCCCGCCTCGATCAGCGCCCGCGCCGGGCTGTCGCCCTCGTGGTCTGGCGGCACGAAGATCTGATAGCGCACGCGCTCGTCGTGGCAGGCGAGCATCAGCGGGTCGGACATCACGCCCATCACCAGGAAGGCGCGCTCGTAGAGGCCGAGGCGCAGCTCGATGTCGAGGCTCGCGGCCGGGCACACGGCGTGGCGGGCGAGCGCCGCCGGGATCGGCGCCGCGACGGCGCCGTCGTGCACGAAGATCACCGCGTAGCGGGCCGGATCGAGCCCGTCCGCGAACGCCACCCAGTCGTCGATGCGGCTGTTGTGGGCGGGCGACAGGGCGTCGGCCCGCAGGGTGATCACCACGGTGCGCCGGCCACCGGCGACGCGCCCGACAAACTCGTCGGCCAGCCGCAGGCCCTGGGTGGTGGCGCTGAACAGCGGCCACACGGTCGCGCCGTCGCGGGCGAGCCCGCAGAGTGCCGCCGGGTCCGGCCGTCGCGGCAGGAACACCCGATAGTCGTCCGGATAGAGGCGGGCCGGATCGTCGGTGATCAGCGACCATGCCTGCTGGCGGTCGGCGCAGAGCGCGACGCCGCGCACGCTGGGCAGCATCGCCAGCGCCGGCACGAGCTGATGGCGCAGCCGCCACGTCCGTGCCGCGGCATCCTCGGCCATCTCGTGGGCCGGCGTCTCCCGCTTCACCCCGTCGAACGGCCCGGCCAGCAGAAGCACGTTGATCCCGGCGAGGCCGCGCCGCCGCCGCTCCACCTCGGCGGCCGCGAGGGCTCCGGCGAGCGCGAACGAGACCGGCGCCACCGAGAGGTCCCACACCACCTGGAGGCAGTCGTCCGACCACGCGGCGCTCGCCGTCGTGGTACGGCGGAAGCGATCGCCGACCGCCGTCACGGTGCGGCGCAGCCGGCGCGTCAGCGCCAGGCGCGGGGCGGCCAGCTCGTTGCGGGCGAAGCGCAGCAGGCCGCGCGGACCTTCGGTGCGCAGGCCGTAGATGAATCCGCGGAACGTCGACATGGCTCGATCGATCTGGTGAGGCGCGATCACAGGGCGCAATGCGCGTAGCAATGGACCCCGGCGGGCGCCCTCGCAAGGGCTCTTCCACCGGCCGGCGTCGGGGCTGCCGGCGGCTCGTGCGACGGTCCGCCGCAGGGCGCGGCCGCGCGCCGCAGCCGGCCGTCATTGTCCTGCGTTGCAAGGAGGTTGCGGAAGAACCTTGCGGCTGTTCCGCAAGGCCGATCGATGATCGCGGCAAGATCCGGTCAACGATTCCGGCGCCTATTGGGCGGGCATCCGGCCCACGCACCCGGTGCTGTCTGACGAGAGAGCCGCTCGGCACCCTGGGGTGCCGAGCGTTCTTTTTCGTGTGGCCGGGTGATCGGCGTCGCCGCGGCGGACGGCTTCAGCGCGTCGCGGTGCCGTGGGTCTCGGCCGCCGGCCGGGCTGCCGGTGCGGCCTCCTCGGCGTCCGGTACCTCGCTCACGAACGGGCTCGCGCTCTTGCCGCGGTCGACGCCGGTCTGGAACAGCGCCTTCATGTAGGCGGCGTCGAACATGCCCCGGCTCGGGTGATCGAAGCCCTGGTCCACGAAGGCGAGGTTGAAGGGAATGCCGTTGCGCTTGGTCGCGGCGGCGGCCAGCACCGAGGCGCTGCGGCTCGCCCGCTTGACCCCGATCGACAGCGAGCGGCCGAGCACCCCGATCAGGCTGCGGTCGGTGACCCCGAAGGCGGAGCGCAGCTTGCCGTTGACCAGGATGGTCAGGCTGTCCATCGGCAGCCGGCCGGCGGCGCCGGCGAGCAGCATGGAGTCGGGCGCCGCGTAGATGGTCGCGGCGAGCCCGCCGTCGACATGCATCTCGTGCAGCCGGCGGTCGCCGCTCTCGCTCTCGATCATCACCGGCGGGAACAGGCCCGGGATGGCGCTCGATGCCGCCAGGATGTCGCGGAACAGCTTCACCGAAGGCTCGGTGCCGGCCGCCGCGATGGCACCCATGTTCCACGCCACCGGCCGGGCCGCATCGATATTGGTGGTGATGACGACGAGGCGGCGGCCGCGCCGGTGCTCGGCCGCGATGTCGGCGAGCAGGGCCGGGGTGATCCGCCTGGCGATGAAGTCGCGCAGCGGCCAGGTATCGAGCAGGCTCTCGGGCGTGCGGCGATCCTCGAACACCTCGGCGGCGCTGAGCGACATCAGGCTCTCGCGCATCTCGGCGTCGCGGCTCTGCCCGAGGAACACGAACGGCGCCAGCAGGGCCCCGGACGACACCCCGGTGACGACCCGGTAGTCGGGGCGCCGGCCGCTCTCCGACAGGCCGGTCAGCAGCCCGGCCCCGAAGGCCGAGTCCTCGCCACCGGCCGACAGCGCCAGCCAGTCGCCGCCGGTGCCGCCGAGCACGCGCAGATAATCCGCCTCGGAGTCGGCCCAGAAGCGGGCGTCGACAATGCCCGGGATGGTGGCGACCGTCTGCTCGGACACGGTGAAGCTCTCGCGCGCCGGCGCATGAGTCTTGCCGGTGGTCTCGTGCCCGGCCGCCGCCGTGGCGGCTGCCGCGGCTGGAGGGACCGCCTGGGGCTTGGCGCGGGCCCGGCGCGCCCGGGCGGCCTGGCGGGCGCAGGCAGCGGCGCGGGCGTGATCGGCCGGGGTGGCGAACGGACCGAGCGGCGGCGCCGGGCAGACGAGGCGTGGCCGCGGCGCGGCCTCGACGCTTGCGGTCGGCAGCAGGGTCGCGGCAAGGCCGAGCGCGAGGGCGCCGGCCAGCATCGGGAGGCGCCGGCGGTCGCCGCGGATGGCTGGCGCCGACGCGATCGATCTCGTTTCGACCGATCTCGTTTCGATCGAATGCGACGTCACCGCGCTCGCTCGCATCTCGCCCCCTGTCGTGGATGGCGGCGCAGCGGATCACTGCGCCCGTCGGGTCCGACCGTCTCGCTCCGCACGGCCGCAGGGGGGCCGACTCGGGGCACAGTCGCACCTCCTCAACGCTAACACGCGCGCGGTGTTCGTTTTATGATCGTCGTCTCTTGACGGAAATGTGAGCGGGGCGCCCGCCGGCCGCGTCGGCCGCGGCGCTCAGCGCCGGGTGGCGAAATAGGCGCCGAGCAGGGCCAGGAGGCCGGCGACCGTCAGCGAGGCGAGCCCGAGCATCGCGCTGGCGCCCGGGCCGAGATCGGACGGCGCCGCCGCCATCCGCCCCGCCACCGCGAGCCCGGCGACGAGCGCCGCGCCGGCGATTCCGTACAGCACCGGCGAGCGGATGTCCGCCGCCGCGAGCCCACGCATCGCGGCCGCGATGGCGAGCCCGGCCACGAAGGAGACCAGCGCGATCGCCCACCACGCGAAGGCGGCGCGCATCTGTCCGCTGCGGGCGCCCATCAGGTTGCGCCACAGGGCGCCGAGATCGAGCCCCAGCCGCATCAGCGCGAGCTGCGCCACCACGGCCATCATGACGCCGCCCACGATGGCGACGCAGAGCACGAGAACGCGCGGCAGAGGAAGGGGGGAATGGTCGGACATCGGTTCGTTCGGGCATGCGGGTGCCACGAACGACTCGCGGCGCGAGCCGGCATCCTGCGCATTTCCGCCAGCGATTCAACTCGTTCGCCGGCACGATCACGGAACCTGCGCCATCGATGCGTCGTTGGTGGCCAGATTGCGGCCGTCGCGACGCCCGCACGCGCGGTCACCGCGGCCGCCGAGCGGCCGCCGCACCACCCCCCGGGCCTGCCCCAAGGAGCCTCCAGAATGGCGATGTTTTCCGAAGAGATCCGCACCATGGACGACCTGTTCGTCCATCAGCTGGCCGACATCTATTACGCCGAGTGCCGGATCGAGAAGGCGCTTCCCGAGATGATGGATAAGGCCGCCGATGCCGAGCTCAAGCGCGGCTTCAAGCAGCATCTCGCCGAGACCAAGAAGCAGATCAAGCGGCTCGAGCAGGTGTTCAAGAAGCTCGATCAGGAGCCTAAGGGCACCGAGTGCCCGGCGATCGACGGCATCATCGAGGAGGCCGAGGACATCGCCGGCGAGATCGAGGACAAGGAGGTTCTCAACGCCGCCCTGATCGCCGCCGCGCAGGCGGTCGAGCATTACGAGATCACCCGCTACGGCACGCTGGTGGCGTGGGCCAAGCAGCTCGGCCGCAAGGACGTGGCCACTCTCCTGACCCAGACCCTCAAGGAGGAGGTGGCGACCGACAAGAAGCTCACCATGATGGCGAAGAAGTCGGTGAACCCGAAGGCGTCGCGCAAGGCGCCGGCCCGCAAGAGTGCGGGCGCGGGCGCCGCTCGGGGCGGGGCGCGGACCAAGGCGGCGCGCTCCGGCGGCGCCAATGGTCGCCGCGGACGCCGCGCCGCCTGATCGGCCGTCTTCGAAGAACGGTCGATCCCCTGCGCCGACGGCCGAACCGACCCGAAACGAAAAGGCCCGCGCGAGCGGGCCTTTTTTCTTGCTGTGCAGGGCCTCTCGCGGCGGCCGAGACGGCGCCGAGGTCGGCGAGGCGCCGCGCGCTACACCGCCACCGAGTGGCGCGAGCGGTTCTGCGGCAGATAGGCGTCGAACGCCGCCGCGACGAGACGAACGAACGGGCGCCCTTCCTCGGTGATGCTGATGCGGCGGCCGTCGATGCGCACCATGCCGGCGGCGACGAGGCCGTCGAGATCGTGCAGCTCGCGACCGAAGCTGGTGTCGAGGCTGTCGGTCAACTTGCTGGCCGGCAGGGTGTCGAGATCGACACCGAGGTCGCACATCAGCCGCTCGATGATCTCGGCCCGCAGCACGTCGTCGCTCGACACCGCCACGCCCTTGATGGTGGCGAGCGAGCCGCTTTCGATCGTGCGCGAGTAGCCGGCGATGTCGACGGCGTTCTGGATGAAGCCCTGCGGCAGCTTGCCGATGGCGCTGGCGCCGAAGCCGATCAGGCCGTCGGCCTCGTCGGTGGTGTAGCCCTGGAAATTGCGGCGCAGCCGGCCGGCGCGCTGGACGGTGGCGAGATCGTCGTCGGGCCGCGCGAAGTGGTCGAGGCCGATCGGCACGTAGCCGTGGCTCGCCAGCGTGCGCGAGGCGGCCCGCGCCTGCTCGATGCGCTCGCCCGGCCCGGCCAGGGCGGCGACGTCGATCAGCTTCTGGTTGCCCTTGAACCACGGAACATGGGCGTAGCCGAACAGCGCCAAGCGGGCCGGGTGCAACGAGGCCGCCAGGCTGGCGCTGCGCTCGACA
Source organism: Rhodoplanes serenus (assembly GCA_009720755.1). Lineage (GTDB taxonomy): Bacteria > Pseudomonadota > Alphaproteobacteria > Rhizobiales > Xanthobacteraceae > Rhodoplanes > Rhodoplanes serenus. Next base: position 42,968 of record WNKV01000019.1, read on the forward strand.
TCCGCGATGGTCTGGCGGGGCAGGCCGTACATCAGGTCGATGTTGATGCGTTCGATGCCGGCCTCGCGCAACAGGGCGGCGGCGTCGCGCACCGTTTCGAACGGCTGGATTCGGCCGATCGCCTCCTGGACGTGGGGCGAGAAGTCCTGGACCCCGAGGCTCGCCCGGGTGACGCCGATGGCGGCGAGACCCTGGGCCAGCTCCTTGTCGAGCCGGCGCGGGTCGAGCTCGATGGCGTGCTCGCGCAGCTCCGAGAGGTCGAACGACGCCTCGATGCTGGCGACGATGCGGGCGAGGCGGTCCTTGCCCAGGATCGACGGCGTGCCGCCACCCCAGTGGATATGCACCACCTTGCGGCTGCCGACGGTGGCCGCGACCAGGCCGATCTCCTGCACCAGGCGGTCCGTGTAGGCGTCGAGCGGCTCGGCCCGGCGCACCGCCTTGGTATGACATCCGCAGTAGAGGCAGATGTCCGTGCAGAACGGCACGTGGATGTAGAGCGACAGGGTGGAGCCCGCCGGCATGGCGGCGAGCCAGCCCGCATACGTCTTGGCGTCGACCGTCGGCGTGAAGTGCGGCGCGGTCGGATACGACGTGTAGCGGGGAACGTTTCGTTCGGCGAGCGCGATGACACTGTTCATGGCGCGGACTGTAAAGCGAGATTGACGTCCACAACCTTGATCAAGGTCAAACTGCGCGGCGATCGCGGCGCCGCGACGGCGGCCGGAACCGCCCCTTGGTTGCGCCGTTGGTTCGACGAGCCGCGCCCGCGCGCAGGGGGCCGGCACCCGGCGAAGCGGCAGGGCCGCACCCGCCCGCTTCCCCACCCTTCCGACACAGCCGCAGAGGATCACCGCTCATGGGCTTTTTCTCCAAGGATATCCGCACGATGGACGATCTCTTCGTGCATACGCTGCGGGACGTCTACTACGCCGAGAATCGCATCGTGAAGGCGCTGCCCGAGATGATCGAGAAGGCGGGGGACAGCCAGCTCAAGCAGGCGTTCAAGGCGCATCTGGGCGAGACCGAGAACCACATCGCGCGGTTGCAGGAGGTGTTCCGCATGCACGGCGTCGAGGTGCGCGGGGTCGACTGCCCGGCGATCGACGGCATCATCGAGGAGGCCGACGACGTGGTCGGCGAGGTCGACGATCCGAAGGTGATGGACGCCGCCCTGATCGCCGCCGCGCAGGCGGTGGAGCACTACGAGATCACCCGCTACGGCACGCTCGTGGCATGGGCCAAGCAGCTCGGCCGGCACGACTGCGCCCGCGTGCTCGAGAAGAACCTCGAGGAGGAGAAGGCCACCGACGCCAAGCTCACCGCCATGGCGGAAGGCAGCGTCAACATGAAGGCCCGCGCGGCCGGCTGACGCCAGTATGGCGACCGCCCAGGTCGCCGCTGATGCCGCGATCTCCGAAGCCCGGTCGAGCCCGCGCATCGCGCGGGCTCTCTTTTTGTGGGGTCTCGAGGGGGGCGGGTCCGGTCGCGCGTGCGCGCCGCTCCCGACGGCTGTCCGAGCTACTTCGGCTGTGGCGCCGGCTCGCCGCCCGGGGTGCCGGGCGGCGGGATCACCTTGAGGGCGCCGCCGGCCGGCGGCGGCTCCACCAGGCCGGGATCGGTGCCGGCCGGCGGACAGACCACACCGCCGGAGTGGGAGAGCTGCTCGCTGAGGCTCTGGCCGGATGCCGAGCCGGTGGTCCCGCCCGCCGATCCGGCGCCGTCGCGGCCGACGGTCGGGGCGCGGTTGGGGTCGACACCCGGCGGACAATCGAGACGGCTCGCCGGCGGGGCCGGGGTGGTCGAGCTGCCGGGCGCCGGCTTGTCGGGTGAGATCGGTGGCTGCGGGCTCTGGGCCGCGACCGGACCGAGGCCGGCCTGCCAGGCCAGCAATCCCGCGGCGAGCCAAGAGGCGGCGAGGCGCGGCATGGCATCCTCCTTGGGGCGGTGTGAGGGAGGCGGACGGCCGGAGCTGGCCTCAGGGGACGCCCCGGACCGCACGCGGCGGTCAGGGGCTCAACGCCACTACGCGCGGCACCGTTCCGCCTCGAGAAGACTCGACCGAAGAGGGGGCTATCTGTCCGCCGGCGTCGACCAGGCCGTCAGCGGCGTTCGGCCGTCCAGCGCCCCGAGCACGCGCCGGTCGAGCCCTGGCCCTGCCAGGTGCCGCCCCCATAGGTTTGGCTGAGACGCCCCCGCCCGTCGGCGCGCGAGCCGCCCGACGCAACGCTGACCGAGATGGCGCCCCCGCGACCCACCCGGCCTCGGAAGTCGAGTCCCATCTCGCCGGCATAGCGCACGATCCCGTCGACGATCTGCACGCTGTAGCGATAGGCGCGGTCGCAGGTGCCGCGATCGGTGATGATCAGCACGCTCCATGCTCCGTCGTAGGGTGTCCGGGCCGACGCCGCTGTGGCCGAGATCGCGGTCAGGGCGAGCAGGGCCGCTCCTGCCGTCATTGCGTGGCGCATCATGGAGTCCTCGTGTGGCTGGAGTCGTCGAACGCGCATGGAACATGCGATACGGAGACGGGATGCGAGATGCTGCGGTACCGAACGACGAGACATGATGAGCCACGCCCCCCGGGAAGGGCCACGCCCCCGCGGGCTGTGCCCCCCGCGAGATGACGGAGCCGTCAACCGGCGGACCTGGGCGTTACGCAGCCGGCTCGGCAACAAAACGGCGGATACCCAGAGGGCATCCGCCGCCATGACGTCCAGAACTATCAATCCAATATCCGATTCGCCTGTCGGGCGCGACGTGGGTCGCCCCCCGCGCCCGGCTTCCGTTCAGCCTCACGAGCGATCCACCACCCACCACGGCCGATACGGCGGATCGTCGTCGGTCGGCTGCGGCAGCTTGTCGAGTTCGCGCGCGTCGAACGGCATCGCGAGCCTTTGCCGGCGAGCTTCGATGCAGTCCAGCTCCCGGCTCTCGTCGAAGGGAGTATGGTCGATCTTGAAGGTCATCGCACAGCAACCACCGGAACGGTTAGAGCACCGATACAACGCGGTTCCGGCCCCGCGGTTCCATCGCGAGACCCCGCCATTGCGAAAACGCCGGGAGCGAATCCCTCACGCTCGGCTTTTTCGCCCTGTTCGGCTGCAACGTGCTGCTGCGGCGGCCGGTTCCCGGATTGCGGGAAGCGGTCGGTTAAATCTGAGCAATTTGGCTTAACGGGCCGTAAAGGAAGGGCTTCCGGGCGAGGGAGGCGGCCGGATCAGTCGGTCGCGTCGTCCAGGCTGCGCGGCGAGACGAAGCGATCGAGGCGGCCGCCGTCGTGATGGACCTCGTCCCAGCCGTCGACCGCAAAGTCGATCACCACCAGGCCGCCGGTGGGAAGCTTCTCGCGCAGGCGCTCGCGCTGCTCGACGTCGCCGGCCGCGATGAGGAGGATGGCGAGCTGGTGCAGGCCCGGATTGTGGCCCACCACCAGCACCGCATGGGCCTCGGCCGGTGCGTCCTGGAGGAGAGCGAGGAGGCGCTCGGGCGGCGCATCATAGATGCGGCGCTCGAAGGTGGCGGCCGGGGGGGCGCCGAGCTGCTGGGCCACCCGGGCCCAGGTGTCGCGGGTGCGCTGGGCGGTGGAGCAGAGCACGCCATCGGGCACCAGATGGTGCTTGGCCATGTAGGCGCCGATGCGGTCGGCGGCGACGATGCCGCGGGGATTGAGCCGCCGGGCATGATCTGAGGTCCCGGAGACGGGCGGGTCGGCCTTGGCGTGACGAAGCAGAATCAGGCGGCGCATGGCTTGCAAATATCTTGTGGCGTCGCACAAAGTCTAGGCCGCGACGGCCGGTGGGGAAAGCCGGATACGGTCCGGACGAATGCGGGTGCGACGATCGGCCGGAAGCACCGTGTCGGGAGCGTGCCCGGTGCGCCGGCGGCGGCGAGAGAGGCAGCATGGACGAGCGGGTGGCGGAGGACTATGGGCGAAGCTGGTACGCCGCGACGGCGATCGCGGCACCGGAGCGGCCACCGCTCGGCTTCGACGTCGACGCCGACGTGTGCGTGATCGGGGGCGGGCTCGCCGGGCTCACCACGGCGTTCGAGATCGCCCGGCTCGGCTGGTCGGTGGTGCTGCTGGAAGCGCGGCGCGTGGCCTGGAACGCCTCGGGCCGCAACGCCGGCTTCGTGCTGCCGGGCTTCGCCTGCGATCCCGCCGTGATGATCGAGCGGGTGGGGGCCGTGCAGGCACGGCGCCTGTGGTCGCTGTCGGAGGCCGGGGCCGCCTATGTGCGCACCGTCATCCGCGAGAACGCACTGGCCGGTGTCGAGCCGCGGCGGGGCTGGCTCGACGTGTCGAAGACCGACGATCTCGCCGAGATGCAGGAGGACTTGAACATCCTGGTCGGCGAGCTCGGCGCCGCGGTCGAGGGCTGGTCGGCCGACCAGGTGCGCGAGGTGCTGCGCAGCGACGCCTACTTCCATGCGCTGCACTTCCCCGACGCCTTCCACATCCATCCTCTCAATTATGCCCTCGGTCTCGCGGCCGCCGCCGAAGCGGCGGGCGTGCGCATCTTCGAGGGAACGCCGGCCTGCGAGATCGACCCGGCCGGTGTCCGCAAGCGGGTCACCACGCCGGCCGCCAAGGTGCGGGCCGGCCATGTCGTGCTCGCCGGCAACGTCCAGCTCGGCGCGCTGATGCCGACGCTCGCCGCCACCGTCATGCCGCTGACGAGCTACATCGGCGTGACGGCGCCGCTCGGCGAGCGTCTGGGCGAGGCGATCGGCTATGCGGGCGCGGTTAGCGATTCGCGCTACGCCAACCACCATTACCGCGTCGTCGACGGCGACCGGCTCTTGTGGTGCGGGGAGGGGACCTGCTTCCCGGGCGATCCCCGCAAGGTGGTCGACCGCTTCGGCGCCGCCATCGCGGCGGTGTTTCCGCAGCTCGGGCCGGTGGAGTTCACCCACGCCTGGGCCGGCACCATGGGCTTCGCGATCCATCGGATGCCGCAGATCGGCGAGATCTCGCCGGGCCTGTGGGTGGCCGGCGCGTTCGGCGGCCACGGGCTCAACACCACGGCGATCGCCGGCAACCTGATCGCGCGGGCGATCGTCGAGAACGACGACACCTGGCGGGCGTTCGAGCCGTGGGACCTGGTGTGGGCCGGCGGGCTCGCCGGCCGGCTGGTGCAGGAGGCGCGGATGCGGGTGCGCAACCGCCGCGAGGCGGTCGAGGCGCGCTTTGCCCGCCGCCGCGATCAGAAGCGCCGCGCCGCCGCGCTGCCGCTCTATCGGCGCGGCGAGGACGGCGCCGATGCGCCGCCGCCACCGGCCTGGAACGAGGCGCGCGCCGTGACGGGGGGCGGGGCCGAGCGGTCGATCTCCGGCCCGGCGGCCGAGCACGATCCGCGTCCGCCGGCGTCGGCCGGCTATGGCGGGCGGACCTATGCGGACCCCTCGTTCGGGGCCGTGGCTGTGCCGGAGCCGCCGAATGCGCTCGACTGGCGGCGCGCCAAGGCCGCCGAGCCGGGCGGCGCGGCGGCACCGGCATCGCGGCTTGTCGACGAGCGGCTTGTCGACGAGCGGCCCGCCGACGAGCCTCCCATCGACGCGCGGCCCGCCCGGCCGCGCGGGGTGGACGGACGCCACGGCCGCGCCGGCGGTCGCTGAGAGCGGAACCCGATCCAACTTCTTCCCGCTCATGCGCGACGTCGACCTGCGTGACGCGATGCCGGGCCGGGACCTCGCCGCCGAGATCCCGCCCTGCGGGCGAGGGTGCGCAGCGCCTCAGCGCGGGCCGGCGATGATCACCACCGCACCGGCGAGGCAGAGGGCGGCACCGAGAAGATCGAAGCGGTCGGGCCGGACCCCTTCGACCGACCACAGCCAGGCCAGCGACGCGACGATGTAGACGCCCCCATAGGCCGCATAGGCGCGCCCCGCCGCCGCGCTCTCGACCAGCGTCAGCAGCCAGGCGAACAGCATCAGCGACAGGATGCCGGGCACGAGCCACCAGGCCGGCTTGTCGAGGCGAAGCCAGGCCCAGAAGGCGAAGCAGCCGGCGATCTCGGCGATCGCCGCGGCCATGTAGGCGAGAGGGGTGCGCACGCAGCTCGTTCCATCGACGATGTGGCTGCGACGGCATCACGTCACCGCCGAACGACACCCCGCGCCCGTCTCGTCGACGGGCCGGCCGGCACCGTACCGTCCACCCTCGCCGAGGGACACCCCCCGGCGTCTCTCGATCGATCCGGACATGACACGGCCGGCCCGCGGCGCCGGCGCGGCCGGCGCTCAGATGTCTCGTGCCGCGTTCCGCTCGTCGAACTCCGTGGCCGCCGCCTCCAGGGTCGTGAACACCGCGCCCATGTCCTTCAGGGCCAGAATCAGCTTTTCGAGAAAGATCATGCGGTGTCCCCGGCCGATCACGTAGGGGTGGAACGTGAAGGTGAGCACGCCCCACTCCTCCGTCTCGTGCATGTAGCGAAAGTCGTCCACCCAGTTGCCGAGCACCGCACTCGCAGGCATCAGTCCCGGCATCAGCTGGGTCGGCATGCGCAAGAACTCGAAATGCGGAAAGTCGTCGAGATTCCAGCTCACCGGCATCTCGATGAGGCGGGTCTGCTTGCCGAAGAGCAGCGGCCCCTCCGGCTGGAGCTTGTCGCCGATCCGGACCCGGTACGGATGGCAGTCATGTCCCATCATGCTGCTCTCGTAGACGTAGCCGTGCTTCAGCAGGAGCTCGGCGGTGACCGGGCTCAGGTCGAAGGACGGGGATCTGTAGCCCCGGGGCTGCCGGCCGCTCAGCCGCGCGATGGCGTCACCGGCGCGCAGCAGACCTCTCTCCTCGTCCTCGGCACTGAGATTCGCGGGCGGCACATGCGTCCAGCCGTGATTGCCGATTTCGTGCCCGGCCTCGTGCACCGCCTTGCAGATCTCCGGATAGGTCTCCATCACGATGCCCGGGATGAAGAAGGTGGAGGTGATGCCGTGCTTCGCGAGCAAGGGGAGAATGCGCGACACCGCGACCGCGCCGAACTCGCCGCGCGACACCGGGGTCGGTGTCGTCAGCCCGCGCGCCGTGAGCCCGGACCACGCATCGAAATCGAATGTGAGACAGGCGATGTGACGTGGCATGAGGATCTCCTCACTTCAGCTTCTCGAATGCCGTCTCGCGCAGCGACCAAGCCGCCGCCAACGACACGATGGCGGCCCCGATCAGGTAGAAGGTCGGTGCGATCGGGGTGCCGGTGACCTTGATGAGCCAGGTCGAGATGTAGGGTGCGAACCCGCCGAAGATGGCGACCGCGAGACTGTAGGCCGTCGACATCCAGGTCGCCCGACCCGCCGTCTGGAAGATCTCGACCAGCGCTGCGGGCCCGGGACCCGAGAACGCCGCCAGCATGACGGCGAGCACGAGCTGCACGGCGACCACGGCGGCCAGCGACTTCGCCGTCAGCATCAGCGTGAACAGCGGATAGACCAGCACCAGGAAGGCGACGACGGAGCCGATCAGGACCGGCTTGCGGCCGACACGGTCGGACAGATGCCCCATCAGCGGGATCACCAGGGCGAAGCACAGCAGCCCGAGGGTGTTCGACCACAGCGCCTCCGTCTTGCTCAGGCCCACCTGCCGCTCGGTGAATGTCGGCATGTAGGTGAGCACGATGTAGAAGCCGACCGTCCAGATGATCGTCAGCGCGAACGCCTTGACGGCGAGACGGGTGGTGCTCTCCGGCGCCTTCGCGGCGTGGGCGTGCTCCTCGCGGAAGATCGGCGTCTCGTCGACGTTGTTGCGGAGGTACATGCCGATCGGCAGCAGGACGCCGCCGATGATGAACGGAATCCGCCAGCCGAACGATCCCATCTGCTCGGCCGAGAGAATGGTCGAGAGCAGCGCGGCGGTGCCGGAGCCGAGGAGCAGGCCCAGTCCGACGCTGACCTGTTGCAGGCTGCCGAAGAAGCCGCGGCGCTCCTGCGGAGCCCACTCGACGATGAAGGCGGCGGAGCTGCCCCATTCGCCGCCGGCCGAGAACCCCTGCAACAGTCGCAGAACGACCAGACAGGTGGGGGCCCAAATGCCGATGGCGGCGTAGGTCGGAAGCAGCCCGATGGCCACCGTCGACACCGCCATCATGAACAGCGTCGTGATGAGTGCCGACTTGCGGCCCACCACGTCTCCCATGCGGCCGATCAGGATTCCGCCGAGGGGGCGGGCGACAAATCCGATGCCGAAGGTCGCGAAAGCGGCGAGGAGGCCGGTGGTCTCGTCCTCCGAAGGAAAGAAGTTGCGCGCAATGATCGTCGCCAGGAATCCGTAGATGGCATAGTCGTACCACTCGACGATCGTGCCCCAGATGCCGCCGGCGAGGGCGCGGTTTCTCGTCCTGTCATCGATGGCGATCGTACCGGACATGTCGTCACTCCCACGGGCTGCTGTGTGAACCGGCGAGTACGCGGCAAATCGTCAGTGCGAGGATCTTGGCGCGCGGAATGATGGTATCGACGTGGACGAACTCGTCGGGCGTATGGGAGCCGTCACCGACAGCGCCGACGCCGCACAGGGTGGGGACACCGCGCGCGCTCGTGAACCCGGAATCGGCGCACGAGCCGGTGAACTCACCATCGAGCGCGACGCCCAGATCGCGGGCGGTCGTGCGGTAGAGATCGAACAGCGCGAGCGATCGCTCGGTGGCGACCATCGGCAGGAATTCGCCTTTGAGGTGGAGCGCCGCCGAGACTCCTTCGATCTCGCGCTCCGCCACCACGGCGTCGATATGGGCGATCGCGGCATCCCGAGCGGCCGGACTGGCGAATCGAAGGTCGATCTCGCAGGCGGCGCGCGGCGCGACGGTGTTCACCGTCTGGCCGCCGCGCACCAGGCCGACATTCAGCGTGGTGCCGGTTCGCCTGTCCGTCGCCTGCGACAGGCGCACGATCTTCGCCGCCATGGCGTGGATCGCCGACGCGCCGTCGAAGAAGTTCACGCCCGCATGGGCCGCCTTGCCTTCGAGCTCGAGCAGCATGAAGCGCCCGCCCTTGCGGGATGTGACCACGTTGCCGTTGGCGCGCGCCGGCTCCGCGTTGAAGACCACCCGGGCGCCGTCCGCGAGCTCCTCGATGATCGGCCGGGAGAACGGGGAAGCCAGCTCCTCGTCCCCGGTGGTCAGGGACCAGAGCGGCGGGGGTGAGGAGCAGCAGGATCGGAAGGCGGCCATCACCAGGGCGATCGACGCCAGGCCCGCCTTCATGTCGTTGACGCCGGGGCCGGTCGCCTTGCCGCCCGCGATGCGGAACGGCCGCCGCCCGGCCTCGCCGGGAGGGAAGACGGTGTCGCGATGGCCCATCAGCAGCACCGGGCGAGCCTCGGTCCCCAGCCGGGCAATCAGCGCATCCCCGTAGGTGTCGCTTCGCCGAGACTGGATCGCGATGCCATGCGACTGGTAGAATGCCGTCAGGACATCCCCGGCGCGGTCGACGCCGCCCTTGTCGGCCGAGAACGAGTCGATGTTCACGAGCCGTTCGAGCAGATCCAGCAGTCCCGGACCGCTGGCCTCGAGATAGCTCAGGATCGCCTGCTCATCGAGCACTGCCGCCTGCCTTTCGTGTGACGCGGAGCAGGGGCGACGTTAAGCCAGGCGAACCGGGCGCGTCCCCAGGCCGTATCGGGCTGCGATACGGAACACGCAGTGGCGACCCCATGACCGATGTGGCCCCGCCGGACAGACAGACGCTCGCGATCCGGTCGGCGGAGCGCACGCTGCTGGTGCTGGAGGTCATCTCGCGGAACAGGCGGCGAACGAGCCTGGCGGGGATTGCGCGGGACACGGGGCTCGACAAGTCTGCCGTGCAGCGGTGCGCCGCCACGCTCGTCAGCGCGGGCTATCTGCGGCAGACCGCCGACCACAAGCTCGAGCTGACGCCGAAATGCCTGGAGCTCGGCTACAACTTCCTGATCTCGAATGCCTTGATGGAGCGGGCCTATCGCGTCCTGATGCGGCTGCGGCGCGAGGTCGGCGAGCGGATCAATCTCAGCTTGTTCGCCGGCAGCTATCTGGTCTACGCCATGCGCCTGACCGGCAAGGGCGAATGGGAGCTGCCGATGTCGCTCGTCGGTCGGCGTATGCCGACCTATTGCACGGCGGGCGGGCGCGCCATGCTGTCCAAGCTCTCCGACGACGAGGTGCTCCGGGTGCTGGAGACATCGACCCTCCATCGCCGGACCCCGATGACACTGACCTCTCCCGCACTTATCCTCGACGCCGTGCGCACGGCGCGCGCCGATGGCTATGCCGTCGTGTCCGGCGAGGCGGTCGCGCGCGAGATCGCCATCGCGGCGGCCGTGACGGACTCCCACGGCAAGCCGATCGCCGCCGTCCACGTCTCCTCGGAGCTGTCGCGGTGGGACAAGGCCGCGTTCGCCGATCACTTTGCCGAGCCCATCGTGTCGGCGGCGGGACGGCTGAGCTTCGATGCGGTCCCCGTCGACCATGCACGATCGTGAATGCCGGCGGAGCGTCCGCGGCGATCGGTCCAAGGCCGGGACTCGTGGCCACTGGACGAGCAGGTCGATGACGGGCATGGGCGAGCGGTCGTCCACGGCCGCTTTCGGAGTTCCGCCATGACCGTCCCCGCTGCGTCCCTCTCGATCAGCATCGATCCGGCCGTGAGGGCGGCCTGTCCGGGGCTCGCGCTCGGCATCGTCACCGCCGACGTGGTGAACGGCATCGACGACGTCGCCCTCGGGGCGGAGCTCGATGCCTGTGCGGCCGCCGTCCGCGCCGCCCTCACGATCGAGGGCATCGCGACGCTGCCGGCCGTGCTGGCGCTGCGCCGCGCCTACCGGGCCTTCGGCAAGGACCCGGCCCGCTATCGCGGCTCGCAGGAGGCGCTGCTGCGCCGCATCCTCAAGGGGCTCGCGCTCTATCGCATCAACACGGTGGTGGACATCAACAACCTGGTGTCGATCGAGAGCCGGCAGTCGCTCGGCGTCTACGATCGCGACCGCATCGACGGGGACGCCGTGGTGATGCGGGTGGCGGTGGCCGGCGAGACCTACAAGGGGATCGGCAAGGACGTGCTGAATCTGGAGGGGCTGCCCGTCTATGTCGATGCGGCCGGGCCGTTCGGCAGCCCGACGAGCGATTCCGAGCGCGCCATGGTGACGGCGGCGACCCGCCGCATCCTGCTGGTCGTCACCGCGTTCGGCGGTGCCGACGGGCTGCCGGCGACGCTCGACCGCGTCGCCGGTCTGCTGCGGCGGTATGCGCAGGCGCAGCTGATCGAGACCGCGATCGTCGCCTGACGCTGGGGGCGCCCGTGGGCACCCGGTCGAAGTCGTGCTACGCTCCGGCCATGACGGTCGTGCAGCGGCAGAAGATGCGGGTCGCCGATTTCCTCGCCTGGGCGGAAGGCCGCGAGGGAAAATGGGAGCTGCTGGACGGGGCGGTGGTCGGCATGGCGTCGGAACGCCTGGGCCACGGAACAACGATCTACCGGGTCGTCGGCGCACTCGACCGCGCGATCGCAGCAGGCTGCGGATCGTGTCATGTCGTTCCCGACAGCGTCGTCGTCCGCATCGACGAGCACACGACGTTTCAGCCGGATGCTCTCGTGTATTGCGGCGCCCGTCTTCCCGACGACACCCTGGTGGTGGAGGCTCCGGTCGTCGTCGTCGAGGTGCTGTCGCCCGGCACGGCGATCCGGGATCTTCGCGACAAGCTCCTTGGCTACTTCCGTGTCCCGTCCATCCATCACTATCTCATCGTCGATACCGAGCGCCGGATCGTCATCCACCACCGTCGCGGCGACGGCGACCTGATCGAGACGCGCCTGTCGGCGGGCGGACCGCTGGCGCTGGAGCCGCCCGGGCTGACGGTCGCGATCGAGGACTTTCTCGGGCCGCCGGCGGAGTAGTCGCGACCACACCGTGTCGGCTGCGATGCCGCCGATGGCCGTCAGGCAGGTGGCGATCAGCACGGTTTCGAGCATGCGCCGATCTCGACCGTGCTCCTACCGCCCCTCCCGCCGCGCCATGAAGGCGAGGCGCTCGAACAGGTGCACGTCCTGCTCGTTCTTGAGCAGCGCCCCGTGCAGCGGCGGGATCAGCCGCTTGGGGTCGCGCTCGCGCAGCGTCTCCGGCGCGATGTCCTCGACCATCAAGAGCTTCAGCCAGTCGAGCAGCTCCGAGGTGGACGGCTTCTTCTTCATCCCCGGCACGTCGCGGATCTCGTAGAACAGCCGCAACGCCTCCGACACCAGCCGCGGCTTGATGCCCGGGAAGTGCACGTCGACGATGGCCCGCATGGTGTCGGCATCCGGGAAGCGGATGTAGTGGAAGAAGCAGCGGCGCAGGAAGGCGTCCGGCAGCTCCTTCTCGTTGTTGGAGGTGATCACCACGATGGGCCGGCGGCGCGCCCGCACGGTCTCGCCGGTCTCGTAGACGTAGAACTCCATGCGGTCGAGCTCTTGCAGGAGGTCGTTGGGGAACTCGATGTCGGCCTTGTCGATCTCGTCGATCAGCAGCACCGGCCGCTCGTCGGCGACGAACGCCTCCCACAGCTTGCCGCGCTTGATGTAGTTGCGGATGTCCTTGACCCGCTCGTCGCCGAGCTGGCTGTCGCGCAGGCGCGACACCGCGTCGTACTCGTACAGCCCCTGCAACGCCTTGGTGGTCGACTTGACGTGCCATTCGATCAGCGGCGCGCCCACCGCCTTGGCGACCTCGACGGCCAGCACCGTCTTGCCGGTACCCGGCTCGCCCTTCACCAGCAGCGGGCGTTCGAGCGCGATCGCCGCGTTGACGGCGACCTTGAGATCGTCGGTGGCCACATAGCCGCTGGTGCCTTCGAAGCGCATGGAAACCCTCGTGTCCGAAATCCCTCGACAGTAGGGCGCCGGTTGCGGCGCGGCAAGCGAACGCGGCGCCGCTCCCCCTCCGTCTGCCGCCCGCCGCCCCGTTCTCCGCCGGGGCGGCCCGGAATCTTTTGCCGCGCCGGGCGCAATTTGCCCGGGCCGGGTCGCGGCGAGCCCCTGTCCGATTCACCCATGCACCTGAAATCACGAGCCTTCGCGATTCGGCACGGGGCTTGCTGAGACGCCTCCGAGGTGCGGCGCGCACGAGTCCCGCGTGAAAGCCGCTCGGCCGAGTGGAGACGACCCATGGGTATTTTTGGCGCGCTGACCACCGCTGTCACCGGCATGCAGGCGCAGTCCTTCGCGTTGCAGAACATCTCCGGCAACATCGCGAACTCGCAGACCACCGCCTACAAGCGCACCGACACGAGCTTCCAGGATCTGATCCAGGACGGGCAGCCTTCCAAGCAGGTCTCCGGCAGCGTGATGCCGTCGTCGCGCAGCACCAACACGGTGCAGGGCGACATTCAGACCAGCTCGATCGGCACCTTCATGGCGGTGAACGGCGACGGCTTCTTCGTGGTGATGAAGCCGACCGGGTTGGTCGACAACAATCCGGTGTTCAGCGGCATCAACCAGTTCACCCGGCGCGGCGACTTCCAGCCCAACAAGGACGGCTACCTGGTCAACGGCGCCGGCTACTACCTGATGGGCATTCCGGTCGACTCCACCACCGGCAACCTCGCCGGCAGCGTGCCCACGCTCCTCAAGTTCAAGAACGACTTCCTGCCGGCCCAGGCCACCACCGAGATCGACTATCGCGCCAACCTGGCACGGCTGCCGCTGACGCCGTCCTATGACAAGTCGGTGCCCGGCTCCGAGCTGCTGAATCCGGTCGACTTCATCGCCAATCCGCTCGCCATCTCGCCGCAGCCCGCCAAGATCACCGGCAGCGGCGCGGCGCTGAAGCCGGACGCCAATGCGCTGCTGACCGGCACCAAGGTCCTGCCGGGCACGATGACCAACAGCGGAACCTTCACGATCAACGGCACCACCGTGACGGTGCCGGCGAGCTCCACGCCGGCGCAGCTCGTGACCGCCATCAACACCGCGGCGCCGCCCGGCCTCCAGGCCGCCACCCTCGATGCGTCGGGCCATCTCGTCTTGCAGAGCAACAACGCCACCACGGCGATCGCCATCGGCGGCTCCAACGCGGCGCTGATGACCGAGATGGGCATTCCGGTCGGCACCACCAATCCGACCAACCTGCTGACCCAGTCGGCCGCCGCACCGGGCCAGACGCTCACCATCACGGTCGGTGCCAATCCGCCGCTGACGGTGACATTCGGCACCGGCGGTCTGCCCAATGTCGCGACGCTGGCTGATCTCAACACCCAGCTCGCCACCCTGACGGGCGGCCTCGCCTCGGCCAACTCGCTGAACGGCAATATCAGCATCACGGCATCGAGCCCGACCGACACCATCACGGTGAGCGGCACCGCCAACCCGCTGATCTTCGGCATGCGTACCACCTCGGCGCTGCCGTCGAGCCAGACCGTGGTGGCGAACGACCTGTCCACCTTCCTGTCGCAGTCGATCGGCGGCGGCGCCATCACGGCCTACGACATCTCCGGTTCGCCGGTGAACATCCAGATCCGCTGGGCCAAGACCGACAGCGCCACCCTCGGGACCGGACACACCGACACCTGGAACATGTTCTATCAGGTGAACTCCAACGCCACCGGCACCCAGGCGGCTTGGAAGAACGTCGGCACCGACTTCACGTTCGATTCGAGCTTCCAGATGAATCCGTTGATCTCCACCTGGACGCTGCCCGGTGTCACCGTCGATGGCGCCTCGCTCGGCGATCTCACGATGAAGTTCGGGGCCGGCGGCATCACCCAGTACTCCGACCCGAACGGCAACGTCCAAGTGAACCTGCTGAACCAGAACGGCTACGCGGCCGGCAGCCTGCAAACCGTGTCGGTCAACGACAAGGGGCGGGTGGTCGGCTCCTACTCGAACGGCCGCACCATCGATCTCGCCGAGGTGACGCTCGCCAAGTTCAGCGGGGCCAACTACCTCAAGCGCATCGACGGTGGCGCCTTCGAGGCGACCGACGAGTCCGGCGTCGCCGTCTACGGCGCGGCCGGCAAGATCGTCGGATCGTCGCTCGAAGGCTCCAACAGCGACATCGCCGACGAGTTCACCAAGCTGATCGTCACCCAGCAGGCATACTCGGCCAACACCCGGGTGATCACCACCAGCAACCAGATGGTGCAGGATCTCCTGAACATGCTGCGATGACGGGATCGATGTCGGCGGCGGCCGGCCTCGTCGCGCCGGCGGAGGGTAGGTCATGAGTCTGACCCAGGCGCTCGGAACTGCTGCGGCCGGCCTGCGCACCGCGCAGAGCGGGCTGTCGCTGGTCGCCGCCAACGTGGCCAATGCGCAGACGCCCGGCTACAGCCGCAAGAGCCTCGAGTCCACGACCGTCGCGGCCGGCGGCGATCTCGTCAGCGTGCGGGTCGCCGGCGTCAACCGGATGGTCGACCAGTACGTTCAGCGCCAGCTGCGCACCGAGTCGTCGGGCGGGGCCTATGCGGAACTGCGGGCGCAGTTCTTCGATCGCCTGCAAAGCACCTATGGCGACCCGAACTCGGCGACGTCGATCGAGTCGGTCTACAACAACTTCACCAAGGCGATTCAGGCGCTCACCACCAATCCGTCCGACTACTCGACCCGCGCCAATGTGCTGAGCACCGCACAGGCGCTGGCCCAGCAGCTCAACAACATCACGTCGGACATCCAGGCGCTGCGCGCGAATGCCGAGCAGGGGTTGAGCGACAGCGTCCGTAACGCCAACACCTATCTTCAGGGCCTCGCCCAGATCAACACGCAGCTCGCATCCGCGCATGTCGAGGATGCCTCCCGGGCCTCGCTGCTCGACCAGCGCGACTACTACCTGGACAACTTGTCCAAGCTGATGGACATCCGCGTTAACGAGGACGCCTACAACTCGGTCTCGGTGTTCACCAGCTCGGGCATCCAGCTCGTCGGGGTCGGCGCCACGACGCTGACCTTCGACGCGCAGGGCATGATCACGCCGGGGTCGCAGTGGAGCGCCGATCCGACCAAGCGGCAGGTCGGCACCATCACGGCGACGAACTCGACCGGCGCTACCATCGATCTGATCGCCACCAAGTCGTTCCGCTCCGGCGACATCGCCGCCTATCTGGAGATGCGCGACAAGGTGCTGGTCGAGGCGCAGACGCAGCTCGACGAGCTGGCGGCGGGCATGTCGCGCGCGCTCTCCGACATCACCACGCCCGGCACGCCGGCGACGGCAGGCACCCAGGCGGGCTTCGATCTCGATCTCTCCGGCCTCATCGCCGGCAACACCATCTCGGTGACCTGGACCGATACGCTGACCGGCGGCAAGCACACCGCGACCTTGGTGCGGGTCGACGACCCCAAGGCCTTGCCGGTTCCGGACACGTTCACGCCCGATCCCAACGACCGGGTGATCGGTATCGACTTCTCGGGCGGATTCGCGGCGGCGATCGCCCAGATGAACGCGGCGTTCAACGGCCAGCTCCAGTTCTCGAACCCGGCCGGCAACACCCTGCGGGTCCTCAACGACAGCGCGCTCGGCACCTCGACGATCGACGCCGCCTCGATGACCACCACGACGACGGCGCTGTCGGCCGGCACGCCGGAGCTGCCGTTCTTCCTCGACGGTGCCGAGTTCTTCACCGGGGCGCCGGGAGCGAGCCGGCCGCAGTCCGTCGGTTTCGCGGGGCGGATCACCGTCAACCCGGCGCTCATCGCCGATCCGAGCAAGCTCGTGGTGCTGGGCAGCGGCACCGCGTCGGGCGACCAGACGCGGCCGGCGTTCCTGTACGACAAGCTCACCACCGCGACCCGCACCTTCGGACCGGCGAGCGGCATCGGCTCGGAGACGGCGCCCTATTCGGGATCGCTCTCCTCGTTCCTGCGCCAGGCGATGAGTCAGCAAGGCGAGAATGCGAGCGCCGCGACGCGGCTCGCCGAAGGCCAGTCGATGGTGGTCGATGCGCTCCAGCAGCGTCTCAACGAGGGCTCGGCCGTCAACATCGACGAGGAGATGACCTCGCTCCTCACGTTGCAGACCGCCTACGGGGCCAATGCGCGGGTGTTCTCGGTGGTCAACGAGATGCTCAAGACGCTGCTGCAAATGATGTGAGGACGCCATGGCGATCTCCGGACTGGGTACCCAGAGCCTGTTGCAGGTCGAGCGTCTGGTGTCGATGCGGCGCCAGCTCGACGATCTCCAGCGCCAGCTCGGCACGCAGAAGCGATCGGACACCTATGCGGGCATCGGTCTCGACCGTGGCCTGACGATCTCGCTGCGCACCAAGCTCGCCGGCATCGCCGGCTTCGACGGCTCGATCCAGCAGGTCGACAGCCGGCTCAAGCTCGCCCAGACGGCGCTGGCCGATCTCGGCTCGGCCGCCCGCACGGTCAAGACGGCGATCCCCAAGGCCACCTACGTCATCGACCAGGGTGGCCGCACCCAGGATCAGGCGACCGCCAGGGGCCAGCTCGATCGCATGCTCGGCGCCCTCAACACGCAGTTCGGCGACCAGTACATCTTCTCCGGGCTGTCGCCCGACAAGGCCGCGGTGGCCACCACCGACGAGATCCTGAACGGCGTCGGCCCGCGGGCCGGCCTGATCCGGCTGATCACCGAGCGCAACCAGGCCGATCTCGGCACCAGCGGGCTCGGCCGGCTGGTCATTCCCGCCACCACGTCGACCAGCGGGAGCCTCGCCGGCACCACCGCGACGCTGGCACCGGATGCGCCGGCGGTCGCCACCGGCACCGCCAATCTCGGCGCGCCCTACGCCTCGGCGGGCGGCACTCTCGACCTCAACGGCATCACCGTGTCGATTCCGCCCGGCGCCGACGGCGCGGCGGTGCGCGATGCGATCAACACCGCCATGGCGGCGGCGCCGCCCGGAACGCCGCTGGTCACCGCGTCGCTCGACGGCAGCAACCGGCTGGTGCTCACCGGCGCCGATGCCGACACCGCGGTCGCGATCGGCGCCGGCAGCACGCCGGCGCTGCTCGCGGAGCTCGGCCTGTCGACCGGCACCACCAATCCCACCAACCTGCTCACCCAGGCGGGCGGCGTCACCGCCGGCCAGACCCTGACGGTGGCGATCGGAGGGAGCACCGTCGCGGTGACGTTCGGGACCGGCGCCGGCCAGGTCTCGACCATGGCGGAGCTGAACGCGGCGCTCGGCGCGCTCACCGGCGGCACCGCCGCCGTGAATCCGGCGAACGGCAATCTCACGGTCACGGCATCGAGCTCGACCGGCGTGATCAGGATCGGCGGCACCGCGACGGCCGCGACCTTCGGGCTCGCCGCCACCTCGGCCTCACCCACCAATGTGGTGTCGATCGGCGAGGACATCGCCGGCTCGGTGTTCGGCTTCAAGCTGTCGGCGATCGCCACCACGGTGGCGGGCGCCAGCGTGACGCAGCCGGCCGGTTCGCCGAAGACGATGTCGGTCGATCTCGGCGGCACGCTGCCGAAGGCGGGCGACACCGTGACGCTCAGCTTCACGCTGCCGGACGGCACCAACGAGAACCTGGTGCTGACCGCCGTCGCCACGCCCAAGAGCCTGGTGGGGGCGGGCGGCTTCGCGGCGCCCGGCGCGGTGCTCGGCGGCGCGCCGGGGCCGATCACCATCCAGGCGCCGACGCTCAACGGCGGCGTCCCGGTCACCATCTCGACGCTGACCGCCAGCGACACCGCGAGCACCGCATCGGCGAAGATCTCGGCCGCGCTGGCGGCGCTGCCGGGCGGCAATGCCGGCGTCACCGCCACCAATGTGGGCGGCCAGGTGGTGCTCAAGTCGACGGCCGGCGAGCAGGTGGTGGTCGGCGGCGATTCGCCCACCCTCGACGGGCTCGGCTTCCCGGCCGGCAACCGCATCGCCACCGTGGTCGATGCCCCGACCGAGGCGAACCAGTTCGCCATCGGCACCACCCAGGCCGAGACGCTCGCCAACCTGCACGCGCTGGTCAACACGTCGGTCGGCACGCTGGCGCGCACGTCTCTCGCGGCGGCCTCGGCCGTGCAGGCCGCCAACGAGTTCTTCAATGCCGACGGGGCCCATCCGGTGAAGCGGGTGGCAGGGCCGCCGTTCGACAGCGCCACCGCGCTCGTCGACGGCACCGACGCCGACACGTTGAAGTGGTACACCGGCGAGGCTGGTCCGACCTCGGCGCGGAGCACCTCGACCGCACGGATCGATCCCGAGATCACGGTCTCCTACGGCCTGCGGGCCAACGAGCAGGCGTTCCGCATCCCGCTGGCCAACATCGCCGCGATGGCGGCGGTGTCGTTCTCGCCGTCCGACACCGACGGGCAGGGGCGCTTCATGGCGCTGATGCAGCGGGTCGGCACCAATCTCGGCAACGAGCAGGGCGTGCAGAAGATCGGCGATGTGATGGCGGATCTCGGCGGTGCGCAGGCGTCGGTGAAGACCGCCAAGGAGCGCCACACCCAGGCGAGCGCGACGCTCACCGACCTGCTGGAGTCGGTGGAGGGTGTGCCCATGGAGGAGACCGCGTCGGTCATCCTGGCGTTGCAGACGAGCCTGTCGGCGTCGCTCCAGACGACCGCGCTGCTCTCCAAGCTGAATCTGACGAACTTCCTGTAGGGGCCGAGCGCGCCCGAACCCGGCATCGTGCGGCGCTACGCCGCGACCGGACCGCCGGTGGCGGCGATGCGCTCAGGCCCGGCCGAGCAGGCCGGCGGCGATGTCGCGGTTGAGGCCGATCAGTGCCGTCAGGTGCTCCGGTCGGGGATCGGCCGCGATGGCGACGGTGCGGTGGTCGACGAACAGGCCGAGCGACGCGATGCTCTGGCGCACCTCGGTGGGCAGCGTCGGCTGCCGCGTGCAGACCGTGTCGACGAGATCGCTCCACAGGCGGCGATTGTAGGACAGCGCTGCGTCAATCTCGTCCCTGCTGCCGTCCCAGCGCCGCTGCACCGCCTGGAGCCGTCGCGCGGAATCCAGCAGCAGATGGGCACCGAGGTCAGGCGCGAGGTCAGGCGGTGGAGTCGCAGGACTCCCCGACGGGCTGCTCGTGGCTGCGCTTCGCATGGTCCACCAGCTCCTTCTCGTAGGCGATCAGCTTCTTGGCCTCCTTGAGGGCCTTGTACATCTCGCCTGCCAGAATGTGGTTGTTCACGCTTTCGATCAGCGGCCAGGTGCTCGGTGCCGCCTTGAGGATGTCGCTCACCAGCTTGAAGTAGATCTCGTGGCAGGAGCGCGGGTCCCTGGAGGTGTACATGAGCTGCACCGCCAGATAGACGCGCTTCGCCGGGGTGTCGGCCGTCTCGGCCGTCAGGATGTCCTTCTCGCGCAGGATGGGCGTCTCACCTTCGATCAGCAGTCGCGCCCGCTGGTCGGTGTTGGTGATGACGCAGTCCCCCAGGATAATCCGCTCGCCGGGCTTGAGTTCGACCTTGAGGGCCATGGGACGCTCTCCGCGTGAGTCTCACCGATCGTTAACCATAGGCTTTAACGAACCGTTAAGGCCATGCCGGATTGCGGGCGGGCGCGGCCCGCCGTCGCGCACCCGCCGTCGAAGGGGCCGACCTTGGGAGTGACCAGCCGTCGGAGCGACCGGCCGGGGAGGCTGCCGGACCGGGATCGAATCGCCGGCGCGTGCGGGCTCTCAGACCAGCGCGCCGGTGACGTCGTCGAACAGCGCGTCCACCGCAATCTGCTCGGGAATGAGCTTCTGGCGATACGAATACGCGATGATCAGCTCGAGCGAGCGGCGGTGTGCCTCGACCCCGAAGCGCAGCGCCCCGGCCGGGTCGTCGACGGCGATTCCGGCCGCCGCGGTGCTCTCGCGCAGCAGACGGAACACCTCGCGGACCACGTCCGGGCGGCGCGCCGCGATCTCCTCCCGGATCACCAGCATGTGATTGACGGGCACGCCGCCATGCGTCTCGGCCCAGCGGCGGTTGGCGGCGTCCGGATCGGGCACCAGGGGAGCGAGGCGGGGGTCCGGGAACGTGTCGCCGATGATCGCGGCGTCGAGCTCGCCGGCGAGCAGCATCGGCACCAGCTCCTGGCCGGGCGCCGCCCGCACCACATGGGGCGGGTCCTGATAGCCCGCCACATGGGCGTCCTCGAAGGTCACCCAGCGGATGCTCTCGGGGTCGACGCCATACAGCTCCTGCAGCATGCCGCGCAGCCAGATGCCGGTGGTCTGGCTGTAGGCGCGCACGCCGACCCGCTTGCCGGCGAGATCGCCGGGCGCGAGCGGCCCGCGCTCCGGCACGTAGGCGATGGTGTGGAGCTGGCCGCGGCCCATCACGGTCACCGGCAGCAGCCGGTAGGGGGCGCCGGCCACCCGGGCCTGGAGGAAGGTGCCGATGGCGAGCTCGCCGCAATCGTAGACGTGCTGGCGGACCATCGGCTTGAAGCCGCGATTGGGCACCGGCACGTCGGCGAAGTCGAAGGCGACCAGCGGCGACGCGACGGCGCCAGACTTGAGCGCCTTGGTATTCGAATAGGTGCCGAGCAGCGTGTGGAGCCGGACCTGATCGATCCGGATTGCGTCATCGGCCATGGTGTCCTCCCGCGGCAGCCCGGCGGTTCTGCCCAAATCGCGGCGCAAACGCAAACCCGCGTGCGACAGGGCTGAAATGCGGGGAGGGCTCGACCGGCCGGGCTCGGCCGCCGTTTCGACCGCCGGTGTCGACCGGGCGGGTTCGCCGGAGGCGGCGTCAGGGCTGGCCGAGCAGGCCGGCCGCGATCTCGCGATTGATGTTGATGAGCGCCACCAGCGCCTCGGGGCGCGGATCGCGGGAGATCTCGATCGTGTGGTTCATCACGAACAGGCCGAGATTGGCGATGTTCTGCCGGATGGCGGCCGGCATCTCGTGATCCGGGCTGGTGACCGAGGTCAGGAACACGCTCCAGAGCTTGCGATTGTAGAGCAGCGCTTCGCCGAGGTCGGAGGGATCGCGGTCCCAGTCCTCGCGCACATGCTGGAGGCGGGCCGCGGCCTTGAGCAGCAACCGGGCTTCCAGCTCGCGTGGATTCGCGATCTGCTGCGCCACCTGTCCATAGGCTTTCGCCGCGCTGTGCATCTGGAGAGCTCCCGCTGCCGTCAACCGTCGGCACGTCGCCTCTGGTTGTAACGGACCGCCGTTAAGACATGATTATTGGTGGCCTCGGGAGAACGCCGGATGGCCGGCCGCGGCGCGACGCGGTGGACATCGGCGCGGCCGCTCCCGCGGCGGCGGCGCCGACCGGACGAGCCGATGCGCCGCCCGGCCGAGGTCGAAGGCCGGCGCGTCGCGCCGGCGATGCGGACGGGGCCGGGGTCCCGCCCGCCGGACGAGGGGGCTCAGCCGAACAGCCGCAGCACCGCCTGGTTGGCCTGGTTGGCGAGCGAGAGCGCCGTGGTGGAGAGCTGCTGACGGGTCTGGAGGGCCAGCATGTTGGCGCCCTCCTCGTTGGTATCGGCCAGCACCAGGTTGTCGGCGCCGGTCTGGAGCGTGTTGACCATCTGCTTGGTGAAGTCCTGCCGGACCTGCACGGTGGACAGGTTGGAGCCGAACTTCGACGCCTGGGTGCGCAGCGTGGTCAGCGCGTTGTTGATCGAGTCGATCACCTGATCGACCAGGGTGTTGTCCTGGAAGGCGTTGCCGTTCTGCTTGTTGAGCCCCAAGTTCGAGGCGTTGTAGGTGACGCCCGTGATGGTCAGCGTGCTGGTGCCGCGCTCGTTGAAGGTGATCTTGAGGTTGTCGCCGTTGAGCAGGTTGATGCCGTTGTAGGACGCATCCTTCGACAGGCCGTCGATCTGGCTGAGGACGTCGTTGAAGTCCTTTTGCAGGCTCTCGCGGGTCGAGTTCGGTGTGCCGTCGTGCTTGGTGCCGGTCTTGGTCTGGGCGCTGGTGCCGAGGGTGATCAGGGTATTGGTGGAGCCGCCGATGGTCAGCGTGGTCTGGCTGGAGCCGGACGCGACGCCGACCTGGAAGGCCGAGCCGGTCACGCTGGTGGTGACGCCCGAGAGGTTGCCGAGCGCCTGGGTGAACTCGGCCCGCGTCGACACCTGGCCCATGCCCTTGCCGAACGTGATGGTCTGGGCGAAGCCGCCGTTGGCCGACACCGTCATGACGTCGCCTTCGGCGCCGCCGCCCGCGATGATGCGGTCCATCAGGCTGGTGGAATTGTAGGCGCCGGCGGTGAGATTGAGGGCCGTGGTGGTGGAGCCGGCCGCGATCGAGAAGTCGACGTCGGCGGTCTTGGCGACGATCTGGAGCTTGCCGGCCACATTGGTGATGTCGAGATTGGCGCCGAGGCTGGCATTCGCCTTCAGCTTGGCGACGACGGCGTTGAGATTGTCGGTGCCGGCGAGACCGACCGTCTGGGTCTGCGGCCCGGTGCCGTCGTTGGCATCCACCGTGATCGAGATGTTGGTGCCGCTGGCGAGCGAGGTGTCGAGCTCGCCCAGCGTCAGATCGCTGTTGAAGCTCTTGCTCAGCGCCGTACCCATGCCGCCACGGGCGCCGGTGCCGAAGTTGTAGTTGGCGGCCGCCGCGTCGAGGCCGAGCGCCTTGGCGACGCCGACGTCCGACGCATTGAAGCCGAGCGCGTTGCCGGTGCCGGCGCCGAGGCTCATCGAGAAGGTGGTGCCGGCGATCGAGGCCGTCGCGGCGCCGCGGTTCGAGTTGAGCCAGCTCTGCAACTCCGCGATGGTCGACACCTGGCCGCCCGAATTGCCGAACGTCACCGTCTTGTCGGACTGGCCGGAGACGCTGAGGATCAGGTTGGAGGTGCCGGCAGCGCCGCCATTGGCGATGACACGGTCGAGCAGGCTGGTCGAGTTGAAGGAGCCGGCCGAGAGGCCGAGCGCCGTCAAGGTCGCGGCGGTCGAGCCGGAGCCGCCGGCGCTGATCTGGAAGTCGGTATCGGCGCTGTTGGAGGTCAGCGTGAGGTGGTCGGTGCCGTCGAAGGTGGCGGTCACGCCGAACGAGGCGAGCGTGTTGCCGCTGCCGTCGGTGGCGCTGTTGAACGCGGCCAGCAGGCCGGCCCGGGTGGCGATGGCGGGGTTGGCGAGGGCGACGTTGAAGGTGGTCGAGGTGCCGCCGGTGGTGACGTTGATCTGAATGGTGCCGTCGTTGGCGTTGGTGCCGGGGAACGCCGCGGCCACCGCGGCGTCGTTGGCGAACGCCACCGATCCGGAGGTCGTGCTGACGGTCTCGGACAGGTTGGTGAACGACAGGTTGACCGGCTTCGCCGACAGGTCGTTGGCGCCACCCGCGATGGTGGAGCCGATGATCTCCGACGGAAGCGTGCCGGTGACGTTGAGGGCGTCGTAGGTGGCGGCCGACGCGGTGGCCGAGCGCGCCTGCTGGGCGATCGACTTGGCCGACTGCACCAGCTTGGTCAGGGACGTGATGCCGTTGTTGGCCGCCTCGATGGTCTTCACCGCCTGGCCGATCGAGTCGAGCAGCGAGTTGAGGTCGCCGGCGCGATCGCCGAGCGATTGCGAGGTGAAGAAGTTCGACGGGTTGTCGAGGGCCGAGTTGACCTTCTTGCCGGTGGCGAGCCGGTTCTGGGTGGTCGCCATCAGGTCCGCGGTGTTCTGCAACGAAAGCAGGTTCTGGCGGACGCCGGCCGACAGCGTGATGTTGGACGACATGGTTGCCTCTCCGTCGAATCTCCAAGGCGCTGGAGCGTTGCCGTGACGACGCGCCGATTCGATCCCTGTGTGGTTCGAGGCTAGGAGCCGATTGTTAACGTTTCGATAACGACGTTGGCAAAATTGGCCTTCGGCGGCCCGATCTTCACGGTTTCTCAACCGACCGCGGGATTGTCTCCGGACCTCGGAGGGGCGGCGGGGCGAGTCGCGCAAGACATTGATGCCAAACAAAAATCCCCCTTCTGTGCGGAAGCGCTCGGCGGCGCCCGGGCGGGGCTCGGCCGAGCGGCCAGGCTGGCGGGTGGCCGTCGGCGGCGAGCGGCTGGCGGGCCGATCGTTAACGGAACCATGACGGGGCGGGGTGGGGGGCGGACCGCGTGAGGGTGGTCGCCGCGGGCGGTCCTGGTCGGGCCGTCGTCCCGCGATCGGCGGCGCGGCGCCGGGCGGCGAAGTGCCTGGATCGGCGCGGCGTGACGGCCGCCCAAAAGAAAACGGCGGGGCCGAGGCCCCGCCGTCCTGTCCGACTGCGGATCGGATCGATCAGAACAGCCGCAGCACCGCCTGGTTGGCCTGGTTGGCCAGCGACAGGGCCGTGGTGGAGAGCTGCTGGCGGGTCTGGAGGGCCAGCATGTTGGCACCTTCCTCGTTGCTGTCGGCCAGCACGAGGTTGTCGGCGCCGGTCTGGAGGGTGTTCACCATGCTCTTGGTGAAGTCCTGACGGGTCTGCACCGTCGACAGGTTCGAGCCGAACTTCGACGCCTGGGTCCGCAGGGTGGTCAGGGCGTCGTTGATCGCCGAGATCGTGGCGTCGATCTTGGTGTTGTCCTGGAACGTCGTGCCGTTCTGCTTGTTCAGGCCGAGGTTCGAGGCGTTGTAGGTGACGCCCTTGATGGTCAGCGACGAGGTGTTCTTCTCGTTGAAGGCCACCTTGAGGTCGTCGCCGTTCAGCAGGTTGATGCCGTTGTAGGAGGCATCCTTCGACAGCGAGTCGATCTGGTCGAGGACGTCGTTGAAGTCCTTTTGCAGGCTCTCGCGAGTCGAGTTCGGCGATCCCTCGTGCTTGGTGCCCGTCTTGGTCTGGGAGCTGGTGCCGAGGGCCGTCAGCGTATTGGTCGAGCCGCCGATGGTCAGCGTCGTCTGGCTGGAGCCGGACGCGACGCCGACCTGGAAGGCCGAGCCGGTCACGCTGGTGGTGACACCGGACAGGTTGGACAGCGCCGTGGTGAACTCGGCGATCGTCGAAACCTGGCCGGAGCCCTTGCCGAACGTGATGGTCTGCGCGACGCCGCCGTTGGCCGCCACCGTCATGGTGTCGCCTTCCGCGCCGCCGCCGCTGATCACCTGGTCGAGCAGGCTCGTCGAGTTGTACGAGCCGGCCGTCATGTTCAGCGCCGTGGTGGCGGAGCCGGCGGCGATCGAGAAGTCGACGTCGGCGGTCTTGGCGACCATCTTCAGCTTGCCGGCCTGGTTGGAGATATCGAGGCTGGCGCTGAGGGTCGCGTTGGCCTTCAGCTTGTTCACCACCGCGCTCAGATTGTCGGTGCCGGCGAGACCGACCGTCTGGGTCTGCGGCCCAGTGCCGTCGTTGGCGTTGACCGTGATGGCGATGCTGGTGCCGCTGGCGAGCGTGGTGTCGAGCTCGCCCAGCGTCAGGTCGCTGTTGAAGCTCTTGCTCAGCGCCGTACCCATGCCGCCACGGGCGCCGGTGCCGAAGTTGTAGTTGGCGGCTGCCGCGTCGAGGCCGAGCGCCTTGGTGACGCCGACATCCGACGCATTGAAGCCGAGCGCGTTGCCGGTGCCGGCGCCGAGGCTCATCGAGAAGGTGGTGCCGGAGATCGAAGCCGTCGCGGCGCCACGGTTCGAGTTCATCCAGGACTGGAGCTCGGAGATGGTCGAGACCTGGCCACCCGAGTTGCCGAACGTCACCGTCTTGTCGGACTGGCCGGAGACGCTGACGACCAGGCTGGACGAGCCCGCGGTGCCGCCGTTAGCGACGACGCGGTCGAGCAGGCTGGTCGAGTTGTACGAGCCGGCGGTGACGCCGATCGCCGTCAGGGTCGCGGCGGTCGAGCCCGAGCCGCCAGCGCTGATCGAGAAGTCGGTATCGGCGCTGTTGGAGGTCAGCGTGAGGTTGTTGCCGCCGTTGAAGGTGGCGGTCACGCCGAACGAGGCGAGGGTGTTGCCACCGCCGTCGGTGGCGCTGTTGAAGGCCGCGAGCAGGTCCGCCTTGGTCTGCACCGTCGCGTTGTCGAGGGTGACGTTGAACGTCGACGTGGTGCCGCCCGTCGTCACGTTGAGCTGGACGGTGCCGTCGTTGGCGTTGGAGCCGGGGAAGGCCGCGGCCACCGCGGCATCGTTGGCGAACGCCACCGAGCCGGAGGTCGTGCTGACGGTCTCCGCCAGGTTGGTGAACGACAGGTTGACGGCCTTGGCCGACAGGTCGTTACCGCCGCCCGCGATGGTCGAGCCGATGGTCTCCGACGGCAGCGTGCCGGTGACGTTGAGGGCGTCGTAGGTCGCCGCCGGAGCGGTGGCCGAGCGGGCCTGCTGGGCGATCGACTTCGCCGACTGCACGAGCTTGGTCAGCGAGGTGATGCCGTTGTTGGCCGCGTCGAGGGTCTTCACAGCCTGGCCGATCGAGTCGAGCAGCGAGTTGAGGTCGCCGGCGCGATCGCCCAGCGATTGCGAGGTGAAGAAGTTCGACGGGTTATCGAGGGCCGAGTTGACCTTCTTGCCGGTGGCGAGCCGATTCTGGGTGGTCGCCATCATGTCCGCGGTGTTCTGCAACGAGAGCAGATTCTGACGGACGCCGGCCGAGAGGGTGATACCGGAAGCCATGGAACTCAACCTTTCTGGTTGTGGTGCCTTACTGGCACAGAGATTCGACCATCATGGTCGCCGGCCGTGATCGCACGGCGGGGTGTAAACAACCGTAAAGAGGATGGGTTAACGGCGTGATAACGAACCGCATCGGCGCCGATTCCGCGGGCCTTGGTTTCGATTGCGTTGCCGCTGATCGGAGTGGTCGGGGGACGCGGCCGGCGATCCGGCGATATCGTCATCGTCGCGCGGCGGGCGAGCGGAAGCGCGGTGAGGTGGCTCAAGCCTGGACGTCGGCGCGCGACATCACGTCGGCGGGCGTCCTGCCCTCCTGCAACGCCTTGTTGTAGGCGCGCATCCGCATCAGCGCCTCGTCGGGCACCTGACGCAGCACCTGACGCGAGCGTTGATCGATCACCCGGAACACGACCTCGCGGGTGGCGGGGTCGAGGATCACCTCGCGGGTGATCTGGGGCGAGGCTTGGCGGGCGAGAGCTTCGGTCGGCTGGCTCTGCGCCGGCGGGTTGCCGTTGCGCGCGAGGTTCGGATCGGTGGTGGTGGCGTTCATCCCGCTCGCCGACGGCACCGTCTTGGCGATCGGCAGGACGCTCGGGGCCGCGGGAGCCTCGATCGCCACGGGCCGCACAGTGTCGGCGCTGGGAGCACCGATCTGCGGCCTTATGGTGAGGCTCGTATCCATTTTGATTCTCGGCCCTCGACGGTCGGCCCCTCCGATTCCCGAAACGCTTTCCACCGTTCAATCCAGAATGTGTAGGCTCCTCGTGTTAAGGTCTTGTTAGGAAAGATGGTTACCGAGAAATACTGAAGTCGCTAAAGTTTTAACGATTGCTCGGAGCACGGCGGCGCGCGGCGGTGGAGCCGGCGGGCCGCACGGCCGGGTTGCCGGCGCGGCGTTCGTGCCCGTCCTCCGACGGCGGCAC
Source organism: Rhodoplanes serenus (assembly GCA_009720755.1). Taxonomy (GTDB): domain Bacteria; phylum Pseudomonadota; class Alphaproteobacteria; order Rhizobiales; family Xanthobacteraceae; genus Rhodoplanes; species Rhodoplanes serenus. Next base: position 71,260 of record WNKV01000019.1, read on the forward strand.
CCGGTCACGCCGAAAACCCTTGGTGCCGACCGGAGACGGCGGCACAGTCCCGATGTCGGCGCCGGATTGGCGCCAGCAGGGATGTGCAGCATCATGAATGCGACCAGCGGCAAGCGGTGGGCGATCGTCGTCGGCACCTGCGATACGAAATTGGAGGATCTCGACTATGTGAGGGGCGTGATCCAGGCGGCGGGTGTGCCCGTACGGCTGGTCGACGTCGGCACCAAGAGCGGCGACACCGGCGCGGATGTCTCGGCCGCCGCGGTGGCGGCCTGCCACCCCGAAGGCCCCGCGGCGGTGAGCCGGTCGGACGATCGCGGCCAGGCGATCGCCGCCATGGCGACGGCCTTCGAGGGATGGGTCGAGCGCAACAAGGACGACATCCTCGGGATGATCGGCATCGGCGGCTCGGGCAACACCGCGCTGATCACGCCCGGCATGGGCCGGCTGCCGATCGGCGTGCCGAAGATCATGGTGTCCACCGTCGCGTCCGGCAACGTGGCCCCCTATGTGGGGCCGAACGACATCGCCATGATGTACTCGGTGGTCGATGTCGCCGGCATCAACGCGATCTCGCGCCAGGTGCTCGGCAATGCCGCCAACATGCTGGCAGGCGCCGTCCTGCGGCCGATCCCGGCCGCCGCCGGAACCGACAAGCCGGCGATCGGCCTCACCATGTTCGGCGTCACCACGCCCTGCGTGCATCGCATCGTCGATCTGCTCAAGGGCGAGTACGAGTGCTTCGTGTTCCACGCCACCGGGGCGGGCGGCCGCACCATGGAGAAGCTGGCCGACAGCGGCCGGCTGGTCGGCCTGATCGACACCACCACCACCGAGGTCGCCGACCTGTTCATGGGTGGCGTGATGAGCGCCGGCGAGGACCGGCTCGGCGCCGCCATCCGCACCCGGCTGCCCTATGTGGGCTCCTGCGGGGCGCTCGACATGGTCAACTTCGGCGGCCTCGACACCGTCCCGGAGAAGTACCGGGGTCGCCAGCTCCACGTCCACAACGCCCAGGTGACGCTGATGCGCACCACGCCCGAGGAGAACCGCCGCATGGGCGAGTGGATCGGCGCCAAGCTCAACCAGATGGAAGGGCCGGTGCGCTTCCTCGTTCCGGAGCGCGGCTTCTCGATGATCGACGTCGCCGGCGGGCCGTTCCACGATCCGGAGGCCGACGCCGCGCTGATCGACGCGCTTGAACGCACCGTCGTGCAGACCGCGCAGCGCCGGCTGATCCGGCTGCCGCTGGCGATGAACGATCCGCCCTTCGCGGATGCGCTCGTCGCCCACTTCCGCGAGATCGTGCGCCGCTGACCCGGCGCATCATTGCTTTCGATCTGCGACTGGAGACTGCCATGTCACGTTTCGACCGCCGAACCCTGCTGAGCAAGTTTCATCAGATGGTCCGCGACCGCATCCCGATCGTCGGCGGCGGCGCCGGCACCGGGCTGTCGGCCAAGTGCGAGGAGCAGGGTGGCATCGACCTGATCGTCATCTACAACTCGGGCCGCTACCGCATGGCGGGCCGCGGCTCGCTCGCCGGCCTGCTCGCCTACGGCAACGCCAACGACATCGTGGTCGAGATGGCGCGCGAGGTGCTGCCGGTCGTGTCGAAGACGCCGGTGCTGGCCGGCGTCAACGGCACCGACCCGTTCATGATCCTCGATCACTTTCTCGACACGCTGCGGGCGCTCGGCTTCGCCGGGGTGCAGAACTTCCCGACCGTCGGCCTGATCGACGGCGTGTTCCGCCAGAACCTCGAGGAGACCGGCATGGGCTACGGGCTCGAGGTCGAGATGATCGCGGCCGCCCACAAGGCCGATCTGCTCACCACGCCCTATGTGTTCAGCGCCGAGGACGCCATCGCCATGGCCAAGGCCGGCGCCGACATCCTGGTGCCGCACATGGGGCTGACCACCGGCGGCAGCATCGGGGCCGAGACCGCCAAGAGCCTCGACGACTGCGTGACCCTGATCGACGACTGGGCGGCGGCGGCCCGCACGGTGCGCGACGACGTCATCGTGCTGTGCCACGGCGGCCCGATCTCGTCGCCCGAGGATGCCAGCTACGTGCTCGGCAAGACGAAGCACTGCCACGGCTTCTACGGCGCCAGCAGCATGGAGCGGCTGCCGACCGAGCGGGCCCTGGTGGAGCAGACCCGGACCTTCAAGGGCATCCGGTTCTAGCGCTGCACCTTCCAGAGCGGCATCGCTAGAGTGGCATCCGGTCCAGCGGGATCGGATGCCACTCCGAGAGAGCGTTGGATATCCGATGAAGCGGCGGCGGCCGGCCCTGCGGATTCGGGTGTGGACGCCGGCCCTGGCGCTACGCCGTGCCGGGCGGTCCGAACCAGGTGCTCAGCGCATCGGTAAGGCTGTCACCGGACAGACCATCGGGGCTGCGGTCGGCCACCCAGGCGACGTATCCGTCGGGTCGGATCAGCACGGCGTCCGGCGCCGTCACGGTGCCGAGCACCGGAAGCTGCCAGGCGCCATCGTAGCGGGCCTCGATCCGCCGGACCCGGTCGGCCCACGGCGTGATGTCGAAGCGGCCCGGCTCCGCGAGGTTCAGCAGCACGGGCCGGGCCTGATGGAGCAGGGCAAACACCCGCCGCGGGCCGTCGTCGGTGGCGAGGTCGAGGTCCGGCATGCGGCGTCCGAGCAGCGGATGACCCGTGCCGAGATCGTAGCGGATATCGAGACCCGACATCATCGCGGCCATCCGCCGGCGCGGCTCGTCCGCGGCGAGCAACTCGGCGATGGTGTCGCGGAGCGCGGTGGTGCGGCTGTCGGCGCCGCGCAGCGCCACCGCGGCCAGGGTGATTCGCAGCACCCGGGCCGCCACCGGGTGGCGCTCCGCCTGGTAGGTGTCGAGCAGGCTGTCCGGCGACGTCCCGCGGATCACCTGGGCGAGCTTCCAGCCGAGATTCACCGCGTCCTGCACGCCGGTCTGGAGCCCCTGACCTCCGTCCGGGGGATGCACGTGGGCGGCGTCGCCGGCGAGCAGGACGCGGCCTTCGCGGTAGCGCGCGGCCTGCCGGGTGGCGTCGGTGAACCGGGTGATCGAGGCCGGGCTGTGGACCCCGTAGTCGGTCCCGTACACGGCGACGAGCGCCTCGCCGAGATCACGCAAGGTCGGGTCGCCAGCCGCGCCGACGTGCGGCTCGGTCACCAGGACGCGGATGCGGCGGCCATCCTCTGTCCGGCTGAGCGAGTGGATGCCGCGGGCGTCGCGGTGGATGCCCCACACGGGCGGCTCCTCGCGCATCTCGACCTCGGCGATCAGGTTGCTGGTCGTCGGGTCCGTCCCGGGAAACGGGATGCCGGCAGCCTTGCGGACCCTGCTCCGCCCGCCGTCGCAGCCGACGAGATAGCGGCTGCGTAGCGGCTGGCCGTCGCCGAGCGCGACGTCGACACCGTCGCCGTCCTGGGTGAAGTCCGTCACCTCACGGCCGCGGAGGATCGGCACCGCCAGCGTCTCGACCCAGTCCACGAGCAGGCGCTCGATGTGGCTCTGCCACAGCGCCAGGCCGTAGTTGTGCCGGGTCGGGGCGTCGCCGATGTCCAGCATGACGCCGGCGAAGCCGGCCACCTGCGCGGTCTGCCCGGCGGCGAGGTAACGGTCGACGAGGCCGCGCTGATCGAGAATCTCGAGGGTGCGAGAGTGCAGGCCGCCGGCGCGCGCACCGGCGAGGTCCTGGCTGACGCGCCGCTCCACGATGGCGACGTCGATGCCCGCCAGGGCCAGCTCGCCGGCCAGCATCAGCCCGGTCGGCCCCGCACCCACGATCAGCACATCGGTATCCGGCATGGTCATCGGCTGCTCCCGTCGGTTCGCGACGGCGTGTCCGGGACCCGCCGGCATTCCGCCGAACGGACGAGCACGCGCCGCGCTTGCTGAGATGCCGCGAAGCTACGTGCAAATCGACGCTCTGCAATTCTTGTTGTTGTTTATCTTGGCCCCATATCAGGGTTGGCCGATCTCCCCCATCCGACCAGTCCTCGGTTCAGCCCACGACGTTGCAATGGCGTGTCCGGAGCAGGCGTCCGCCCCGGGCCGGAGCGCGGCTCGGCGCCTCACAGCGAGCGGTACACTGCCAGCGGGCGGGCCGCCTGGCGCGGATCGGCCGTGCTGGTGCGGCCCGAGGCGCCGTAGGTCTGCGGCGCGGTGGTGCGCGCCACCTCGTCGGCGACGCCGCGGACGATGCCCTCCGACACGGCGTGGGCTGTGGCGAGGGCCGTCAGGTTGGCCTGAAGCTGCGTTTGGAAGGCGGCGTGGCGCGCCTTCGCCCCCTCGATATCGCGGCCGAGCGCACCGCGCAGGCGGGGCAGCGCATCGCGCAGCCGCTGGCTGTCGGTGAGGTAGGCGCGGGCGAAGTCGGTCTTGCGCGGCGCCAGCCGCGCCACCTCGGAGAGACGGCCGGCCCGCACCAGCCGGCTCTCCTCCTCGATCACGGCGGAGAGCGCCGTGACGGTCTCGTCGAGCATGCGGATCACGTCGCGGGCCTCGTCGGCGGAGGCGATCGGGCGGAGCGGCGTCTCTTGGGCAGGGGCCGAGAAGGTCATCGGGTGCTCACGAGGTTCCGGGTTGCGGTTGCGCTGCGGGCTTCCTGCTGGCCGAGCAGGGTGGCGTAGACCTGATCGGCGAGGCCGACGCCGCCGGCCTTGGCGAAGGTCTTGGCGTACTCGTCGACCAGGAACGAGCGCCACACGCCGGTGCCCGGCGAGTTGCCGAGCGGACCGTCGCCGCCGATCTCGGTGAACATGCTCTGCATCATGGTGTTGAGGAACATCGCCTCGAAGTCCTGGGCCTGGGCGCGCGCCGTCTCGGCGGCGCTCTTGGCCGGCATCGCGCGGCTGCCGATCGCGACCGCCCCGGCCGTGCCGGCAGCAGGCGCGGCGCGCCGGCCGACATCGAGCGCCACGGTGGCGGCGGGCGACAGGCCGGGCAGGGCGGCGCTCATCACATCACCTCCAGGTCGGCCTGGATGGCGCCGGCCGCCTTGATGGCTTGCAGGATGGCGATGAGGTCGCGCGGGCCGATGCCGAGCGCGTTCAGCCCGTCGACGAGCTGCTGGAGCGACACGCCCTCGCGCACCACCGCGAGCTTGCGGCCGTCCTCCTGGACGCCCACCGAGGTGCGCGGCACCGTGGTGGTGCGGCCGCGCGAGAACGGTGCCGGCTGGCTCACCTGCGGGGCCTCCGAGATGGTGACGGTGAGGTTGCCCTGCGCCACCGCGACGGTGGAGACGCGCACGTCGCGCCCCATCACGATGATGCCGGAGCGCTCGTCGACGATGATGCGGGCGAGCTGGTCGGGCTCGATCTGGAGCTGCTCGATCTCGGTCAGCATGCCGACGACGTTGCCGGTGTACTCCTTCGGCACGGTGATCTGCACGGTCGAAGGATCGAGCGGCTCGGCCACCGGCATGCCGAGGAAGTCGTTGATGGCGGCGGCGATGCGCTTGGCCGTGGTGAAGTCGGGATTGCGCAGGGCGAGGCGCACCTGGGTGAGCCGGTTGAGGGCGAAGTCGATCTCGCGCTCGATGATGGCGCCGTTGGCGATGCGTCCGACGGTCGGCACGCCGCGGGTGATCTTGGCGGCCTCGCCCTCCGCCTGGAAGCCGCCGATGGCGAGCGAGCCCTGCGCCACCGCGTAGACGTTGCCGTCGGCGGCGAGCAGCGGCGTGATGACGAGGACGCCGCCTTGCAGGCTCTTGGCGTCGCCGAGCGCCGACACGGTCACGTCGACGCGGGTGCCCTGGGTGGAGAACGGCGGCAGGTTGGCGGTCACCATCACGGCGGCGACGTTGCCGGTGCGCAGCGTCTGGCCGCGGATGTTGACACCGAGGCGCTCCAGCATCGCCTGCAACGACTGCCGGGTGAACGGCGAGTTGTTGATGGTGTCGCCGGTGCCCTGGAGGCCGACCACGAGGCCGTAGCCGATGAGCTGGTTCTGGCGCACGCCCTCGACATTGGCGAGGTCCTTGATGCGCGAGGTCGCGGCGGCCGGCGTCGGCACCGCCGCCAGGATGGCGACGAGCAGAGCGGCCAGAGCCGAGGTGAGGATCGCCCGCATCGCATGCTCCCGGGACGGCGCGACGGCGCCGTCTCGGGCTCCTCGTAGCGAGGAGCGTGCCAGCCGGGCGGTGAGGGTGGGCCGTTGATCGGAAAAGGGTTTTTGGCTCGGCATCGGCGATGCCACGGCACAATTCGGCCCGTCGACGCGGCGACCCGGCAAACTCTGCCGGGTGTTTACCAGTTGTTAACCGCTCGCGGCGCCAACTCGCCGGGCGCGCCGCCGCGTCGTCGGAGACCGCTCCGGGTCCGCCCGCCGCGCCGTCGTCGGCCAGCGCCGGCGAGCGATCGTCGACAGGGCCGCCGCCATGCGCATCACCGGACCGAACGGACCCACCGCCCCGACGCCGGGATCGACCCCCCGCCGCACCAGTGCGGGCGGCTTCGCGCTGCCCGACTCGAGCGGCACGCCGGCGCCGTCGGGCACCGCCGCGCCGCGCACGCTCACCGGCATCGACGCGCTGCTCGCCCTCCAGGGCGTCGAGGACCCGACCGAGCGTCGCCGTCGCGCCGTGGTGCGCGGGCGGCACGCCCTCGACGTGCTCGACGAGATCAAGCTGGCGCTGCTCGCCGGCACGCTCGACCAGAGCTTGCTGGCCCGCCTCGGCGTGATGGCGGCGGGTCTCAAGGAAAGCTCCGGCGATCCCGGGCTCGACGCCGTGCTGGCCGAGATCGAGCTGAGGGTCGAGGTGGAGCTCGCCAAGATGAAGCAGCCGGGCGGCTTCTGAGTACCGCCATCGCGCGCTTGCGACCCCGCTGTTTCGACGATCGATTCGGGGACCGAGAGACGTGCCGCCGCCCCGACATGCGGCGTGGCCGCGGCGTTGCGAAACGACACTGCCGAGAGCGCGCGGAGCAAATCACCTACCGGAATGCCGCCGCTCCACCCGTTTTGCGATCGCGGCGCGTATACTTCGCTTCCCCAAGGCTGCGCGGCATTAATCCAATCTGTTGTTGTCGTTATGTCGCAACGCTTGTATATAGCGACCGCAACCGAGAGTGAATCGACCAAAGAAGTCGAATGGAAGCATACGGGACGGCCGCGTGGGAGTGAGCGAGTCATGCGCCTGGAGACCAGCAGGATCTATCGGCCTACGGACAAAGAACCCTTCATGAACGAGCGGCAGCGCGAGTATTTCCGAAACAAGCTGCTTGCCTGGAAAGAGGATATTCTGCGAGAGGCGAAGGAGACACTCCAGCACTTGCAGGACGAAAACCAGAATCATCCGGACCTCGCCGACCGTGCCTCCTCGGAGACCGAGCGGGCCATCGAGCTTCGGGCCCGTGACCGCCAGCGCAAGTTGATCGCCAAGATCGACGCTGCACTGCAACGGATCGAGGACGGCACCTACGGGTACTGCGAGGAGACCGGCGAGCCGATTTCCATCAAGCGGCTCGAGGCCCGTCCGATCGCGACCCTGTCGCTGGAGGCGCAGGAGCGGCACGAGCGCCGCGAGCGCGTCTATCGCGACAACTGATCGGCTGGCGGTCCACGAACCCGACCGCGCAGCAGACGCTGTATTCCAGATGCGAAACGCCCCGCCGGTCGCGGGGCGTTTTTGTTTCGGCCTACGTGCGAATGTGCTGCGCCGTGTCGGCGTCATCGCGTTCCGCGGTAGGTGCGCACCCGAACGGTGGGGGCGGTTCGCACCGCGCGGGCCGGCACGGCGCCTGGATTGGCGAGGCCGGGCACGTAGAACGACACGATGGACGGCGCGTGCGCGGCGGACGGCGCCCGCACGCAGGTCTTTACCGGCACGCAGGTGCCGTCCGGGCCGCATACCGGCTGGCAATAGGTCGCCGGAGCAGCCCAGGTGTAATCGTAGGTCCCATAGTAATGACGGTAATCGCAGAACGGCGCGCAGCCTGCTGCGGTCTGGGCCGCCGCCGGACCCGGGAGCGCCACCCCGAGCGTCAGGCCGAGCAAGGCGGCGATAGGCGCCTGCTGCACCAGGCGACGCACGATCTGAAAGCGCGACATCGGAACCTCGCTTTATCGGGACGCGGAGTCTTGCACCACCATAGCGCGACGACGGTCCGGGTGGGAACCGACGTCGGTTTCCATCCGGCCCGGCGGCCCGGTCGGGCTGTCCATCAGATGGTCAGGGTTCCCGCGGTCGCGGCGGCGTAGCGCTCGCCGACCTTCCCCCAGTTCACCACGTTCCACCACGCCGCCAGGTAGTCGGGCCGGCGGTTCTGGTAGGTGAGGTAGTAGGCGTGCTCCCACACGTCGTTGCCGAACAGCGCGCGCTTGCCGTCCATCAGCGGCGTGTCCTGGTTGGGCTTGGACTCCAGCGCCAGCTTGCCGCTGCGATCGACCGTGACGAACACCCAGCCGGAGCCGAACACCCGGCCGCCTGCCGCGTTGAAGTCGGCCTTGAGCTTGTCGAGGCCGCCGAGGTCGCGCTGGATCGCCTCTGCCAGGGCGCCGGCGGGCGCGGCACCCGCGCCGGCCGCGGCCGGCGGTCCCATCACCTGCCAGAACATGGTGTGGTTGGCGTGGCCGCCGCCATTGTTGCGCACGGCCGTACGGATCGCCTCGGGCAGCTCGCCGAGCTTGGCCAAGATGTCGTGCAGCGGCATCGCCGCGACAGTGCCGTGATCCTTCAGCGCCGCGTTGAGATTGTTGACGTAGGCTTGGTGGTGTCGGCCGTGGTGCAGTTCCATGGTGCGGGCGTCGATGTGGGGCACCAGGGCGTCGGCCGGGTAGGGCAGGGGATCGAGACGGAACGGGCCGCTCGCGGCGGGAGCCTGGGCGAAAGCCGGGCGGGCCAGGGCGGTGGCCGCGACGGCGGCGAGGCCGCCGGCGAGCATCAGCCTGCGATCGATCTGCATCGGGGGTGTCTCCGTTCGAGGTCATGGGCGCGGCATGGCGACGCCCGGCCGGTCATGGCGGCGGGCGCCGAGCGTAGCCGAGGCACCCCGACGGGAGCGAGGCGCACCGGAGGGGAACACCGAAGCGTGATGTTGGTTCGCCTGCCCGCCGGGGCCGGTTCAGACGTCGCGGGCGGGGGCTGCCGCGACGTCGCCGCGGAACGCCGCGAGGTCTTCGACGAGGTGGGCCACAACGCTCGCCCAGTCGCCCGTCGCCGGCTGCCGGAGCAGGCGGGCGGTGGGGTACCAGGGGCTGTCGTCGCGGTCGAGCATCCAGCGCCAATCGGGTGACCGGGGCAGGAGAATCCACACCGGCCGGCCAAGCGCCCCGGCCAGATGCGCGACAGCGGTGTCGACGCTGACCACCAGGTCGAGCGCCTCGATCACGGCCGCCGTGGCGGCGAAGTCGGCGAGCGCCCCGCCCACTTGAACCAATCTCGGAAGTCGTTCGAGCATTGCCGCATCGTCCGCCCGTAACTCCTTCTGGAGGCTCACCACGGTGAGGCCCGGAAGCCGCAGGACTGGAGCCAGCGCCGCGAGCGGTATGGAGCGGTGGCGGTCGTTGGCGAAGCCCGGATTGCCGGCCCAGACGAGGCCGATCCGCGGCCGCGGCAGCGCCGCCAGGCGCGCCGCCCAGGCGGCACGGCGGTCGGCCGGCGCGGCCAGGTAGGGAACGGTCGCCGGGATGGTCTCCAGCGTGGTGCCGAAGGCGCGCGGCAGGCCGAGATAAGGGCAGTGGAGGTCGTGGGCGGGCGGCGCGGTGCGATCCCACACCACCGTCTCGACGCCGGCGAGACCGGCGAGGAGCGGCGCCAGCGGCGCCGTCACGGCGGCGATCACCCGGGCGCCGCGGGCGGCGAGCAGCGGCGCGTAGCGCACCATCTGGATGATGTCGCCGATCCCCTGCTCGGGATGCAGCAGCACGGTGCGGCCGGCGACAGGCGCCTCGCCGCGCCAGGCCGGCGTCGGGAAACGACCGCGCAGCTCGGCGAATTCCGGCTTGTCGAGCCGGTGATCGTAGCCCGCGAACCCCTCGGCGAGCCGGCCGGTGAGGAGATCGAGCAGCGCGAGGTTGAAGCGCACGTCGGTGCGGGCCGGCGCCAAAGCGAGCGCCCGCTCGTAGGCGGCGCGTGCCTCGTCGTGGCGGCGCAGCTCGCGCAGCGCATTGCCGAGCCCGTACAGCGTCTCGGGGTTGTCGGGGTCGAGCGCGAGGGCGCGCGCGTGAGCGGCCGCCGCCTCGGCGTGCCGATCGAGATCGAACAGCGCATTGCCGCGGTTGTGGTGGGTGAGGGGGTGGTCCGGCGCGACCGCGAGGGCGGCGTCGTAGCTCGCCAGCGCCTCGCCGTGCCGCTGCATCCCGTGCAGCGCGAGGCCGAGATTGCACAACGCATCGGCCGAGTTGGGGCGGGCCTCGACGGCGGTCGCCAGCAGCAGCACCGCGTCGGCGTAGCGCCGGCGGGCGCAGCAGATCACCCCGAGCTGGTGGAGGGCGTAGAAGTCGCGCGGCTCGTCGCGCAGGACGGCCAGGAAGGCGCGCTCCGCCTCGTCGAGCCGGCCGGCCTCTTGCAGGGCGACGCCTCGCAGGACCGCCTCGCGCGGCGGCATGTCGCCTGTCTTGGAGATCGTCCGTGCCATCGTGGCTTCACCGGCGATAGGTCGCGTCGCGCGGACGCCCGGCCCGGCGACGGCCGACCACGCGCCTGCCGGGCGGCCGAACACGATGGATGCCGCGGCAGGGTTAACGAAGGCTTGCGGCGCGCGACGGTACTTGGCAACGGCCGGCGAGAACGCGATGCTGACCGCCTCCGGTCGATCCGGTGCGCGCCGGCTCCACCGCGTGTCGCCGTCTCCGTCGTCCCGTCCTCTCGTCGTCTCGTCCCGTCCTCGTGCACTCCTCCAGGGTGATCGCCATGCCGATCCGCAAGGTTGCGGCCCGTCCGCTCGCCGCGTCGTTCCGTCTCGCCGGTCCGCTCCGCCTCGCGGCGGCCGCCGCCGGCCTGCTGGTGGCCGTCGCCGCGGTCGCCACCGCCCAGACGTTCCCCTCGCGTCCCATCACCTTCGTGGTGCCGTTCGCGCCCGGCGGCTCCACCGATACGGTGGCCCGCATCGTCTCCCAGGCGGCGGGTCCCGGGCTCGGGGTGCCGACCGTGGTGGAGAACCGCACCGGCGGTGCCGGCGTGATCGGCTGGGGCGCGGCGGCGCGCGCCGCCCCGGACGGCCACACGCTGCTGACCCTGGAGATGTCCTACACGATCGCGGCGGGGCTGATGCCCAGCCTGCCGTTCGACCCGCTCAAGGGCTTCGTGCAGGTCACCACGGCGGTCGAGAATCCGCACGTCATGGTGGTCAACCCGAAGCTGCCGGCGCACACGCCGGGGGAGCTGATCGCGCTGCTCAAGGCCAATCCCGGCAAGTACTTCTTCGGCTCGGGCGGCAACGGCACCAACACCCATATGGGGGGCGAGCTGTTCAAGAGCCTGGCCGGGGTCGATCTCGTCCATGTGCCCTATCGGGGCGCCGGCGCGGTGCTCCAGGATCTCGTCGCCGGCCAGGTTCAGGTGCTGGTGACGTCGCTGCCGACGGCCCTGCCGCTGATCCAGTCGGGCCAGCTCCGGCCCCTGATGATGGCGTCGGAGACGCGCTCGCCGGTGCTGCCCGACGTGCCGGCCGCCGGCGAGGCGGGCCTGCCCGGCATGGTGATGAAGTTCTGGGTCGGCTTCGCGGCGCCGGCCGGGACGCCCCCCGCCGTGATCGAGCGGCTCAACCGCGACATCGTCGCGGCGCTGGCCCTGCCGGACACGAAGAGGCGCCTCGCCGAGCTCGGCATGGAGCCGGTCGGCAACACGCCGGCCGAGGCCCAGCGGCTGATCGAGGCCGAGATCGCGCGCTGGAGCGGGATCGCCAAGGGCGCCGGCATCACGCTGCAATAAGCGGGCGGCGCGCCGAAGAGGCGGCGGCCGGGCCGCCACGCGGCCCGGCTGGATCGGGCAGCCGATCAGGCGGCCCGCACCGACGACAGGAAGCGCGCCACCTCGGTCTTCAGCCGCGAACTCTCGCCGGCGAGCGACTGGGCCGAGACCAGCACGCGGGACGAGGCGGAGCCGGTCTCGGCGGCGCCGTGGTTGACCTCGGTGACACTGCCGGCCACCTCGGTGGTGCCGTGGGCGGCCTGCTGGACGTTGCGGGCGATCTCGGCGGTCGCCGCACCTTGCTCCTCGACGGCGGCCGCGATGGTCGCGGCGATCTCGGCGATGCGGCCGATGGTGCCGCCGATCTCCTTGATGGCCGCCACCGAGTCCCGGGTCGCCTGCTGCATGCCGGCGATCTGGGCACCGATCTCGCCGGTCGCCTTGCCGGTCTGGGCGGCCAGCGCCTTCACCTCCTGGGCCACCACCGCGAAGCCCTTGCCGGCCTCTCCGGCGCGGGCCGCCTCGATGGTGGCGTTCAACGCCAGCAAGTTGGTCTGCTCGGCGATCGCCGTGATCAGCTCGACGACGGCCCCGATCCGGTTGGCCGCCTGCGACAGCTCGCCGATGCGTCCGTCGGTCTTCTCGGCCTGCTTGACGGCCTCGCCGGCGATGCGGCTCGACTCCTGCACCTGGCGGCTGATCTCGTGCACCGAGGCGGTCATCTCGTTGGTGGCCGAGGCGACCGACTGGACGTTGACCGATGCCTCCTCGGAGGCGGCGGCGACGCGGGTGGACAGCGCCTGGGTGACCTCGGCCGTCTTGCTGAGCGACCCGGCGGCCGACTCCAGCTCGGTCGAGGCGGTGGTGACGGTGACCACGATGCCGCCCACCGCCTTCTCGAAATCGTCGGCGAGGGCATTCATGGTCGCCTTGCGCTCGGCCGCGATCCTGCGGTCCTGCGCGGCCTTCTCGGCGACCTCCTGCTCGGCCTTCTCGGCCGCTTTGATCTTGAACGACTCGACCGCGTCCGCCATCTGGCCGATCTCGTCCCGGCGGCCGAGCCCCGGCAGCACCACCGAGAAATCGCCCTGGCCCAGCTTGCGCATGGCGGCGACCAGGCCGACCAGCGGCCGGATGGCGCCGAACAGGGTGGTCCACAACGACAAGGCGAAAGCCACCGCACCGACCAGGAGGCTGGCGATCATGCCCCACTTGGCGGCCGCGAAGCTCCGGTCCGAGATGGCGTACTCGTTGGCGGCCTCGGCGATCTGGAGGTCGACGATCTTGCCGACCGCCTCGGTCACCGGATCGATGGTCTGGTAGAGCCGCTCGATCACGAAGCGATCGAGCGCCGCCTTGTCGCGCCGGCGAACGATGTCGAGCAGGTCGGACTTGCCGCTGTCGGCCGCCGCCATCAGGCGCCCGGCCTCGCCGGCGAGCTGACGCTCGGTCGGGTCCATCTTGGTCGCCGCATAGCTCGCCCAGGATGTCTTCAGGTCGGTGCTGGCCTTCTCAATGGCGACGAGGGCGGCGTCCCAGCCGATATTGCCGTTGCGCACCTTGTGGGCGGTGTCGACGATGTTCACCGCGTAGAGGTCCGACACCGCCTTGAGGTCCCGCAGCGGCTTGACGCGGTCGTTGAACACGGTCTGGAGCCCGTCATTGGCGACCCGCGAGGCGTACCAGCCGATACCGGCCGCGAACACGAAGGCCGAGAACAGCAGCAGCATGGCGGCGAGGAGCTTGAACTTGATCGAATGCATGGGAAACGATCCGGGACATCGCCGCGGGATGTGACGCTCGTCCCGAGGCAGCGGGTTCAATTTTCATCGCATTCGATAGATCAGAGCCCGTAATGATTTCGTTAGCTCGCCCCTCTGTTTTTCCGTTATCGACGCACGGAATCCCAGGCCGGTTCTTCCGTTTAGATCCTTTGTATGAAATCTCGGCACCCAACGGCTGGGTGTGCCGTGATGAGGATCTGCCGTGGAAGCTCGCCGTGCCGGCGTGCGGCCGCGATCGCGAGGAAGGGCGACGCCCGCGGCCATTCGGCGAACGCCGGGTCGGCCTGCCGGAATTGCATGAAAAGAGGTGAGGGAGATAAGCGACGGGAGCATCGGCTCGACCGCCGGAGGAGGATCGGGCCGCCGCGCGGCCCGATCCGATCGTGGTGACGCCTCAGGCGGCGCGGACCGAGGCGAGGAACCGCGCCACCTCGGCCTTCAGGCGAGCGCTCTCGCCGGCCAGCGATTGGGCCGAGACCAGCACCTGCGAGGACGCCGAGCCGGTCTCGGCGGCGCCGTGATTCACCTGGGTGATGCTGCCGGCCACCTCGGTGGTGCCCTGGGCGGCCTGCTGGACGTTGCGGGCGATCTCGTTGGTCGCCGCGCCCTGCTCCTCGACGGCCGCCGCGATCGACGAGGCGATCTCGGCGATGCGGTGGATGGTCGAGCCGATCTCCTTGATCGAGACGACGGAGTCGCGGGTCGCCGCCTGCATGCTGGAGATCTGCGCCTCGATCTCGCCGGTGGCCTTGCCGGTCTGGGCCGCCAGCGTCTTGACCTCCTGGGCGACGACCGCGAAGCCCTTGCCGGCCTCGCCGGCGCGTGCCGCCTCGATGGTCGCGTTCAACGCCAGCAGGTTGGTCTGCTCGGCGATGGCGGTGATCAGCTTGACGACGTCGCCGATGCGCTGCGCCGCCTGCGACAGCTCGGTGATGCGCATGTCGGTCTGGCGCGCCTGCTGGACCGCCTCGTCGGCCACCCGGGTCGACTCCTGCACCTGGCGGCCGATCTCGGTGACCGACGACGCCATCTCGTTGCTGGCCGAGGCGACGGACTGGACGTTGACCGACGCCTCCTCGGACGCGGCCGCGACCCGGGTCGAGAGCATCTGGGTGTTCTCGGCGGTGCGGCTGAGCGAGCTGGCGGCCGACTCGAGCTCGGTCGAGGCGGCCGTGACGGTGGCGACGATGCCGCCGACCGCCTTCTCGAAGGAGTCCGCCATGGCGTTCATGGCGGCCTTGCGCTCGGCGGCGGCGCGGCGATCGGCCTCGGCCTTCTCCTCCGCCTCCTGGGCCGCCTTCTCGGTGGCCTTCACCTTGAAGGCTTCGACCGCATCGGCCATCTGGCCGATCTCGTCCTTGCGGCCGAGGCCGGGCAGCACCACTGAGAAGTCGCCGTCGCCGAGCTTGCGCATGGCGGCCACCAGGCCGAGCAGCGGCCGCACGACGCCGATCAGGGTGGTCCACAGCGAGATGACGAGAGCGACCACGCCGACCGCGAGAGTCACCATCATGATGATCTGGGCGAGCGAGAAGCTGCGATCGGACTCGGTGTACGCGGCACCGGCCTCGATGATCTGAAGGTCGACCGTCTTGCCGATCGCCTGGCTGATCGGATCGATCATCTGGTAGAGCCGCTCCAGCACGAAACGGTCGAGCGCGGCCTTGTCCTTGCGGCGCAGGGTGGCCAGCAGCTCGGCTTTCGCCTCGTCGGCGGCGCGCATCAGCCGTTCGGCCTCGGTGGCGAGCTGGCGCTCGGCGGCATTCATCTGGGTCGCCGTGTAGGCCGACCAGAACGTCTTGATGGTGCCGGTGGCGGTCTCGACCGCGGTCGCGCCGGCGTCCCAGTCCATGTTGCCGTTGCGGACCTTGTGGGCGGTGTCGACGATGTTGATGGCGTAGAGGTCGGCAACGCCCTTGAGGTCACGAAGAGGCTTCACGCGGTCGTTGAAGACGGTCTGGAGACCCTGATGGGACACCCGCGATGCATACCAACCGACACCTGCGGTGCACACGAAGGCGACGAAAAGCAGAAGAATCGAGGTGAGCAGCTTGCTCCTGACCGAGGTCATGGCATTGCCTTTGCTGATAATCGGAACGGAAGTCGGCATCGAGCGGAGGGGAATGGTGAGGTGGGCTGACCCGGGCGGCGACTAGCCGAACTAAGCAGAGTTGAGTTTCTTTTTCGTTATTATTGCCAATGCCTTATTGGCTAGCCGCTTGGATCTAGCCGTCACGGCCGTGTCGGTGCTCGACATCGGTGCTCGACAAACGATAGGGCGGGTGCCGGGGGCCGGATCGGGCACGGAGCCGGCCATCGGCCCGGCGGGAGGCGGCGTCCGCGGCGATGCCCGGCATGGATGCCCGGCATGGTCACATCGGCCCGGCGCCGTCTCGTGCCGGCGCGCCATCGGACGGCGAGCGGTTCGCTCGGCCGCCGGCCGGATCAGACGTCCAGCATCTCGTCGGATGCGAAGGCCGCCTTCTCCTGGATGAAGGCGAAGCGCGTCTCGGCCTTGGTGCCCATCAGGCGCTCCACCGTCTTGGCGGTGTCGGCGCGATCGTCGGTGAGCAGCTTGACGCGCAGCAGCGTGCGCGTCTTGCGGTTCATCGTGGTTTCCTTGAGCTGCGCCGGCATCATCTCGCCGAGGCCCTTGAAGCGGCCGATCTCCACCTTGGCGTTGCTTCTGAACTCGCGCGCCAGGATCTCGTCCTTGTGGGCGTCGTCGCGGGCGTAGAAGGTCTTGCCGCCGTGCGACAGCCGGTAGAGCGGCGGCACCGCGAGATAGAGGTGGCCGTCCTCGATGAGCTGCGGCATCTGCCGGTAGAAGAAGGTGATCAGCAGCGACGCGATGTGGGCGCCGTCGACGTCGGCGTCGGTCATCACGATCACCTTCTCGTAGCGCAGATCCTCCTCGCGATAGCTGGCTCCGGTGCCGCAGCCGAGCGCCTGGACGAGGTCGGCGATCTGCTGGTTCTGGGCGAGCTTGTCCTTGCCGGCGCTGGCGACGTTGAGGATCTTGCCGCGCAAGGGCAGGACGGCCTGGGAGGCGCGGTCGCGCGCCTGCTTGGCGGAGCCGCCGGCCGAGTCGCCCTCGACGATGAAGATCTCCGAACCCTCCGCCGCCGTGCCGGTGCAGTCGGCGAGCTTGCCGGGCAGCCGCAGCTTCTTCACCGCCGACTTGCGGGCGATCTCCTTTTCCTGGCGGCGGCGCAGGCGCTCCTCGGCGCGCTCCACCACCCAGTCGAGCAGCTTGTTGGCCTGGGCCGGGTTACCGGCGAGCCAGTGGTCGAACTGGTCCTTGACGGCGCTCTCGACGATGCGTTGCGCCTCGCCGGTGGAGAGGCGGTCCTTGGTCTGGCCCTGGAACTCCGGCTCGCGTACGAACACCGACAGCATCACGGCGGCGCCGCTCATCACGTCGTCGCTGGTGGTGGCGGCGGCGCGCTTGCCCTGGCCGACCCGCTCGGCGTGGTCCTTGAGGCTGCGCAGCAGGGCGCCGCGCAGGCCCGACTCGTGGGTGCCGCCCTCCGGCGTCGGGATGGTGTTGCAGTAGGAGGAGACGAAGCCGTCGCCGTCCGCCGTCCAGGCGATCGCCCATTCGACCGCGCCGTTCTGCCCGGGCCGGCCCGACAGGCCGGTGAACAGGTCCGGATGCACCAGCGTGTGGCCTTCGACGGCGACCGCCAGATAGTCCTTCAGGCCGCCCGCGAACCGGAAGGTCTCCTCGGTCGGCACGCCTTCGACGCCGGCGAGCAGGCTCGGGTCGCAACGCCAGCGGATCTCGACGCCGCCGAACAGGTACGCCTTGGCGCGCGACATCTTGAACAGCCGCTGCGGGCTGAACCGCGGCTTCGGGAAGATCTGCGGGTCCGGCTTGAATCGCACCTTGGTGCCGCGCCGGTTATGGACCTTGCCGAGCCGCTCCAGTCCGCCGACCGGCTTGCCGCGCGCGAAGGTCTGGCGGAACAGCTCGCCGCCGCGCGCCACCTCGACCTCGACGGTCTCCGACAGCGCGTTGACCACCGAGACGCCGACGCCGTGCAGGCCGCCCGAGGTCTCGTAGACCTTGGAGTCGAACTTGCCGCCGGCGTGCAGCATGCACATGATCACTTCGAGGGCGGACTTCTTCGGAAACTTCGGGTGCGGGTCGACCGGCATGCCGCGGCCGTTGTCGGTCACGCTGAGGAAGCCGCCGGCTTCGAGCGACACCTCGATGAAGGTCGCGTGGCCGGCCAGCGCCTCGTCCATCGAATTGTCGATCACCTCGGCGAACAGGTGGTGCAGGGCGCGCTCGTCGGTGCCGCCGATATACATGCCGGGCCGGCGGCGCACCGGCTCCAGCCCCTCCAGCACCTCGATGTCCTGCGCCGTGTAGCTCTCGGCCACGGCGCCGCGACGCGGAGGCTCGGCGCGGGCCGGCTCGCCCCGTGCGGGCTCCGACTTCGGCTCGGCCGGGCGGCTCGGCTCGGCGGCTCGGCGCGCCGGTGTGCCGGCGAACAGGTCGGGGGACTCTTTCTTGGATGCGCTCTTGGCCATCGGACTGTCGTGTCGGGGGGAGCGGACGAATCGGAGGCCGCACTATGCCACGTGGCCGGGCGAAGGTGTGGCGCGATCGATGCGGGCACGATCTGGTGGCCCGCAACCTGTGGTGTGCATGGCTCGCGTCGGACCCCGGACCGGGCGTGCGGCGATCCTCGGGTTGTGATTTGCCGTATTATGCAACCATAGCAGAATGCTCCCCCCACCGTGGGAGGAGGACCGCATGCAGAGCCCGTCACCCCGTCGCCCCATCTCGGTGCTCGCCGTGCTGCCGAGCCAGGAGCCGCTGATCGATTCGGCGATGGCGACCCTCGAGCGCCGACCGCCGCGCATCCCCTTGGAGGAGGCAAAGACCCCGCCGGGGCTCGTGATCGATCCCGACTTTCCGGCTGTTCCGATCGGCACCGGCGTGCCCGGCGAGATGTCGCTCGAAGCCGTGGCGCCGACGCAATCGCGCGACTTCGTGGTGCGCGCCTTCGTCGAGGTGTCCGATCCCTCCGAGGTGCCGGTCGAGCAGAACGGCCGCCCACTGTTCGCCGACCCGCTGATCGCCACGTTCCCGACCTGCCCGGGCAGTCCGGCGGTGGGCGGCGTCCCCGACGTCGAGGCCCGCCTCCGCACGGCGGCCTTGGCGGGGCGTGGTCTGGATGGGCAGGGCGTCGCGATTGCGGTGCTCGACACCGGCATCAACCTCGCACATCTGCGATCCAAGCTCGGCACTGTGCCGCTCTTCGATGCCGGCAACTCGTGGACGCCGCCGCGCGGCACCACCGCGCCCGGCACCTATCCGGTCAATCACGGCACCATGTGTGCCTTCGATGCGCTGATCGCCGCCCCGAAGGCGACGCTGCTCGATTTTCCGATCCTCTCCACCCGGGTGCCGGGCGGCGCCATGACGGGCTCCACGCTGGCGGTCGCGGTCCAGGCTTTCGCCCAGCTCATCGCCTTCTGGGGCGTCGCCTTCGCACCGGGCGGAGCGCCGCGCTACAAGGCCCTGGTGGTGAACAACAGCTGGGGCGTCTACCACCCGAACTGGGATTTTCCGCCGGGCCATCCGGGCCGCTACATCGACAATCCGCGCCACCCGTTCCAGGGCCTCGTCTCGGTGCTGGCCGGGGCCGGCGCCGACATCCTGTTCGCGGCCGGCAATTGCGGTGCGGATTGCCCGGCGAACCAGTGCCAGGGGCGGGTCACCGGGACCATCATGGGGGCCAATGCGAGCCCCGACGTGCTGACGCTCGCCGGCTGCGACGTCACCGACACGCGGGTTGGCTACTCGTCGCAGGGGCCGTCGATCGCCGGCCTGTATCAGCAGAAGCCGGACCTCACCGCCTACACGCATTTTCTCGGCTCGGATGCGTTCGGGCCGGGCGTGCCCGACAACGGCACCTCGGCGGCTTGCCCGGTGGCGGCCGGCTGCGTCGCGGCGCTGCGCACCAAGCTGACGCCGCAGGCGGTGCCGCCGCCGAACCTGTTCGCCCAGCTCACCGCCACGGCCCGCCAGGTCGTCCCGAGCCCCGGCTGGAACGGCGACTATGGGCACGGCATTATCGACCCGGACGCGGCCGCCGCGGGCTTCGGGGTCTGATGGCAGGACCGCCGGGACCGGCGTGCCGCACCGGGAGAATGGCCCGATGGGCGCGCCGAAGACCGCCCTGATGACCGTGACGGGGGCCGAGCGGCCGCCCAGCCTGGCGGAGGCGGCGGCCGAGCTGGGGCTGACGGCGGACGCCCTCAACCCGGAGTTCGGCGTGGTGCCGATCGATCCGGCGCGGCGGCTGTTCGCCGTCGAGGTGTGGGCGGACCGGCTGGCCGTGCCGGGCGCGCCGCTCACAGGGGACGATGCGGCCCGCGACGGTGCGACCGGCGACGACTATCGTGGCCCCTATGCCAATCCCGAGATCGCCCCGTTCGGGCTCGGCCCCTCCGGCCGGCCCGCCAAGCCGCGAAAGCCCTGACCGACCGTTCGAACCGACGGCACGGACGCCCGGCCGGAGGTGGCGCCGCCGCTACGCGACCGCGATCGCGCGCATTCCGGCCAGGAACGCCCGTACCCGGGTGTCGACCACGGTCGGCATGTCGGCCGGCACCGGCAGCCGATAGATCCAGCGCCGCACGCCGATGTAGAAGAACGAGCTGTGCAGCGCCCACACCACCTCCAGCTCGATTGCCTGCCGCTCTGGCGAGGGCGGCGGCAGGCCGAGATCGGCCCGCACCTCCTCCAGGATCGGGCACAGGATCCGATCGTGCAGCATCGACAGGTAGCGCTGGTTGATCTGCGGCTCCTCCATGGCGCCGAACATGAAGATCCGCACCCACTCGTTGGCCGTGATGGCCTCGGTGTAGCTCTCGAAGTACGCCACCAGCCGGTCGCGGATCGGCCTTGATCGGTCGCGGATCAGGGTCTCCCACTCGGGATTCCAGCGCGACAGGTAGACCTCCCGGTAGATCCGGTCGATCAGCGCCTGCTTGTTCGGAAAGTAGCGGTACAGCAGCGGCTGGGTGACTCCGCAGTGGGCCGCGATGTCGCGGGTCGACACCGCGAATCCCTTCAGCGCGAACAGCTCGATGGCACGTTCGACAATCTGCGCCTCGCGCTCGTGGCTTTGCAGATAGCGGCGCGGTGCGGCCGGCCGGGTCCCTACGGTGTCGATCATGGAGGCGATCATATCCCACTTGACAAAATGATCGATCGATCATTTTATAGATTGATAATTTGATCTGGATCAAGGATCTCGATCTGGCTCGCTGTAGCCTGATAAGTTTTGGTCGAGGTCCAACAACGAACAGCGTTCAAAGGAGGACCCCCAATGGCCGCAATCGTTCCGCGCGTGGTGTCGCGACAGGAGATGGAGGGGCGTATCGCCCGCTTCGACACGCTCGAGGGCGCCAGCGCCGGCCTCCCCGACATGGCGCACCCCGAAGGCGCGCGCACGCTGATCAACGTCATCGGCTTCAAGCCGCCGGCGGACGAGCCCGGCGCCCATTCACCGGTCGGCCAGTCGGCCGCCGCGATGGCGGCGATCCCGATCAACGAGGGTTTCAATCTCGGCTTCGCCAAGTGCAAGCCGGGCACCGGCGCCTTCTCGCACTATCACGACACCAACGAGACCTTCATGCCGCTGACCGGGCAGTGGCGGTTCTACTACAACGAAGGGCCGGACGAGGCGCATGTGGACCTCGGCCCCTACGACGTGATCTCGATGCCGGTGGGCATCGCCCGCCGCTTCACCAACATCACGCCGGGCGACCCGGAGGCGGAGAGCCTGCTGCTCTACGTCATTGCCGGGGACGCGCCCAAGGCGGAGTTCACGCCCAAGGCGATGGCCAAGATCGAGGCCCACGACCCGGCCGCGCGCTAGAGCGCCGAGATGGACGGACCCGACCTCGCCCCCTTCGCGTCCGTCGGCACCGGAACGGTCACCGCGCCCGACGGCGTCCGCCTGTCGGTGGCGGACCGCCCGGGCGCTCGGCGGCCGATCCTGCTGCTGCACGGGCTGCTGCAGTCGCACCTCGCGTTCCGGCCGCTGTTCGCGGCTCCGGCTCTCGCAGACTTCCGGCTGGTGGCGCCGGACCTGCGCGGGCACGGCCGCTCGGACAAGCCGGAGGCGCCGGACGCCTATCGCGAGCCAGCCCGCTGGGCCGGCGACGTCGCCGCCATTCTGGACGCCTGCGGCCTCGCGCGGCCCCTCGTGGTCGCCTGGTCGTATGGCGGGCGGGTGCTCGGCGACTATCTCGACACATTCGGCGGGGCGGCGCTCGGCGGCTGCGTCTTCGTCGCCGCCACGCTGCGCACGCTGCCGGAGCATTTCGCGCCGGATCTCGGCGCGGTGTTCTCGGCGGTCTGCTCGGACGACTGGCGCGAGGCCACCGACGCCCTGCGCGCCTTCGCGGCCGCCGTCGTGCCCGAGCCGTTCGGGCGTGAGCGGGAGGAGGGGCTGGTGGCGGCGGCGAGCGTGCCGCTGCCGGTGCGCCGCGCCCTGATGGGCCGGCCGGCCGACTACGAGGCGAGCCTGGCGCGCCTCGCCTGTCCGGTGCTGGTGCTGCACGGCGCCCGCGACGCCGTCGTCCGGCCCGCTCAGTCGCAATGGACGGCGCGCATCACCGGCGCGCCGCTCGACCTTTGGGACGACGCCGGGCACGCTCCGTTCGCCGAGCATCCCGGCCGCTTCGCCGCCCGCCTCGCTGCCTTCGCGACAGAACTGGACCGACGGCCAACGTCGGCCTCGACCGACGCCTGAATTAAAATCAAAGGGAGGAAGTCCATGATCACCGAGACCCGGAGCGGTCCCGATCGTCGCCGCCTGCTCGCCGGCGGCACCGCGCTCCTCGCGTCGGCGTTTGCCGGCCGGCTGTCGGCGCAAGGCGCGGAGCCGATCAAGGTCGGCTACATCGTGCCGCTGACCGGCGCCTACGGGGCGGACGCCACCATCCAGGTCAAGGGGGCGGAGGTCGCCATCGCGCGGTTCAACGAGGAGGGCGGGCTCGCCGGCCGCATGGCCCAGCTTCTCGTCCGCGACGACAAGCTCAATCCCGGCGAGGCCAGCACCCGCGCCCAGGAGCTGATCGAGCGCGAGAACGTCGCCCTGATCGCCGGCTGCTTCGGCGCACCGATGCTGGCCGTCAACGCGGTGACCCGGCAGCGCGGCGTGCTCTACAATCCGGTCGGGGCCTCCGACGCGATCGTGTCGGCGTCCGACTGGTCGGCGACCACGTTCCACGAGGGGCCGACGCCGTTCATGCTGGCGGGGGCGCTGGCCCGCTACGTCGTCCCGACCCTCGGCGGCTCCAAGCGCGTCGCCCTGCTGGTGTCCGACTACGTATACGGCCACGAGATGGTACGCGGCTTCGTGCCCGTCGCCACCTCGCTCGGCGCCGAGATCGTCGGCGAGGTCCGCCATCCACTCGGTGCCACCGACTACTCGTCCTACTTCCCGCGCCTGCTCGCCATGAAGCCGGACCTCCTGGTGGTCATGAGCTTCGGCCGCGACCAGCAGATCACCTTCAAGCAGGCGACCGAGTTCGGCGTAAAGCGGCAGATGCGCATCGCCGCGCCGCAGCTCGTCCACACGGCCCGTATCATCGATGGCCATTCGCACTACGAGGGCATCGTCGGCGGCACCGGCTACTACTGGGGCATCGAGAACGAGATCCCCTCGGCGAAGGCGTTCAACGACCGCTTCCGCCGAATGCACGGCGGCCAGAACCCGTCCGACTACGCCGCCGTCGGCTTCGCCAGTGTGATGGCGCCGCTGATCGCCATGCGCAACGCCGGCACCACCGAGACCAAGGCGGTGGTCGCCGCCCTCAAGGCGCTCCGGTACGACCTCTACAAGGGGCCGCAGCACTACCGCGCTTGCGACCAGCAGGCCGTGCAATCGATCCTGATCATCACCTCCAAGCCGCCCAAGGAGGCGTCCGTCAAGGACGACATCTTCAAGGTGCTGGCGGTGGAGCAGGGGTCGGAAGACCGCCTCGCCTCCTGTGCGGCGCTCGGCCACAAGACCTGAGCCCCGCCATGGACATCACCCTCGATCTGGTTCTCCAGCAGGCGGTGACCGGGCTGGCGCTGGGCGCCGTCTACGTCCTCGTCGCCGTCGGCCTGTCGCTCATCTTCGGCCTCCTCACGGTGGTCAACTTCGCGCACGGCGCCTTTTTCATGGTCGGCGCCTATGCGGGGATCGCGACCCACGAGTACACCGGCAGCTTCCTGGCGGCGGGCGTGGCGGCGGTCGTCGTCTCGGCTCTGATCGGAGCCTTCAGCGAGCGGGTGCTGGTGCGCCCGCTGTACGGGCGGGGCATCGACTATCCGTTGCTCCTCACCTTCGGGATCTCCTACGTGCTGGTCGACGCCGCCCGCATCCTGTTCGGCCGGCAGGGCCTGTCGATCGATCTGCCAGAGGCTCTTCAGGGTGGCATCGATCTCGGCTTCGGCTACTTCCCGCTCTACCGGATGCTGCTCGTCGCCGGCACGCTGGTGCTGCTCGCCCTGCTGTGGCTCGGCATCGAGCGGACCCGCTGGGGCCTGATCATCCGGGCCGGCGCCCGCGACCCGCTGATCCTGCGCGTCCTCGGCGTCGACGTCTCGCGGGTCTGGCTGGCGATCTTTGCGTTCGGGGCCGGCCTGGCCGGGCTCGCCGGCATCCTGGCGGCACCGCTGCGCGGTGCCACGCCCGAGATGGGCGACGGCGTGCTCGTCTCGGCCTTCGTGGTGACGGTGGTCGGCGGCATGGGATCTCTCGCCGGCGCGGTGGTCGCCGGCTTCGGGCTCGGCGTGGCGGTGAGCCTGACCACGCTGTTTGCGCCGGCGTTCTCTGATCTCGCGATGTTCGTCTTCATGGCCATCGTGCTGCTGGTGAGGCCGAACGGCCTGTTCGGCCGCGCCGGCCTCTTGTCCTGATCCGCCGGGAGATCGCCATCATGTCCGTTGCCCAGACCGTCCCGGCACCGACCGGCCTGCTCGCCCGCCGCTTCGGCCCGGTCGGAAGCCTCGCCCTCGCGCTCGTCTTCTTGGCAGTGCTGCCGCTGGTGCTGCCCTATACCTCGCTCGCCGGCACCGTGCTGGTGATGGGCCTGTTCGCCGCCGGCTACAATCTCGTCTTCGGGTATGCCGGCATCCTGTCGCTCGGCCATGCCGCGATGTTCGGCGGCGGCGCCTACACGACCGGGCTGCTGATGCTCAAGCTCGGCCTGTCGTGGCCGCTGGCGGTGGTGGCCGGCGCTGTCGCCGGGGCGCTCGTCGGCATCGTGTTCGCCGCGCTGGCGCTGCGCACGCGCGGCATCTACTTCGCGATGGTGACGTTGGCGCTCGGCCAGTGCGGCTATCAGCTCGCCATCACGTTTGCCGACGTCACCGGCGGCGACAACGGCCTGCGCGGCTTCGTGGCGGCGCCCATCGAGATCGGCGGCCTCGTGCTCGATCCGGCCCAGCCGATGGTTCGCTACTACCTGATGTTCGGCTTCGCCGCGGTGGCGCTGGCCGGGCTCGCCCGGGTGCTGGTGTCGCCGTTCGGCATGGTGCTGCGGGCGATGCGCGAGAACCTGCCGCGCGCGCGCGCCTGCGGGCTCGACGTGCGCGGCGCCAAGGCGCTGGCGCTCGCCCTCTCGGGCCTCGTCTGCGGCCTCGCCGGGAGCCTCTACGCCATCCACCTGTCGACCGTCCCGGTCGACACGCTCGGCTATCACCTCTCCGGGCAGGCGGTGATGATGACGCTGCTCGGCGGCATGGGGACCTTCTTCGGTCCGCTGCTGGGAGCGGCGCTGTTCGTCGGCGCCGAGCATCTCGTCTCGGACGTCACCGAGTACTGGCAGACGGTGGTCGGCATCCTGTTCATCGGCTTCGTGCTCTTCTGTCCGAAGGGCGTGTGGGGAACCTTCGAGGGAGCACGGCAGCCATGAGCAGGAAATCCGCGACCGGCGGTCCGGTGCCGGTGCTGGTCGGCGAGCGGCTGACCCGCCACTTCGGCGGCTTCGTCGCCAACCGCGACGTCACCGTCGCCCTCCCGCACGGCAAGGTGACGTCGATCATCGGGCCGAACGGCGCCGGCAAATCGACGCTCTTCAACATGCTGACCGGCACGCTGGCGCCGACCTCCGGCCGGCTGCTGCTCGACGGCGACGACATCACCGGCCTGCCGCAACACCGCTACGCCGGGCTCGGCATCGCCAAGTCGTTCCAGATCACCAGCCTGTTCCCGGGCCTCAGCGTCATCGAGAACGTCGTCGCCGCGGTGCTGGCCCATCTGGCCCCGCTCGACATCTGGTCGGGCCGGCGCCACGAGATCGAGGCTCGGCACCGCGCCCTGCATCTGCTGGAGATCGTCGGCCTGACGACCCGGCGGAACCACCGGGCCGACGCGCTGTCGCACGGCGAGCAGCGGTCGCTCGAGGTCGCCGTGGCGCTCGCCTGCGATCCGGTGGTCCTGCTCCTCGACGAGCCGACCGCCGGGATGAGCCCGGAGGAGACCCGCGCGGTGATGGCGCTGATCCGCCATCTCGCCGAGGATCGCGCG
The DNA here is from genome assembly GCA_009720755.1 of Rhodoplanes serenus. GTDB lineage: Bacteria > Pseudomonadota > Alphaproteobacteria > Rhizobiales > Xanthobacteraceae > Rhodoplanes > Rhodoplanes serenus. The sequence continues at coordinate 97,461 of WNKV01000019.1, forward strand.
GTCGGGCTGGTCGAGCACAAGATGGGCCTGGTGATGGAGGTGTCGGACACCATCTACGTGCTGCATCAAGGCGAGGTCCTGGCCCACGGCAGCGCCGACGAGATCCAGCAGGACACCCGGGTTCGAGAGGTCTATCTCGGCGCCCACAAGCGGAGGGCGGCCGCATGAGCACGGTCCATACGGTCCTTTCGGCGCCGACGGCCGGCGCGGTTCCGCCCGTCCCCCATACCGCCGGCGGAGCCCTGGTGATCGACGGGCTGAACGCCTGGTACGGGCGCGCCCATGTGGTGCAGGACGTCGGCTTCGCGGTCGCGCCCGGTGAGGCAGTGGCGCTGCTCGGGCGCAACGGAGCGGGCAAGACCTCGACGCTCCGGGCCATCATGGGGCTGATGCCGCGGATGAGCGGCACGATCAGCTATGCGGGCTGTCCGCTGCACAGGGCGCCGGCTCATGCCCGGTTCCATCGTGGCCTTGCCTACGTGCCGGAGGACCGCCGCATCGTGCCGGGGCTGACGGTGCGCGAGAACATCCGGCTCGGCCTGATCGCCAGCCGCGAGCGGCGCGACGAGGACACCGTCATCGCCGACATCGCCCGGACCTTTCCGCGCTTGCGCGAGCGGCTCGACCAGATGGGCACCTCGATGTCGGGGGGCGAGCAGCAGATGCTGTCCATCGCCCGCGCCGTGGCGGCCGGTCCCAGCCTCGTGCTGCTGGACGAGCCGAGCGAGGGTGTCAGCCCGCTGCTGGTCGACGAGATGTACGAGCTGTTCGCCGGCATGAAGGCGGCCGGCACCACGCTGCTGCTGGTCGAGCAGGAGGTCGAGCGCGCCCTGGAGATCGCCGACCGGGTGTGCGTGCTCGACCAGGGGCGGCTGGTCCACGTCACCAGCGTCGACGATTTCCGCACCGACGCCGCCGCTCAGGCCCGCTGGTGCGCGCTCTGATCCGGTGCCGCCGAACCGGGAGAACGCCATGAAGGTGGATACGATCGATCGACCGCCCTTCACGGGTCCGGAGTGGACTCCCGATCTGCTCGCCGAGCTCGCGGCGAACGATCGCAACGACCAGGTCGGATCGTGGCTCGTGTCCGAGGAGGCCGGCCTGCGCGTCTGGCACATCCACCTGCCGCCGGGCGGTCGGCTGCCGTTCCATCGCCACACGCGGAGCTATTTCTGGACCATTCTGGCGCCCGGCCGCGCCCGGTCACGGTACGGAACCGGCAGGGTCGACATCGTCGATTACGAGGCGGGCGATACCCGGCACTTCGTGCAGTCGGAGGCGGACTCGTTCATCCACGATCTCGAGAACATCGGCGATACCGACCTGGTCTTCGTCACCGTCGAACGGACGGACTGAGCGGAGTGTACGCGCGGATCGTCCGGGTCGGGAGCCGGCCGGACCGCAACCGGGACGCGATCGCGGAGTCCGCAGCGTCGCGGAGGGGAGGGGTGGCGCGTGACAAGCCGTCCCGGTCGTGAAATCATCCGCCCCAAGTCGATCTCGTCCCGGCCATCGCCGGGCGGCGGGCGAGGCGAGGGCGGCGCGTCATGCTGACGCATCCCATGCGTCCGCCCGGGTCTACTCCCGCTCATGCTCGGCTCCCATCTCTTCCCGGATATGATGGAACAGTACGTCCAGGCCCTGATCGATTTCGTGCGCGACAACCAGGTCTGGGCCGCGCCGGTGGTCGGCGTGCTGGCCTTCCTGGAATCGCTCGCCTTCTTCTCGCTCATCGTCCCCGCCTGGGCGGCGCTGATCGGCATCGGCGCCATGGTCGGGCTCGGCGGCCTGGAGTTCTGGCCCATCTGGGTCGCCGCCGCGGTCGGTGCCGCGCTCGGCGACTGGCTGTCCTACTGGCTCGGCTTCACCTTCAAGGACAGGGTCGCTCATGTGTGGCCGCTGTCGCGCCATCCGGACCTGCTGCCGCGCGGCGAGGCGTTCGTGCGCAAGTTCGGGGTCGCGGCAATCTTCATCGGCCGCTTCTTCGGGCCGCTGCGCGCCTCGGTGCCGCTGGTGGCCGGCATCTTCGTGATGCCGTGGTGGCACTTCCAGGCCGCCAACTTCTCCTCCGCCTTCGTCTGGTCGGCAGTGCTGCTGGTGCCCGGCAGCCTCGGCCTCAAGTGGTTCACTGGAGCGTGAACGGCGGGGACGTGCCGATCCCGCCTCGTTCTCGTACATTTTGGTCGCCCACCTCGTCGGTTCGGGCGTGTCCTGCATGGGGGATGCCCTGCATGCGGGAGGCGACCGTCCCGCCGGTTCCCCTGATCGAGACTCGCGACGGTCCGCGCCCGCGGACGGCCGTCGACACGACCATCGAGGAGCAAAGGATGAACGACATGACCCGACGCACCGTCCTGGCTGCCGCCGCCCTCGGGGCCGCCGGCGCCGCCCTGCCGGCGTCCGCCCAGCAGGGGAGCGGCGCCGCGTCGAGCCCCGGTGCCGCATCCAACGCCGCATCCGGTGCCGCAGCCGGCACGCCGCCCGGCTTTCACCGCTACAAGGTCGGCAGCATCGAGGTGACCGTGGTGGCGGACGGCTCCCGCACCTTCCCGATGCCGGACAACTTCGTGGTCAACGTGCCGAAGGAGCAGGTCGCCGCCGCCGCCACCGGGGCCGGCATGGAAGCCGGCAAGATGACCATCGTGTTCAACCCGCTGGTGGTGAGCACCGGCGGCAAGCTGGTGGTGATCGACACCGGCAACGGGCCGGCGGCGTTCCAGCAGTCGAACGGCGCCGTCGGACGCTTCCACACCAACCTGGCGGCCGCCGGCATCGACCCGGCCAAGGTGGATACCGTAGTGATCTCGCACTTCCACGGTGATCACATCAACGGCCTGCTCGGCGCCGACGGCAAGCCGCTCTATCCCAATGCCGAGGTGCTGGTGCCGCAGGCCGAGTGGGCGTTCTGGATGGACGACGCCAACATGGGCCGGGCGGCGGGCGGCCCGACCGAGGGCAACTTCAAGAACGCCCGGCGGGTGTTCGACGGCCTCGGCCGCAAGCCGACCCCCTACGTCCACGACAAGGAGGTGGTCGGCGGCATCACCCCGATCGCGACGCCGGGCCACACGCCCGGCCACACCTCCTTCGTGCTCGCCTCCGGCAACGACCGCGTGCTGGTGCAGTCCGACGTCACCAACCACCCGGCGCTGTTCCTGCGCAATCCGGGCTGGCGGATCATGTACGACATGGACGCGACCCAGGCGGAGGCGACGCGGCGGCGCGTCTTCGACATGGCGGCGGCCGAGAAGATGCGCTTGCAGGGCTTCCATTTCCCGTTCCCGGCGTCGGGCTTCGTCGAGAAGGACGGCGCCGACAACTACCGGCTGGTCGTGGCCACCTGACGGTGCAACGCCGCGGGCCGGCATCGCCCGCGCTCCGGCCATGCGACGCGAGGCCGCCCGCGGGCGGCCTTTTGCATCGCGGCGGCCTTTTCGGGCGGGCGCCCAGGCGCTATCTGTGCGCCGCAGCGTTCATGCGGAAGGACGGACCATGGCGGAACGGGCGAACATCGGCATTCTCGGCGCCTCGGGCTACACCGGGTCGGAGCTTCTGCGCCTGCTGCTGCGCCATCCGCGCATCGACATCGCGCTCCTCACCGCCGACCGGCGCGCCGGCCAGACCATGCGGGACGTGTTCCCGCAGTTCTCGCCCTATGCGCTGCCGCGGCTGGTCGCCATCGACGATCTCGACTGGCCGAGCACCGGCGTCGACCTGGTCTTCTGCGCGCTGCCGCACGGCACCACCCAGGCGGTCATCGACGCGCTGCTGACGGCGGCGCCGCACGTCAAGGTGGTCGACCTCTCGGCCGACTTCCGGTTGTTCGACGCGGACGCCTATGCGCGCTGGTACGGCCACGCGCACCGGGCCGAGGCGTTGCAGCGGGAGGCCGTCTATGGCCTCGTCGAGGTCTACCGGGAGAAGATCAAGGGGGCGCGGCTCGTCGCCAATCCGGGCTGCTACACCACCTGCGCGCAGCTCCCGCTGCTGCCGCTCATCCGGGCCGGCGCCATCGCGGTCGACGAGATCGTGATCGATGCCAAGTCGGGCGTGACCGGCGCAGGCCGCGCCGCCAAGGAAGCGAACCTGTTCACCGAGGTGTCGGAGGGCTTCCACGCCTACGGGGTCGGCCATCACCGCCACATGGCGGAGCTCGATCAGGAGTTCTCGAAGGCGGCCGGCCGCCCGGTGGTGCCGACCTTCACGCCGCATCTGGTGCCGATGAACCGCGGCATCCTGTCGACCATCTATGTGCGCGGCAGCGCCGGGCAGGGCGCCGAGGAGCTCCACGCCATCCTGGTCGACGCCTATGCGGACGAGCCGTTCGTCCACGTGCTGCCGTTCGGCGAGATGCCGCAGACGCGCCATGTGCGCGGCTCCAACATGACCTTCATCGGCGTCGCCAAGGACCGCCTGGCCGGCCGCGCCATCATCGGCTCGGCGCTCGACAATCTGGTCAAGGGCGCCTCGGGCCAGGCGGTGCAGAACATGAACCTGATGCTCGGCTACCCGGAGACGCTCGGGCTCGAGCAGGTGGCGCTGTTCCCCTGAGAGAGCGTTCTCCGCCGGAATCGCGGCGGAGGCGCGGGGGTTTCCCGGGCGGGGGCGCACGAGGTCTCCGCGGCAGACTAGCCGCCGAGATCTAGTGACTAGTCTTTCGGGCGATTGCCTGGCGAGCATGGATTATCGGTCGCTCAGAGAATGAGAATTCTGAGCGCATCCTCCGGCCGGCCGCGCGGGTTCTTTCGTTTTGCTTTGGGTCGAGCAGAAAGACACGTTCATTTTAATTAATCCTTAAGTGGTAGTTGCGACAATTTCCGTGTGCCGAAAAATCCCGCGACTCCGCTTGTGGGTAGCTCCCGCTGCGCGGCTGCTGTCGCCTTATGACGTCGATTGGAGCCGCCACATGCTGGCAAAGTTCAATTTCACCATTTCCCGTAAGATCTACGCTCTGATCGCCTTGGCGTTCGCGGGCCTCATCGGCATCTCGTGGCTCGACTCGCGCGAGCTCGCGGTGAGCCTCAAGCATCAGAAGCAGGTGGAGCTTCAGCACCTGGGCGAGATCGCGCTCTCGATCATCAAGGACGAGCACGCGGCGGCCCAGAAGGGGACCGTGTCGGACGCCGAAGCCCGGCAGCGGGCGATGACGCGGCTCGCCGCCCTGCGCTACGCCGGCAACGAGTACTTCTTCATCAACGATCCTCAGAACCGCGCCCTGATGAATCCGGGCTCGCCGCAGATCGTCGGCAAGGACATGACGGACGTGAAGGACCCGACCGGCAAGCGGCTCGTCGTCGAGATGGCGGAAGTGGTGAAGCAGAAGGGCGAGGGCTTCGTCGATTACCTGTGGCCGAAGGCCGGCTCCGACAAGCCGCAGCCCAAGATCACCTATGTGATCGGCTTCAAGCCGTGGGGCTGGGTGATCGGCACCGGCGTCTACGTCGACGACCTCGACGCCCAGGTGTGGACCTCCACCAAGCGGTCGTTGATCGCGGCCGGCCTGCTGCTCGCGGTCACGCTCCTGGTGTCGATCCTGATGGCGCGCAGCATCACCGGCCCGATCCATCGGATGACGGCGGCGATGCGGACCCTGGCCGGCGGCCAGCTCGATGTGGAGATCCCGGGTGTCGGGCGGCGCGACGAGATCGGCGATATGGCCGACGCGGTCGCCGTATTCAAGGCCAATGCGGTCGAGCGCACGCGCCTGGAAGCGGAGCACAAGGAGGCGGAGGCGCGGGCCGTGGCGCAGCGGAAGGCCGACATGGTGCGCCTCGCCGACCAGTTCGAGGCCAAGGTCGGCGGCATCATCGCCACCGTGTCGTCGGCCGCCACCGAGCTGGAGGCGACCGCGACGACGCTGACCCGCACGGCCGACACCACCCAGCAGATGTCGTCGACGGTCAGCACCGCCTCCGAGGAGGCGTCCACCAACGTGCAGGCGGTGGCCGCGGCCACCAACGAGATGACCTCGTCGATCGGCGAGATCTCGCGCCAGGTCCAGGCATCGAGCCGGATCGCCGACGAGGCGGTGCGGCAGGCCGGGCAGACCGACGCGCGGGTCGGCGAGCTGTCGCAGGCGGCCAACCGCATCGGCGACGTGGTGAAGCTGATCACCGCGATCGCCGAGCAGACCAACCTGCTGGCGCTCAACGCCACCATCGAGGCGGCGCGGGCCGGCGAGGCCGGCAAGGGCTTCGCGGTCGTCGCCCAGGAGGTCAAGGCGCTCGCCGCCCAGACCGGCAAGGCGACCGGCGAGATCGGCGCCCAGATCTCCGCCATGCAGCAGGCCACCCAGGACTCGGTGGTGGCCATCAAGGCGATCGGCGGCACCATCGGACAGATCGCCGAGATCGCCTCGGCCATCGCGGCCGCCGTGGAGGAGCAGGGGGCGGCGACCGCCGAGATCTCGCGCAACATCCAGCAGGCCGCCCACGGCACCACCCGGGTGGCCGAGAACATCTGCGAGGTGAGCCGCGGGGCCGAGGAGACCGGCGCGGCGTCCGGTGAGGTGCTCAGCGCCGCCGGGCAGCTCGCCGGCGAGAGCAGCCGCCTGAAGGCCGAGGTGGAGACCTTCCTGGCGACCGTTCGGGCCGCGTGAGCGCGGCGGGTTCGGGCCGCCGAAACCGGCGGCCGTCTTGCCGAGCCCCTTCCACATCTCGAAGTTCGTGCGCGGCCGCCTTCGGGCGGCCGTCGTTCGTCATGGCCTTCCTTCAGGGGTGGAGACCGTTCGGCAGATCGGACAGCGGCTGCGTCGCTCCGCGCCCCGCGCAGCTCGGCTCTGCCGGCTTGCGGACCTGACGCACCGAACTCGGGCGGGACCCGAGTTCGGCGGGGGTCGGGCCGCTTCCGGCCGCCGGCTTTCCTGATCGCGTGCGGAGGCGGCCGCTTCGGCTGTCCTCTCTAGCACGCCCTTGGATCGGCTCCCGACGGAGTGGTCGTATCGAATCGGCTCGGCGCAGCCCCGTGGAGTGTCCTGGCGGATCGTCGTCGCGCCGCGCGCCGGCGCTTGTCGGTCTCCGTGCGGAGGCCGGAGTGGCGGCCTGTGGCTTCGCGACTAGCTATCGACGAATAGGTAAATACGACCATTGGCCTGATACGGTCTGGCTAAATACTGCGATACTTGAGAATATTGCCTCGCGTTTATTCAATATTAGGAGGGTCGCGGTACCTAGATGATGTGATCAGCGTACGCAAGTCGATGTGTCCTGTGCGGGCGGGCATCGGCCTTGGCCAATCGGATCGCTAACGCGACTGGAGACGGCCGGCTCCCACAGGTTGGCAGTGAGTCCGACGGCTCCGCCGTCTCGTGCGGTGCATGTGCTCGCCTCGACCGGAAGCTCGTCGGGGGGCACCGGAGCCTCTCCGGAGAGTGCAGAGCGTGTTTCGTCTGCCGGTTCTCGCGACCGGCGCGTTGCCTGCTGGCGGCACGGCGAGCGCACCGACAGGTCCGCTTGTGCCGTCGTGTCTGTCACGGTCGATTCTCGACCCGAGCCATGGACTGGAATCGCCATGTCGATCGCCAACATCAAAATCCTCTACAAGATCATCGCCTGCTTCGTGCTGCTCGGCTGCGTCGTCGCGGGCGGACTGTGGTACGCGACCTCGCAGATGAAGACCATCGATACGGTCTACTCGGACATCATCGAGCGTGATGCGAGGGCGACGGTGGCGGCCGCGCGCGCCAATCAGCGCGTCTACAACTTCATCGGCCTGACCTGGCGCTTGATCGCCGAGCTCGACGCCGAGTCGATGAAGAAGACCAGCGCCGAGATCGCCGACAATGCCAAGGCGTTCCAGGGCTTCATGGAAACGGTCGCGAAGCAGAAGCCCGAAGCGCGTGCCCAGACGGAGGAGTTTGTCCGCAGCTTCATGGCGCTCTACACGGTCGATTATCCGCCGATCGAGAAGTTCGCCCTGGCCAACGAGAACGCACAGGCGTCGCGGCTCGCCTATCTCCTGGCCGGCAAGGTCGAGGAGCTGCGCAAGCGCATCTTCGACTTCATCAACGTGATCGAGAAGGAAACGCTGCGGCAGTCCGACGATGCCACCGCGGTCGTCAACCACACCATCTGGCTGACCTACGCCCTGGTGGGCGGCGCCTTCCTGGGCGTGCTGGGACTTGCCTTCGCGGTGGTGCAGTTCGGCATCACCGGGCCGATCGGACGGCTGATCGGCGACCTTCAGTCTCTCGCCCGCGGCGAGCAGATCCAGATCGCGGGCACCGAGCGCAAGGACGAGGTCGGCCAGACGGCGCGCGCCGTCGGCGAGATCCAGGCCATGCTGGCCGACAAGGCGGCCCGTGAGGCGCGCGAGAAGGCCGAGGCGGATGCCCGCCTGGCGACCGAGCGCAAGAACGACATGCGGCGCCTCGCCGACGGCTTCGAGGCGGCGGTGGGCGAGATCGTCGAGACGGTGTCGTCGGCCTCCACCGAGCTGGAAGCCGCAGCCGCAACCTTGACGCGCACGGCGGAAACCACCCAGCAGCTTTCGACACGGGTGGCGGCGGCCTCCGAGACCGCCTCGACCAACGTGCAATCGGTCGCCTCCGCCACCAACGAGATGGCCGCTTCGGTGCACGAGATCAGCCGCCAGGTGCAGGAGTCGAGCCGCATCGCCGGCGAGGCGGTCAAGCAGGCCGAGAAGACCGACGGCCGCATCAACGAGCTGTCGCAGGCGGCCAACCGCATCGGCGATGTCGTCAAGCTGATCACGGCGATCGCCGAGCAGACCAATCTCCTCGCCCTCAACGCCACCATCGAGGCGGCGCGCGCCGGCGAGGCTGGCAAGGGCTTCGCGGTCGTCGCCCAGGAGGTCAAGGCGCTCGCCGCCCAGACCGGCAAGGCCACCGGCGAGATCGGCGCCCAGATCGCCGGCATGCAGCAGGCGACCCAGGACTCGGTCGTCGCCATCAAGGAGATCGGCGGCACCATCGGGCGCATCGCCGAGATCGCTGCCGCAATCGCGGCGGCCGTCGAGCAGCAGGGCGCCGCCACCGGCGAGATCTCGCGCAACGTCCAGCAGGCCGCCCACGGCACCACCGAGGTGGCGAGCAACATCGGTGAGGTCGATCGCGGCGCCGCCGAGACCGGCTCGGCCTCCTCGCAGGTGCTGTCGTCGGCGCAGTCGCTGTCGAGCGAGAGCAACCGCCTCAAGCTCGAGGTCGGCAAGTTCCTGAACACGATCCGGGCCGCCTGACGCACGGACCGGCCGACGGGTGTCGTCGTCAGAGGCGCGGGCCAAAAGCCCGCGCCTCGTCTTCATCCGGTGCCGTGCTCAGTTCGCGCGATCGGTTCGCCGGCCTGTCGCGTGCCGCTGCTTCGCGTGCGACGCCGCCGACGATCCGAGGACTCGATCGATCGTCCGCGTGGCCCCACGGGCCGTGTCGCGCCGGCCTCAGACGCCGGCCACCACCGGGCGGATCACCAGGTTGTCGTGCACGGTCTGCACCCCGGGGGTCGACTCGATCGCCACCCGCAGGGCCTGCTTCTCCGCGACCGAGTCCACCACGCCCCAGGCGTCGACGACGCCGCCCGTGACCGTGACGTTGATCAGCGTGGACGACACCCACGGCTCGGCCTCGAGCCGCGCCATGATGTGCTTGCGCAGCTCGCTGTCGGCGACCGGGCTCGGCGGCGCTGGCCGGCGCAGCGTGGCCAGGGCGTGCAGCAGGTTGGCGCGGCTGACGATGCCGACCAGCCGGCCGTCGCGGACGATCGGCACGCGCTTGATGCGGTGGCGCTCCAGCAGGCTGGCGATCTCGGCCACGGGCGTGTCGGGCGCCGCGGTGACGAGCTCGCGAGTCATCACGTCGCCCGCTCGCAGTGCATGCTCCTTGACGTACTCGGCCGCCAGCACGTCGCGGCCCATCAGTAGCTTCAGCCACCAGGACCGCTCGTGGCCGGTTCCCGCCTCGGCGCGGCGGATGAGATCGCCCTCGCTGACGATGCCGATCGGCCGGCCGTCGGGGTCGACCACCGGAACTGCGCTGATCCGATGCTGGAGCAGCAGTGCGGCCACCTCCTGCACGGGGGTGTCGGGTGTCACCGTGACGACGCTGGTGGCCATGATGTCGGAGGCGTTCATGACGGGGGAGTCCTCTTGTCCATGCTTCTTGCTCGGACGAGCGGGGCAGGGCGCCCCGAGCGTCCGGGAGAACGAGCGGGGCGATCATCGGCCCGGGCGTGGCGGTCGCATTGATGCGGCGCAACTCTCCTGCTTCCGTCGGGAGCCTACTCCCGACGGAGCCGGCCGGAGCGGGGCGGGCTGTACCGCCCCCGTGAGGACGTGCGGGCGCGATGCCGCCGATCAGGCCCGCACCTTGACGTAGCTGCCGGGCGCATCCTCGATCGCCGGATAGCCGGCCGCGGTGCCGGGGATGCGGGCCGGCACCTCGGTCGGATCGAAGTGGCGCACCCACTCGAGCCAGTGTGGCCACCACGAGCCCGGATGCTCAGTGGAGCGCTTGATCCACGCCTCGACATTCTCGCCCTGCGGGCGCGCGCCGGTCCAGTACTGGTACTTTTTCCCGGCCGGCGGATTGATGATGCCGGCGATATGTCCCGATCCGGCGCAGACGAACTCGACGTCGCCGCCGAACATCGAGGCGCCGATATAGACGGACTCGGCCGGTGCGATGTGGTCCTCGCGCGTCGCCACCGTGTAGATCGGCACCAGGATCTTCTTCAGATCGAGGGTGACGCCGTCGATCTCCATGGCGCCCTTGCTGAGATTGTTGTCGAGATAGCAGTTGCGCAAATAGTAGGAGTGGTTGGCGGCCGGCATCCTGGTCGAGTCGGAGTTCCAGTAGAGGAGATCGAACGGGAACGGCTGCTCGCCCTTGAGATAGTTCGAGATGATGTAGGGCCAGACCAGATCGTTGGAGCGCAGGAAGTTGAAGATCATGGCCATCTTGCCGCCTTCGAGATAGCCGTGCTCGGCCATCTGGCGCTCGATCGCCTCGATCTGGGTCTCGTCCGACGTGAACAGCTTGAGATCGCCGCCGCGCTCGAAGTCCACCTGGGCCGTGAACATGGTGGCCGAGCGGATTCGCTCCGCCGTGCTCACCGCCGACAGGTACGCCATGGTGATCGACAGCATGGTGCCGCCGACGCAGTAGCCCAGCGTGTGGGCGGACGGCGCGCCGGTGATCTTGAGGACGATGTCGAGCGCCTCCAGCGGGCCTTCGCGCATGTAGTCCGCGAAGGTCTTCTGGGCGAGATGCTCGTCCGGGTTCACCCACGAGATGGTGAACACCGTGATTCCGTTGTCGACGCAGTACTTGATGAACGACTTCTCGGGATTGAGATCGAGAATGTAGTACTTGTTGATCCACGGCGGCACGATCAACAGCGGCGTATTCAGCACCGTCGGCGTGGTCGGCGTGTACTGGATGAGCTGCATCAGCTCGTTCTGATACACCACCTTGCCGGGTGTGATGGCGAGGTTGCGGCCGACCTCGAACTTCGAGTTGTCGGACTGACGGATCTTCAGCTCGCCGTGGCCCGCCTCGATGTCCTCGGCCAGCATCTTCATGCCGCGCACCAGGTTCTCGGCGTTCGACTGGAGCGTAAGGCGCAGCAGCTCCGGATTGGTGAACACGAAGTTGGAGGGCGCGATCGCGTTGACCACCTGCTTCATGTAGAAGTCCGCCTTGCGGCGGGTGACCGGATCGAGCCCCTCGGCGTCTTCCACGAGGTGATTGGCGAGCCGGCTGGTGACCAGATAGGCCTGCTTGAGGAAGTCGAAATAGGTGTTGCTCGACCACTCCGGATCGGAGAAGCGGCGGTCGCGCGGGTCCGGCACCGCGATCGGCGGCGAGGTCTCGCCGGCGAGACGCCGCATGGTGTTGGCCCACAGGTCCAGATAGGCGTGGCCGATCGACGTCTGGAGCTCGATGGCGCGCTTGGCGTCGCGCATCCAATACTCCATCACCTTGCCGAAGGTGGTGACGACGTCGATGACCTGCTGGGGCGGCTCGTCGTGGATCTTGCCTTCCTCGCGCGGCTTCATGAACGCGGCCAGCGCCCGGCCGCCTTGCTCCATCATGCGGGCCACGTTGGTGGCGAACTTCTCGATGTCGACATGCGGCACCTCGTGGGCCGTGTCGGCGTCCGGCTTGGCGGTCTTCTCGGGTTTCGGCTCGGACTTCACCTCTGCGGGTTTCGCCTCGGGCTTCGCCGCCGCTGCGGCGGGAGGCTCCACGCTCTTCGGCGGCTCCACGAAGGCCGGCTGCGAGGCTGCGGCTTCGGTGGCGCCGGGCGGCGTCGGAGCCGCAGGTGCGGGGGGAGTCGCGGGCGGCGCCGGCTCGGCCGCCGCCAGGACGGGTTGCGGGGCGGGAGAGGAAGCGGGCAGGGGGGCCGAACGAGGGGGGGCCGCCGCATCGCCGTAGCTCAGGGGAGGCAGGCCGCTCTCGCCGCCGGATGCATCACCGTCGCGGCCGGGGTGGGCGCCGTTGCCGGCGTGACCGACCTCGCCGGCGATGTCCTGCGTCGGCGCCTCCGTCGATGCCTCGACGATCGCGGCGGGCAGCGGCGGGGTACCGGGGGCGGGCGTCACGGGCGAGTCCTCGGCGGTGTCCATCGGTGGCGCTCCTTGGTTTGGACATATTATGACTGTACCGCAGCCGTCGGCCCAGCCGTCACGTTCGTCCGCCGATTAAGATGTTGGTCAGTGCGCGCGATGTCTAGAACCGTTCCCCGGCATCGGCGTGACACGCGGTCCCGTGACGCGCGCTCCCGTCACACATGCTCCCGCGACATCGGTTTCCGCGACATCGGCTCCCGCGACATGCGCGATCTGCTGCATCGTGATGCGCTGCACCATGCCATGCCGCGTCGCGTCATGCGCCTGATCGCGGTCGCGGCTCTCGCCGGCGCGCTGGTAGGCTGCTCGTCCATTCTGTCCGAGATGCCTCAGGCGGTCGGTGGCCTCCCCGAGGGTGTGCCCGATCGTCCCGCAACGGCGCCCGGCTTTCCGTCCGTGAACGACCTGCCGCGCCAGCGCTCCGACGCGCCCCTCACCGAGGCCGAGCGCAAGAAGGTGGTCGACGATCTCGCTGCCGCCCGCGCCGCCGCCGCGCGGCGCGCCGCCGGCGCGCCCTGAACTCCCGGTCCCTTCCTCCATCCGGGACCGTCTCCGACACGGCGCCCGACGGACCATCGACTCCCGCCTGACGCCAAGCTTTTCCGAACCGGCAGTCCTCGTGCTAGAACCCCGCGGACGAGCCGGTCAGGACCGATCTCGCAGCCGAGGTTTTGACATCATGGAAGAATTTCACCGCATCCGCCGTCTGCCCCCCTATGTCTTCGAGCAGGTGAATCGCGCCAAGGCCGCGGCGCGCAACGCCGGTGCGGACATCATCGACCTCGGCATGGGCAATCCCGACCTGCCGGCCCCGGCCCATGTGGTCGACAAGCTCAAGGAGACGGTGGGCAAGACGCGGACCGACCGCTACTCGGCCTCCAAGGGCATCGCCGGCCTGCGCCGCGCCCAGGCCGCCTATTACGGCCGCCGCTTCGGCGTGAAGCTCAACCCCGACACCCAGGTGGTGGCGACGCTCGGCTCCAAGGAGGGCTTCGCCAACATGGCGCAGGCCATCACGGCGCCCGGCGACGTGGTGCTGGTGCCCAACCCCAGCTACCCGATCCACGCCTTCGGCTTCCTGATGGCCGGCGGCGTCATCCGCTCGGTGCCGTGCGAGCCGGGACCGGAGCTGTTCCACGCCATGGAACGCGCCGTGATGCACTCCATCCCCAAGCCGCTCGCCCTGGTGGTGTGCTACCCGTCGAACCCGACCGCCGAGGTGGCGGATCTCGACTTCTACAAGGACGTGGTCGCCTTCGCGAAAAAGCACGGCCTCATCGTGCTGTCCGACCTCGCCTATGCGGAGGTCTATTTCGACGACAACCCGCCGCCGTCGATCCTCCAGGTGCCGGGCGCCTTCGATGTCGCGGTCGAGTTCACCTCGATGTCGAAGACGTTCTCGATGCCGGGCTGGCGCATGGGCTTCGCGGTCGGCAACGACCGGCTGATCGCGGCGCTGGCGCGGGTGAAGTCGTATCTCGACTACGGCGCCTTCACGCCCGTCCAGGTGGCGGCCACCGCCGCCCTCAACGGGCCGGAGGACTGCATCCGCGAGATGCGCGAGATCTACAAGCGGCGCCGCGACGTGCTGGTGGAGAGCTTCGGCCGCGCCGGCTGGGAGATCCCGCCGCCGCGCGCCTCGATGTTCGCCTGGTGCCCGATCCCCAAGCCGTTCGACACCCTCGGCTCCATCGAGTTCGCCACCATGCTGGTCGAGAAGGCCGAGGTGGCGGTGGCGCCGGGCCTCGGCTTCGGCGAGCACGGCGACGGCTATGTGCGCATCGCGCTGGTCGAGAACGAGCAGCGCATTCGCCAAGCGGCCCGCAACTTGCGCCGCTTTCTTGAAAGCGGACCTGAAAAGTTGCACAACGTCGTGCCGCTGGCGCAGTCGCGCTGAGGCGGCAGTCCCGGCGCGGTCGCCGGTCTTCGGCGGCCGTCTCCGGGATTCGCTTTTCCGGCGGGTTTCTTCAGCGAAACGAAACCCGCCTGTGGTTGACGTCTTTCCGAACATTCGCCGCGAGGTTTCTCTCACATGGTTGCGCCGCTCAAAGTCGGTCTCGCGGGACTGGGTACCGTCGGCGGGTCGGTCGCGCAGCTTCTGCACCGGCAGGAGTCGAACGCCCCGGAGTCGAACGTGCTCGGCGCGCGCTGCGGCCGGCCGGTGCGGCTCGTCGCGGTCTCGGCCAAGGCCGAATCCGAGATGCAGGCGCTCGGCATTCCGGGCCTGCGCTGGGTGGCGAGCCCGCAGGCGCTGGCCACCGATCCGGAGATCGACGCCTTCGTCGAGCTGATGGGCGGCGAGGGCGATCCGGCCAAGTCCGCCATCGAGGCGGCGCTGTCGTCCGGCAAGCCGGTGGTGACCGCCAACAAGGCGCTGATCGCCCGTCACGGCGTCGCGCTGGCGACGCTCGCCGAGCGCAGCGGGGCGGCGCTCAACTTCGAGGCGGCGGTGGGCGGTGCCATCCCGGTGGTGAAGACGCTGCGCGAGGGCTTCGCCGGCAACTCGTTCGATCGCGTCTATGGCATCCTCAACGGCACCTGCAACTACATCCTGTCGCGCATGGAGAGCGAGAAGCTGTCCTTCGCGGACTGCCTGCGTGAGGCGCAGCGGCTCGGCTATGCCGAGGCGAATCCGACCTTCGACGTCGACGGCCACGACACCGCGCAGAAGATCGCCATCCTGGCGAGCCTCGCGTTCGGCGTGCAGGTCGATCCCGATGCCGTCTATGTCGAGGGCATCTCGTCGATCACTCCGGAGGACCTCGCGGCCGCCGCCGAGCTCGGCTACCGCATCAAGCTGCTCGGCGTCGCGGTGCGCACCGAATCGGGCATCGAGCAGCGCGTCCACCCGACCATGGTGCGACTCGATTCGCCGCTCGCCCAGGTGATGGGCGTCACCAATGCGGTGACCATCGATCCCGCCGGCTTCTCGCCGATCACCCTGGTCGGCCCCGGGGCGGGCGGTGCCGCCACCGCCTCCGCCGTGGTGGCGGATCTCGCCGACATCGCGCGGGGTGCGCGGGTGCGGCCGTTCGCCCGGCCGGTGGCGGATCTGGCCGGCAGCCGGCGCGCTCCCATGCAGCGGCACGAGGGCGGCTATTACATTCGTCTCCTCGCCGTCGATCGTCCGGGAACTTTCGCGACCATCGCGCGTCATCTCGCCGACGAGCAGATCTCCCTCGAATCCATCGTGCAGCGGCGTCGCAACGGCGGCCCGCACGGCGGCGACGATCCCGACGGCACGCAGTCGCCGGCTCCCATCATTCTGGTCACCTATGCGACGACCGAGGACGCGGTGCGCAAAGCCTTGCGCGAGATCAAAAACCGCGGCGTGATCGCAGGTAACCCTCAGGTCATCCGCATCGAGAAGAACTGACCGGACCGCGCCGCGGTCCGGTCGCAGTGAAAAGGACGTGGTCGTGAGCATGAGCGAGCTCGTCAGGGGCGATCGAAGCCAGACCGCCGCACTCCGTCAGCGCGAGACACTGGACCGCGTCCTCTCGATCGAGATCGTGCGGGTGACTGAGCGGGCCGCCGTGGCGGCCGCCCAGTGGCGCGGTCGCGGCAACGAGAAGGCCGCCGATCAGGCCGCCGTCGATGCCATGCGGCGCGAGCTGAATCGGCTGCCGATCTCCGGCACTGTGGTGATCGGCGAGGGCGAGCGCGACGAGGCGCCGATGCTGTTCATCGGCGAGCATGTCGGCAACGGCAAGGGGCCGAAGGTCGACATCGCGGTCGATCCGCTCGAGGGCACGACGCTGTGCGCCAAGGCGATGCCCGGCGCGATCGCCACCATGGCGATGGCGGAGGGCGGCTCGCTGCTCAACGCCCCCGACGTCTACATGGACAAGATCGCCATCGGCCCCGGCTACTCGAAGGGCGTCGTGGATCTGGACGCGCCGCCCGAGCAGAACATCCGGGCGCTCGCCATGGCCAAGGGCGTCAAGCCCGAGGAGATCACGGCGCTGATTCTCGATCGGCCGCGTCACGCCGATCTGATCGCCGCGGTGCGCCGCACCGGCGCCTCGGTGCAGCTCATCACCGACGGCGACGTCGCCGGCGTCATCCACACGGCCGATCCGGACACCACCGGAGTCGACATCTATCTCGGCATCGGGGGCGCCCCGGAAGGGGTGCTGGCCGCGGCCGCGCTGTCGTGCATCGGCGGCCAGTTCCAGGGCCGGCTGATTCTCGACAACGAGGAGAAGCGCGAGCGGGCGCGCCGCATGGGCATCCGTGATCCGAAGAAGAAGTATCAGCTCGAGGACCTGGTGATGGGCGACTGCGTGTTCGCCGCCACCGGCGTCGTGTCGGGCTCGCTCCTGCGCGGCGTGCGCTTCCGCCCGGGCCTGATCGAGACCGAGACCGTGGTGATGCGCTCCACCACCGGCACGGTGCGCTGGATCAGAGCCGAGCACCGCCAGTTCCAGAAGTTTCAGATGGGGTAAGGACGCTGCACGGCGCCCGGACTCCCTCGCCCCGCGAAGCGGGGAGAGGGTGGGGTGAGGGGCCTGGCGGCGCGGTCTCCGACCTCTCTCCGCGCGGGAGGAGAGGTGAGTGCGTGCGGATTTGGCGCATCCGCGCGAACGAGCGCCCATGACCCCGCCCCCCTTCCTCGGCGTCGAAAAATCGGTCACCGGCCGCGTCTGGCGCGACCGGCTGGACGAGCGCGGCGCCGCGCGGGCGCTCGCCATCGTGCAGCGCCACGGCACGCCGGAGCTGCTCGCTCGCGTGCTGGCCGGCCGCGGTGTCGAGCCCGATGCCGTCGAGGCGCATCTCGACCCGACCATTCGCCGCCTGATGCCGGACCCCGACCGGCTCACCGACATGGCGGCGGCGGCGGCGCGTCTCGCCGACGCGGTGCTGCGGCGCGAGCGCGTCACCGTGTTCGGCGACTACGACGTCGACGGCGCCACCGCGAGCGCCCTGATGACGCTGGTGCTGCGCCAGTGTGGGCTCGATCCCGACATCTACATCCCGGACCGCATCTTCGAAGGCTACGGCCCGAACGTCGAGGCGATCCGCCAGATCGCCGCCCGCGGCACCCGGCTGATCGTCACGGTCGACTGCGGCACCGCCAGCCACGCGCCGCTCGCCGAGGCGAAGCGACTCGGGTTGGACGTCGTCGTCGTCGACCATCACCTGGCCGACGAGACGCTGCCGCCGGCGGTCGCTCTCGTGAATCCGAATCGTCAGGACGATCTCTCCGGGCTCGGCCATCTCGCCGCCGTCGGCCTGGTGTTCATGACCGTGGTGGCGCTGGTGCGCGAGCTGCGCCGGCGCGGCTTCTGGACCGACGCGCGGCCGCAGCCCGATCTGCTCGCCTATGTGGATCTGGTGGCGCTCGGCACCGTCGCCGACGTGGTGCCGCTGGTCGGCCTCAACCGCGCCTTCGTGGCCAAGGGGCTGATCGGCATGCGGCGCCGCGAGCGGCCCGGCCTGACGGCGCTGATGGACGTGGCGCGGCTCTCCGGGCCGCCCGAGGCGTGGCATCTCGGCTTCCTGCTGGGGCCGCGCATCAACGCCGGCGGGCGGATCGGCCGCGCCGATCTCGGCGCCCGCCTGCTCACGCTCGACGATCCGGTGGAGGCCGGCACCATCGCGGCCGAGCTCGACCGGCTCAATCGCGAGCGTCAGGCGATCGAGCTCGCCGCCGTGGCGGAGGCCGAGGCGGAGGCGATGGCGGCGCTCGGCCACGACGAGAAGGGGGCCGTGGTGGTGACGGCGGCGGCCGGCTGGCATCCGGGCGTCGTCGGCCTCGTGGCGGCGCGGCTGAAGGAGCGCTTCGGCCGGCCCGCCTTCGCGATCGCGCTGGAGCCGGGCGACACCGGCACCGGCTCGGGCCGCTCGATCCCGGGGGTCGATCTCGGCCGCGCCGTGGTGCGGGCCGTCCACGAGGGCCTGCTGGTGAAGGGCGGCGGCCACGCCATGGCGGCCGGCGTGACGCTGAAGAAGACCGCGCTCGCCGCCTTCCGGGCCTTTCTGGAGGAGGCGCTGGCGCCGGCCGTCGAGCTGGCGCGGCGCGATCAGGCGCTGAAGATCGACGGCGCCGTCTCGGGCGCCGCCGTCACGCCGGAGCTGTGCCGCACGCTCGCCCAGGCGGGGCCGTTCGGCTCCGGCAATCCCGAGCCGGTGCTGGCGCTGCCGTCCCATGTGGTGGCCTATGCGGACGCCGTCGGCCAAGCCCATGTGCGGCTGCGGCTGAAGGCGGGCGACGGCGCGATGGTGGAGGCGATTGCCTTCCGGGCCGCCGGCCAGCCGCTCGGCCGCGCCCTGCTGGAGAGCCGCGGGCAGCGCGTGCACGTGGCCGGCTGCCTGGCGGTGGACCGCTGGCAGGGCGCCGAGCGGGCGCAGCTCCGCGTCCTCGACATCGCCGGCGCCGATCCCACCGGGCTGCCCTGAACGATCGTCCGCCCGGGTGGTGGCGGACGGCCGGCATCGGCCCCCGGGACGGTTGCTCCTTGCCTCCGTGGCGTCTTTCCGGCCGCGTGACGAACCCCTGTGGCGACAGGGCGTTGGCCTCCTGACCGTCCGTCGCCGACGCCCACGCCGGCGCCGGTCGAGACCCACGAAGGAGGCACCGAATGACCGCCAAGCCCCCGCCCGTTCCTCCCGAGAATCAGAGCCCGAAGGGGACCGGCGATCCCAAGACGCCGAGCACCGACGACGCCGCGCACGGCCACACCGCCGAGGTCGCCGGTCGCAACGTCGATCAGCAGGGCCGCCAGGGCAACAGCAAGATCAACACCACCAACCAGGGTTATCAGCAGGACCGCTGACCCCGCGCAGGAGCGGTGATGTCGACATCCAAGAAGACCCCCAGCAGCATCCGCCAGGGCGGGCCGGGCTCCTCCCACCAGGATGCCCACGAGCCGCGCCGCGACCTGAAGCCACCGCCGGACGACCCGCAGCGCACCCGCAGCGACGTCTCCGGCGGGGGTGGCGTCGCCGACCGCCATCACACCCACGAGCCGGAGCGCAAGGGCGGCGGCACGCGCCCCGCCCACTGAGCCGCGTCGTCATTTCACCAATCAGGACAGCGCATGAGCAAGCATCTCAAGACCAGCCGCCCGCTCGACAGCGACCTCCACCGCAATCCGCTGATCGGCGGATCGAAGGGACTCGGCATGGCCCAGGTCACTCCGGACGAGCTGGAGGAGCTGGCCGGTGCCAACACCATCGAGGGCGATGTCGAGAACGACACCAACCGCCAGGGCGGCATCGACAAGGCGGCGGCGCGCAGCGGCCGCGGCGCCCCGCACAAGTGATCAGATCGCCCGCGCCGTGGAGCCGCCCCAGAGCGGCTGCGGCGTCTCGCACGTGACGTGCGATCAGGAATGACCCGCCAGACAATGACCCGCCAGACGAGGACAACAGATGGCCAATGCGAGCAAGAAGCACTTCGGTCCGGGCGTGCAGGGCAAGGGCGACGGCACCGGCGGCACCACCGACATCGTGCCGGAGCAGATTCCGGAGAACGGCGTCCTGTCGAACCGTGACAAGGCGCGCCATCCCGAAGGACGCGGGCTCGACGGCAAGTTCGTTCAGTCGGAGCAGTTTCGCGACCACAGCATGGACCGCCAGATCGACGACTGACGCAGAAGGCCCGCCCCCGAGAGGGAGGCGGCGGTTCTGAATGCAGAGCGCCCGGGCCGTGAGGCCCGGGCGCTTCGTCGTCGGGGGATCGGTTGCGGCGATGACCGCCGGCCGTGTCGTCGTCAGGCCGCCCGGATGCTGGTCAGGAACTGCACCAGCTCGGTCTTCAGCCGGGTGCTCTCGCTCGACAGCGAGCGCGCCGACGCCAGCACCTGCGAGGAGGCCGAGCCGGTCTCGGCGGCGCCGCGATCGACCTCGGCGATGTTGCCCGCCACCTCGGTGGTGCCCTGCGAGGCCTGCTGGACGTTGCGGGCGATCTCGGCGGTCGCCGCGCCCTGCTCCTCGACGGCGGCTGCGATCGTCGCGGCGATCTCGGCGATGCGCCCGATGGTGCCGCCGATCTCCTTGATGGCCGCGACCGAGTCCTGGGTCGCCTGCTGCATGCCGGCGATCTGGGCGCCGATCTCGCCGGTCGCCTTGCCGGTCTGGGCGGCGAGCGCCTTGACCTCCTGGGCCACCACGGCGAAGCCCTTGCCGGCCTCGCCGGCGCGCGCGGCCTCGATGGTGGCGTTGAGGGCGAGGAGATTGGTCTGCTCGGCGATCGCCGTGATCAGCTTGACGACATCGCCGATGCGCTGCGCCGCCTGCGACAGCTCGTTGATGCGTCCGTCGGTCTGGCGCGCCTGCTGCACCGCCTCGCCCGCGATGCGGGTCGATTCGTGCACCTGGCGGCCGATCTCCTGCACCGACGAGGCCATCTGGTTGGTCGCGGAGGCGACCGACTGCACGTTGGTCGAGGCGTGCTCGGAGGCCGCCGCCACGCGGGTGGACAGGCGCTGCGTGGTCTCGGCCGAGCGGGTGAGGGTGGAGGCCGCGGCTTCCAGCTCGGTGGAGGCCGACGACACCGTCTCGACGATCTCGCCGACGGCCGATTCGAACGTGTCGGCGAGGCGCTGCATCTCGCGCTTGCGCTCCGCCGCGGCGCGCTGGTCGGCTTCGGCCTGCGCGGCGGCGTCGCGGCGGGCCTTCTCGGCGGCGCGGAGCTTGAAGGCTTCCACCGCCTCGGCGATCTCGCCGATCTCGTCCTTGCGGCCGACGCCCTCGAGCACGACCTCGAAATCGCCGTCGGCGAGCCGGTGCATGCCGGTGGTGAGCCGGCCGATCGGCCGCGAGATGCCGAACTGAGCGACCGCCACCGCGATGGCCAGCGCAATGGCGATGCCGATCCCGATGATCAGGTAGGTGGCGGTGACCGAGCGGGCGCTCGCCGCCGTCAGCGCATCGGTGCCCTCGGCGATGGCAAGCTCGATCTGCCGGCCGGCGGCGATCACGTCGGCCAGGGTGGCGTTGATCTGCGGATCGACGCTGGTGCGCAGCAGGGTGGTGGCTTCCTCGTTGCGGTTCTCCAGGGCGAGCGCGATCACCGGCTGGCTTGCCTTGTCGATGGCGCGCACGTCACGTTCGAGCTTGTCGAACAGCTCGGCGTAGCGCGGCATCTTGGCTTTGCCGATGGCGAGCTGCTCCAGCGCGAAATTGAACGCCTCGGTCACCTTCGGCGGAATCTTGCGGTACTCGACCTCGTTGGTCTCGGCAATCATCCGATAGAGATACATCTCGTACTGGTAGAGCCCGCGGTTGAGCCGGATGGTGGCGGTGCGGGCCGCCGAGTCGTTCTCGATGAAGCGCGAGTAGCTCTGCTCCAGATGCTGAATCTGCGTGCCGGCATACCAGGCGCCGAAGCCCGCGATGCTGGCCAGCATCACGATGACGGCGAGAATTTTGGGCAGGATACGAATGCGAGTCAGTAGCGACATGACGTTCTCCGGCCGTCGACGGAATGCGCGACGGCAGACACTCGGTGGAACGGCTGCGTTCCACCGTCGCGAGGTGACGGGAGGTCGAAAGGTGAGGTCGGCTTTGGTGGATCGACGGAGAGGCTCGAAATCGCGCGGGGGATGACGGGCACGTGCGTGTCATCTCCGTTGCGGCAGACGATACTGGCGGCCAAAACTTAACAATGAATTTCGCCAAAAGTCCCATGAATATGGGCACATATCTAGTCTTTTTGGGAAACCAAATACCTCTGGGCTAGGCTTTAAACCTGAGGTTTTCCGCCGCGGGGTTCGCACCACGGAACAGCGGTGGCGCACCGGCTCGGCCTTCAACGTCGGGACGTGCGTGCGGCCGAGCGCCGGCGCGCGGCCGCGACAGGGGGCCGCAGCATCACCGTCGGGCCGGCCACCCCTGCGCCGATGTCGATGAACGAGGACAACGCCCGCAATAAAACGCCCGGACTTGGCGTCCGGGCGGAGGGGGTGAGCGGGACGTGCCGGGTGATCCCCGGTCTCGGTTGTCGGCGCATCGACCGGCGCGGCCGGCCGAGCGTGTCGGTTCGCCGACGCGGGGGCGCCGGCAACGCGCCGCGTCAGGCGGCCCGGATGGTGACCAGGAACTTCGACAGCTCCAGCTTGAGGCGGTTGCTCTCACTCGACAGCGACTGCGCCGACGACAGCACCTGCGAGGAGGCCGAGCCGGTCTCGGCGGCGCCGCGATCGACCTCGCCGATGTTGCTCGCCACCTCGGTGGTGCCTTGTGATGCCTGCTGGACGTTGCGGGCGATCTCGCCGGTCGCCGCGCCTTGCTCCTCGACGGCGGCCGCGATGGTCGAGGCGATCTCGGCGATGCGGCCGATAGTGCCGCCGATCTCCTTGATGGCGACCACCGACTCCTGCGTGGCCTGCTGCATGCCGGTGATCTGGGCGCCGATCTCGCCGGTCGCCTTGCCGGTCTGGGCGGCGAGCGCCTTGACCTCCTGAGCCACCACCGCGAAGCCCTTGCCGGCCTCGCCGGCGCGCGCCGCCTCGATGGTCGCGTTGAGCGCCAGCAGGTTGGTCTGCTCGGCGATCGCGGTGATCAGCTTGACGACGTCGCCGATGCGCTGCGCCGCCTGTGACAGCTCGCCGATGCGCCCGTCGGTCTTCTCGGCCTGCTTGACGGCCTCGTTGGCGATGCGGCTCGACTCCTGCACCTGGCGGCTGATCTCGTGCACCGAGGCGGTCAGCTCGTTGGTGGCGGAGGCGACCGACTGCACGTTGGTCGAGGCGGTCTCGGAGGCCGCCGCCACCCGGGTGGCCAGATGCTGGGTGGTCTCGGCCGTCTGGGTGAGGGTGCCGGCCGCCGCTTCCAGCTCGGTGGAGGCCGACGACACCGTCTCGACGATCTCGCCCACCGCCGCCTCGAAGTTGTCGGCGATGCGGTGCATCTCACGCTTGCGCTCCGCCGCCAGCCGCTCGTCGGCCTCGGCCTGGGCGGCCGCCTCGGCATGCGCCTTCTCGACCGCCTTGCGCTTGATCATCTCGACGGCGTCGGCGATCTCGCCGATCTCGTCCTTGCGGCCGAGGCCGGCGAGGGCGATGTCGAACTGGCCGTCGGCGAGCTTGCGCATGCCGGCCGTCAGGGCTGCGATCGGCCGCGAGATCCCGAACTGCACGATCACGAAGGCGAGCGCCAGCACGCCCAGGAAGGCGCCGCCGACCAGGGCGATGGTGAGCCGGACGGTGCTGTTCACCGCGGCGGTGGCGGCGTCCGAGCGGGCCTGCAAGGTCTTCTCGATGTCGGCGGTCACGTCCACCATCTGCCGGCGCAGCACGGCGGTCTTCTCGGCCATGGCCTTCGACAGCCGCAGGGCCTCGACATTGTTGTCCGCCATGGTGGCCTTCTCGATCGCCGGATAGTCGTTTGCATAGATGTCGGCGAATGTCTGCTCGGCGCGGCGCAGCCGGTCCGCCACTCCGGGCAGCAGCTCTTCCGCAGTCTTGATGTTCTTGTTGAACTCCTGGATCGATGCCCGGATCTCTTCGCTGGTCCGCTTCATGTCGGCCATCTCGGTCTCGGCGATGATGCGCCAGGAGAGGCGACCGAAGTCGAAGATGCGCTGGTTGGCGCGCAGCCCCGCCTTCATGCCCTGGACGTCCTTCTCCAGAATCGACGAATACTCGGCGTCGATCGCCTGCATCTGGGAGGTGGCGTACCACAGGCCGCCGCCGACGACGGTGCCGAGCAACACGAAGCAGGCGATGATCTTGTAGACGATCTTGAGGTTCGAGAAGTTCATGTCGGGGGCTCCGATCGGGTGAGGGTCGAGGGTCGAGGGTCGAGGAGGACAATGCGGCTTCGTCGACGATCCGCGATGTCCAGTTGCGGGTGCTCGTGGCGTCCGAGAGGACCTCAGGCGGCACGAACGGTGTTCAGGAACTTGCCGACCTCGAGCTTGAGGCGGTTGCTCTCGCTCGACAGCGACTGCGCCGAGGACAGCACCTGCGAGGAGGCCGAGCCGGTCTCGGCGGCGCCGCGATCGACCTCGCCGATGTTGCTCGCCACCTCGGTGGTGCC
>WNKV01000001.1 GCA_009720755.1 Rhodoplanes serenus
CGTGCCACGGCATGGACAGGCCTCCTTCGTAGCCTCCCATGCTCCTCCACTACAGTGTCAGCCATGTCCCCGAACACCTGTCAGCTATGTCCCCGGGCCAAACATCGAGCCCGCGCATGACGCTGTTAGGCGTGGCACGCGATGTGTGCATGCCCTAGCCCGCAAGCGGGGAGAGGTGAAGCCGTGCCACTCCCACACCCCGAGCTGATCCGACAGACCGCGTCTCACGCCGGCGGCAGCTCGAAGAACTCGGTCGGATTGTCGACCAGCATCAACTGCCGGCTGCGATCGTCCTCGGCGATCTGCGGGATGAGGTCGACCAGCTCGCCGTCGTTGGGCATGAAGCGCGAGATGTTCGGGTGCGGCCAGTCGGTTCCCCACAGCACCCGGGTGGGGGCGTGGCGCACCAGCGCCCGCGCCAGCGCGACGCTGTCGGCGAACGGCGGCCCGGCCCGCGACAGGCGGTCGAGGCCGGACAGCTTCACCCACACGGTGCCGCGGTCGAGCAGCTTCTTCAGCGCCCCGAAGCCGAAGCCGGTGACACCCTCGGTGACGTCGACGCGGCCGACATGGTCGATCACCACCTTGGCGCGGATGGCGGTGATCAGGCCGAGGGTGTCGAGCAGCTCCTTGCCGCCGACATGGACGGCGACGTGCCAACCGAACGGCGCCACCCGCTCGACCACCGCCCGCACGCCTTCGGGCGACGGCCGGTTGCCGAGATGCGGCAGGAAGTTGAAGCGGACGCCGCGAACCCCGGCGGCGTGCAGGCGGGCGATCTCGTCGACGCCGACATCGGCGTCGAGCAGCGCAACGCCGCGATAGCGGTCACCCGCCCCGGCCAGGAAGTCCACGAGCGCCGCATGATCGGTGCCGTGGCAGGTCGACTGCACGATGACGCCGCGCTCGAAGCCGAGCCGCCGGTGCAGCGCCAGCAGCATCGCCTTGGGGGCGTCGTGCGGGGTGAAAGGGCGCTTCGCCGCGTAGGGAAAGACGGCGTGCGGCCCGAAGACGTGGAAATGCGAGTCGCAGGCGCCGGGCGGCGGCACGTAGCGGGGCTGCGTCGGATCGGGGTCCGGCGGCGGGCACGTGGGCTGCGCGCTCTGCTGCGCCCCGCGCTGATCGCTGGCTTGCACGCCGAGCTGCCGTTCGGCGGATGTCGCGGACATCATGGTCGCCTCCATCCCGATAGCCGTGTGACGCTCGGGCCTCCGCTCGTGCCGGCATCGATCGCCGCGGCTCTCGCCACGGCGATCTTCGGGCCGGACCTTCGCGGCGCGGCGGTCCGGTCGAGCCTACATCTGCACCCCCTTCTCCGCAAAGTACTTGAGGGCGCCCGGATGCCACGGTGTCGACGAGTTGGCCTTGAGCTGATTCTTGTAGTCGATGCTGGCGGCCTCCTTGTGAACGGCGACCAGCTCGTCCTTCTTGTCGAAGATGGCCTTGACGATGTCGTAGGCCATCTGGTCCGACATCTTGTCGTTGGTGACCAGCACGTTCCACACCACGGTGATCTTGTTGTCCTTGTCCTGGCCCGGATAGGTGCCGGCCTTGATGGTGTCGGCCGCGTAGAGCGGGCCGTGCTTGGCGTTCATCTTGTCGACGGTGTCGGCGTGATCGATCATCTTGATCTTGACGCCCGGGGTGGCGCCGAGATCGGTCACCGCCGCGGTCGGCAGCCCGCCGACCCAGAAGAAGGCGTCGATCTTGCGATCCTTGATGGCGTTGACGGACTCGGCGACGCCGAGCCGCTCGCGCTTGAGGTCCTTGTCCTTGTCGAGCCCGGCCGCCTCGATGACGCGGAACGCCATCACCTCGGTGGCACTGCCCGGCGAGCCGGTGGAGACGCGCTTGCCCTTGAGGTCCGCCATGGTCTCAATGCCGGTGCCCTCGATGGTCACGACATGCATGCGGTTGGGGTAGAGCACCAGCAGGGTGCGCACCTCGACCTTGCCGCCGCGGAACTTGTCCTCGCCCTTGTAGGCGTCGAGGGCGGCGTCGACCATGGAGAAGCCGACCTCGCTCTGGCCGGAGCCGATCAGCTTGAGGTTGTCGACCGAGCCGCCGGTCACCTCGGCGGTCGCCTGCATGCCCGGGATCGCCTTGGACAGCACCGCCGCCAGCCCGCCGCCCATCGGATAGTAGACGCCGCCGGTGCCGCCGGTGCCGATCGCGATGGTCTTCTGCTGGGCGACGGCGACGCCGACGGTCAGCGCGCCGACGGTCAGCACGGCGGCCGCCGCACCGGCCCATACGCTGCGGAATCGGAACTGCATCTGGACGTTCTCCCTTACGATCAGGTGTTGCTTTTGTGGTTGGTCTCGCGGTCGTGGCCGGCCGGTCCGGCCGACCACCCGAACGGGGCGTCATGCCGGCCGCGCTTCGCCCCGCGTCCTGATCTGGTGCAAGACTAGCAGAGCCACCAGCGCGAGGCCAAACCAGGCGGGGTGCGGCACGTCGACCCCCACCAGCCACTCGGTGGCCGGCTCCAGGAGGCTCGGGAACACCAGCAGCAGGCCGGCGACGATCCACAGGCCGCGCTCGCCGGCGGCGACCGCCCGCCAGGCCCAGCCCTGCGCCGCCACCGCGAGCGCGCCGAGGCCGATCGCCGTCTTCAGCGCGATCAGCACGACGTCCAGCACGGTGCCGCCCTTCGGCACCGCCATCAGCAGGCCGACGCCGAGCGGATCGAGGATGAACACGAACGGCACCAGGAAGGCCGGCAGCGTGTACTTCCACGCCTGGAGCGTGGTGCGGTAGGGATCGCCCCCGGTGATGGCGGCGGCCGCGAAGGGCGACAGCGCGGTCGGCGGCGACACCTCGGACAGCACCGCATAGTAGAAGATGAACATGTGGGCCGCGAACTCCGGCACGCCGAGCTTGATCAGCGCCGGCGCCGCGATCACGGCGCAGATGATGTAGGAGGCCGTCACCGGCACCGCGAGACCGACGATCCACACGATCAGCGCCGTGTAGAGCGCCGTCAGCAGCAGGCTGTTGCCCGCATAGGCGAGCACGATTGACGAGAACTTGAGGCCGAGCCCGGTGAGCGTGACGACGCCGACGATGATGCCGGCCGAGGCGCAGGTGGTGGCCGCGTTGAGGACCCCGATGGTGCCGTCGGCGAGCGCCCGCACGAGCTTCTTCGGCCACAGCGCCGTGTCGGGCCGCAGGAAGCTCAGGCCCAGCACCAGCAGCGTCGACCAGAACACCGACAGCATCGGCGAGTAGCCCGCCACCATGAAGCCGACGACGGCCACCAGCGAGGTGAAGTGGAAGCCGTAGCGCCGGAGCATCTGCGGGATGGTCAGCGAGGTGTCGTAGGGCACCGCCTTGGCGCCGAACCGCCGGGCGTCGAGCTCAACCATGAACAGGAGCGACAGGTAGTAGAGGCAGGTCGGGATCAGCGCCATCCAGATCACGTCCAGATAGCTGATCTTGAGGAACTCGGCGATCAGGAAGGCGGCGGCGCCGAGCACCGGCGGCGACAGGATCGCACCCAGCCCGCCGGCGGCCAAGAGGCCGCCCGCCGCGTTCTTCTCGAAGCCGGCACGGGCCATCATCGGATAGGCGACGGCACCGATCGTCACCGTGGTGGCGACGCCGGAGCCCGACGGCCCGCCGAGCAGGAACGACGACAGCACCACGGTGCGGCCGGCGCTGTTGGGCTTGCCGCCCATCACGGCGAGCGAGAAGTTGATGAAGAACTTGCCGGCGCCCGAATGCTGGAGGAAGGCGCCGTAGATGGTGAACATGATGATCAGGCTGGAGGAGACGTCGACGGCGACGCCGAAGATGCCTTCCAGCGTGATGAACAGGTGGCCGACGAGGCGCGTGAAGGTGTAGCCGCGATGCGTCCACGGCGCCGGCAGATAAGGCCCGACGAGCGCGTAGACGATGAACAGGATCGCCACCACCGGCATGATCCAGCCGGTGGTGCGCCGCGTCGCCTCCAGGAGCAGGACGATGAAGACGACGCCGAGCACCACGTCGAGAGGGTCCGGCATGGTGGCACGGTCGGTGAACTCCTCGCCACCGATGAGCGCGTAGCCGAGAATGCCGACGCTGGCGATCGCCGCCACCACGTCCCACCAGCGGATGGCGTTGCGGAACCGCGTCGCCAGCGGGAACAGCAGGAAGCACAGCGCCATCACGAAGGCGACGTGGACGTAGCGCAGCGTCTGGGTGGGGACGATCGCGTAGGCGGCGTAGAGGTGGAACAGGGTCGACACCACGGCGATGGCGGTGACGATCATGCCGGCGCGGCCGGAGAGCCGGTTGGCGGCTCCCTCCTCCTGCTCGATATAGGCTTCGGCCTTGCGCAGCGCCTCGTCGCTGATGGCGCCTTGAGACGTGAGGCGGACGTCCGGCAGGGCGGAGTCGACCGGCGCCGGCCGGCCGGAGGAGCCCGGCACATAGCCGGGCGGCGGCTCCAGCGGCCGGAACGGGTCGTTCTTCTCGGCGGCACCGTACAGCGACGAGCCGGGCAGCGGCGATCCTGGTGACGAAGCCGGTGCGCCGGGCGTCGCCGCCGCGGTGCCATCCGACGAGGGCTGGCGCCCGGACCCCGATGGCGGCGCGGAGTGCGCGCCGGTACGCTCGTCGGCCATGCTCGCGTTCCTGCCCTGGGGCCGCCGGGGAGACGGCTGTTCGTTTGTCGCGGGCTCTGGCGGCCCGCGTGTCTTGGGAAGCCTCCCAAGAGGCGGGAAAAATGTCTAGTGGGACGAAGGGATGACGGAGCGTTCCGGCAGGCGGCCGGGCCGCGCCGCCCCGGTTCCTGGCGACGCCCCCTCGCGCCGCCGGTGTGGTCGGCCATCGTCGAAGCCTCGCGGCGTCTCGCGATGCGTGCATCGCGTCGACGCCGTGCGGCGAGAGGGAGCGGCGCCCCGGCGCCCTCGCCTTGACCCCCCGAATCCCTGCCTCTAGGGTCCGCAGCCGCCGGCCGAGGCCCGGGCGCGCCGTCGTGGCGATGCCGGTCGCGGCCGCGCCATCGCCGTTCTCCGCCGCTGCGAGCCGCCATGCCCGATATCGAATTGCCGCCGCACATGCGGCCCCAACGCTCGTTCCAGGGGCTCATCCTCGCCCTGCAACGCTATTGGGCCGACTACGGCTGCGTCATCCTCCAGCCCTACGACATGGAGGTCGGGGCCGGCACCTTCCACCCGGCGACCACCCTGCGGGCGCTCGGCCCAAAACCGTGGAACGCCGCCTATGTGCAGCCGTCGCGCCGCCCCAAGGACGGCCGCTACGGCGAGAACCCCAACCGGCTCCAGCACTACTATCAGTTTCAGGTGATCCTGAAGCCGTCGCCCGAGAACCTCCAGCAGCTCTACCTCGACAGCCTCGCGGCCATCGGCATCGACACCCGCCTGCACGACGTCCGCTTCGTCGAGGACGACTGGGAAAGCCCGACGCTGGGCGCCTGGGGGCTCGGCTGGGAGTGCTGGTGCGACGGCATGGAGGTGTCGCAGTTCACCTACTTCCAGCAGGTCGCCGGCTTCGAGTGCGCCCCGGTGGCGGGCGAATTGACCTACGGGCTCGAACGCCTCGCCATGTACGTGCAGGGCGTCGAGAACGTCTACGACCTCGCCTTCAACGGCCGCGACGACGACAAGCGCGTCACCTACGGGGACGTCTTCCTCCAGGCCGAGCAGGAATACTCGCGCCACAATTTCGAGCACGCCGACACCGACATGCTGTTCGAGCAGTTCCGCATGGCCGAGGGCGCCTGCCGCAAGTATCTCGATGCGGGCTGGTCGGGCGCCGGCAAGGAGCGCCACCTGATGGCGCTGCCGGCCTACGACCAGTGCATCAAGGCGAGCCACGTCTTCAACCTGCTCGATGCCCGCGGCGTCATCTCGGTCACCGAGCGGCAGAGCTACATTCTGCGCGTGCGCGAGCTGGCCAAAGCCTGCGGCGCCGCCTGGCTCGCCACCGCCGGCGGCGGGGCGGGGTAGGGTCGATCGAACGAGGTCCCTCGACTCCCCTCCCCCGCTCGCGCAGCAAATGGTGGGGAGGGGGTCGGGGGTGGGGGGCTCTTTGGCGGCAGAGGCAAGCCCGAAGCGCACCGACGGCCGCACGAGCCTCGCCCGTGCGCTCCGCCGAACCATGACCGAGGCCGAGAAGCGGCTGTGGTGGCACCTGAAGCGGCTTCCTCCGACGTCGTCGCACTGGCGGCGGCAGGCGCCCATCGGTCCGCACTATGCCGACTTCGCCTGTCACGAGCGGCGTCTCGTCATCGAGATCGACGGTGGGCAGCACGCAGAAGCTGCCGCGGCCACCGCCGACGCCCACCGGACCGCCTATCTCGCCGCCCGAGGCTACCGCGTTCTTCGATTTTGGAATAACGACGTCCTGACCAACATCGAGGGTGTCCTGACCGTGATTGCCGAGGCTCTTGGCGACGATCGGATGCCCCCCACCCCTGATCCCTCCCCGCCACGCGCTGCGCGCGCGGGGGGAGGGGGACGGCGCCGCCGAGTCTGAATCCCATGCCTGACCTCCTGCTCGAGCTCTTCTCCGAGGAAATCCCGGCCCGCATGCAGGCCCGGGCGGCCGAGGACCTGAAGAAGATGGTCACCGACCGGCTGGTCGATGCCGGCCTGGTCTACGAGGGCGCCACCGCCCTGGTGACGCCGCGGCGCCTCGCGCTCGCCGTGCAGGGCATCCCGGTCCGTCAGCCCGATCTCCGGGAGGAGAAGAAGGGGCCGCGAGTCGGCGCGCCCGAGAAGGCGGTCGAGGGCTTCCTCAAGAGCGCCGGCCTCGCCTCGCTCGACCAGGCGACCGTCCAGAAGGACCCCAAGAAGGGCGACTTCTACGTGGCGCTGATCGAGAAGCCCGGCCGGCCGGCGATCGACGTGCTGGCCGAGATCCTGCCCCTCGTGGTGCGCACCTTCCCGTGGCCGAAGTCGATGCGCTGGGGCTCCGGCCGGCTCACCTGGGTGCGGCCGCTGCATTCGATCGTCGCCACCTTCGGGCCGGAGACCGAGGACCCCGACGTGGTGCCGTTCACGGTCGACCACATCACGGCCAGCGACACCACCCGCGGGCATCGCTTCCTGGCGCCGGACGTCATCCGGGTGAAGCATTTCGACGACTACGTGCAGAAGCTCGAGGCCGCCAAGGTGGTGGCCGATCCGGCGCGCCGCCGCGACATCGTGCTGCACGAGGCGCGCCAGCTCGCCTTTGCGCAAGGATTCGAGCTGGTCGAGGACCAAGGGTTGCTCGACGAGGTGGCGGGTCTCGTCGAATGGCCGGTGGTGCTGATGGGGTCGTTCGACCCGGCCTTCCTGAAAATCCCCGACGAGGTGATCCGCGCCACCATCCGGGCCAACCAGAAGTGCTTCGTGGTGCGCGACCCGAAGACCGGCAAGCTCGCCCCGCGGTTCATCCTCGTCTCCAACACCGAGGCGGTGGACGGCGGCGCCGCGATCGTCGCCGGTAACGAGCGGGTCATTCGCGCGCGGCTCGCGGACGCCAAGTTCTTCTACGAGACCGACCTGAAGACCAGGCTGGAAGACCGGCTGCCGAAGTTCTCGCAGATCGTCTTCCACGAGAAGCTGGGCACGCAAGGCCAGCGCATCGCCCGCATCGGGCGGCTGGCGGTGGAGCTGGCGCCGCTGGTCGGTGCCGACGTGGAAAAAGTCCGGCGCGCCGCGCAGCTCTGCAAGGCCGACCTGCTCACCGAGGTGGTGGGCGAGTTCCCCGAGCTGCAAGGACTGATGGGCAAGTACTATGCGCTCGCCCAGGGCGAGGATTCTTCCGTCGCCGCGGCCTGCGAGGAGCACTACAAGCCGCAGGGCCCGGCCGACCGGGTGCCGACCGACCCGGTGTCGATCGCCGTCGCCTTGGCCGACAAGCTCGACACCCTGGTGGGCTTCTGGGCCATCGACGAGAAGCCGACCGGCTCGAAGGACCCCTATGCGCTGCGCCGCGCGGCGCTGGGGGTGATCCGCATCGTGCTGGAGAATGGGTTGCGGCTTGCGCTCCGCACGGTCTGCGGCACCCATCTCGGCGTCATGGCCGGGCCTGGCCCGGCCATCCACGCCTTGCCGGAGGGGCCGTCCAAGGCAGCCGTGGATGCGCGGGACAAGCCCGCGCATGACGACGTTCCGGGAAGCCTCCTCGCCTTCTTCGCCGACCGCCTGAAGGTGCAGTTGCGCGAGCAGGGCGCCCGGCACGATCTCGTCGATGCGGTGCTAGCGCTTGATGTTCAAGACGATCTGCTGCTGATCGTCCGCCGGGTCGAGGCGCTGGCGAAATTCCTGGACACCGAGGATGGGAAGAACCTCCTCGCGGGGGTGAAGCGCGCCACCAACATCCTGCGCATCGAGGAGAAGCGCGACGGCACCCGCTACACCGGGGCGGTCGACGCCGGCCTGCTGCGCGATGTCGAGGAGTGGCAGCTGTTCCGGGCGATCGAGGCGGCGCAGGCCGAGGCCGAGGCCGCGGTGGCGCGCGAGGATTTCTCGGCCGCCATGCGCGCCATGGCGACGCTGCGACCTCATGTCGATGCATTCTTCGAGCGGGTGACGGTTAATGCGGACGAGGCCCCCGTGCGGGCGAATCGGCTGCGGCTGCTCGACGGCATCCGTGCCGCCACCTTCGCGGTCGCGGATTTTTCGCGCATCGAGGGCTAGCAAATTCGGCGCCGCCAGTGGAAACTGCCGGCCATAACAACCGGATGATTTCAGTTCGGACGAGGCCCGCGAACGGGCCGTGATATCACCCCCCGCGGTGTGCAGTCGAACTGCGCGCGCCGCTCAGGTGCCTTCTGCGATTGCGAAAACCGGAGCTGTCCATGCCCAAGTCGAGCAAAACACTGCGTCGCCGTCCCGCCGGGACCGTGCAGGGAGAGCGGAGTGGCCGGACGAAGGCCGCGGCGAGCGCCCCCGTATCCGCCGAGACGAAAGCACGCGGCAGGTCGGCCACGGCCCCTGCCAAGGTCGTCGCGGCGCGCGGTGCCACCGCGGTCAAGACGCAGCCCAAGGCCGCATCGAAGGCGGCGCCGGTGAAGCCGGCGGCCAAACCGGCGGCGAAGCCGGCAGCCAAGTCGGTCGCCAAGAAGGCGGTCACCACCGCCGCCAAGGCGATCGCCAAGACTGCGGCCAAGACGACCGCCAAGGCGGCCAAGACGGCGGCCAAAACCGCGGTGAAGACGGCCGGCAAGGTGGTCCCGAAGGCCGCCGCCAAGGCGAAGCCGGCCCCGGCGGCCGCCCCCAAGGGCAAGTGGGTCTACACCTTCGGTGGCGGCAAGGCGGAAGGCCAAGCCGGCATGAAGAACCTGCTCGGCGGCAAGGGCGCCAACCTGGCCGAGATGGCCAGCCTCGGGCTGCCGGTGCCGCCCGGTTTCACCATCACGACTGAGGTCTGCACCTACTACTATCAGAACAAGCAGACCTATCCGAAGGACCTCGCCGCCCAGGTCGACGCCGCGCTCCAGCACGTCGGCAAGATCGTCGGCAAGACGTTCGGCGACAAGACCGACCCGCTGCTCCTCTCGGTGCGCTCCGGCGCCCGGGCCTCGATGCCGGGCATGATGGACACGGTGCTCAATCTCGGCCTCAACGACGAGACCGTCGAGGCGCTGGCCAAGCAGGCGAACGACCGCCGCTTCGCCTACGACTCCTACCGCCGCTTCATCACCATGTACTCCAACGTCGTGCTCGACGTCGGCTATCACCACTTCGAGGAGATCCTCGACGAGCACAAGGAGGAGCACGGCTACAAGCTCGACACCGACCTCAAGGCGGAGGACTGGGAGAAGCTGGTCGGCCGCTACAAGCTGCGGGTCGAGCGCGAGGCCGGCCGGCCGTTCCCGCAGGACCCCAAGGAGCAGCTGTGGGGCGCCATCGGGGCGGTGTTCGGGAGCTGGATGAACCAGCGCGCCATCACCTATCGCCGGCTCAACAACGTGCCGGAGAGCTGGGGCACCGCCGTCAACGTCCAGGCGATGGTGTTCGGCAATCTCGGCGAGACGTCGGCGACCGGCGTCGCCTTCTCGCGCAACCCGTCGACCGGCGAGCGCAAGCTGTATGGCGAGTTCCTGATCAACGCCCAGGGCGAGGACGTGGTCGCCGGCATCCGCACGCCGCAGGAGATCACCGAGTCGGCGCGCATCCAGTCGGGCTCCGACCGGCCGTCGCTGGAAAAGACCATGCCGGGTCCGTTCAAGGAGCTGGTGAAGTACTACGAGAAGCTCGAGAAGCACTACCGTGACATGCAGGACATGGAGTTCACGGTGGAGCGCGGCAAGCTGTGGATGCTGCAAACCCGCAACGGCAAGCGCACCGCCAAGGCGGCGCTGAAGATCGCCGTCGACCTCGCCAACGAGGGCGTGATCACCCGCAACGAGGCGGTGCTGCGCATCGAGCCGGCCTCGCTCGACCAGCTTCTGCATCCGACCATCGATCCCAAGGCCGATCGCAAGGTGATCGCCACCGGCCTGCCGGCCTCGCCGGGCGCCGCATCGGGCGAGATCGTCTTCAACTCCGACGAGGCGGAGCTGCTCAAGTCGCAGAACCGCAAGGTCATCCTGGTGCGGGTCGAGACCAGCCCGGAGGACATCCACGGCATGCACGCCTCCGAGGGCATCCTCACCACTCGCGGCGGCATGACCTCGCACGCCGCCGTGGTGGCGCGCGGCATGGGCAAGCCCTGCGTGGCCGGCGCCGGCTCGATCCGGGTCGACTACGCCGCCGGGACCATGACGGCCGGTGGCCACGTCTTCAAGAAGGGCGACGTGATCACCATCGACGGCGGCATCGGCCAGGTGCTGGCCGGCCGGGTGCCGATGCAGGAGCCGACCCTCTCGGGCGACTTCGAGACCCTGATGGCGTGGGCCGACAAGGCGCGCAAGCTCAAGGTCCGCACCAATGCCGACACGCCCAACGATGCGCGCGTCGCCGTCAAGTTCGGCGCCGAGGGCATCGGCCTGTGCCGCACCGAGCACATGTTCTTCGAGGGCGAGCGCATCCGCGCGGTGCGCGAGATGATCCTGGCCGACGACGAGGCGAGCCGCCGCACCGCGCTCGCCAAGCTGCTGCCGATGCAGCGCAACGACTTCGCCCAGATCTTCGAGATCATGAAGGGCAAGCCGGTGACCATCCGGCTGCTCGATCCGCCGCTGCACGAGTTCCTGCCGCACACCGAGCAGGAGGTCGCCGAGGTGGCCGAGGCGATGGGGGCCGATCCCAAGAAGCTCGCAGACCGGGCCAAGGAGCTGGCCGAGTTCAACCCGATGCTCGGCTTCCGCGGCTGCCGGCTGGCGGTGGTCTATCCGGAGATCGCCGAGATGCAGGCGCGGGCGATCTTCGAGGCGGCCGTCGAGGCGGGCAAGCGCACCGGCGAGCCGGTGGTGCCCGAGGTGATGGTCCCGCTGGTCGCCACCAAGGCCGAGCTCGATCTCGTCAAGGCGCGCATCGACGCCATGGCCAAGGCCGTGATGGGCGAGGCCGACATCAAGATCAAGTATCAGGTCGGCACCATGATCGAGCTGCCGCGCGCCGCCCTGCGGGCCGGCGAGATCGCCGAGTCGGCCGAGTTCTTCTCGTTCGGCACCAACGACCTGACGCAGACCACCTTCGGCATCAGCCGCGACGACGCGGCGACGTTCCTGGGCGCCTACACGGCCAAGAACATCGTGCCGATCGATCCGTTCGTGTCGATCGACGTCGAGGGCGTCGGCGAGCTGATGCAGATCGCCACCGAGCGGGGGCGGGCCGTGCGGGCGGGCCTCAAGGCCGGCATCTGCGGCGAGCACGGCGGCGATCCCGCCTCGGTGATGTTCTGCTCCAAGATCGGGCTCGACTACGTGTCGTGCTCGCCGTTCCGGGTGCCGATCGCCCGCCTGGCCGCCGCCCAGGCGGCCCTCGGCGGCGGCTCGTCCGGCACGGTTTGATCGATCGGGTGTGGCCGATCGCCATAGCGACGATCGGCATCGTGACGATCGCCATTGTGTGACGATCGGCAATCGACGGCGTCGGGCCAGACGCCCGGCGCAGGGCCTCTCCGCTCCCCTCCCCCGCGAGCGCAGCTCGCGGTGGTGAGGGGGAGCGAGACGCCGAGCCTTGTGACAATACGGCTTCGGAGCAATTCGTCCTGATGTTCGGGGGCTGTCGACAGAAAGAGCAGCCCATGGACATCGTCGTCGACAGCCTGCTGGAAGGAGCCCGCCGGGTCGCCGGCACCGTCGCGGTGATCGACGTGTTCCGCGCCTTCACCACGGCGGCGGTGGCGTTCTCGCGCGGCGCCGAGAAGATCATCATGGTCGAGGCGGTCGCCGAGGCGTTCGCGTTGCGCGACGCCGTGATCGGCAGCGCCTGCATGGGCGAGGTCGACGCCGTCAAGGTCGAGGGCTTCGACCTCGGCAACTCGCCGTTCGAGGCGTCCGAGTTCGACTTTGCCGGCCGCACCGTGATCCAGCGCACCAGCGCCGGCACCCAGGGCGTGGTGGCGGCACTCGGCCGCGCCGACCGCCTCTATGCGGCGGCCCTCGTCACCGCGCCGGCGACCGCCCGTGCCGTCACGGCGGGGCAGCCGGACCGCGTCACCCTCGTCGCCATGGGACGGCACGGCCGGGTGCGCACCGACGAGGACGACATCTGCGCCATCCATCTGCGTAATCTGCTGGAGGGTCGCACCGGCGCGCCGGCGGCAGTGCGCGACCTGATCCTCGCCGGCGGCCAGATCGCCGAGTTCCGCGACCCCGAGGTCGCCCACATGCATCCCGGCGATCTCGACATCTGCCTCGACATCGGCCGCTACGACTTCGCGATTCGTGTGACGGCCGAGGACGGCCGCCCGGTCGCGCGGATAGAGCGGGTTTAGAGCATTTTCCGGCGAAGTGGACTCCGGTTCGCCGTCGAAAATGCGACCAAATAATACCGATGGCTGCTGAGGTCGACTCGTCGTGCCCGGCCTTCGGCCGGAAGATGCAGTCCGAGAGTGCTGCCGTTGGTCTGATCTGGTCGGAGGTCGCCTGTCCCGGGCGGAGGCGCGACGCGCCGGAGACCCGGGACCCAGGGGCGGCGATTGCGGAGCTTGCGGCTCTGGGCCCCGGCTCGCGGCACTGCGTGCCGCGTCCGGGGCACGAGGCCTCATGCACGTCGCCGGTGAGAGGCAGGCTTCGGGCCTACTCCGGCCGGTACACCCCGGTGCGCGGGTCGCGGCGCAGCTTGGGCAGGCGTGCCGGATCGACCACCTCGACCGGGCGCATCTGCTCCAGCTCCTCGTTGATGCGGCGCCACTCCTTCATCAGCACGCGGCCGAGCGCCGCCACGCCGAGCGCCGCGACGCCGGCTGCGATCATGGGCGGAAACACGAACGGCATGCTGGTTCTCCTTGTCGAAGCCCGCGAACCGGCGCGGCGCGGGCGACCGCTCACTCCATAGTTCGACGCGACGCCCGGAATCGATACAGTCCTGTGTCGCTCCGCCGCATCGGCATATTCATCCGACGCGCATTCACCGTCACGCCGTCCTCGCCGCGCTACAGGCCGTAACGGCTCCACAGCGCGCGTGCCTCCAGGGCCGAGACGATGTCGCCGGCGAGCCCTTCTGGAAATCCGCTACGTCCGCCGCCTCCGAACAGATCATCCCCGAAGGAACCACCTGTCGCGCCGATCAGCCGCCGCGCCAAAAAGCTGCGCTCCGGCGCGACGAGCGGCATCACCACATCCTTGCCGAAGCGCTCGCGCAGATAGCCGCGCAGATCGCCGAGCCGGTCGACCAGCCCGTGCCCGAGCGCCGTCGTGCCGACCCAGTACTCGCCCGAGAACAGGGTGTTTTCGGGGCCGGACAGGCGGGCGCCGCGGCGGGTGCGCACCAGATCGATAAACAATGCGTGAATCTGCTCCTGGATCGCCTTGATGCGGGCGACGTCCTCGGGGTTCTCGGGGAGGAACGGATCGAGCGACGACTTGTGCTCGCCGGCCGTGTAGATGCGCCGCTCGATGCCGAGCCTCTCGATCGCCCGGTCGAGCCCGAAGGTCGCCCCGATGACCCCGATGGAGCCGACGATCGAGGCCGGATCGGCGACGATCTCGTCGGCCGCGCAGGCGATCATGTAGCCGCCCGAGGCGCCGATGTCCTCGACGGCGGCGATCACCGGCAGCTCCTTCTCCTCGGCGAGCTGGCGGATGCGGCGGAAGATCAGGTGCGACTGCGCCGCCGAGCCGCCCGGCGAGTTGATGGCGAGCGCCACCGCCTTGGCGCCGCGCGCCGCGAAGGCGCGGTCGAGCGCGCGAGCGAGGCCGGCGAGCGTCACGCCCGGCCGCAGCGGCGTCGCCATGCCGATCACCCCGGAGATTCGCACCACCGGCACTACCACGGCGTCGTCGCGCCAGCGGCGCGGCAGAACGGGCCGCAGCAGCCGCCGCGCCCGATCGAGAAGAAGGCGGGCCGAGCCGCCCGATCCGTCTGGCTGCGCGCCGGAGACCGGCCCTTCCGCGCCGCCGGGCCGCGCGGTCTCCATTGCCGTCATGGTGCCGTCCTGCATCCGCTGCATGCTGCTTCGCCACTCCGCCGACCACCGGCCGTCGCTGGACGACAAGCCGATCAGGCGATCCGAGTTTCCGGGTCGATTGTGGCGCCGCATCGACGCGCGGCCGCAGGACGCGAGGGCGGGGTGTCGCAGCCGGCCGTTACGATTCGTTTACCGGCCCCGGTGTTCAGTGGTCGAGCGCCGGCAAGGTTGATCGACCGTGAATCCAACCGCTCGAATGCAGGCGCAATTCTTGCTTAGCGCGAACTCTCGTCGCATCTGCACGTTGCAGATGAGACGAACCGTCG
Source organism: Rhodoplanes serenus (assembly GCA_009720755.1). Taxonomy (GTDB): domain Bacteria; phylum Pseudomonadota; class Alphaproteobacteria; order Rhizobiales; family Xanthobacteraceae; genus Rhodoplanes; species Rhodoplanes serenus. The sequence continues at coordinate 14,790 of WNKV01000001.1, forward strand.
CGGGTTGCCTACCCCCGGCAAACCAGGAGGTGCCGTCATGGAGCTCAAGGTCTTGATCATGGCGTCGCTGTTCGGCTTCATCGCGGCCATGTATCACGCGCCCGAATGGCGGCTCGGCCGCCGCGTCCGCCGCGGCTGAGGTTTTCGCACGCGCTCCGCACCTCCCCCGTTTCGGGGCCACTCCCTGCGGTTCGTGGCCCGGCTCTCACGATGCCGCGAGCGGCAGCGTCGCGCCGCCGCGCAGCACGGCCTCCGCCTCGGCGCTGGGCAGCCCTGCCGCGTCGGTGAGCACGAGCCCCGGCCACAGCGCCAGCGGCGCCCGCCCCCCCTTCTCGGCCCGCACCAGCACCCGGATCGCCGGCCGTTCCGGCTTGCCGTGGATCGGCAGCACCGCGATGGCCCCGAAGCCGCGGTCGAGCTGGGCGAGCAGATCGCCGAGCCGGTCCGCCGGGTGAATGAGCGTCAGCGTGCCGCCCGGTCGCAGCAGCCGCGCCGCCACCGCGATCCAGCGGGCCGTGAGATCGGCCGCCGCCACATGGGCGCGGCGCCGCTCTGGATCGGGCGAGGCCGACAGCCGCCGGTGATCGTTGAACGGCGGGTTGGTGAGCACCCGGTCGGCGCCGCCGGGCGCAAGGCCGGCGGCCGCGAAGACGTCCGACGCCGCCTCGACATCGAGCGCCACGGCGTCGACCCGGTCGCCGAGGCCGTTGCGCCGGGCGTTCTCGGTGGCGGCGACGGCGAGGGCCGGCTCGATCTCGACCAGGCTCGCCCGCAGCCCCGGCACCCGCGCGGCAAGCAGCAGCCCGGCCGCCCCCACCCCGGCACCGAGATCGACGGCATGCTCGCCGGCCCGGCCCGGCGTCGCCGCCGCCAGCAGCACGGCATCATGGCCGAAGCGGTGGCCGCGGCGCGGCTGGAGCAGGCGGAGGCGGCCGTTCAGCACCGCATCGTCGGTCCAGGCGTCCGCGGTCCCCAGGGCCGCCGGCCACCCGGCCGGCGCCTCGCCCGGGAACACGTCGCCTGGAGGCGCCTCGCCGGCGGGCGCGCGGGTCTCAGCCGACATCGGGCCGCAGCTCGTGGCCGAGACCGGCGTCGCGCAAGAGCCCCTGGGCGACCCGCACCACAGTGTCGGGCACCAGCAGCCGGCGTGGCAGGATGCCGATCGAGCCCTCCAGCACGCTCATGTTCTGATCGAGCACCAGGTGGTCGATGCCGGCGCCGTCGAGCAGCGCCACCACGGCCGACAGCAGCACCGGATCGTTGGTCCGCAGAATCTCCTTCACGGCCGGCTCCCCTCCCCGGCGCGGACGCCGACGCCGGCGAGGCCCGGTGCCGGCTGCGCCAGATAGGCCAGGAGCTTCATCTCGCGCCGCCCGCGCGTGACCGTGTCGAGGACGAGACCGCAGGCGATCGACAGCACCGCCACGATCATCATGCCGGTGGCCAGGATGGCGGTCGGAAAGCGCGGCACCACGCCCTGCTCCACGAAGGTGACGACGATCGGCACCGCCAGGGCGATCGCCAGGGTCGCGATGAGGAGCCCGATCCAGCCGAAGAACGGCAAGGGTCGCTCGGCCCGGTACAGCTTGGCGATGGTCCATAGGATGCGAAAGCCGTCGCGCCAGGTGCTGAGCTTCGATTCCGACCCGTCCGGGCGTGAGTAGTAGGGAGTCGCGATCTCGGCCACCGGCATGTCGAGCTCCAGGGCATGGACGGTCAGCTCGGTCTCGATCTCGAAGCCGCCCGACAGCACCGGGAACGACTTGACGAAGCGGCGCGAGAACACCCGGTAGCCCGACAGCATGTCGGTGACGGCGGCGCCGAAGGTCCAGCGCACGAAGCCGGTGAGCAGGCGATTGCCGAAGCGGTGGCCGCGCCGATAGGCCCCCGCCCCCTCCGCCACCCGGGCCGCCACCACCATGTCGAGCCCGTCGTCGAGGAGGCGCGCCACCATGGCCGATGCGCTCGGCGCATCATACGTAGAATCCCCGTCGACCAGGACATAGACGTCGGCGTCGACGTCGCTGAACATGCGGCGGACGACGTGCCCCTTGCCCTGCTGGGCGACGCCGCGCACCTCCGCGCCGGCGGCGCGGGCGACCTCCGCGGTGCGGTCCCTCGAATTGTTGTCGTAGACGTGGATGGTGGCGTCCGGCAGGGCGGCCCGGAAGTCGGCCACCACCTGGGCGATGGAGGCCTCCTCGTCGTAGCACGGCACCAGGACGGCGATCCGCAGGCCGGTCTCAACGCCGGAGCGGGATGCGCCGCGGCGGTCGAGCAGTCGCGTCAAGTCGGTCCTCCTACGGACGATTCGCCCCGGACGTTTCGCTACGGACGTTTCGCTACGGACGTGTCGGGAGGGACGCATCGCCACGCCCGTTGCGGAAGCGCCACGCCAGTGGCAAACAGCGCACTTGCGGCGCTATCGTAGCATTTCTATTGTCCCTGGTCCTTGCTTTCGGAGAATCGGCGTTGGCCGTCGTTATTCCTTTCGAGTCCCATTCCGGCGCGTCCATCGATCGCCTGGTGACCCACGTCAACGCCGACATGGCGCGTGTCAACGCCGCCATCCTGTCGTGTACCGGCTCCGAGGTCACGATGATCCCGGAGGTCGCCAACCATCTCATCACCTCGGGCGGCAAGCGGCTGCGGCCGATGCTGACGCTCGCCATGGCGCAGCTCTCCGGCTACGAGGGCGACGGCCACGTCAAGCTCGCCGCCTCGGTCGAGTTCATGCACACGGCGACGCTCCTGCACGACGATGTCGTCGACGAGAGCGACATGCGCCGCGGCAAGCTCGCGGCACGCATGCTGTGGGGCAACGAGGCGAGCGTGCTGGTCGGTGACTTCCTGCTCGGCCAGGCGTTCAAGCTGATGGTCGAGGTGGGCTCGCTGCGGGCGCTGGAGATCCTGTCGAACGCCGCCGCCGTCATCGCCGAGGGCGAGGTGCGGCAGATCGGCACCGCCAAGAACACCGCCACCACCGAGGACGAGTATCTGGCCGTGGTGCGTGCCAAGACGGCCGAGCTGTTCGGAGCCGCCTGCGAGGTCGGGCCGGTGATCGCCGAGCGGCCCAAGGCCGAGCAGGCCGCCTGCCGCTCCTTCGGCATGAATCTCGGCATCGCGTTCCAGCTCGTCGACGACGCGCTCGATTACGGCGGCAAGGCCGCCAAGCTGGGCAAGAATGTCGGTGACGACTTCCGCGACGGCAAGATCACCCTGCCGGTGGTGCTGGCCTTCCGCCGCGGCTCCGATTCCGAGCGCGACTTCTGGCGCCGCACGCTGGAGACGGGCGCGATCGCCGACGGTGATCTGGAGCAGGCGATCGCGCTGGTCGCCAAGCACCGGGCGCTCGACGACACCATCACGCGGGCCCGCCACTACGGCTCCATCGCCCGCGATGCGCTCGCTCTCTTCCCCGACTGCTCGATCAAGCAAGCGCTCGAAGAGGCCGTCGAGTTCGCCATCAGCCGCACCCACTGAGCGGTTACCTGACTCTCCGCCCCGTGCCCGGACAACGCACGGCGGGCGCCCGCGTCCGGGACACGGAGGCTGAGCGCCGACAGCGCCCGCATGACGGGCGCCGCGATCTTTGCTACACTTCCGGCATGACGGTCCACCCCCCGGTGACGCGCACCACGACGGCGGCCGAAGGTCTGCCGCGCTGGCGATTCACGGTCGCCGAAATCGACCGCATGACCGAGCTCGGCATCTTCCACGAGCACGAGCGGATCGAGCTGATCGGGGGCGAGATCGTTCCGATGGCGTCCAAGGGGCGGCACCACGAGATTCTGAAGTCGGCCCTCAATCTCCACTGGGCGCGCCGGCTGCCGGACGATCTCCTGTTCACCACCGAGACCACCTTCCGGCTCTCCATCGACACCTTCCTGGAGCCGGATTTCGTCTTCTATCCCAAGGCCGAGGGCTGGTCGGGCCTGACCGCCGCGACGGCCCGGCTGGTGGTCGAGGTCGCCGATTCGAGCCTCGGCTGGGATCGTGGCCGCAAGGCCAAGCTGTATGCCGGCTTCGGCATCGCCGAGCTGTGGGTGATCGATGCGGTGCGGCTGACGACCCGCATTCATCGATCGCCAGGTCCGGACGGATATACCGCGGTGACCGACTGCGCCGCCGACGTGCCGCTGGTGCCGGAGCAGGTGCCGGCGCTGGCGGTGACGCTCGCGGCGCTGGAGCTGCACTGATCACACCGGCCTCGTGTCCCGGGCGCGGCGCACTGCGACGCGCAGCGCCGTAGGGCGCCGCTGAACCGAGGCCCATGCGGCGACAGACAGTTCCGCGCAAGACCCCGGCTTTGGGTGCACAGGACAGGCGCCAGCGCGATATCGTCACCGCGCCAGCGCGGTCGCCTGCACCCACCAGCCCGGATGGCGGCTGCCGAGGGTGAGCGCCGCGTCGGCGGCGGCGCGCGGCTCGTCGAACAGCGCGAAGCAGGTCGAGCCCGACCCCGACATGCGGGCGAGCCGGCAGCCGCGCTGGCGGCGCAGCGTCGCCAGGAGATCGCCGACCGCCGGAGCGAGCCCGATCGCCGGCGGCTCCAGGTCGTTGCCGCTCTCCGCCAGGTATTCCCAAAAGCCGTCCGGATCGGCCGGCACCGCATCGTCGGCGGTCGCCTCGCCGCGGCGATCGCCCGGCGCCAGGCCGAGTGCCGTGAACACGTCGCGGGTGGCGAGCGGAAAACCCGGCCCGACCAGCAGGGCGAACAGCGGCGGCAGAGCCACCGGCGGCGCCAGCCGCTCGCCGACGCCGCGCATGATGCGCGGCCGGCCGGCGAGGCACACCGGCACGTCGGCGCCCGTCTTCAGGGCCGCCTCGGCGAGCCGCGGATCGTCGAGCGGAAGCCCGTTAAGGCGGGCGAGCAGCCGCAGCGCCGCGGCCGCATCCGACGAGCCGCCGCCGAGCCCACCGCCGGCCGGCAGCCGCTTGACCAGATCGAAGGCACCGAGCGCCAGGCCGGGCACGCGCTCGGCCAGGAGCCGCGCCGCCTTGAGCACCAGATTGTCGCCGAGCGGCCCGGCCTGGGCCGCGGTCGGACCGGATACCATCAGATCGAGCGCCGGCCCGGGCCGCAGGGTGAGACGGTCGCCGAGCGACGTGAAGGTCACCAGGCTTTCCAGCTCGTGATAGCCGTCGGCGCGCTTGCCGAGCACGCGCAGCGTCAGGTTGATCTTGGCGGGGGCGGTCTCTTCGAGAAGATCGGATGCGACGGTCGCAGTCATCTGAGGTCCGCGTCATAACCTCGTCGTGCGCGGGCGGAGACCCGCGCGCCCACCGACGAAGGACATGATCTTCTCGAAAGGATGGGTCGCCGGGTCAAGCCCGGCGACGAGCCGGGAGACGATATCAGCAGCCGGGTCCGGCGACGGCAGCCAGCGAGATGGGTCGCCGGGTCGAGCCGGCGACGACCCGAAGTGAGCAGGGCCGTGGCCGACGGCGCTCAGCCGCCGCCCTGCCCGGCGCCCTGGCCGGCCGGCTTCGGCTTGTCGGCCTCGGCCGCGGTCGACGGCTCCTCGGCCAGCCCGACCTTCAGCTTCTGCTCGATCTTGGCGAGCTCGTCCGGCTCCGGCTTGAGGTCCTTGGCGTGGGTCCACTGGAACTTGGCTTCGAGCTGGCGGCCGACCTTCCAGTACGCATCGCCGAGATGATCGTTGATGGTCGGGTCCATCGGCTTCAGCTCGACGGCGCGTTCCAGATGCTTGATCGCCTCGTCGTAGTTGCCGATGCGGTAGTAGGCCCAGCCGAGCGAGTCGACGATGTAGCCGTCGTCCGGACGCTGATCGACCGCCTTGCGGATCAGCCGCATGCCCTCGTCGAGATTGACGTGCTGGTCGATCCACGAATAGCCGAGATAGTTGAGGACGTGCGGCTGGTCCGGATACAGCTCCAGCGCCTTCTTCAGATCCGCCTCGGCCTTCGCCCACTGCTTCGATCGCTCGTGGCAGATGCCGCGGAAGTAGAACACCATCCAGTTCGGCCGGGTCGGATTCTTGATCAGGTCGATGGCCTTGCCATAGACGTCGGCGCACTCCTCGTACTTCTTGCGGTCGCGCAGGATGTTGCCGAGCGCCATGACGGCTTCGAGATCGTCGCCGTGGGTGGCGATCAGCTTGCCGAGCTGGGCGCGCGCCTCGTCGGTGCGGTCGAGCGAGTCGAGATTGAGCGACATCTGGATGTCGGCATTGCGCCGCAGCGGCGACTCGGCCGGCACTCGCGAGTAGACCGTGATGGCCAGCTCCGGCTTCTTCATCGCCTCGTAGAGATCGGCGAGGGAGAGCAGCGCCAGCGCGTGGTGCGGATCGAGATAGAGGGCGAGCTGGAGATAGGCCAGGCCGCGATTGGCCAGGCTCAGCTCCTCCTCGCGGCGAGCCAACGCGGCGCCGAGCCCATACAGCGCCTCGGCGGCGCCGACCCCGGTGCTCTCCACCATGCGGGGCAGCGGCTCGCCGCGCTTCACCTGCTCGATGGCGGCGCGGATCAAGGGATGGCGCGGCAGCGCCGCGTCGAAGGTCTCGAACACCTTCAGGGCCTCGTCGCGCTGGCCGTTGCGCGACAGCCAGCCGCCCCACGCCTGCACGACACGGAGCGCCGAAGAGTCGAGCTTGTAGGCACGCTCGAAACGCTTGCCGGCCTCCTTGCGGTTGCCGGTGAGGTCGTAGATCAGCCCGGTGTGCAGATCCTTGAAGATGCCGTACCAGTCCGGCCCTTGCAGCCGGTCGATGGCGTCGACGGCGCCCTTGACGTCGCCGGCGCCCTGCTGGGCCCAGCCGGCCAGCAGGGTGGCGATGAGATCGCTCACCGGGCCGCGCGCCGCCTGGCCGAGCTGGTTGCGGGCCTGGCCGTACTGCCTCTGCTTGAGGGCGCGCACGCCGAGCACCAGCCGCACATTGGGGTTGCGGGCGTTGCGGTCGGATTGCAGCAGCCGCTCGCCGATCTTCACCGCCTCGTCGATGTCGCCGTCGGCGAGCACCGCGTAGAAGGCGTATTCGAGCAGCTCGGCGTTCTTCGGATCACCCTTGAGGGCCGATCGGTAATAGGCCGAGGCCGAGGCCGAGTCGCGGCCCACATTGGCGTGGCGTGCCGCCAGATAGTCGCCCGCCAGGCTGCTGCGTGACGGCTCGCGCATCGCCTCGCGCGGAGAGACGGCCGCCGTGGTCGAGGTCTGGGCGGCGAGCCCGCCGGGCAGGCCGGCGATCAGAACGAGGGTGGCGGCGTACGCCGCGGCGTGGAAGGCCAGCCTACGTCTCACGGCTCGATGTTCTCCAACTGGACGGGTCCCGTCACCGGCGAGGACGCCGGCGCCCGCTATCGTTCGTCCCCGCTCCGGGCGCCGACATCGGCTCGGCATCGGCGCACCCGTCTCCGGGGATTCGTGTCGGACGTCCCGGCAGGCCACTGGCGCGGCCGCCGGTCCCGGCGCGGCGACCGCCAGCCGCGCGCCACGGACGGTCGACAATGACGGGTTTGCCGGTCGGCCGCAAGGGAGGCGCCGCCGCGCGACGCCGATGCTGCGCGAATTCGCGTGAAATCACGGCTATTTGGCGGCACCCACAGGGCGCCCGCGTGGCGCCGGGGGGCGCACCGGAGGGGGCACCCGGGAGCAGTGACGGCGGCGGTGACGAACCGCCCCCGCTGCCGGCCCGCATGATACCGTGAGAGAGCATGTCGTGAGGCCTCGTGCCCCGGACGCGGCGCGCAGTGCCGCGAGCCGGGGCCAGAGCCGCAAACTCCGTGATCGCCGCCCCTGGGTCCCGGGTCTCCGGCGCGTCGCGCCTCCGCCCGGGACACGCGACCTCCGTCGTGGCCGGCACGAGGCATGTGCTCGGGCCGGCCGAAGGCCGGACCCGAGTGCCGGGCATGGCGATTCGACGTATGAGTCTGCCCGCAAGGCCGCCGCCCGGCGCCCCGGACGAGGCCCTGTCACATGCGAGGCTCGGGTCACATGCTCGGATAGACCGGGCCGCCGCCGCCCTCCGGCGCCACCCAGGTGATGTTGCCGTTGGGGTCCTTGATGTCGCACGTCTTGCAGTGGACGCAGTTCTGCGCGTTGATCTGGAAGCGCACCCGCGACTGCGGCCCGTCGTCCTCCCGCACCCACTCGTAGACCCCGGCCGGGCAGTAGCGTCCCGACGGACCGTCGAACACGTCGTGCTCCGACGCCTTCTGGAGTCCCGGATCGGCGAGCACGAGGTGCACCGGCTGGTCCTCCTCGTGGTTGGTGTTGGAGAGGTAGACCGACGACAGCCGGTCGAAGGTGAGGACGCCGTCGGGCTTCGGATAGGCGATCGGCCGGCAGCTCGCCGCCGGCTTCAGGCAGGCCGAATCGGGCTTGCCGTGGCGGCGGGTGCCGAACAGCGAGAAGCCGAGCGTGTTGGTCCACATGTCGACGCCGCCCAGCCCGATGCCGATGGCGGTGCCGAACTGCGACCACAGCGGCTTGGCGTTGCGGACCTTCCACAGGTCCTTGCCGATGTCGGAGCCGCGCCAGGCATTCTCGTAGTCGGCGAGCTCGTCGCCGGCGCGGCCGGCCGCCAGCGCCGCGGCGGTGTGCTCGGCCGCCAGCATGCCGGACAGCATGGCGTTGTGGGTGCCCTTGATGCGCGGCACGTTGAGGAAGCCGGCGTCGTCGCCGATCAGCGCGCCGCCCGGGAACGCCACCTTGGGGACCGACTGCCAGCCGCCCTCGGTGATGGCGCGGGCGCCGTAGCCGATGCGCTTGCCGCCCGCGAAGGTGTCGCGCACCAGGGGATGCGTCTTGAAGCGCTGGAACTCCTCGAACGGCGACAGATACGGATTCTCGTAGTTGAGATGCAGCACGAAGCCGACCGCCACGAGGTTGTCGCCGTAGTGATACAGGAACGAGCCGCCGCCGGTCTTGTTGTCGAGCGGCCAGCCGAACGTGTGCTGTACCAGGCCGGGCCGATGCTGCTCCGGCGCCACCTGCCACAGCTCCTTGATGCCGATGCCGAACTTCGGCGGCTCGCGGTCGCGGTCGAGGCCGTAGCGGGCGATCAGGCGCTTGCCGAGATGGCCGCGCGCGCCCTCGGCGAACAGCGTGTATTTTCCGCGCAATTCCATGCCGCGCGTAAAAGTGTCTTTGGGCTGGCCGTCACGGCCCACCCCCATGTCGCCGGTGGCGACGCCGACCACCTCGCCCTTGTCGCCGAACAGCACCTCGGCGGCCGCGAAGCCCGGATAGATCTCGACACCGAGCGCCTCGGCCTTGCCGGCGAGCCACTTGCAGACGTCGCCGAGCGACACGATGAAGGCGCCGTGATTGCTCATCAGCGGCGGCATGAAGGCGTTCGGCAGCTTCAGCGCCCGCTGGCCGAACAGCATGTAGAAGCGATCCTCGGTGACGGGGGTGCGGATCGGCGTGTCCTCCTCGCGCCAGCCCGGCAGCAGCCGGTCGATGGCGATCGGATCGATGCAGGCCCCGGACAGGATGTGGGCGCCGACCTCGGCGCCCTTCTCGACCACCACCACGGACGCATCGGGCGAGAGCTGCTTGAGGCGGATCGCGGCGGCGAGGCCGGCCGGCCCGCCACCGACGATCACCACGTCGAACTCCATCGCCTCGCGGTCCGGCAACTCTGCGTCCATCACGTCACCCTGGTTCGATCGACAAGGCCGCGCCCCCGCGGCGGCGGCTCACAAAGGCAGACTGGGCGCCTCGGCACCCTGCGACAATTGGAAGCTGCGTTGCGACGCGCTCGCCGCCACCCGTCGGCGACCGTGCCGCGTCGCCCCGCGCACCGCACACGCAGCGGTATTCCACCACAGAGCGCTGGCCACGGGCCGGCTCCTTGATCTTCCGCAAATGCCGCCGATGCAAGCGCATCACCGACGCATGCGCTCCCCCTCGCGCGTCCCGCGCCATACCGGGCCGCGATCTGCTATAGGCTCGCCGTGATGAGCGGTGATCGAACGAGCCCCGATGCCGGCCTGGACGCGGTCCGTGGCCTCCTCGCGTTCTACCTGGACGCGGGCGTCGACGCCCTGCTGGTCGAGACCCCGCAGGACCGGCTGCGCCCCGACGACCTGGCGGCTCACTCGCCGGCCCCGCAGGCCGTGACGACCGCGGTGGCGGCGCCGCCGACGAGCACCCCCCGTCACAGCGCGCCGGCCCGCGCCGCGGCGCCCGCCGCCCGCGAACCCGTCGGCGCCGCACCCGCGACACCCGACGACGCCGTGATGGCGGCCCGCACGGCCGCCCGCAGCGCCGCCACGCTCGAGGAGCTGGCCGCCATCCTGGCCGGCTTCGAGGGCTGCCCCCTGAAGGCGACCGCCACCAGGCTGTGCTTCGCCGACGGCCGCCCGGGCGCCCCGGTGATGTTCGTCGGCGAGGCGCCGGGCCGCGACGAGGACCTGGAGGGCCTGCCATTCGTCGGACGCTCCGGCAAGCTGCTCGACCGCATGATGGCGGCGATCGGGCTCGCCCGCAGCGACACCTACATCGCCAACGTGGTGCCGTGGCGCCCGCCCGGCAACCGCACGCCGACGCCGCTGGAGACGCAGATCTGCCTGCCGTTCATCCAGCGCCAGATCGAGCTCGCCGACCCCGACGTGCTGGTCTGCCTCGGCGCACCCGCGGCCCAGACGCTGATCGGCACCCGCGAGGGCATCATGAAGACCCGCGGGCGGTGGTTCACGTACCACACCGGGCGGCGCGAGATCCGCGCCATCGCCACGCTGCACCCCGCCTATCTGCTGCGCCAGCCGCTGGCCAAGCGGCTCGCCTGGCGCGACTTCCTCGCCATCAAGGCCGCCCTGGCGGCGGCCCGCCCAGGGGCGCCGACCTGAATCGGCCGCTGTATGGAATCGAAAAGGCGGCGGCCCGCGGCCACCGCCTTCCGGATTGCATCAAGGATTCTGGAGCAGCGCGCCGTCAGGGCCGCGCCATCTTGCAGGACGGGTTGAAGGCCCAGTTGCGATCGAGGCCGACCACGCACCATTCGACCCCGAAGGTCGAGCCGATCATCCCGGTATCCTCGGCGATCGAGTAGTGGATGGTGCGGTAATGGCCGTCGTTGGTGAGCACCCGGCCGCTACAGAAGCGGCGCGGAATGGTGCCCGACGCCCACGGCATGAACGAGACCTCGTGCAGACGGTCGAAGCCGACGATCTTCAGGTCCGAGTTCCAGAAGCGATATTCCTTCTGGCCGAAGCGATCCTGAATCTTCATCAGCGGAGCGGGCTCGTCGCACAGCGGCACCACCGCGTCGTAGCGCGGGCCGGACAGCCAGAAGTTCAGCTCCAGCGGGTTCGCGGCCCGGCTCTCGCCAGCGACCACACAAGCGAGCGCCGCGAGCGCAACAGCCGTCAAGGTTCGCGCGAGCGTCCGCGACGTGGCGTGCATGATCCACCCCCAGTTCTTCCGGCGGACGGTGCCGTGCCGCTCCGCGGGGGTCAAGGGCGACCCGGCCCCCGGACGCACGAAGGCGGCGAGGTGTGGCCCGGCTGCACTGCCTGGTCCGACGGCGGCCGGGCCGCCGCGAGCGGGCTCGTCACCGCCAATCGCCGAGCACCGCCTGGACGAGAGCGAGCGCCGCCACTGCGGCGGTGTCGGCGCGCAGGATGCGCGGCCCGAGGGCGAGGCGGACGACCCCGTCGCGCCGGGTCAGCGCCTCCCGCTCCTCCTCCGAGAAGCCGCCCTCCGGGCCGATCAGCACGGCGAGCGGCGGCACCCCGCCCTCGGCCGGGCGCACCGCGGCGAGCGCCGCGAGCGGATCGGCGACCGGCGCGTCCTCGTCGCAGAACACCAGGCGGCGGTCCGCCCCGAGGGCGCCGAGCGCCCGGGCGAGCGGCTGCGGCTCGTCGACCTCGGGCAGCGCCAGGATGCCGCACTGCTCGGCCGCCTCCACCACATTGGCGCGCAGCCGCCCCGTGTTCACCCGCTCGGCCTGGGTGTGGCGCGTCATCACCGGGACGAGCCGCGATGCGCCCATCTCCACCGCCTTCTGGACCAGGTAGTCGAGCCGCGCCCGCTTGAGCGGCGCGAACAGGTAGTGCAGATCGCCGGGCGGGGGCTGCGGCCGGGTCGGCGCCGCAACATCGAGCGCAATCGCGCGCCGCCCCTCCTCGGCGACGGCGGCCCGCCATTCGCCGTCGCGGCCGTTGAACACCAGCACCGGATCGCCGGAGCCGAGGCGGAGCACGTCGCGCAGGTAATGCTGCTGCGGTGCCGTGAGCGGCACCCGCGTGCTGGCCGCCAGCGGTGCCTCCACATGCAATCGCGGGCTGCGGAACTCGTAGCGCGCCATTCCTCTCACCTCCTGCCGACCGGCGGTCCCTGCCCGGACGGTCCGGCGACGCTGCGACGGATCGCGGCGTGCGGCCCGCACCGACGTGGAACCGACGACGTGGAACCGACATCGCCGAGATGCTACCAAGCCCGTGACGTCACGGCGGAAAGGGCCGCGAATCGCCCCCTTGTCGCCGGATTTCCCGTCTCTTGTAGAGCGGATCTCGTAGAGCGGAACCACGAACCCGGACAGGGGGGACACGACATGCGGACGACGCGACCCGGACGATCGGCGGCCCGCGCGGCACGGCATCTGGGAGTTGGCGTCCCGGTCACCCTCGTGGTCGGTCTCCTCGCCGGGACCGCGATGGCGCAGACGGCCCCGTGGCCGGCGAGCCCGCCGGCCGCCAGCGGCGGCGCGCCTTGGCCCTCCGATCCGCCCGCTCAGGCCGGCGCCGGCGGCTCCGCGCCGTGGCCCGCGAGCCCGCCTCGCGCCGGGATGGGGGCGCCGCCCGGCCCGATGGGTGCCGCCCCGATGGGGGCCGGCCCGATGACCCCGGTGCCGCCGCGCGCCGGCGGTCCCGGCGGCCCTGCCGGCGCCGGTGGCGCCCCGCCCTGCATGGAGGAGTTCACCAAGCTCCAGGCCGAGACCGACAAACGCGGCAAGGCCGCCAAGGCCGGCGTCGAGAAGAAGGTGCCGCGCGAGGAGCTGTGCAAGCTGTTCACCGGCTTCGCTACCGCCATCGGCAACTGGGCCAAGTATGTGCGCCAGAACGCCGCGAGCTGCGGCATCCCGGCCAACGTGGCGGACCAGCTCAAGACCGGCCACGCCAACATCTCGAAGACCGCCAAGCAAGCCTGTGCGGCCGGCCCGGTCGGCGCCGGACCCGGCCCGGCGGCGCCGCCCAGCCTCAGCGAGGCGCTCGGCACCGCCCGCGCCCCGGTGGCCGGATCGACCGGCGGATCGCGGCCGAGCACGGGCACGTTCGACACCCTCACCGGAAGCTCGCTCGCCCGATGAACACCGCCGAGGGTCGCGTCGCCGACTCGGTCGGCAACTGGGTCGACCGCACCGCCCCGTCCGCCTTCAAGCCCTATCTCCGCCTGTCGCGCTTCGATCGCCCGATCGGCGCCTGGCTGCTGCTGCTGCCGTGCTGGTGGTCGGCGGGCCTCGCGGCGGTCGCGGCCGGCGCGCCGCTGCCCAACGTCTGGCACCTCGTGCTGTTCTTTATCGGCGCCTTCGTGATGCGCGGCGCCGGCTGCACCTGGAACGACATCGCCGACCACGACATCGACAAGCGCGTCGAGCGCACCCGCTCGCGGCCGCTCGCCGCCGGTCAGGTGACGCTGTCGCAGGCGCTCGCCTGGGCGATCCTGCAATCGCTCGTCGGCTTCGTGGTGCTGGTGCAGTTCAACGGCTTCGCGATCGCCACCGGCATCGCCTCGCTCGGCATCGTGGCGCTCTATCCGTTCATGAAGCGCTTCACCTACTGGCCGCAGAGCGTGCTCGGCCTCGCCTTCTCGTGGGGCGCCCTGATGGGCTGGGCCGCTGCGTTCGGACGGCTCGATGTCGCGCCGGTGCTGCTCTATCTCGGCGCCATCGCCTGGGTGATCGCCTACGACACCATCTACGCCCATCAGGATCGCGACGACGACCTGTTCGCCGGCGTCAAGTCGACGGCCCTGTTGTTCGGGTCGCGCACCCGGCCGATCGTCGCGGCGTTCTACGGCGCCGCGGTGCTGCTGATCGGCACGGCCGGCTGGCTCGCCGGCGGCGGCCTGCCGTTCTGGCTCGGGCTCGCCGCTTTCGCGACGCATCTCGGCTGGCAGGTGACGACGCTGGACATCGGCGACGCGCCGCGCTGCCTCAAGCTGTTCCGCTCGAACCGCGACGCCGGCCTGCTGCTGTTCGCCGGGCTGGTGCTCGACGCGATGCTGTGAGGCCGCGGCTCCGCCCCGTGGCGGAGCGGCGAAAGTCCGTCAGCTCCGCGCGATGATCTCGCGCTCGTCCTTGATCACCCGCGGGCGCGCCGGCATGCGGCCGGGCTTGCGGCGCATCAGGATCGAGGCGCGGCGACGCTTCACCGGCCCGCAGCGGCGGCGGCGGAGCTGCGGTGCCCCGACGCGCACCGAGCCGAGCCGCGGAAACGGCTCGCGTAGCACGCCGTCCGGATCGGCGATCAGGAGCGGCAGGCCGAGCACCTTGGCCCAGAGCTGCCATTCGGCGATGGCCTCGGTGCCGTCGTCGGCGACGTAGAGCGGCACCGACAGCGCCGCATCGCGATGCGACAGCACGATGGCGACCGCGCCGTCGTCGTTGTCGCCCGGCGGCACCACGTTCAAGGTGACGCCGAGGAAATGGTCGAGCGGCAGCGCCATCGCCATGCGCATGCCGGACACCGTCCGTCGCAACACCACCCGGTCGCGGCCGAGCTCGACATCGCGCAAGCGCGTGTCGGTCGCCGTGTCGGCGGTGGTGAAGCGGATCGGAAGAGCGAAGGGGTCGAGCCGGGCATGCCGGCTCGACCCGGAGGGCGTGACCCCACCGGCACTCATTTGACGCCTCGCTGATTGCAGCTTCCCTGTTCGGACTCTGTCGGCCCGATCTTTCCTGGGAGACTAGCGCCGATGGTTTGGTTTCGTCTTAAAAGCGCTGGTTAATCGGGGGTTTCGCTAATCCTTCGAAGCACATGCTTGACGAGCCGTTGCCGAAGCCGTTCTCATTGTCGTGGCTTCGCGGCGGCCGGCGAGACGTGGGTCCGCATCCTCCCCCGGCCTGTCGCCTTGATCGCGGCGGCCGTTCGCCCCATCTCGTGTCTCGTCCGCTCGTGTTTCGCCCGCTCGTGTCTCGTCCGCTCGCGGCCGCCGTCTCTCGCACTCGAAAGCGCAAGCTCGCATGTCCTCCCTGTTCGATCAGTCCGCGCTCGTCGATCTCGCCGAGCGTCTCGTCGCCGCCGCCCGCAAGGCCGGCGCGGATGCCGCCGATGCGATCGCCACCCGCGGCGTCTCGCTGTCGGTCGACGTGCGCGACGGCACCGTCGAGGAATCGACCCGTGCCGAGGACGACGAGGTCGGGCTGCGCGTGCTGATCGGCCGCCGCCAGGCGGTGGTGTCGACCAACGATCTCGTCCGCGAGAGCGTCGCGGCGCTCGCCGAGCGCGCCGTCGCGATGGCGCGCGTCGCTCCCGACGACCCCTATGCGGGGCTCGCCGATCCGGCGCTGCTGGCGAAGCGAATTCCCGATCTCGATCTCGTCGATCACACCATTCCGGAGGTGAGCGAGCTGGAGCGGCGCGCCGTCGCGGCCGAGGCGGCGGCGCTCGCGGTCGACGGCGTCACCAAGTCGGGCGGCGCCTCGGCATCGGCCGGCATCGGCGGCCTGGTGCTGATCACCTCGACCGGCTTCACCGGCGTCTATGTGGGCTCGCGCCACTCCGTCTCGATGCAGGCGATCGCCGGCGAGGGCACCGGCATGGAGCGCGACTACGATTGGTCGTCGACGGTTCATGCCGCCGATCTCGACGATCCCGAGAAGATCGGCCGCTCCGCCGGCGAGCGCGCCGTCAAGCGCCTGTCGCCCCGCAAGGTGCCGACCCGCAAGGTGCCGGTGGTGTTCGATCCGCGCGTCGCCGGCTCGCTGGTCTCGCATCTCGTCTCCGCCCTCAACGGCGCCTCGGTGGCGCGCAAGACCAGCCTGCTGCGCGACCGTCTCGGCCAGCGCGTGTTCGCGTCCGGCATCCGCATCGTCGACGATCCGCTGCGCCGGCGCGGCCTGCGCTCGCATCCGTTCGATGCCGAGGGCGTCGCCGGCAAGCCGCTGGCCCTGGTCGACGACGGCGTGATCACCACCTGGCTGCTCGACTGCGCGACGGCGCGCGAGCTCGGCATGACGACCACCGGCCACGCCCAGCGCGGCGTCTCGTCGACGCCCTCGCCGAGCGCCTCCAACGTCCATCTCGAGCCCGGCCCCGACACGCCCGCCGCGCTGATCGGCGACATCGCCGAGGGGCTCTACGTCACCGATCTGATCGGCATGGGCGTCAACATGGTGACCGGCGACTACAGCCGCGGCGCCTCCGGGTTCTGGATCGAGAACGGCACGCCGACCTATCCGGTCAGCGAGATCACCATCGCGGGCAACCTGCTCGACATCTTCGGCACGCTGCGCCCGGCGAACGATCTCACGTTCCGCTACGGCATCAACGCGCCCACCGTGCGGGTGGAGGGCCTGACCGTTGCGGGCCTCTGAGACCATCGATCACGCGGCGCTGGTGCTGCAACTCGCCGACGTGGTGCGCGAGGCGGGTGCCGGCGCGTTGCAGCGGACACGGCGTCCGATCCGGAGCTGGTTCAAGACCGAGGGCGACGGCTCGCCGGTGTCGGAGATCGACCTCGCCGTCGACCGCCTGCTGAAGGAGCGCCTCGGCGCGCTGCTGCCCGGCTGCGGCTGGCTGTCCGAGGAGACCGAGGACGATCCGGCGCGGCTCGCCTGCGAGCGGCTGTGGGTGGTCGATCCGATCGACGGCACCCGCGGGCTGCTCGCCGGCAAGCCCGACTGGACCGTCTCGGTGGCGCTGGTCGAGCGCGGACGCCCGGTGGTCGCCGCCCTGTTCGCGCCGGTCAGCGACGAGATGTTCCTGGCGGTTGCCGGCCGCGGCGCCACCCGCAACGGCGCGCCGATCAGCGTGGCGCGCGGCCCGGCGAGCGGTGCTGCGGATGCGCCCGAGATGCTGGCCGGCGCCCGCGTGGCCGGTCCGCAGCGCCTGCTGGAACGACTCGCCGCCACCGTGCCCGGCCTGCTGCCGCAGCCCAAGGTCCACTCGCTGGCGCTGCGTCTCGCGCGGGTGGCCGAGGGCCGCATCGACGTCGCGCTCGCCTCGCGTCACGCGCACGACTGGGACCTTGCGGCGGCCGACCTTTTGGTGCACGAAGCCTCCGGAACGCTGACCACGGTCACGGGTGAAGTCATCCGGTACAACCGTCCGGTGCCGACCCACGAGGCGCTCGTCGCGGCCGATCCGGCGCGACACCGGGTGGTGAGCGAGATCGTCGCGACATTGACGCGAGCAGCCCGCTGACGACGCGGGCGTCGCCCGCGTGATGCGCACGGCCCGCCGCCGGCGCCCTGTCCCGACCGTCCACGCGCTCCGTCACCTCGTCCGGCCCGCTCGGCACCGGACGTGTCGCACCGGCCGTCCCGGCCGTCTCATGCCGGCCGCACTCGGCGGCCATCCTGCGGTGACCACCATCCTTCGGACAGCCTCCGACGGTCGCCGCGCCACACGCCTCACCACAGGAGACGGCGGTCTTGGTCGAACGATTGCCGTTCACCTTCACGGCCTACCGGCTCGCCACCCGGGCGGCCACGCCGTTCGCGCGCTACCTGCTCGGCCGCCGGCTGCGCCGCGGCAAGGAGCATCCCACCCGCCTGCCGGAGCGGCGGGGCGAGCCCGGCGTGCCGCGCCCGGACGGCCCGCTCGTCTGGGTCCATGGCGCCAGTGTCGGCGAGTTCGTCGCGGCGCTGCCGATGGTCGAGCGCCTGCGGGCGCGCGGCGTCGCCGTGCTGGTCACCACCGGGACGGTGACGTCGGCCGAGCTGGCGGCACGGCGGTTGCCGGAGGGCGCCATCCATCAGTTCGTGCCGCTCGACGCGCCCGCCTATGTGGGCCGGTTCCTCGATCACTGGCGGCCCGATCTCGGCCTGTTCGTCGAATCCGACCTGTGGCCGAACCTGATCCTCGCCGCCGCCGAGCGCCGCGTGCCGCTGATCCTCGTCAACGGCCGCCTGTCGGAGCGCTCCTACGAGAAGTGGCAGCGCGCCCCCGCCACCATCGAGACGCTGCTGTCGCGCTTCGACCTCTGCCTGGTGCGCTCGCCCGAGGATGCCCAGCGCTTCGGTGCCCTGGGGGCGCCGCGCCTCGGCGTCACCGGCAATCTCAAGCTCGACGTGCCGGCGCTGCCGGTCGATCCCGCCCGCTTCGCCGAGCTACGCGGCGCGCTCGCCGGCCGCCCGCTGGTGGCCGCCGCCTCGACCCATGGGGGCGAGGAGGCCGCGCTGCTCGCGGTGCACCGCAAGCTCCGTCTCGAGTTTCCGCGCCTCCTCACCGTGATCGCGCCGCGTCATCCGGAGCGCGGCGCCGAGATCGCCGCGATGGCGGCCACCGCCGGCCTGGAGGCGGCGCGGCGGTCGCAGGGCGCGCTGCCCAACGCCGCCACCGAGATCTACGTGGCCGACACGCTCGGCGAATTGGGGCTCCTGTACCGGGTCGCCCCGGTGGTGTTCATGGGCGGCTCGCTGATCCCGCATGGCGGCCAGAACCCGATCGAGCCGGTGAAGCTGGGCGCCGCCGTGCTGCACGGGCCGCACGTCAAGAACTTCGCCGACATCTACGCGGCGCTCGACGGAGCCGGCGGAGCCAAGGCGGTCGCCGACGCCGAGGATCTCGCCACCGCGCTGACCGTGCTGCTCGCCGACGGCGAGGCCCGCGCCACCCTCGCGGCGGCCGGCGAGCGCACCGTGCAGATCCTCGCCGGCGCGGTCGATCGCACCATGGCGGCGCTGGAGCCGTATCTCGTCCAGATCCGGCTGGAGGGCCGCACGGGCGATGCGTGAGCCGGCCTTCTGGTGGCGCGAGCCGGGGCTCGCGGCAGGCCTGATGGCGCCGCTCGCGGCCGCTTACGGGGCCATCGCGGCGGCGCGGCTGCGCCGGCCCGGCAGCACGGTACGGGTGCCGGTGATCTGCGTCGGCAACCTGACGGTCGGCGGCGCCGGCAAGACCCCGACCGCCATCGCCATCGCCCGCATGCTGCTCGGCGCCGGGCTGCACCCGGTGTTCCTGACCCGCGGCTACAAGGGGCGGCTCGCCGGGCCGCTGCGGGTGGCGGCCGACGCGGCCGCCGCCGATGTCGGTGACGAGCCGCTGCTGCTCGCCCGCGTCGCCCCCACCGTGGTGGCGCGCGACCGCCTGGCCGGAGCCGAGCGGGCGATCGCCGAGGGGGCCGGCGTGATCGTCATGGACGACGGGCTCCAGAACCCGACCCTCGTGAAGTCCGTCGCCCTCGTGGTGCTGGACGGCCGCCGCGCCGCCGGCAACGCCCGGGTGCTGCCGGCCGGGCCGCTGCGGCTGCCGCTCGACACCCAGCTCGACCGCGCCCACGGGCTCCTGGTGATCGGCGATCCCTCGCCGGCGGCTCTCGACATCGTGGCGGCGGTGCGTGCGCGCGGCCTGCCGGTGCTGTCGGGACGGCTGGCGCCGGACCCGGCCGCCGTCGCCGGCCTGCGCGGCCAGCGCCTCCTCGCCTATGCGGGGATCGGCGATCCGGACAAGTTCTTCGCCATGCTGGCCGCGTTGCGGCTGCGCGTCGAGGAGACGGTGGCGTTCCCGGATCACCACCGCTACGGCGGCGGTGACGTCGCCCGGCTGCTGACGGCGGCCCGCGACCGCTCGCTCACCCTCGTGACCACCGAGAAGGATCTGTGCCGGATGCAGGGCGACCCGCGGCTCGACCGACTGGCGGGCCTCAGCCTCGCACTGCCGGTCGGGCTCGTCCTGGACGAGCCGGCGGCGCTGCGCCGCCTCCTGGCGGAGCGGACGGGGCTGCGGCTGTAAGCGCCCGCCGCCGGCGAGGCTCAGCCGGCGGGGCTCAGCCGGCCGGCTTGACGCGGTCCGGGTGCAGACGCTGGAGCACCGCCTCGGGCCCCGCATAGGCCTCCTGGCGCTCGGCGCTCCAGTACTTCAGCTCCTCGAGCGGAATCGGCACGCCGGTGACGGCGCAGCGCACGAAGGCGCCCGCCCGCAGCACCCGGAAATCGGCATCGAGATAACGGATCTCCGCCTCGCCCGTCTGCGGGGAGCGAAAATCGAAGCGGTTCAGCACGTCGTACCTCCGGCGCAAGGTCGCGTCGGCGCGGCGCGCGGACCGCCGGCCGGCAATGTCGAAGCATCCGGCCAATGTAGTCGCTCGCAGCCGGGGACGAAACCCTGGTCGATGCGCTCGCGTCGACGTGACCCCGCGGGCGTGGCGCAGGCGGCGCCGCGGCGGCTCAGAACAGCGAGCCCTGGCCGCTCTCCGGGTCCCGCCGCCGCGCCGCGCGGGCGGGCTTCGGCCGCTCGGCCGGGTGCGTCGCCGGCACCATGGCGGGAGCCGTGCCCACGGCACCGGGTCCGGGCGGCGCTGCACCGCCCCCCTCGCCGGCGACCGCGGCGACCCGCCCGTCGGCGAATTCGAGGCTGAGCCGCAGGCCGGGCGGCACCGCGGCGGCGCTGCGCAGCGGCCGGTCGTCCGGACCGCGCACCAGCGCGAAGCCGCGCGCCAGCACGCCCGTGTAGGACAGCGCCGCGAGGAGCTGACCGGCGCGGGCCAGGCGGGCGCGGCGCTCGGCCACGAGGTGGTGGGAGGCCCGTGCGGCCCGCGCCGAGAGAGCGGCGACGCGCTCGCGGTCGCGGGCGATGCCGAGGCGCTGGGCCGCCAGCGCGGCCCGCAGCGCGGCGCCGAGACGACCCGACACGGCGGCGAAGCGGTCGCGGCGGCGCTCCGTCCCCACCCGCAGGCAGCGCGCCGCGCGCTCGGCGAGGCCCTGCACCCGCTCGCCCTCGCGCTCCAGGCGGTTGCGCAGCACCAGCGGCGTCAGACGGCCCGCCACCCGCGAGAAGTCGCCGCGATGGCGGTGGGTGCCGGCGAGGAGCGCCCGCGGCAGCCGGCCGGCGGCGCCGTCCAGCTTCTGGCGCGCCGTGGCGAGGAGCCCATCGGCCGACGGCAGCGCCCGGGCGGCCGAGCGCAGGGCGACGCGGCGGTGCTCCTGGCTGCGGAGCCAGCAGGCGAGCCCGCGGCGGCCGAGCCCGGCGACCCGCTCCAGCAGCTCGGCGCGCACCGGAACCGCCATCTCGGCGGCGGCCGTCGGGGTCGGCGCCCGCACGTCGGCGGCGAAGTCGATCAGGGTGACGTCGGTCTCGTGGCCGACCGCGGCGATCAGCGCGATGCCGCTGTCGGCGGCCGCCCGCACCACGATCTCCTCGTTGAAGGCCCACAGGTCCTCAATGGAGCCGCCGCCACGGGCGACGATCAGGAGATCGGGGCGCGGGATCGGGCCGCCCGGGGCGAGCGCGTTGAAGCCACGGATGGCGGCGGCGATCTCCTCGGCCGCCCCCTCGCCCTGCACCCGCACCGGCCACACCAGCACGGGCCGCGGGAAGCGGTCGGCGAGCCGATGCAGGATATCGCGGATGACGGCGCCGGTCGGCGAGGTGACGACGCCGATCACCCCCGGCAGGGCCGGCAGGAGCTGCTTCCTGGCCGGATCGAACAGCCCTTCGGCGGCGAGCGCCTGCTTGCGCTGCTCGAGCAGCGCCATCAGGGCGCCGAGCCCGGCCGGCTCCAGGCTGTCGATGACGATCTGATAGGTCGAGCGGCCCGGATAGGTGGTGAGCCGCCCGGTGGCGATCACCTCCAGCCCCTCCTCGGGCTTGATCCGCATGCGCCCATAGGCGGTGCGCCACACCACCGCATCGAGACGGGCGCTCTCGTCCTTGAGGCAGAAATAGGCGTGGCCGGAGGAGTGGACGCCGCGGAAGCCCGAGATCTCGCCGCGCACCCGGACCTGGCCGTAGGCGTCCTCGACGGTGCGCTTGAGCGCCGCCGACAGCTCCGAGACGCTCCATTCGGGGATGTTGAGGCGGGGCTCGTCCATGCCGCGTTCTGTTCTTTTGCTCTTCTCACCTCACCCCGCCAGCGGGGAGAGGTCGACACGCCGAGCCCGCGAGGCGTGTCGGATGAGCGGCGTTTCGGCTCGAACCGAAACGCCGCTCGCCTCTCATCCCAACCGTCTCCCCGCAGGCGGGGAGACGGAGCCCGGGCGCCACGCACGGCGCACCGCTGCGGGTTCTGGCCTACTCGGCCGCCATCTCGCCGACGCGCTCGTCCTCGGGCGTCTCGAAATGCAGCGGCCAGCGGCGGGTGACGAACTGCGGCGCCAGCGCCTGGATGCGCCGCTCCAGCTCATCGCGCTTCAGGAGGCCGGTCTGGGTGTCGACCACGCCGACCACCGAGGCGGCATTGATGGTGGCCGCCTTGAGGGCGTCGAGCGGCGCGAAGCCGAGCGCCTCGTAGGCCGTGTAGGTCGACGTGAAGGCGTCGCCCGCCCCGGCGGTGCCGGCGACCGGGCACTCCACCGAGGGGCAGAACACGATCTCGTCCGGGGTGGCCACATAGGCGCCGCGCTTGCCGTCGGTGAGCAGCACCCGCTTCACCCCGAGGCTGGTCAGGGCGCGGAAGAACGCCACCACGCTCATGTCGAAGCCGCCGCCGGACAGCGGGCGGCGATCGATGTCGGGCCGCTCCTCGTCGGGCGCCAGCGGCAGCTTGGGGCCGCCCTCGCCGAACTGGGCGATCAGGCTCGGCACCAAGGTCGAGGCTTCGCTGCGGTTCAGCGCCACGATGTCGACCATGCGCAGCGCGTCCTGGAACGGGCCGGCGCGAGCCGAGAGCTGGCGCACGCCCGGATTTGTGGCCACGAGGGCGCCCTGCGCCTTGGCTCGGCGCACCAGCTCCGGGAAGCGCTCGGCCGACTTGCCGCTCAGCGACGTGATGTAGACGACGTCCACCGCGAAGGCGTTGTCGTGCAGATCCTGCGTCTCCAGCATGGTGTTGGCGCCGCGGAACGTGAACACCGCGGCGTTGCGGTCGTGCGACGAGATCAGCACCGAGGCGCCGGTCGGGGCGCGCGGGTCGCGCAGCGCCCAGCGGGTCGACACCCCTTCGTGCTCGAGCGTCGTGAGAATCGTCTCGGCGCGGCTGTCCTGGCCGAGCTTGATCAGGGTCGAGACGTCGAAGCCGAGCCGCGACATCGACACCGCCGCGTTGACGGCGCCGCCACCGATATGGGTCGAGATCTCCAGCGCCTCGGTCTTGCGGCCCTCCTCCATCAGCAGGAAGGACGAGTCCGCGTTCGACATCGCCATGCGCTCGATGCGCGAGCTCTCGATGATCGCGATGGTGTCGATCATCGCGCCGCCGATCGTCAGGGCCTTCATCGCATCCCTCCTGCTGCACGTCCTCGCGGACGAGACGGAGCACACCATGGGGGGCGCCGGCGGCCCACCGCCTCGGCTTCGCCTTCCGCGGCGCGATTCGTCAAGGCGCCCGGCCTCGATCCGAACGGCTCGCCCGGCGGCCGATCGACGCCCGGCCTTCCGGAACCGCCACCCTGCATCCGTCGTCCGCGCTCGCACCCGGTCGCACGATACCCCGGCCTATGAGATATAACGGTTCGGCCTTTCCTGCACCAGCACCCGCGGGCCTCGCGGGCGGACAGGTTGCCGCTGCGCGATCGACGCCGCCGCGCAGTGCCTCGTCGTGACGGCCCCGGCGGCGGGGGCCGGCCGCGGAGGCGCCGTGTCGGGTGATACCGGGTGGTCGAGTGTGTCCGCCTTGAACCTGTCCGGATGGGACATGTCGGAGTGGACGATCTGGCCGTGGGCGGCGTTCACGGTGGCCGCGGCCGCCGCCCAGACGGTGCGCAACGCCGCCCAGCGCCAGCTCACCCGGACGCTCGGCACCACCGGCGCCACCCATGTGCGCTTCCTGTTCGGCGTGCCGTTCGCGGTCGTGTTCCTGGCCGCCATCGTGCTCGCCACCGGCACGGCGCCGCCGCGCCCGCCGCTCGCCTTCTGGCCGTGGGTGACCACCGGCGCCCTGACCCAGATCGCCGCCACCGCCATGATGCTCGCCGCCATGGGGGAACGATCGTTCCTAGTGGTGATCGCCTACACCAAGACCGAGCCGATCCAGGTGGCGCTGTTCGGCCTCGCCGTGCTGGGCGATCCGATCACCCTGGCGGTGGGGGCGGCGATCGCGGTGGCGACCACCGGCGTGGTGACGATGTCGCTGCGGCCCGGCCAGGAGGCCGGCGGCGCCCGGCCGGTGGCGCTGGGACTCGGCGCGGCGGCCTGCTTCGCCGTCTCGGCGGTGGCGTTCCGTGGTGCCATCCTCAGCCTCGACGCCGGCTATCTGACGGCGGCGGGCACCACTCTGTGCATCGCGCTGGCGCTCCAGGCGCTGCTGCTGTCGGTGTGGCTCGCGGTGCGCGACCGCACCGTGCTGGTGGCGGTGCTGCGGGCGTGGCGGCCGTCGCTGCTGGCCGGCTTCATGGGGGCGCTCGCCTCCCAGCTCTGGTTCCTCGGCTTCGCCCTCACGACGGCCGCCAATGTGCGCACCCTGGCCCTGGTCGAGGTGCTGTTCGCCCAGGGGGTGAGCCGTTTCGTCTTCGGCCAGCGGGCGACCGCACGCGAGCTGATCGGCGTCGTGCTGATCGTCGTCGGCGTGGTGATGCTGCTGTGGGCCCAATGAGGCGCACCGCCGGGCACGGCGGCCCGCGGCGTCCGCAGACCGATCAGTTCCGCTCGTCCGGCAGCATCGGCAGCGGATGGAACGCGATGCCTTCGTCGAGCATCGCCTTCACCTCGTCGGGCGACGCCTCGCCATAGATCGAGCGGTGCTCGGTCTCGCCGTAGTGCATCCGCCGGGCCTCGTCGGGGAAGCGCGGGCCGACATGCTCGGCGTTGGCGACGAGATGGTCGCGCAGCTCCTTGAGCTTGCGCCGCAGCTCGACCTCCTGGGGCGACATCAGGGCAACGGGCGCGCGGGCCTCGCCGGCCGCCTCGGCCACCGTCTCGCCGGAGCCGGAGCCGGAGCCGGCCTGCATCGATCCGGCCTGCGGGAGTCCAGCCCGCTCCACCGCGGCACCATCCAGCACCGGGTGATCGGGCGCCGACTTGGATGACCGACCGAGCCGCGGCGTCATCAGCGCCTTCTCGACCCGGACGTCACCGCACACCGGGCAGGTGACGAGCCCGCGCCTCGCCTGATCGTCGTAGTCGGACGAGTTGCGGAACCAGCTCTCAAACGCATGCCCATCCGCGCATGCGAGCGCATAACGGATCATTTCGCCTCGTGCAGTGCGTGCAGACGCACGGCGGCGGCCGTCGGCTCGACCAGCTCGAAGCGGCGCCCGTGCTGCAACGACGGGATGCGGCTGCGCGCCGCCGTGACGGCGGCCGGATCGATCTCGGCCATGACGAAGCCGGGCTGGGTGCCGTGCTCGGCGATCACCACGCCCCACGGATCGACCACCAGGGAGCGCCCGAAGGTCTCGCGGCCGCTCTCGTGCAGGCCGCCCTGGGCGGCGGCGAAGATGTAGCAGCCGTTCTCGATGGCGCGCGCCCGCATCAGCACATGCCAATGGGCCTCGCCGGTCTGCCGGGTGAAGGCGGCCGGGATCGCCAGGAACGAGCTGCCCGCCTCGGCCAGCGCCCGGTACAGCGCCGGGAAGCGCAGGTCGTAGCAGATCGACAGGCCGAGACGGCCCCACGGCAGGTCCGCCACCACGGCGCGGTCGCCCGGCTGGAACATCCGCGACTCGCGATAGCTCTCGCCGCCCGGCAGGTCGACGTCGAACATGTGGATCTTGTCGTAGGTAGCGACCACCTCGCCGTCCGGATCGATCAGGAAGGTCCGGTTGGCGGCGAGATCGGGGCCGACCTTGACGGCGAGCGAGCCGATATGGAGCCACAGGCGATGGCGGCGCGCGGTATCACGCAACGCCGCGAGGCCGGGGTCGCTCTCCTCGGGGGCGACCAGCTCGAGCAGACGTGCCCGGTCGCTCTCCATCAGATTGGTCATCTCGGGCGTCTGCACATAGTGCGCGCCGCGCTCCTTGGCCTTGCCGATGAGCTTGATGGCCGCATCGATGTTGGCGCTCGGACGCCGGCCCGACTGGAGCTGGACCAGGGCCACCCGGAAGGTCGAATTCTCTCGGAGCTGAAACGTCATCAGTGAACCCTCCGTCACGCCCGCAGCAACGGGTCGAGCCTGCCCGCCTCGTCGAGGGCGTAGAGATCGTCGCAGCCGCCGACATGGTTCGGACCGATGAAGATCTGCGGCACCGTGGTCCGCCCGTTGGCGCGTGCCTCCATCTCGGCCCGCTTCTCCGGGTGACCGGCGACGCCGATCTCCGTGAACGCGACACCCTTGCGGCGAAGCAGCTGCTTGGCCGACGCACAATAGGGACAGAAGGGCGTCGTATAGATTTCCACTTCAGCCATCGTTCGTCGCGTCTCTTGCCTCGCGTCGCGTTTCGGTCGCCGTATCTCGTCAGCCTTATCTCATCGGCCGTGTCTCGTCCGTCGAGATTTCGGCTGCCCGGCCATGCGCCGACCCGGAACAACCACCCGGTCTCCACGGCTCGTCCCGTGCGCCACTCCCGAGCTGCTGCTCCCGAGCTGCTGCCGGAGCGCCGATCATCCGGACTCATCCCGGCGACCCGATCAGCGTGCCCTTCGTCAGCCTGCTCGTCGTCAGCCTGCTCGTCGTCAGCCTGCCCGTCGGAGGTCGTCGGTCGATCATCTCGGCCACCGGGCTTGCGTCGCACACAGAACGCAATGGACCAATATAAGGGAGAGTGCGGCGCATCAACAATCCGTGTCTCCCGGAAGTCATACCTTCGTTGCATCGAGGACACAGGCGAACACGATCACGTCCACCCGGGCCGCACCGGCCCGCGACAGCGCGCGGGCACAGGCTTCGGCGGTCGCCCCGGTGGTCATCACGTCGTCCACCAGGACGACGCGCCGCCCCCGCACGGCCGCCGCGCCGTGTTCCGTGAGCCGAAACGCCGACTGAACATTGCCGGCTCGCTCGGCCCGCGTCATGCCGACCTGCTGGGGCGTCGCCCGCACACGCTTGAGGGCGTCGACGAGCACCGACATGCCACGCAAATCCGCCATCACGGTGGCGAGCAGCGCCGCCTGATTGAAGCGGCGCGCCCACAGCCTGCGCCAATGCAGCGGAACCGGCACCAGCGCGTCCGCGTCGACGAGCAGGTCGCGGCCCGCCTCGCTCATCCAGCGCCCCATCATCGGCGCCAGCTCCAGCCGGTCGGCGTACTTCAAGGCATGGACGAGCGCGCGAGACACATCGTCGTAACGCACAGCGGCACGCGCCCGATCCCACGCGGGGGGATGCGCAATCGCCGCAGCCGAAACCCGAGTCGCCTCGGCGTCATGCGGAAAGGGTGTTCCGAGCCGGTCACAATAAGGACGCGCTATGAATGACAACCGCGACCAGCAGGCGGCACACAGGGCATCGGCGTCGGTCAGCGGCTCGCCACAGACCGGGCAGAGCGGCGGCAGCACCGCGTCGAGGGCGAAGCGGAGCGCCGATCGCAGGCCCGAGCGAGTCACGCCGCAGCGGGCCGTGCCGATCCGAGTCGTGACGGAAGCGTGCGTCGCCATATGAACCCTCGTTCATGGACGCCGGCCATTCCGCGGCGCGGAGCGCACCGGCACACACCGAAAGTCCCGCACGTCGACCCGTGCGGCCGCGATCCTCACGCGCGGTTTGGCGCGCGGTTCTTCGGGCCGCTCACCGGGCCCGCTCCCCGCCCACCTCGCATCTCACCCTGTTACAGTTCGCAATTCGCAGTTCGGCACGGCCGGCAACAGCCGGCGCATCCCGCCTGCATCGTTCCAGCCCGGGGGTGCCCCGTGTGCCGGAAGACGCCGGAAGACCCTTGGCTTGCCCCGATTTACATGCAAGCACCGGGCCAGCAGCACCGGCAGGCCGCACCTCCGCGGCACGCAGACGTTGTCACAAGGCGGCGAGACTCACCGTCGTGGCTCATGATACAGCAGGATGGTTAATGAATGCTTCCCGCCTCTTCGATCGTCCCCTGATCTTGCGCCGGCGGCGCCGCGCCGCCCGGATGGGCGCGCCCACCTTCCTGACCGAGCGGGTCGCCGACGACATGGCCGACCGCCTCGCCGCGACGCTGCGGACGTTCGCGTGCGCGGTCGATCTCGGCACGCCCGACGACGCGGTGCGTCGCGCGCTCGCCGGGCACCCGCGGGTCGGCCGGCTGGTCGCGGTCGATGCGCTCGCCAGCGCCGCCGCGGCGCGTGGCCCGACCGTGGTGGCCGACGAGGAGATGCTGCCCTTCGCCGACGGCGCCCTCGATCTCGTCGTCTCGGGACTGGCGCTCCAGGCCGTCGACGACCTACCCGGCACCTTCGCCCAGATCCGCCGCGCCCTGAAGCCGGACGGGCTGTTCCTCGCCGCCCTGGTGGGGGGTGCGTCGCTGACCGAGCTGCGGCAGAGCTTCGCGCACGCCGAGACGGAATGCGAAGGCGGACTGTCGCCGCGCGTCGCCCCGTTCGCCGACGTGCGCGACATCGGGGCGCTCTTGCAGCGCGCCGGCTTCGCGCTGCCGGTCACCGACGTCGACCGCTTCACGGTGCGCTACGACTCGCCGGTCGCCCTGATGCACGAGCTGCGCCGCCTCGGCGCCACCAACCCGCTCGCCGAGCGGCGTCGCACGCCGCTGCGCCGCGCCACGCTGATGCGGGCGGTCGAGATTTACGGCGAGCGCTTCTCCGACCCGGACGGGCGGGTGCGCGCCACCGTGGAGATCATCTGGCTGTCGGGCTGGGCGCCGCACGAGAGCCAGCAGAAGCCGCTGCGGCCCGGCAGCGCCACCGCGCGGCTCGCCGATGCGCTCGGCACCCGCGAGATCCCGGCCGGCGAGAAGGCCGACCCGGGACGAACGCAATGACAGGAGCCTTATAGCAAAAGCCCGGTGAGATGCGGGATCAGCGGGATGTCGGCCTCGGGCATCGGATAGTCGCGCAGCTTGTTGGGCCGCACCCAGGCGAGTGCGGCATGCTCGCGCGCCGTGACGATCCCGTCCCAGCGCCGGCACACGAACAGCGGCATCAGCAGATGGAAGTCCGCGTAGGCATGGCTCGCGAAGGTGAGCGGGGCGAGGCAGGGCTCCTTGACGGCGATGCCGAGCTCCTCGTCGAGCTCGCGGATCAGCGTCACCTCGGGGCGCTCGCCGGCCTCGACCTTGCCGCCGGGAAACTCCCACAGGCCGGCCATCGCCTTGCCGGCGGGGCGCTGCGCCAGCAGCACGCGGCCATCCGCATCGATCAGCGCGCAGGCGACGACGAGGACGAGCTTCACGGGAGGCTCCGCGGATTCGATCCAGACCAAGAGGCTTGTGTCCCGCCCGCGGTGCCGCGTGAGCGCGCCGCGCCCGGGGCACGGATCGGCGAACCGTGGCTGGAGCGGAGTCCGATCCAACTGGATCTGACTTCGCTCCAGAAGTTCTTGCATGGTCGCATTTTCGACGGCGAACCAGCGTCCACGTCGCCGGAAAATGCTCCGAGACCGACGATCACGACCGATAGTCGCCGTTGATCTCGACATACGCCTTGGTGAGATCGCAGGTCAGCACCCGGTCGCGGCCCTTGCCGAGCCCGAGATCGACCTTCAGCTCGATCTCCGGCTTCTGCATCACGGCCGAAACCTTGGCCTCGTCGTAGCCGGGATCGCGGGCGCCCTTGTGGGCGACCCGGATGCCGCCGAACCAGATCGACAGCTTGTCGCGATCGGCCTTCTCGCCGGCCTTGCCGACCGCCATCACGACGCGGCCCCAGTTGGCATCCTCGCCCGCGATGGCGGTCTTCACCAGCGGCGAGTTGGCGATCGACATGGCGATTTTTCGCGCGGCCTTCTTGGAGGCGGCGCCCTCGACGACGATCTCGACCAGCTTGCGCGCCCCCTCGCCGTCGCGCGCCACCTGCTCGGCGAGATTGCCCAGCACCAGGTTGAACGCCTTGCGGAACGGCTCCAGCCGCGGGTCGCTCGCCCGGGCGATGCGGGGGACGCCGCGGGTCGCCGCCGCGCCGGTCGCGAAGGCGAGCAGCGTGTCGGAGGTCGAGGTGTCGCCGTCGATCGTCACCGCGTTGAAGGTGTCCTCGACGCCCTTGGTCAGCAGGCTTTGCAGCACGGCAGGCGCCAGCGGCGCGTCGGTGAACACGAAGGACAGCATGGTCGCCATGTCGGGAGCGATCATGCCGGCGCCCTTGGCGATGCCGCAGATGGTCACCGTCTTGCCGTCGATGCGGGCGATCGCCGCCGCCCCCTTCGGGAAGGTGTCGGTCGTCATGATGGCGCGGGCCGCCTCCTCCCAGCAGCCCGGGGCGGCGCCCTGCACGAGGCCGTCCATGACGCCGCCGAACCGTTCCGCCGGCAGCGGCTCGCCGATCACGCCGGTGGAGGCGAGGAACACCTCGGCCGGCTTGCAGCCCGCCGCCTTGGCGGTGATGTCGGCGGTCAGCTTGGTGGCGGCGACGCCCGACCGGCCCGTGAAGGCGTTGGCGTTGCCGGAGTTGACGACCAGCGCGCGCGCCTTGCCGCCCTTCAGCTTGCCGCGGCACCAGTCGACCGGCGCCGACGGGCATTTCGAGCGGGTGAACACGCCGGCCACCGCGGTGCCCGGGTCGAGCAGCACCGCCAGCACGTCGGTGCGCCCCGCATAACGGATGCCGGCCGCCGCGGTGGCGAGCCGCACCCCGTCGACGGCGGGCATGTCGGGAAAGCGCTCGGGCGCGAGCGGAGAGACGGCGGCCATCGGCACGAGCCCCCTGATGAGCGGCGCGAGCCCCTCCCGCGCCTTCGACGAACGTCGCAGCGTCGATTAGGAGCGCCGGCAGGCCCGGTCAAGCGGGAGGGGTGGACAAGGCACGACGCCGGGACTCCCTCGCCCCGCGCAGCGGGGAGAGGGTGGCGAGGACCGACGGTCCGAGACGGGTGAGGGGCCACGGCGTCTCGGCTCGAACCGAAACGCCCCCTCACCCGACGTCCGCACGCAGGCGTGCGACCGTCGACCTCTCCCCGCCAGCGGGGAGAGGTGAACGCGGCGAAGCGTCGTTACTTCTTCTCCGGCGCCGGGGCCTTGGTGTCAGCGGGCTTGTCGGCCGCCGGCTTGGCGTCCGCCGGCTTGTCGAGGCGCTCGATCTTGGCCTCCTGGCGCAGCTTGTTGAGCAGCTCGATCTGCGCCTTGCGGGTCACGAAGGTCTCGATCTGGTCCTTCACCTGGTCGAAGGGCGGCGCCTCGCGCTTGCGCTTGTCCTCGACCTTGATGATGTGCCAGCCGAACGAGGTCTTCACCGGATCGGAGACCTGGCCCTTGTCGAGCTTGAAGGCGGCTTCCGAGAACTCCGGCACCATCTGGTCCTTGGTGAACCAGCCGAGATCGCCGCCGTCGGCCTTGCCGGGCGGGTCCTCGGTGAGATCCTTGGCGAGCTTGGCGAAGTCCTCGCCCTTCTTGATCCGGGCGAGGGTCTCCTTGGCCTTCGCCTCGGCGGCCGCGGCGGCCTTCTGGTCGCTGGCGTCGGCGACCCGGAACAGGATGTGCCGGGCATGCACCTCCTGCTCGTCGCCCATCTGCTTCACGGCCTCCTGATAGACGTGCTGCATCGCCTCGGAGGTCGCGCCGGCCTTGCCGGAGTCGCGCAGCAGCGTCTCCATCAGGGCCTTGCTGCGCACATAGGCGAGGCGCTTCTTGAAGTCGTCGGAGTCCTGGACCTTCTGGGCCTCGGCCGCCTTGGCCAGCAGGGTCATGTCGGTGAGATAGTTGATCAGCCAGTCGCGCTTGGCGTCGGCGGTGCCGGCCGGCACGTTCTGGCCGACGTCCTCCTCGGCGAGAGCGAGGTCGCTCTGGCGGATCTCGACGCCGTTGATCTTCGCCACCACCGGATCGGCAGCGGGCGCCGGCGCCTGCGCCACGGCACCGCCGGCGGCGAGCACGACGGCGAGCACCAACGCCGCTCCGACCCCGGCGCGACGGCGCGCCGGGCAGCCCGGACGCACGAATGAAGCTTGCGTAATCATCGAGAATCCTTGGAAAAGCGGGCCTCTCTGCCCGA
Source organism: Rhodoplanes serenus (assembly GCA_009720755.1). GTDB lineage: Bacteria > Pseudomonadota > Alphaproteobacteria > Rhizobiales > Xanthobacteraceae > Rhodoplanes > Rhodoplanes serenus. The sequence continues at coordinate 46,809 of WNKV01000001.1, forward strand.
ACCGGACGGCGCGGCAAGGTCGCTCAAGGCGGGGCGCTTGGCAACTCTCGTCTGCTATCGGCAAACGACGGCATGATTGCGGCATGGTTGCACAGGGGCGGCGCGTCACCCGCGCTTCGGAGCGGCGCGGACAGCGGCCTCGTCGCGCCCGCACGGCGCATCCGGATGCCGGGCCGGCCGCCGGGCCGCCGATTGACAAGCCCCGGACCCCCTCCTATCTCTCCACCGCTCGCCGGCGAGTGCCGTCTTGGGCGTGCGGCGTCGTGCCTGCACCCCTTTTCCCGACATTGCCGTGACGGTGGGCTGTGCCGGGACCACGGCCGGTTCCCCGGCACATCCGGACCGGCCGCACCCGCCTCGGGGCCGGCACGCGCCCGAGACCACAGAAAGGACCTCCGGGATGTTCGGCGCTGTCGTCCGCAAGCTGTTCGGAAACGCCAACGATCGACGCATTCGCGCATACCGCCCCCGGGTCGACCAGATCAACGCCCTCGAGCCCGAGATCGCCGCCCTGTCGGACGAGGCGCTGCGCGCCCGCACCGAGGCGTTCCGCCAGGAGCTGGCTGCCGGCAAGACCCTCGACGACATCCTGGTGCCCGCCTTCGCCACCGTGCGCGAGGCCGCCAAGCGCACCCTCGGCCAGCGTCACTTCGACGTCCAGCTGATGGGCGGCATGGTGCTGCACGAGGGCGCCATCGCCGAGATGAAGACCGGCGAAGGCAAGACCCTGGTCGCCACCCTGCCGGTGTATCTCAACGCCCTCTCGGGCCGCGGAGTCCATGTCGTCACCGTCAACGATTACCTGGCCAAGCGCGACAGCGAGTGGATGGGCCAGATCTACAGGTTCCTCGGCCTCACGGTCGGTGTCATCGTGCACGGGCTCGACGACGAGGAGCGCAAGCTGGCCTACGGCTGCGACGTCACTTACGGCACCAACAACGAGCTGGGCTTCGACTACCTCCGCGACAACATGAAGTACCGCGTCGAGGACATGGTCCAGCGCGGCCATGCCTACGCCATCGTCGACGAGGTCGACTCCATCCTGATCGACGAGGCGCGCACGCCGCTGATCATCTCGGGCCCGCTCGACGACCGCTCCGAGTTCTACAACACCATCGACGCCTTCATTCCGCGCCTCGACAGCACCGACGTCGATCTCGACGAGAAGCAGCGCACCGTCACCATGACCGAGGCCGGCATGGAGAAGATGGAGCGCATGCTGCGCGAGGCCGGGCAGCTCAAGACCGACTCGCTCTACGACGTCGAGAACGTCTCGGTGGTGCATCACGTCAACCAGGCGCTGCGCGCCCACAAGCTGTTCCAGCGCGACAAGGACTATATCGTCCGCAACGGCGAGGTGGTCATCATCGACGAGTTCACCGGCCGCATGATGCCGGGCCGGCGCTACTCGGACGGTCTCCACCAGGCGCTCGAGGCCAAGGAGCGTCAGCCGATCCAGCCCGAGAACCAGACGCTCGCCTCGATCACCTTCCAGAACTACTTCCGCATGTATACGAAGCTGGCCGGCATGACCGGCACGGCGCAGACCGAGGCGGACGAGTTCCTGGACATCTACAATCTCGAGGTCGTCGAGGTGCCTACCAACCTACCGATGGTCCGCATCGACGACGACGACGAGGTGTACCGGACGGCGGCCGAGAAGTACCGCGCCATCATCACCCTGATCGAGGACTGCAAGACCCGCGGCCAGCCGGTGCTGGTCGGCACCACCTCGATCGAGAAGTCCGAGCAGCTCGCCGACATGCTGCGCGAGAAGGGCTGGGAGTCGCACGACTTCTCCGACCCCAACGCCTTCGCGGCGCTCTATTCCGGCGACGAGGGCGCCACCAACGCCAAGGTCTTCGCCATCCTCAACGCCCGCTATCACGAGCAGGAAGCCTATATCGTGTCGCAGGCCGGCGTGCCCGGCGCCGTCACCATCGCGACCAACATGGCGGGCCGCGGCACCGACATCCAGCTCGGCGGCAATGCCGACATGCGCATCCGCCAGGAGCTCGCCGACGTCACCGACGAGGCCGAGCGGCACCGCCGCATCGAGGAGATCAAGGCGCAGATCGCCCGCCTGAAGGAGAAGGCGCTCGCCGCCGGCGGCCTGTTCGTGCTCGGCACCGAGCGCCACGAGTCTCGCCGCATCGACAACCAGCTCCGCGGTCGCTCCGGCCGCCAGGGCGACCCCGGCCACTCCAAGTTCTTCCTGTCGCTCGAAGACGACCTGATGCGCATCTTCGGGTCCGACAAGCTCGACGGCATGTTGCAGAAGCTCGGCCTGCGCGAGGACGAGGCGATCGTCCATCCGTGGATCAACAAGGCGCTGGAGAAGGCCCAGCAGAAGGTCGAGGCGCGCAACTTCGACATCCGCAAGAACCTGCTGAAGTTCGACAACGTCATGAACGATCAGCGCAAGGTGATCTTCGAGCAGCGGATCGACTGGATGCGCGACGAGGTGACGAACGAGATCGTCACCGACATGCGCCACACCGTGGTCGACGATCTCGTCGCCAAGCACGTCCCCGAGAGCGCCTATCCGGAGCAGTGGGACACGCCCGGCCTCAAGGAGGAGCTGTCGCGCGTGCTCGGCCTCGATCTGCCGATCGAGGAATGGGCCAAGGAGGAGGGCATCGCCGACGAGGAGCTGCTCGCCCGCGTCACCCGCAAGGCCGACGAGCACATGGCCGCCAAGGCGGCCCAGTGGGGCCCCGACGTGATGCGCTACGTCGAGAAGTCGATCCTGCTCCAGTCGCTCGACCATCTGTGGCGCGAGCACTTGGTGATGCTCGATCACCTGCGCAACGTCGTCGGCCTGCGCGGCTATGCCCAGCGCGATCCGCTCAACGAGTACAAGGCGGAAGCCTTCGCGTTGTTCGAGGCGATGAGCCAGAGCCTGCGCGAGGCGGTCACCGCCCAGCTCATGCGGGTGGAGATCGTCCAGCAGCCCGAGGAGGCGGCACTGCCGCCGATGGAGGCCACCAAGCTCGATCCGCTGACCGGCGAGAACGAGTTCGCGGGGGCCGATGTCGGCCTGCTGCTCGGCAACCGCCAGGACACCGCCGAGGCGGTGGAGCGCGATCCCAAGAACCCCGCCACCTGGGGCAAGGTCGGCCGCAACGAGGCGTGCCCCTGCGGCTCCGGCAAGAAGTACAAGCACTGCCACGGCCGCTACGCCTGACCGACGGCGCGGCGCGGTCGAGCCGTCCGGCGCGGCGCCGGACGGACGCGGAGCGCCGCGACGCTGTGACGCCACGACCGTCGACCTAGTCCGAACAGGCGATTTAACGCCCCGTTGAAGGTTTTCCGTTAGGGTCACGGCGATGCCGGACGTGGGTGCGAGCCGGCATTCGTCCGCGTTCGCGCCAGGCCCGGGCCACTCGCCCGGGATCGGCGGCCCCGGATGTGCCCCCGGCTGCGCCGCCCCGTCACGGGTCGCCGATGTCCGCCTTCGCCCTGCCGCGCGGCCTGCCGCCGCACGTTGGTCGCCGCAGCTCCGGCCCGGCCGCCGGTGCACCTGCACAAGGCGTCGCGGTGGCACCACGGCCGGCGTCATGACCCCGTCGCACGCGCTGATCCAGGACCTCTCCGGCGCGCTGAACCGCACCACCGCGGACGCGCGTGGCAACATGCTGCGGCGGCTGACCGATCTGTTCCTGACCCGCGCCGAGGCCCTCGCCGACGATCACATCGCCCTGTTCGACCTGGTGATGGCGCGCCTGGTGGGAATGGTCGAGCGCCACGCCCTCATCCGGCTCGGCCTCCAGCTTGCCGCTCATCCGGGGGCGCCGCTTCAGACCATCGCGCTGCTCGGCCACAGCGACGACCTCGCGGTCGCCGGCCCCGTCCTGGAGCGATCGCCGCGGCTCGGCGACGACGTCCTGATCGCCATCGCCGGCAGCAAGAGCCAGGGCCATCTGGCCGCCATCGCGGTCAGGCCGCGGCTCTCCGAGGGGGTTACCGACGTGGTGGTCGAGCATGCCGACCTCGCGGTGACCCGCAAGGTGACGGCCAATGCGGGCGCCCTGTTCTCGGCGATCGGGCTCGGCCTCGTGGTCGGCCGCGCCCATGGCGACGAGGAGCTGGCGGTCCTGGTGGCGAGCCGCTCCGACGTCCCCGACGAGGTGCTCGCCGGCCTGCTGCGCAGCGCCACCGAGGCGGTGCGCCGCCGCGTCGCCCGCTGCGACGCACCGGGCGTGCGCACCCGCTACAACCAGGCCATGTCGGCGCTCTCCCGACAGCGCGCCACTCCACCCGCGAGCACGCCGGCGGCCGCTCCCGCCGTGCCCGGACCGTCGGCCGCCTCGCCGGACCGGCTGCGGCTGCTGTGCGAGAAGGCGCGGCTCGGCCGCCGGGGCGACGTGATCGACGAGCTCGCGGCCATCACCGAGGTGCCGGTCGGCACCGTCCGCGCACTGGTCCGGCAGGGCTCCGGGCAGAGCCTGATGATGCTGTGCAAGGCGGCCGGGCTCGCCTGGCCGGACGCCAAGGGGGTGCTGGCCGCCACTGTCGGCACCGCGGGCGACCAGCGCCAGACCTTCGACCTCTACGCCGACCTCACGCCCGAAGCGGCGCAGCGCGCCGTCCGCTTCATCCGGCTGCGCAAGGCACCGGCGCCGTCCGGCCTCCGCCGCCTGCTCTAACCAGTCCCGCCGCCCCCGCGGTGGCAGGATGGTAAAGCCTCGTTCAGCCTTTCGCTCCATCATCGGCGAGCCCCGCGCGTCCGGCCCGGGGTGCCGTGCGGCCACCCCGCGCGGTCGTTACGATGCCCTCACCTGCCGCCTGCCGGGCAGGTTCGTCCGGATCGCAGCCATGTCGGAGATCGTTCCGCCTGCGGCCCCGGGCCGGCGCGACCAGCGCCGAGCGCCGCGCCATCTCGTCTTCGCCACCGCCAAGATCGTCGACCCCTGGTCGCCCGGCGAGCCGTCGGCCGAAGCCGAGTGCGCGATCCTCAACCTCTCGGTGAGCGGCGCCTGCCTGCTGGTGGAGAACGCCACCACGGTGCCGGAGCGGTTCACGCTGCGGGCCGACTCAGGGCGCCTCGAGGCGCGCTGCGTCGTCGTATGGCGCAACCGCCATCATGTCGGGGTGACGTTCGAGACGCCGGTCTCGCTGCCGCTGGACGGCTGGCCGGTCGCCTGACCGCCGCGATGCGCGGGCCGCCCCGAGGGGCGACCGAAGGAGGCGCCGGCGAGGGGCTGCCGGACGCGGCCCCTACATTCCGCCCCAGCGGCCCTCGAAGCTGGACGACGAGCGCACCGGCTGAGCGCCGGGGACGAGCGTGCCGCCAGCGAACGCGGTCGCGGTGGCCGGAGTCTTGTCCGGCTTGGGCGCCGCGGCGGCCGTCTGCGCGGCCTTCGGGTGCGCGCCCGTGGCCGAAGCGGCCGACGAGGGCGCCGGCGTGGTGCCGGGCCGGATGGCCCCGAGCGCCACCGGGCGCGAAGACGACGAGGCCAGCATGGTCTGCGACGCGGCCGGCTTCGGGGCGGCGGGCCGGCTCGCCGGCTTGGCCGCGGATGCCGGCTTGGCGGCGGGCTTGGCGGACGGCGGGGGCGGCACGTCGTCGGCCTTGCCGCCGAGACCGAGCCACTTGCCGACCCGGCCGAAGCCGGATTCGGACGACTTCGCCGGCTCGCTGCCGGAGCCGCCGAAGAGTGTGCCGAACGGCGCGGAGCCGTCCGCCGAGGCGACCCGCGTGCTGCCGAGGACGCCGGCCGTGGTGTCCGGATCGGCGGCGGCGACCGCGGTCGGTGTCGCGGTCGGCAGATAAACGAGGGTGGGCTTGCCGCCCGGGCTCGACGGCGGCAGCGTCGCCACCCGGCGGCCGTTGGCGACGAAGCTGTCCTGGGTGTTGAGCTTGGCCAGGAAGGTCGGATGCATGCCGCCGTCGCTGCCGGTGGTCACCGCGGCGGTGCGGACGCCCTGCGACACATGGGCGGCGAACTGGCGCTCGTCGTGGTCCTGCTTGTCGCGGACCGCCGAGGCGATCTCGGCCGGCACCTGATAGGACGGACAGCGGCCGACCGGGTTGAAGCTCCCCGCCACCGGGGTGGCGTTGAAGACGTAGCGCTTCTCGCAGACGTCGACCTTCGGCTCCTGGCGGGTGGCCTCGAAGTGGTCGTTGCCTTCCTTGATCATCCGCCAGAACGCCATGTGCGGGCTGTTGCGGTGGCGGGCCATGTTGAGGGCCGTCATCCGGAACGGATAGGCCTGCACCTGGAAGGATTTCTGGCCGCCCAGGAAGGCTTCGCGGCCGAGCGAGTAGATCTCGGTGATCTGCTCGTCCGTCATCGCGTAGCAGCCGGCCGACGAACAGTCCCCGTGCACCATCAGGAACTGGCCGGTGCGGTCATGCGCCTTGTCGAAGGCATTGGGGAAGCCGAGATTGAACGCGAGATAGTAGCTCGAGTTCGGATTCATCTGGCCGGGCGTGATGGAGTAGAAGCCCTCCGGCGCCTGCCGGTCGCCCTGCTTGATCTTGGGGCCGAGCTCGCCCGACCAGCGGCAGATCGGGTAGGTCTTGAGCAGCGCGTACTGGCCGGACTTGTCCTGCTTCCAGACCTCGAGCTCCGCCTCCTCCTTGAAGACGCGCACCAGGATCGGCGAATCGACCGGCATGCCCTTCTTGTCGAGCAGCGCCTGCATCTCGCGCGAGAGGGGCTGCATGGCCTTGCTCGGGATCTGGGAGATCCCGTCCGTCTGGCAACCGGCGAGCGCGATCGCAGCCGCGACCGCCGCCGACGCCATGAGCGTGCGGACCTTAGCCGTGTGGCGATTCAAACGGCACTCCCCCTCATCGTCCCCGTACTTGCAAGACCTCGGTAGCGTTAAGATGTGGTCTAAGCAAGGCGACGGGGCGCCGGGTTCCCGTCCACGCCACCTTCATGGTGAATCGAAGGTTGCGCCAGGGTCACCCCAGGGGAACGGAACATGGTTGCCGAAGCGTTAATGCGCGGCTGATTCCGGCCCCGCCCTGCGAACCGCAGGCCGATTTCCGGCAGGACCAGGAGAAGTCTGCCCGCGAGAACCCGCGAAGGCCCGGCGGGCGTTGCCGACGATCGCGTTCGCCATGCGCCCCCATGCCGGGGTCGGCATGTCGTGCCCCATGCCTGCGACGACCAGCAGCTCTGCGCAAGAGATCGTCCGCGCCGTGTCTTCGCCGGCCTCGACCGGGATCAGCGGGTCGGCGGAGCCGTGGATGACGAGCGTCGGCACGCGGATCGACGACAGCGCCCGCCGCCGGTCGCCGGACAGGATCACCGCCACGCTCTGCCGCGCCATTCCCTGCGGACACCAGGACCGATCGTAGCTGGTGGCCAGAAAGGCCCGCGCCCGCTCCTCCTCGAAAGGAAACCCGGGACTCCAGATCGCCCGCCAGACCGCGAGATTGTGCTCGATGCAGGCATCGCGCTCCTCGGGCGCCGGTCCGGTCACGGCCGCGATGGCCTCCGGCCGGCCCTGCGGAAGGGCCGGATTGCCGGTGCTCGACATGATCGAGGTCAGGCTCAGGACGCGACCCGGATGACGGCAGGCGACGATCTGCGCGATCATTCCCCCCATCGAGGCACCGCAGACATGCGCCTGCTCGATGCTCAGGGCATCGAGCAGGCCGGCGGCATCGTCCGCCATGTCGTCGAGCGAATAGGGCGACGCCACCTCCCGTCCGGCCCCGACGGCCGCCGCAACAGCCATGATGTCCGGGGTGCCCGCCTCATCGAACTTGGTCGAAAGACCGGCGTCGCGATTGTCGAAACAGATGACACGGAAGCCGGCTTCGGCCAGCAACTCACAGAAATCCGGCTCCCAGAACGTCAGCTGCGCGCCGTTCCCCGCGATCAACAGCAGTGTCGGATCGTCGGCTCGTCCGAAGGTCTCGTACGCGATCCGAATCCCGTTGGCTTCGACACTGGGCATGGCTATCTCACTCCGTTCCCGGAGGACTGGCGGCCGAGTGTCCGGGACGTGGGCAGATTCCGGGGCCGCACGAGGCGGCCGACCGCCGGCTGCCCGGCTCAGGCCAGATTGCGGCCGATCGCCAGGAACTTGTCGCGGCGCTGCTGGCGGATCGCCTCCGGGCCGAGATCGCGCAGGCTGTCGAAGGCGGCCGCGATGGCGTCGCCGGTGGCATTGATGGCGGCCGCCCAGTCGCGGTGTGCGCCGCCCACCGGCTCGCGGATGATGGCGTCGATCACCCCGAACTTGAGCAGGTCGTCGGCGGTGATCTTCATGCCGGTCGCGGCATCCTGGGCCTTGCCCGAGTCGCGCCACAGGATCGAGGCGGCCCCCTCCGGCGAGATCACGCTGTAGATGGCGTGCTCCAGCATCAGCACCTTGTTGGCGGTGGCGATGGCGATGGCCCCGCCGGAGCCGCCCTCGCCCAGCACCACGGCGACGTTGGGCACCTTGAGGTCCAGGCAGGCGGCGGTCGAGCGGGCGATCGCCTCGGCCTGGCCGCGCTCCTCGGCCCCGATGCCCGGATAGGCGCCGGCGGTGTCGACCAGCGTGATGACCGGCACCTCGAAGCGGTCGGCCAGCTCCATCAGGCGCACCGCCTTGCGGTAGCCCTCGGGCATCGCCATGCCGAAGTTGCGCTTGAGCCGGCTTTCGGTCGACGAGCCCTTCTCCTGGCCGATGACGCAGACGCTTTCGCCGCGGAAGCGGCCGAACCCGCCGACGATCGCCTCGTCCTCGCCGAACTTGCGGTCGCCGGCGAGCGGCGTGAAGTCGGCGATCAGCCCGGCCACATAGTCGAGGCAGTGCGGCCGCTGCGGATGGCGCGCCACCTGGGTCTTGTTCCAGGGCGTGAGGTTCGAATAGAGCGACTTGAGGGCCTCGGCCGCCTTGGCTTCGAGCCGGGCGACCTCCTCGCCGATCTCGACGGCGCCCGCCGGCTGCTCGAGGGCGTGAAGCTCCTCGATCTTGGCTTCGAGCTCGGCGACCGGCTTTTCGAAATCGAGATAGCTGCGCATTTTCGGGAAATCGGGACAAGGACCTGCCGCCCTAGGCGGCGGCGCGGCACAAGACGCCCAAGAGAGCCGGTAAGTCAAGTGCGGGTGAACTGTCCGGGCGGAGCCGCCGTCAAGCCTGCCCGTCGTTCAAGCGAGCGAGCTCCTGGCGGACGACGGCCTCCAGCGGATCGAGCGAACCGTGGATAGTGGTCCAGATCATCTTCTCACGAACGTCGTTGTATTCATGACGATAGATGTTTCCCGCGCGAGCGATCTGGATCCACGGTATGTCCGGATGGCGTTGAAGCAGCTCGGACGGCAAGCGTCGTGACGCCTCCGAGATGATCTCGAGGCAGCGGATGACAGCATACAAGGTCTTCGTATCGACACTGAATTCTTCAAACGAGAGCCCCTTCACAAATTCTTTGGCAAGATCGATATTCGCCGCCATTTCAGAAAGCGCGAGAAGCGGAGACTTAGAAGGCATAAATGGAATCTTTGATAACACTATCGCGGATGAGCGGCTTGATGGTGTCTCGATCGACCACATCAACCGGAGACGGAAATAGATCCTCGATGTAATTCTTCAGCCCGACATACTGGTAGACATCGATGGCGAGGTCCGGCGCCAAATCGATGACGATGTCGATATCGCTTCCGGGATGCTCATCACCGCGGGCCAGCGAGCCGAACAGGGCCGCGTGCAGGACTCCCCGAGCGCGCAGAGCATCCTGGTTCCGTCGCAAGATATCGATCACGTCCTGCCGGTTCACAGGCCAATCCTACGGCTGCCCTCCAGCCGAGAATAACCCGGGTGGTTGTCCCGTTCCACCCGCCCTACCCCTCGTCGGCCAGGGGATGGAGGTCGCGCACCAGGCTCTTCAGCCGCTCCTCCAGAACGTGGGTGTAGATCTGGGTGGTGGCGATGTCGGCATGGCCGAGCAGCATCTGCACCGAGCGCAGGTCGGCGCCGTTCTGCAACAGATGGCTGGCGAAGGCGTGGCGCAGGACGTGCGGGCTCACCTTGTCGGGCCGCAGGCCGGCCGCGACGGCGAGGTCCTTGAGCTCGCGGGCGGCGTGCTGGCGCGTCAGATGGCCGCTCTCCGAGAACGAGGGGAACAGCCATTTCGCGCCCGCGTGCCGGCCGGCCTCGGCGAGCGCCGCGAGCCACTCCTTCATGGCGGCGCGGGCGGCCTCGTTGAGGATGACCATGCGCTCCTTGGCGCCCTTGCCGCGCACCACCAGCATGCGCTCGCCGCGCCGCGCCGCGGCGGCCGGCAAGGCGACCAGCTCGGAGACGCGCAGGCCGGTGGCGTACAGGACCTCGACCAGGCAGACGAGGCGCAGCGCCCGCAGCCGCTCGCCGGCGGGCTGCTCGGTGCGGGCGGCGAGCGCCCGCGCGGTGTCGAGCAGCCGGTCGACCTCGGCCACCGACAGGATCTTGGGCAGCGCCCGGCCGCGGCGCGGTCCCTCGATGGTGGCGGCCGGATCGTCCTTCCGGTGGCCCTCGGCCTGGAGGAAGCGGCAGAGCTGGCGGATCGCCGAGAGCTTGCGCGCCACCGAGGTCGGCTCGAAGCCGCGCGCCGCGAGCCCAGCGAGATACGCCCGAAAATCCTCGGTGCGGGCCGTCGTCACGGTGCGGCCGACGGCGGCGAGGCGAGCGACCACGTCGGCGAGATCACGCGCATAGGCGTCGGTGGTGTTGGGGCCGGCGCCGCGCTCGGCCGCGATCATGTCGAGGAACAGGGCGACATGGCGGTCGACCGGCGCGCGCGGCGCCTTCGGCCGGCCGCGCCTCGGACGCGCCGGCTGCGCAGGTGTCGGCGCGGATCGGCCGGGCTTCGCGGGCGTGACGGAGGGGCGGCGGCCGGGGGCCTTCGGGGGGCGGCCCATGGCGGTCAGCGCGGCGGCTTGACGAAGCGGTCGGGCGGCACCGACACGCTGATCTCGCGCGGCTTCAGCTCGACGAACAGGGTGAGCGCCAGCATCCCGGCATAGACGAGGCCGGCGATCAGCGCGACGACCGCGAGAAAGCGGAACAGGCTGGGCATGACGGGATTCCGGGCGCCGCACGTCGGGCGGGGCGCACCCCGACTACGATCATGTTCGCCCGCCTCTGGCAAGCGCCGGGGCGTCGGCACGGCCCGGCTCGGGGCCGCCCCGCGCCAGCGGCAGGTCGACCCGGAAGCAGCTCGGCACCCCCGGCTGCGGCGCCACCACGGCGTCGCCCCCGTGCAGGCGGGCGATCTGCCGCACCAGCGCGAGGCCGAGCCCGGCGCCGCGGCCGTCGCCGGCGAGGCGGAAGAACGGCGCGAACACCTGCTCGCGCTGGCCCGCCGGAATGCCGGGACCGCCATCGGCGACGGTCAGCACGGCCCGCCCCGCCTCGGCGCGCAGGCCGACCCGCACCGGGGGGGCGCCGTAGCGGGCGGCATTCTCCAGGAGATTGCGGATCATCCGCCGCAGCAGGCGGGGATCGCCGGTCAGCGTCACCGGCTCGCCGTCCAGCGTGCCGTCGAAGCGGGCGCACTCCTCGGCGGCCAGCGCCAGGAGATCGACCTCCTCGGCGGCCGGCGGCGCCGCGATGGCGTCGAGCCGGCTGGCGAGGAGGATCTCGTCGATCAGCCCGTCCAGCTCGGCGATGTCGCGGGCGAGATCGGCGGCATGGCGGTCGTTGTCGGGCCTGGCCCGCATCAGCTCGATGCCGAGCCGGATGCGGGCGAGCGGCGTGCGCAATTCGTGCGACGCGTTGGCGAGCAGCAGCCGATGCGCCCCGACCAGCTCCTCGATGCGCCCGGCGGCGCGGTTGAAGCTCTCGGCTAGCCGCGCCACCTCGTCGCGGCCCTCGACCGGCACCCGTGCGGCCAGATGGCCGGCCCCCAGCGTCTCGACACCGGCCTGGAGGGTTTCGAGCCGCCGGGTCAGGCCGCGCACCACCGGAAAGGCGGCGACCGCCACCACCACGGCCACGACGGCGAGCGCCGCCATCAGGGCGACCACCGGGCTGCGATGGCGGGGCGGCGGCCGGGCGACCAGCCAGCGATCATCCGGCAGGCGGAACACCCAGGCGGGACCGCCGGGCCCGTAGCGGACGCCGCTGTCGCGGTCGGGATCGGGCGGCGGCAGCGGGTGGCCGATCGTGGCGATCGACCGGCGGCCGGAATCGAACAGGGCGAGGTCGAGCCGCAGCCGCCCGGCGAGCTGCCGCAGCGCCTCCGCCTGGACGGCGGGCGCCGCCTCGGCCGGCGGCAGCGCCACGGCGGCCAGCTCGCCGATCAGCTCGAACGCCTGCCCGACCGGCGGGCCGCCCGGCCCGAACCGCCAGGCGGCGCCGGCGATCAGCACCAGGAGTAGCAGGGCGCCGATCATGGTCATGTAGATCTTCTGGTAGAGGCGGCGCATGCGGCTTCACCTGCCCGCGGGCCGGCGCCGCGTGTCCCGCACGCGGCAGCGGATGATCGTCGCCATGCTCACTCCTGCGCCTTGGCGAAGACGTAGCCGGCGCCGCGCACCGTGATGACCCGTCGCGGCTGCTTCGGATCGTCCTCGATGGCGGCGCGGATGCGCGAGACATGCACGTCGATGGAGCGGTCGAACGCCTCCAGCGGCTCGTTCTTCACCAGATCCATGATGGCGTCGCGCGACATCACCCGGCCGGCATGGCGGGCGAGGACGACGAGCAGCGCGAACTGGTGGCTGGTCAGCGGCCGCGGCTCGCCGTCGAGCCGCACCTGGCGGGCGCCGAGATCGATCTCCAGCCGGCCGAAGCGCAGCACCTCGGCGGGCTCGCCGCCTCCCTTGGCCCGCCGCAGCACCGCCCGCAGCCGGGCCGACAGCTCGCGCGGCTCGAACGGCTTCGGCAGATAGTCGTCGGCGCCGATCTCCAGCCCGATCACCCGATCCATGGCGTCGCCGCGCGCCGTCAGCATCACGATCGGGGTCTGGGCCGAGGCCCGGATGGTGCGGCAGACGTCGAGCCCGTCCATGTCGGGCAGCATCAGGTCGAGGATCAGCGCGTCGAAGGATTCGCGCGCATGCAGTGCCAGGCCGGCGCGGCCGGTGGGCGCGACGACGACGTCGAAGCCCGCGGTGCCGAGATAGGTCTGCACCATCTCGGCGAGGCGGGCGTCGTCCTCGATCAGCAGGATGCGGTCGGTCACGGCGGGCCTGGATGATCGGCGACCGGGAGACGGCGGCGGGCGGCCGCCGCCTTCGGGCGCCGGGATTGGTCCCGGAACTGTAGAGCGTCGCCGTCCGGGGTGGAACGGCGACGCTCGGCGCGCGGGCGGGCGGGAAATGGGGGGCGAGAGCCCGGCTCGTCACGCCGTTGCGCGGTCGGTCCGCGCTGCGCGTCGGAGTGCGGTCAGCCGCGCCAGCGCGCGGTCAGCCGCGCCAGCGCGCGGTCAGCCGCGCCAGAACCCGCGCATCAGGCCGAAGCTCGACATGCGATCCTCCAGCTTGCGGCGCTGCTCGGGGGTGAGCACCTCGGCGGCGTCGCCGAGCGCCTGGGCGACGCGCTTGCTGGTCGCGTCGGCGAGCGCGATCTGCTCGGTCCGCAGCTTCTCGATGGCGGCGCGGTCGACCGTCTGGGCGAGCAGCAGGTCCCGTGCCTGGCCGCGGGCGGTCCGCATCTTCTCGCGCACCGGCAGCACGTCCTTGACGGCGGCGCGGACGATGGTGCGCAGCTTCTCCTGCTGCTCGGTCGAGGCGTCGAGCTCGACCGCGAGATGGCGGACCATGCGGTCGGCGCGCTGCTCGGCCTGGGCCGGATCGAAGGCGCCGCGACCGAACGGGCCGCCGCCCCAGCCCATCATGCCATGCGGCCCGAAGCCGCCGCCGGCTTGGCCGAAGGGCTGGCTGAAGCTCGGCCCGAATCCCGGCCCTTGGCCGAACGAGGTGGTGGCGAAGGCGCCGAGGCCGACGGCGCCGGCGAGGAGCGCGGCGGCGACCGCATAGGGGGCGAGGCGGCGCCGGCGCGGGGCGGCAGAGGCGGCGTCCGCGGAGGTCTGCGGGGCGGGCTGGTGGGTCATGGCATAGTCTCCTGTCTTGCGAGCCGAAGCGGTTCGGCCGATCGGCCATGACGACACTCTCGGGGACCCCGGTTTCGCCCGCTTCTCCCCCGGGTAAAGTTGTGTAAAGCCGGCGGCCGGCCGGCCGGCCGCGATCGCAGGCCCCGCCGGTGACGGCTCCGCCTGCCGCTGGCCGCCATGGACAGGCGCAGCAGGGGATTGTATCGAGCGAACAATCCTCGAACGAACGGCACGAACGGACGGCCCGACCGCATGACCGACCCCGCCCTGCGCTCTCCTGCCGAGCCGTCGCCGCTGGCGCTCGCCGTCGCCCGCGCGCTCGGCGGACGCTCGCTGGTGCTGGTCGGCATGATGGGGGCCGGCAAGTCCTCGGTCGGCCGCCGGCTCGCCGGCCGCATGGGGCTGCCCTTCATCGACGCCGACAACGAGATCGAGGCGGCCGCCGGCATGTCGATCCCGGACATCTTCGCCGAGCACGGCGAGCCCTATTTCCGTGCCGGCGAGGCGCGGGTCATCACCCGGCTGCTCGCCGACGGGCCGCGCGTGCTGGCGACCGGCGGCGGCGCCTTCATGAACCCGGGCACCCGCGCCATGATCGCGTCGCGCGGCCTCTCGGTCTGGCTCGCCGCCGATCTCGACGTGCTGATGCGGCGCATCCGCCGGCGCGCCGACCGGCCGCTGTTGCAGACCGACGATCCGGAAGCGACGCTGGCCAAGCTGATCGCGGAACGCTATCCGGTCTACGCCGAGGCGGACCTGACGGTGCAGTCGCGCGACGTGCCCCACGACGTGATCGTCGAGGAGATCGTCGCGACGCTGGCGGACCGGCTTGGCGTGGCGCCGCCATCCGGCCCGGTGGCGGCGCGATCGGCCGTCCCACCCGCGACGCCCGCACCGGACCGCCCGACCGAGAAGGGACCCGCATGATGAACGCTCCGACTCGACCGGGCGAGCCCACCGTGGTCGCCGTCGCGCTCGGCGAGCGCGCCTACGACATCGTCATCGGGCGCGGCCTCGCGGCCTCGCTGGGCGCCCGCCTCGCCGCCCTCAAGCCGGGCGCCAAGGCGGCGATCGTGTGCGACGTCACCGTGGCGGCGCTGCATCTCGGCGCCGTCGAGACGGCCCTCAAGGCCGCCGGCATTCCCTGCACCCGCGTCATCGTGGCGGCCGGCGAGGGCTCCAAGAGCTTCGCCACCCTGGAGCGCGTCTGCGACGAGATCCTGGCCGCCAAGATCGAGCGCGGCGACCTGGTGGTGGCGCTCGGCGGTGGCGTCGTCGGCGACCTCGCCGGCTTCGCGGCGGCGATCACCCGGCGCGGCCTCGACTATGTGCAGGTGCCGACCACCCTGCTGGCCCAGGTCGACTCCTCGGTCGGCGGCAAGACCGCGATCAACTCGCGGCTCGGCAAGAACCTGGTCGGTGCCTTCCACCAGCCGATCCTGGTGGTGGCCGACACCGCGCTGCTCGACACCCTGTCCAAGCGCGAGTTCCGCGCCGGCTATGCCGAGGTGGTGAAATACGGCCTGCTCGGCGATGCCGGCTTCTTCGCCTGGCTGGAGGCCAACGCCCCCGATCTGTTCGCCGGCGGCGCCGCCCGCGAGCACGCCATCGCGACCTGCTGCCGGATGAAGGCCGCGATCGTCGCCCGCGACGAGCGCGAGACCGGCGATCGGGCGCTGCTCAATCTCGGCCACACCTTCGGGCATGCGTTCGAGGCCGCCGCCGGCTTCTCGGCCAAGCTTCTGCACGGCGAGGCGGTGTCGCTCGGCATGGTGCTGGCGTTCCGCTTCTCGGCCCGCCTCGGCTTGATCGCCAAGACCGAGGTGGAGCGGGTCGAGCGCCACCTGACCGAGATGGGCCTGCCGACCCGAGTCGCCGACGTGCCATTCCGCTGGCCCGACGCCGACCGGATGATGGACCTGATGGCGCAGGACAAGAAGGTCAGCCGCGGCCGCCTCACCTTCATCCTGGTGCGCGGCATCGGCCAGGCGTTCGTCACCCGCGACGTCGATGCGAACGACGTGCGCGCCTTCGTGGCGTCGCAGCTGGCGTGAGCCGGTCGGCACGGCGCACACACTCCCTCGCCCCGCACAGCGGGGAGAGGGTGGCTCGCCTCGAAGAGGCGAGACGGGCGAGGGGCAACGGCGCTTCGGCTCGAACCGCGACGCCCCCTCACCCGGAGCCCGCACCTTGAGGCGCGGACTCCGACCTCTCCCCGCACGCGGGGAGAGGTCGGGTTGCGTCGTGCGGCCGTCCGGTCGCACGCGCTTTCACGCGAGACCCCGCCATGGACCTGACCGACTGGCTGATCGTCGCCGCCGTCCTGCTCTGCCTGGTGGCCTCGTTTCTCTTCTCCGGCAGCGAGACGGCACTGACTGCCTCGTCGCGCGCCGCCATGCTGCGCCTCGCCCGCGACGGCAATCCGCGTGCCGCCCTCGTGGCCGAGCTGCTGGCTTCGCGCGAGCGGCTGCTCGGCGCGCTGCTGATCGGCAACAACGTCGTCAACATCGCCGCCTCGTCGATGGCGACGGGCCTGCTGCTCGCCTGGTTCGGCGAGGTCGGCGTCATCTACGCCACGCTGATCATGACGGTGCTGGTGGTGGTGTTCTGCGAGGTGTTGCCGAAGACGGCGGCGTTCGACAGCCCGGACCGCATCGCTCTCGCGGTGGCGCGGCCGATCGCCACGGCGGTCCGCCTGCTCGGCCCGGTGCTGTGGGCGGTCAGCACGCTGGTGCGCTGGCTGCTCGCCCGCGCCGGCATCGTGATCGGCGAGAGCGCCCCGATCCTGACACCGCACGAGGCGCTGCGCGGCGCCGTCGACCTGCTGCATCGCGAAGGCGGCGTCGAGAAGCACGACCGCGACATGCTGGGCGGCCTCTTGGACCTGCGCGAGCTGACCGTCGCCGACGTGATGATCCACCGCACCGACGTCATCATGGCGAACGCCGCCGATCCGCCCGCCGCGATCATCGAGGCGGTGCTGGCCGGCCCGAAGACCCGCGTGCCGCTGTGGCAGGGCTCGCCCCAGAACATCGTCGGCGTCCTCCACGTCAAGGACGTACTGCGGGCGCTGCATGCGAGCGACGGCGACTTCTCCCGCATCGACGTGCTCGGGCTGGCGCGACCGGCCTGGTTCGTCCCCGAGATCCGGCCGCTGTCCGAGCAGCTCAAGGCGTTCCGCCGGCGCAAAAGCCACTTCGCGCTGGTGGTCGACGAGTACGGCGAGATGATGGGCCTGGTCACCCTGGAGGACATTCTGGAGGAGATCGTCGGCGACATCGCCGACGAGCACGACATCGACGTCCCCGGCGTGCGGCTCCAGCCGGACGGCTCCGTCAATGTCGACGGCGGCGTGCCGATCCGCGACCTCAACCGCGCCATGGACTGGAACCTGCCGGACGGCGACGCCACCACCATCGCGGGCCTGGTGATCCACGAGGCGCGCTCGATCCCCGAGCCGGGACAGAGCTTCACGTTCCACGGCTTCCGCTTCCATGTGCTGCGCCGCGAGCGCAACCGCATCACGGCGCTGCGCATCGCGCCGCTCTCCCGCCGCGGTGCCCTGGTGCGGGTGGGGTGACTCTTTACCTCTCCCCGCCAGGCGGGGAGAGATCGGAGTCCGCGCGTCGGCGCGGATGTCGGGTGAGGGGGCGACGCGGCTCGAGCCGAACCGCCGTTGCCCCTCACCCCGACCCTCTCCCCGCTGCGCGGGGCGAGGGAGCACAGGCGCCATGCCGCACGGTGTAGCCTGGATCGAGCGAAGCGAGATCCAGGGCGATTCCGCGGCGGCCACTGCCCCCATAGGGGTACTCTCCCGGGTTTCGCTACGCTCAACCCGGGCTACGGTGCTCTTCACCTCTCCCCGCTGCGCGGGGAGAGGTCGGAGTCCGCGCGTCGGCGCGGGCTCCGGGTGAGGGGGCGCCTTCGTATCTACGAGAGGCCCCCTCACCCCGACCCTCTCCCCGCTGCGCGGGGAGAGGGAGTCCGGACGCCGTGCCAGGGACAGAGACGAAGGCTACTTCCCCTCCCCCGGCGCCGCCGCCTCGATGGCGAGCGCGTGGACGCCGCCGGCGATCTCGGCGGCGAGCGCCTGGTTGATCAGCCGGTGGCGATCGAGCCGGCTGCGGCCGCGAAACGCTTCCGCAACGATGCGCACGCGAAAATGCGTCTGGCCGCCGGGCCGCGCCCCGGCATGGCCTTCGTGGCGGTCGGACTCGTCGATCACCTCCAGGTGCGCCGGCGCGAAGGCGGCCGAGAGCTTTTCCGTCATGATATCGCGAACCAGCATGGCTCATCCTATGTTAGCGCGTGTCGCCGTCCCGTCCGCCGCCCCCGCGTCGGCGAGCATATCGGTCGCGCCCTGTCAATCTTGCCGGGGTGCCGATGCCGTCCATAATGGCCCGTTATGAAGTTCGACTCACCCCTGTTCGACCGCATTCGCGTCAAGCCCGAGCGCGACCGCCGGCCCGTCACCGGCCCGGCCTGCGAGTGGCCGGGCTGCGCCGCGGCCGGCACCCACCGGGCCCCCAAGGGGCGAACCCAGGCGCGCCAATACTGGCGCTTCTGCCTGGACCACGTCCGCGACTACAATCAGAACTACGATTTCTTCGCCGGCATGCCCGACAGCGCCGTCGCCGAGTTCCAGAAGGACGCCCTCACCGGGCACCGCCCGACCTGGAAGCTCGGCCTCGGCACCCATCCGCGGGCCCGCCGGTTCCGGGCCGACGGCGTGTTCGATACCGGGCCGGGCGATCCGTTCGATGTCCTGCGCGAGTTCGGCACCGGCGCGCGCCCCGACGCCGCCCAGGCCCAGGCCGAGCAGGAGCGCCGCACGGTGCGCAATGCCGAGCGCAAGGCGCTCGCCACGCTGGGCCTCGACCCGGGCGTGAGCCGGACCGAAATCAAGAACCGCTTCAAGGAGCTGGTGAAACGCCACCACCCCGACGCCAACGGCGGCGACCGCGCCTCGGAGGACAAGCTCCGCGAGATCCTCGAAGCGTACAACTATCTCAAGTCGACCGGGCTGTGCTGAGCGGAGGCGGCGCACCCACCGCGCGGCGGCTGCGGTTTCGACGGAACTCCCCATATGACGGGCGTATTTCCGAAGGGCCCGGCCCGCGAGACGGCTTCCGCGCCGCGCGGGCCGTCTGCTAGAACTACCGTCGGTCACCACGACGCCGCCGACGCCGCATGCCCGCCCCCGACGGGCCAGGAGGAGCAATGACTGCCGCAACAGACGCCGTGGCCGGGCTGCCCGACATGAAGGTGTCGGTCCGTCAGGTCTTCGGGATCGATTCCGACATGGAGGTCCCGGCCTTCTCGGAGCCGGACGAGCATGTCCCCGAGATCGACGCCGACTACCGCTTCGACCGCCCGACCACGCTCGCCATCCTGGCCGGCTTCGCCAAGAACCGCCGTGTCATGGTCACGGGATATCACGGCACCGGCAAGTCGACCCATATCGAGCAGGTGGCGGCGCGCCTCAACTGGCCCTGCGTGCGGGTGAACCTCGACAGCCACATCAGCCGCATCGACCTGATCGGCAAGGACGCCATCGTGATCCACGAGGGCCAGCAGGTCACCGAGTTCCGTGACGGCATCCTGCCGTGGGCGCTCCAGCACAATGTCGCGCTGTGCTTCGACGAGTACGACGCCGGCCGTCCCGACGTGATGTTCGTGATCCAGCGGGTGCTCGAGGTCTCGGGCCGGCTGACGCTGCTCGACCAGAACAAGGTCATCAAGCCGCACCCGTCGTTCCGGCTGTTCGCCACCGCCAACACCATCGGGCTCGGCGACACCTCCGGCCTCTATCACGGCACCCAGCAGATCAACCAGGGCCAGATGGACCGCTGGTCGATCGTCACCACGCTGAACTACCTGCCGCACGACAACGAGGTCGAGATCGTGCTGGCCAAGGCCAAGCACTATCGCAACGAGAAGGGCCGCGACATCGTCGGCAAGATGGTGCGGGTGGCGGACCTGACCCGCAATGCCTTCATGAACGGCGATCTCTCCACCGTGATGAGCCCGCGCACGGTCATCACCTGGGCCGAGAACGCCGACATCTTCAAGGATATCGGCTTCTCGTTCCGGGTCACCTTCCTGAACAAGTGCGACGAGCTGGAGCGCCCGCTGGTGGCGGAGTTCTACCAGCGCTGCTTCGGACAGGAGCTGCCCGAGTCGACCGTCAACGTGGCGCTGAGCTGAGGCGCCATGGGCCGGTGCATGTCAGCCGCGCCGCTCGAGAGCCGACAGACGACGCTCGATCTGGGCGAGACGATCTTCGACCTCGGCGGCCGCGTACCGGCCGAGCACGCTCTCTCCGACGACCGCCTGGCGCTGGCGGTCGAGCCGCTCGGTGAGCTCGGCGTGGTTGTGATCGACTTTGCTGTCGAGACGCTGGACTCTCGTATCGAGCGACCCGATCGCTTCGCGAATCTCCCGGAGCAGGTGGAGCGTCTGGTTCTCGGGTTCGGTCATGGGTCCGTCTCGCGCGCAGTGGTTGTAAGATAAGCTTGCTCGACGGCGAAATAAAGAACCCGCACATGGCGTCGAACCACAAAGGCAAGCCCGGCAAGGAAGCCCCGAACGAGCCGTTCAAGCGGGCGGTCGGCGTCTGCCTGCGGGCGATCGCCCGCAAGCCCGATCTCGAGGTGCAATACGCGGCCGACCGGCCGGGCGCCGCCGGCAACAAGGCGCGGCTGCCGGAGCCGCCCCGCAAGTTCTCGCCCGAGGACGCCGCCATCGTGCGCGGCCATGCCGATGCCATCGCACTGCGCCTCGCCTGTCACGACAACCTCGTGCACCGCAAGCTGATGCCGGGCGGCCAGCAGGCCCGCGCCGTCTTCGAGGCCATCGAGCAGGCCCGCGTCGAGGCGATCGGCGCCCGCCGCATGCTCGGCGTCGCCCGCAATCTCGGCGCCATGCTGGACGACCGCTACCACCGCGGCCGCTACGACGAGATCACCGACCGTGCCGATGCGCCGCTGGAGGACGCCCTCGCCATGATGGTGCGCGAGCGCCTGACCGGCGCGCCGCCGCCGGCCGCAGCCCGCAAGCTGGTCGACCTGTGGCGCCCCGTCATCGAGCAGAAGGCCGGGCCGGATCTCGACAAGCTCGGCCGCTTCCTGGAGGATCAGCGCCGCTTCGGCGACGTCGTCCACGACCTGCTCGAAGCGCTCGACATGGGCGACGAGCGCGGCCGCGCCGACGAGGAGGACGACGCCGAGCAGAAGCAGGACGACGGCCAGCAGGACGACCAGGGCCAGGACGGCCAGGCGGCCGAGTCGGAGGAGATGGAGCGCTCGACCGTCGAGGAGGCCGATGCGTCCGCCGACGAGCTGCCGGACAGCTCCACCGAGGCGCTCGACGCACCCTCCGCCGACATGCCCGAGGACGCCGAGGACGGCAACCCGGAGACCGCCGCCGAGCCGTGGCGGATGCGCAACCGGCCGAACGAGCCGCGCGGCCCGTCCTACAAGCCGTTCACCACCCGGTTCGACGAGGTGATGGGGGCCGAGGAGCTGTGCGAGCCGGAGGAGCTGGAGCGCCTGCGCGGCTATCTCGACAAGCAGCTCGCCCACCTCCAGGGCGTGGTGGCGCGCCTCGCCAACCGGCTCCAGCGCCGCCTGATGGCGCAGCAGAACCGCTCCTGGGAGTTCGACCTGGAGGAGGGGCTGCTCGATCCGGCGCGTCTCACCCGCATCGTCGTCGATCCGCTGCATCCGCTGTCGTTCAAGCACGAGAAGGACACCGACTTCCGCGACACGGTGGTGACCCTGCTGATCGACAATTCGGGCTCGATGCGCGGCCGTCCCATCACGGTGGCGGCGACCTGCGCCGACATCCTGGCCCGCACGCTGGAGCGCTGCGGCGTCAAGGTCGAGATTCTCGGCTTCACCACCCGGGCCTGGAAGGGCGGGCAGGCGCGCGAGGCGTGGCTCGGCGCCGGCAAGCCGGCCAATCCGGGCCGCCTCAACGATCTCCGCCACATCGTCTACAAGTCGGCCGACGCGCCGTGGCGGCGCGCCCGGCGCAATCTCGGCCTGATGATGCGCGAGGGCCTGCTGAAGGAGAACATCGACGGCGAGGCGCTGGACTGGGCGCACAAGCGCCTGCTCGGCCGACCCGAGCAGCGCAAGATCCTGATGATGATCTCGGACGGCGCGCCGGTCGACGACTCCACCCTGTCGGTCAACTCGGGCAATTACCTCGAACGGCATCTGCGCTTCGTCATCGAGGAGATCGAGCAGCGCTCGCCGGTGGAGCTGATCGCCATCGGCATCGGCCACGACGTCACCCGCTACTATCGCCGCGCCGTCACCATCGTGGACGCCGAGGAGCTTGGCGGCGTGATGACCGACAAGCTCGCCGAGCTGTTCGACGAGCGGGCCGTGGCCCAGGAGCGGCGCAACCGCACCAAGCGGCGGCTGCATTCGTGAGCGGGCGCCGGCGCGCCGCCCTGATGCGCGGGATGAGCGCGCGAGGGGTGAGCGCGCGCGGGCTGACCGTCGTCGGCGTGCTGGCCGTCCTGCTCGGCGCCGGCGCCCTCACCCCGGCCGGCCGGGCCGAGCCCGACCCCGCGGTGTTCAGCCGGGCGTCGCTCGGCGACCAGGGCGAGCCGATCACCATCGAGGCGCGGCCCTTCACGGCGTTCGAGCCCGCCCGTCCCGACCGGCTTCGCTTCGGCCGCCTGCACTTCCGCGGCGGCCTGGAGCTGACCTCCCGCCATAAGGCGTTCGGCGGCATCTCGGGCCTGGTGATGCTCGATGCCGCTCGCTTCGTCGCCGTCACCGACAAGGCCGACTGGCTGACCGGCCGCATCGTCTACGACGGCAGTAGGCCGGTCGGCGTCGCCGATGCGGCAATCGCCCCGATGCTGGGGCCGGACGGTCGCACCCTGGCGGCGCGCGGCTGGTACGACACCGAGTCGCTCGCCCGCGACCAGGGCACGCTCTATGTCGGCATCGAGCGCGTCCACCGGATCGTCCGCTTCGACTTCGGGCGCGACGGCATGGCGGCGCGGGCGAAGCCGCTGCCGTGGCCGGCCGGCCTGCACGGCATTCCCAGCAACCGCGGCGTCGAGGCGCTGGTGTTCGTTCCGAAGCCGTTCCGGCTCGCCGGCACCCTGATCGCCATCACCGAACGGGCGCTCGACGGCGCCGGCGACATCCGCGCCGCCCTGATCGGCGGTCCGCAGCCCGGCCTGTTCACGATCCGCCGCCACGACGGCTTCGACATCAGCGACGCCGCCCTGCTGCCGGACGGCGACCTCCTGCTGGTGGAGCGCCGCTTCACCTGGACCACCGGGGTCGCGATGCGGCTGCGGCGGATTCCGCAGGCCGCGATCATGCCCGGCGCCGTGGTGGACGGGCCGGAGCTGGTCGGCGCCGACATGGGTTTCCAGATCGACAACATGGAGGCGGTGGGGGTGCATCCGACGGCGACCGGCGAGACCGTCCTGACCCTGGTGTCGGACGACAACTTCTCGTTCCTGCAACGCACCGTCTTGTTGCAGTTCACACTGGCGGACGAGTAGCCGAGCCGCTCGGCTCCTCGGTCCGCGTCCGCGTGGCGGGCGGCCCCTCCCCGCGTGCCGAGGCCGGCAGGCCGAACACCCGGTCGAACACCCAGGTGAACACGAAGGTGTAGACCAGGAAGAAGACGATCAGGCCGAAGTCGTAGACGAACGCCTCCCACAGCGAGACGTCGAGCTGCCAGGCGATCAGCGGCACCAGCACCACGACCAGGCCGCCCTCGAAGCCGATGGCGTGTGCCACCCGCCGCCCAGGAGTGCGGCCGCGCACCCGCCGTGTCGCCTCCCAGCGTTCGAACATCGCGTTGAACACGAAAGCCCAGCCGATCGCGATCGCCGACGAGGCGACGGCGACGATGCCGCTGTCGAGCGCCGGCCGATCGGCGATCCACGCCAGGGCGGCGCTCACCACCACGATGGCGATCAGCTCGTAGAGGGTGACGTAGACGATGCGGCGAAGAAGGGGGGACATGGCACCAGTGGGCGAGCGGCCGGCCGGAAGCCCGATGGGGTCGGGCGAGAGGGCCGCAAGGGCAGCGCCTTCGGCGGCCGGCGGAGCGATGCCGGCGGCTGCGACAGGCACGCTGCGACGAGCACGCTGCGACAAGCACATTGCGACAAGAAAAAAAGCGCCGGCGGGGGCCGGCGCTCACATGACGATCCTCGCATAACGAACCGAATGGTCGGTGAACCGCACCGACCGGGGACCGGGACGGATCAGGCCGCCTCGGCCTCGGTGGCGTCGTCCTCGCCGGCCTTGCCGCCGCGACGCGGCCCCTTGGCGAGCGCCGCCTCGATCTCCTTCACGGCCTCGGTGTCGGTGATGCGCTGCACCGCCGAGATCTCGCGAGCGAGCCGATCGAGCGCCGCCTCGTAGAGCTGCCGCTCGCTGTACGACTGCTCCGGCTGGCTCTCCGAGCGATACAGGTCGCGCACCACCTCGGCGATGGCGACGATGTTGCCGGAGTTGATCTTGGCCTCGTACTCCTGCGCCCGGCGCGACCACATGGTGCGCTTGACGCGCGCCCGGCCCTTGAGGGTCTCCAGCGCCCGCTTGACGATCGGCGGCTCGGCGAGCTTGCGCATGCCGACGGCCCCGATCTTCGCGGTCGGCACCCGGAGAGTCATCTTGTCCTTGACGAAATTGATGACGAACAATTCGAGCTTGTGGCCGGCGACTTCCTGTTCCTCGATCGCCGTGATCTGACCCACGCCGTGCGCCGGATACACGATGAACTCGTTGGTCTTGAAGCCTTGACGCTGGGTGGTCTTCTTGTTGGTCATTCCCTGAACTGCTCCTTCAACCTCCGGCGGCGTGCCGTGGTCTTCCACCCGGGGGCGGGCGGCTGGTTTGGCCGAGGCCTTGGCGGCCGCCTTGACGGCCGGCTTGGCCGGTCGGGTCGGGGGCTTCTCGGTCTTGGCCGGCTGCTTCGCGGCGGCGCTGCCGCGGCGGACGTGGGCGCGCGTCGTTTTCGACGTGGCGCGGCGGGCGGCCGCCGTGGTCTTGGCGGACGCCTTGGATGAGGTCTTCACGGTGTTCTTCGCGGTGCTCTTCTTGAGCTTCGCCTTTGGCCGAGTTTTGCCTGCCACTGTGATCGCGCGCCTTCCTCGCGGACAGACGCGCCTCCGTATGACGGTTCCTCAGGAACGCCCCGAAAAAATATGCTCCCGGGAGGGAGCGATCGGGACCGTGATCTCATGTGTGATGCTTATATATCACATCCGTGGCAAAAAACAAAGCCGTGCGGTGCGGCATTCGGCCATCACCACACGGAATGAACATTAAATTTTATTGACTTGGCGGCTATGGAACCCGCCGCCACAACCGACGCGAGAACGTCAGTCACCGCTCCCCGGATTGGGCGAGAAGAGCTGCATCTTGCCGGGCTTGCCGTCCCACTCCTTGGAGTCGGCGGGCGGATCGCGCTTCACCGTGATGTTGGGCCACGCCTTGGCGTGCTCGGCATTGAGGGTCAGCCACTGCTCGAGGCCCGGCTCGGTGTCCGGCTTGATCGCCTCGGCGGGGCACTCGGGCTCGCACACGCCGCAATCGATGCACTCGTCGGGATGAATGACGAGCATGTTCTCGCCTTCATAAAAGCAGTCGACGGGACACACCTCGACGCAGTCCATGTACTTGCACTTAATGCAGTTTTCCGTAACGACGTAGGTCATGCTCGACTCCGGCCGGCCGATTGCGGCCCCGTTTCGGCCTGTGCCTAGCGCATCGCCACCGAGCACGCAAGCGACCCGCGACGACAACCGCCGAACCCCGGGCTCCGCGCCGGTCGCCGACCCAACGGCCGGCCCTCCGGCCGTCCTGGCGGTCCCCGCGGGGTGGCCTGCCCCGACGAATCACGGCTCGTCGTCCCGCAGCCGGTCGAGGCTGCGACGGTCCCGCTTGGTGGGGCGGCCGGCGCCGGGATCGCGCTGCGGCCCACGGTCGACCGACGGCTCGGGGGTGGCGCCCGACGGGTCCGCCGCCGGTCCCTGCTCCTCGTACAGCCCCACGGTGTCGTCGGCGGAGCCGCGGCGCTCGGCGAAGCCGGTCACGGTCAGCACCCGGACCCGGCGATCGAGCGCCACGGTGACGACGTCGCCGCGCCGCACGGCCCGGCTCGCCGCGTCGATGCGGACACCGTTGACCCGGACGTGGCCGCCGGCCGCCAGCGCCGCCGCGGCGCTACGGGTGCGCACCACGCGGGCGTGCCACAGCCACTTGTCGATGCGCTGGCGGTCGGGCGCGTCCGTCAGCGTCCCTCCTTGGCGTTGGCCTCGAGCTGTGCCTTAAGGGCGGCCAGCTTGGCGAACGGCGAGTTCGGATCGGGCTGCTTGTCGCCGCGATCGGCGCGCTCGTCGCGGCTCTGGTAGATGCGGGGCGGCCGCTCGCCGCGATCCGGCCGGTCACCGCGGCGGCCACCGTCGTGCCGCGGCCGGTCGGAACGGTCCGGCCCGCCGTGACGATCCGGACCGCGCGGACGGCCGCGCTGGGCCTGGCGATCACCCTGGCGGTCGCCCTCCTGGCGCTCGCCGCGATCACGACGGTCGCCGCGATCGGGGCGACGATCGCCGCGGTCGGGACGGTCGCCGCGCGCCTCCCGGTCGGGCGGGCTCGCCTCGGCGCCGCCGGCCGCCGTCGTCGCAGCGGCGGGCTGCTGGCCCTGGCCCTGGCCCTGACCCTGGCCGTGCGAGGCGCCCGCACGACGCCCCGGGGCGCCGCGGTGGTGACGCTTCGGCCCGCCCCGGCGGTCCTCGGGCGGCCGACCGGGCCGCCAGATCTCGATGAACTGGGGCTCCTCAGGTGCGGCACTCGCCGTGGCCGGAGCCGCATCGGCCGTGCCCTCGGCCGGGGCCGCTTCGGCCGGGGCCGCCTCGTCCAGAGCCGCGTCGGCCGGAGCATTCGCCGCCTCGGCGCCAGCCTCGGGCGCATCGGCTCCGATGGCGCCGTCGGCGGCGGCGGCCGTATCGACCGCGACAGCCGTATCGGCCGCGTCGGACTCGACCGCGTGATCGGTGTCGGCGGCGGCGGACTCGGCCGGCAGCTCGGGCGCGAGGGGCGCGGCCTCGGGCTCCACCGGCGTCGCGGCGGCCTCCGCAGGCGTCGCGGCCGGCTCGGGAGCGTCAGCCTCGGCATCGAGCGCCGGGATCGTCTCGCCCGCGGTCTCGGCCGTCTCGGTCTCGGCCGTCTCGGTCCCCTCGGTCGACGCAGCAGAGGTCTCGGCGTCGGTGACCGCCGGCGCAACCTCCAACTCCGGCGCGCCCTCGGCGGCCGCCTCGGGCGCGTGTTCGGCGGCAGTCGTCGCAACCGCGGGGACCGGCTCCGGTGCCGGCGGCTTCGGCCGCCGCTCCACCCGGTAGCCGAGCGCCTTGAGGATCGAGGCGAGGTCCTCGCCGGACGAGCCGGTCAGCGACGTCATCGCCTGGGTGACGACGAAGCCGGAGCCGTCGAAGGCGCCGGCCGGCTTCTCGCCGGAGGATTCGGGCCGCCAGCTCAGCGCCGGGCGGATCAGGTCGGCGAGGCGCTCCAGGATGTCGACCCGCACGGCCCGCTCGCCGCACACCCGATAGCCGATGGTGCGGTAGAGGGTGCGCGGCACCGCCTTGTCGACCGCGAAGGAGGTGCGGCCGGAGGCGGCGAGCCGCTGGAGATCGTCGAGCCCGGAGGTGTCGATATCGCCGTGCTTGAGCGCCCACAGCTCGGCGGCGAGCGACCGCGGCGCCGGCTTGAGCAGCGCCGGCACATAGACGTGATAGGCCCCGAAGCGGACGCCGTGCTTGCGCAGGGTGGCGCGCTGGGCCTGGTCGAGCCCCTTCAGCTCCTCGGCGATCTTGAACCGCTCGAGCACGCCGAGCGCCTCGACGAGCTGGAACGCGATGCCGCGACCGATGCCGGTGATGTCGTCGGCGGCGCCGAGCACGAACAGCGGCGCCAGCACGCGCTCGATATGGGTGCGGGTCCACAGGTCGAGCCGAGTCTGGACATGCTCCAGCGAGGCGCCGGTGAGATGCTCGTCGGCGAGGATCTTCACCCGCGGTCGCAGGATGTTGTCGCCGGCGAGCAGCTTGGCCACCGGCTCGCCCATCCAGCGGATGAAGCCGTTGGAGGCCAGCACGAACTGGGAATCGGGGGCGTGCGACAGCCGCGCCGCGCGGGCGTCGATCTCGCCCGCGAGCGCCTTCTGGGCGGCGGCCGAGACCGCCTTGCTGTCGGAGCCGCCGGCGGTCGCCTCCGGGGCGAAGCGGAATCCGTCGAGCCGACCGATGACGTGGCCTTCGACGACGACCTCGCCCGTCTTGGTGATCTCTGTTTCCAACATCGCGTTCTCTCGCAGACGTCGCATCAGCACGCTGGTGCGACGGTCGATGAATCGTTCGGCCAGCCGTTCGTGCAAGGCATCGGAGAGCTTGTCCTCGATGGCGTGCGTGACGCCTTGCCAATGCTCGGGATCGGCGAGCCAGTCCGGACGGTTGGCGACGAAGGTCCAGGTCCGGATATGGGCAATACGGGTGGACAGGGTATCGATGCCCCCCTCGGTGTGATCCGCGAGGGCGACCTGCCGGGCAAACCAATCGGTCGGTATCGTACCCTCGCGGCCGAGGAAACCAAAGAGGGTGACCACCATCTCGGCGTGAGCGGCCGGCGAGATCTTGCGATAGTCGGGGACCTGGCAGACGTCCCACAGGCGCGCGATGTCGGCCGGCCGGCGCGCGAGATCGCGCACGGCGCCGTCGCGCATCGCGTGCTCCAGCACCAGGATGTCCTCGGCGATCGGCGCTCGCGTCAGGCCCGGCAGGGTCGGGGTGGCGGCGAGCGACGCCGACAGCGCACCGAGCGACGCGAAGTCGAGATCGGTGTTGCGCCACTGCAAGACCTTGACGGACTCGAAGGCGTGGCTCTCCAGCGCCTGCACCAGCTCCTGCTCGAAGGGCGGGCAGCGGCCGGTGGTGCCGAAGGTGCCGTCGCGGGTGGCGCGGCCGGCGCGGCCGGCGATCTGGCCGAACTCGGCCGGGTTCAGGCGGCGGTACTGGTAGCCGTCGAACTTGCGGTCGGACGCGAAGGCGACGTGATCGACGTCGAGATTGAGCCCCATGCCGATGGCATCGGTGGCGACCAGATAGTCGACGTCGCCCGACTGGTAGAGCGCCACCTGGGCGTTGCGGGTGCGGGGCGAGAGCGCGCCGAGCACCACGGCGGCGCCGCCGCGCTGGCGGCGGATCAGCTCGGCGATCGCGTACACCTCCTCGGCCGAGAAGGCCACGATGGCGGTGCGGCGCGGCTGACGCGACAGCTTCTTCTCGCCCGCGAAGGTGAGCTGCGACAGCCGCGGCCGGCTGATGGTGTTGGCGCCCGGCAGCAGCTTGTCGAGGATCGGCCGCATGGTGGCGGCACCGAGCACCAGGGTCTCCTCGCGGCCGCGCCGGTTGAGGATGCGGTCGGTGAAGACGTGGCCGCGGTCGAGATCGGCGCCGAGCTGCACCTCGTCGATGGCCACGAAGGCGACATCGAGATCGCGCGGCATCGCCTCGACGGTCGACACCCAGTAGCGCGGGTGGGCCGGCTTGATCTTCTCCTCGCCGGTGATCAGCGCCACCGCGTCGGGGCCGACCCGGTCGACCACCTTGTTGTAGACCTCGCGCGCCAGCAGCCGCAGCGGCAGGCCGATGATCCCGGACGAATGACCGAGCATCCGCTCGATGGCGAGATGGGTCTTGCCGGTGTTGGTGGGACCGAGAACGGCGGTGACGCCGGCACCGCGGGCGCGGGCGTCACGAACGGTGGGGGACGAGAAGGTGATGGGCATCACGTGTCTGACAGCAGGCGTTGCGCCGCCTCAGGAGGCGAGGCGGAGGCGGCGATACGTCCGTCGGGCGACGGCGCGGGGCGACTTCAGGGGCGTCATGTCCGGGTCCGTTCCTGTCCGGCGACGCGCCTGGCACGCCGCGATCCCGCGGGATGTCGGTACCCCCGTGGGGGAAGGCTTCGTCGAGAGGAGCGCCGACATATCTCTCTTAGCCGCTTTCGCCGATGCACTAAAGCCCGGCTGCGGCGGTGCGGCACCCTGGCCCCGAACGGAGCCCCGAACCCGGCGTCCGCGGTGGCCCGGACACGGTGGAGCGGGCCCCCGGGGCAGGCCCGGCTGTCCCGTTTTGCGACGGTTGTGCGACACGCCGCTGAATCGCATTAAGCCCTTGGAACGACTCTCGAACGAATCGCGGCCGAATCACTGACTCGTCACCTGTCGGGATTCGTTCTCCCCCACATCTTCCGCCGGATCGCCGCGCGACCACCAGATGATGAATCGCTCTCGCCGCTGTCGCAGCGGCGACACCCCGAAGCGTTAACGCCGGGTCAGGGAACGCGGACGCTGGTCGGGGTCGCGCGCGGCCCACCGCCGGCGCTGGAGACGAATTGGGTGGCCTGGAGAACGCCGAGGCCGAACGGGGTGGGCACCGAGATCTTGTAGGGCACCACCACGCGGGTGCCGGCGACCGGCGCCATCCACGCCTCGATCTCGCGCTGGCGGGTCAGATAGGTGATCGCCGGCCGGTCCGGGATGTAGCCGGCGATCGGCGTGAACTGCACGGCGCACACCGCCACCGGCCCCTCGTAGCCGCGCTCCGAACGCACCTGATCCATGCGCTTGAAGGCGAGCTGGAGATCGAAGCGCATGCGGCCGTCGAACACCGCCAGCGTGCGGTTGCAGGCCTCGGGTCCGACCGCCTGGCCGTTGCCGGGAACGCGCAGCAGCGCCGCGCTCATCGGGTCGATGACGCCACGGCGATGCGCTTCCGTCACCGGCAGCCGCTCCGGCTGGGGCGGCGACGGCGGCTCCACCGAGATGTCCTTGACCACGCCGTTCTGAAGAACGATCCGCAGCTCCTCGGACTTCTTCTCGGCCACCAGGCTCGAAGCATAGGTGGAGGGCGACAAGTTGCCGTTGCGGACATGGCCGCGCGAGGCGCTGGAGCCCTGGCCGCTGGCGAACAGCCGCACGATGCCGGAGGTGGTGCCGCTCGCAGCCGCCGTGTACTGGTCGTCGGCGATGTCGATCACCCAGGCGCCGCGACCGATCGGAATGCCGGCGAGGGTCGCCACATAGCGGGCGTCGAGCTTGCCCTGGGCGGCGCAGGGCACCGGGACGGCGGCGAGGCCGAGCAGCAGGACGGCGGCCGCGGCGGCGATGGATCGCGGACGGGGACGGGACAAGAGCCGCACCGCGCCGGAGAGCGGCGGTGCCGAAGCGGCGTGAAGTACGCGATCGGTCAATACGCGATCTGGCGGCACGCGGTCGGACAGCACGCGAATGGTCGGGTCCTCGCGAATGGTCGGGTCCTCGCGGGCGACGGTGACGATGGCGGCAGCCCGTTCTGTGTCGAGGCCGAATACGTCCTTTCTATGATGCGCCGGGGGAGTGGGCGGCTGGCGAATCGGGTGCCGCGGGACCGGCCGAAGCGACCCGTCGATCGCCGGAGAGCACCGTCCGGAGACCCCCGAAAAGGCTGGCGCAGGGAGGTGCCGGCGCGGACGCGCCTTGACGCTGCCGGCGGCTGTCTCTATAGGTCCGCGGTCCCGCTCAGCCCGCCTCGCGGTACTCGCACGCGCGCGCGTGAGGCAGAGGTATTTCGAGAGATCATCGAGGTTTCCATGTCGCGACGATGCGAACTGACCGGAAAGGGGGCGCTCGTCGGCCACACGGTCAGCCACTCCAACATCAAGACCAAGCGCCGCTTCCTGCCCAACCTGGTCAATGTGACGTTGCAGTCGGAGGCGCTCGGCCGCAGCGTGCGGCTGCGCATCTCGGCCAACGCCCTCAAGAGCGTCGACCACCGTGGCGGTCTCGACGCCTTCCTGCTGAAGGCCCGGGACGGCGAGCTGTCGCCGCGGGCGCTGCTGCTGAAGCGGCAGGTCTCCAAGAAGGTCGCCGCGCCGGCCGCGAGCTGATCTTCGGTTCCGGCCCGCGCCGCGGTCGCGGCCGATCCGAGACAAGTCGATCCGAGACGCCCCGTGCGAGCCTTCGCCGGGGCGTTGTCGTATGTGGGTGGCGCCCTGCCCCTGTCGGCCGATCGTGTCGCGAACGACCGTTGCAGCGCCACGCGCGCTGGGGCGCCTCTCCACCTTCGAGGGAAGGGTCCGTCGATCAGCGCAGGGGTCTCGCGCCCGGAGGCAACCGCGCCGAGGCGAAATCCCAAGCGTCCCGACACGGCGCCCTGCCCCGGCGGCGGCGCCCCGGACGGTCGAAGGACCGCGCGGCGACGCGAGCACCCCGGCGACGCTACCGTCCCGGCGGGCGGGCGGTGCGCAGTGATGCGGCCGGCACGGGCACCGCCGTCGCGACGGGGGCCGGAACGGGTGCCGGCACCGGGGCCGGAACGGCGGTGGCGGACGAGCGGCCACGGCCCTCGCTCAGGCGCCCCTCGCTCAGGCGAGCCTCGGGCGCACGATCGAGCGCCACCGTGAGCGTCGTGCCGTCGCTGCGGATCACCCGACTGATTTTTCGGGTCCTGGCCGGCGCCGTGGCGCTCGCGGCCGGATCGGCGACCGCGAAAGGGGTGGCGTCGTCATCGCCCACGCGGGTCCGCCCGCCCGCATCGACGCGCCCGCCCGCCCGGGGGCCGGCGCGCCGCGAGCCGCCGCGACGCGGATCGAGCCGACGGAACCATTCGCGCGACTTCAGCCCCCAGCGCCACAGCGGCACCACCGACATCGGCAGCACCAGGAACCAGTGCTCCAGGATGGCGAGGGTCATCAGGGTGGCCACGAAGGTGAGCCCGGCCGCCTGGTGCGGATCGGTGCCGGCGATCTGCACCGCCTGATACACCAGCACGGTCGCCACCACGGTCGACGCCGTCACGGTCCACGGAAACAGCCAGTTCATCGGCCGCTTGCGGAAGAAGCCCTTCATGTAGGCGAGATGATCGGGCAGGAACTCCTCGGTGAGATTGGGCACGCCGAGGAAGATGTTGAGCTTGGCCGAGAGCCGCATCAACCACAGGATCATGAAGGTCCAGGTGCCGACCTGGTTGGGCTCGCCCCAGCTCATCGCCACCACCAGCACGGCCGAGATCAGAATCCCGATCTCGTGATACAGGATCGTCTCGACCGCGTGGACGAAGTGGCGGAAGCCCTTGCAGTCCGGCGGGCACGGCTCGGTGCGCGGCCCCGTCACGTAGCCCATCAGGAACGTGATCTCGTTGAAGCCCCAGACGATCAGGCCGCAGGTGAAGGTGCAGTAGGCGCCGAACACGCTCATGTCGCGGCTCGACGCCCACAGGCCCCACAGGGCGAGCCCGTAGAGCACCGCCGCGCCGGCGACGCTCCACGGAAACGTCTTCCGCGGCAGCCCGTCCAGGAACATGATGATCCCGGTCGAGAACCACCACACGAACAGCGTGTAGAGGATCGGGATGCCGTATTCGACCACGCGCTGAGGTCCTCGTGCTCTACCAGGCGGGGGCCAGACGGACCCGCTCCGGCAAGGTGTTGGGCTTGGTGGGAAGAAGGTAGAGCCGCAGCAGCGTCCACGCCCCGGCCGCGCCGAGACGCAGCCGCGTGAACGCCGCCCCGACACCACCGCGCGCCCGCGCCGCGGCGCCCTCCTCGGCGATCCGCCACAGCCGGTCGAGCCCGGCGCGGAACTCCGGCCGGTCGATGTCCAGCTCGAGCGGAAATACCTGGCGGGAGATCTGGGTGGTCTTGCGGAACACCTCGAAGTCGTAGGTGGTCGGGTCGACCCCGATCGCCTTGTGGAACTCCGGCCGCATGTGGTCGCGCACATACATGGTGGCGAACACGGCGAGCAGGAAGAACCTGATCCACAGCCTGTTGAGCCCGCTGATCAGCGTCGGGTCGGCGCGCATCAGCAGCGCGAACGCCTCGCCATGGCGGAACTCGTCGTTGCACCACTTCTCGAACCACTTGAAGATCGGATGGAAGCGCCGATCCGGGTGGCTTTCGAGCTGGCGATAGATGGTGATGTAGCGGGCGTAGCCGATCTTCTCCGACAGGTAGGTGGCGTAGAAGATGAACTTCGGTCGGAAGTAGGTGTACTTCTTGGCGCGGCTGAGAAAGCCGAGATCGACCCCGATGCCGAAGTCCTTCAGCGCGTCGTTGATGAAGCCGGCGTGGCGCGCCTCGTCGCGGCTCATATAGGTGAAGAGATCGCGCACCTCGGGGTTCTTGATGCGCTTCTTGATCTCGGCATAGAGCACGCAGCCGGAGAACTCGGCGGTGAGCGACGACACCAGAAAGTCGACGAACTCCTGGCGCAGCCCCTCGGGCAGCGCGTCGAGATCGGCCTTCCACTCGTCGTCGCGGGTGAAGTGGCCCTTGTTGTGGTCGGCGCGCAGCTCGGCCAGCATCGCGTCCCACTCGGCCTTCACGGCGCCGACGTCGATGCGGTCCATCGCGGCGTAATCGGTGGTGTAGAAGCGCGGGCTGAGGATCGTGTCCTCGCGAGCCTGCGACGTGGTGGAGCTGTGCCCCACTCCGCCTTCCATGGTGATCATCGCGTCCTCCCGGGGGAAAAGCCGACCTCGTACAGCTCGGTCAGCTCGAAGTACCCGGCGAGGCGCGCCCACAGGCGCTCGAACCGTCCGGCCAGGACCACGGTGGCCCGGGTGTGGACGATGCTGCTCTCGCCGAACGGGATCGACGTCGGGGCGTCGTGGACGATCACCTCGTCGCCCGGCGCGATCTCTATCCCGTGGAGATCCACATGTGCGTGAAGGCTGTCGGCGGTGCGCTCGATCTCGACCGTGCACGGCACCTCGACGACGCGGCGCCCGCGCTTCCATGCGCCGATCATCGGGCCGCGTCCCGCCGCTGGAGAAGCTTGGCGAACACCTCGGCATTGGTGGCGCCGAACGCCGTCAGCTCGACCTGACGGCCGGTGGTGGCGTCGGCGAGCGACAGGCGGCCGTCGGCCCACTGGGTGAGCCGGAACGGCGGCTCGACGCCGACGTCCTGGCGCTTGCGGTCGCGGGCGAAGCCGCGCAGCGTGCCGCGCACGAATCCGTTGGTGCCGGGCGGCAGCACGGCGACGACGCTGTCGTCATCGCCGGCCTGCACCACGACGGCGCCGTCGGCACGGTCGACGAAGCGCAGGTCGCGCGCCGCCACCACGGTCTCGGACGCGACCCCGGAGGGGGTCGCGGCCGGCGTCGTGCCGGTCACCCGGGCAACCCCGACGGCGATCAGCACGAAGGCCAGAAGGGCCGCCGCACCGAACAGCGGGCCGCGGGGGAACGGCCGTTGCGCGAGGTCGCTCATGAGGCGCTCCGTGTCAGGCCGCCGCGCTCGAGGCGGACGGCCGATCGGGTGTCTCGGTATCGGGTGTCGCGGCCGAGGTGCTCGGGTCGCGGGTGGCCGCGCCCGGCTCGTCGCCGGGCGGCGCCACGGCGGGTGCCCGCTCGGCGATCGACGTCTTGAGGGCGCCCGCCAGCAGGGCGGCGACCTCCTGGGCATCGGCGACGACACGCAGCATCGGCTCGGTCTTCTTCAGCCGCCACGGCCGGGCATGCGGCCACAGCACCGGATAGGCGATCTTGGTGCCGCCCGTGAGGGTGACCGGGATGTCGCCCGAGCCGTCACGGTAGAGGCGCAGCGCCGCCGCCCCGATGTGCTTGAACGGAAGGTTCAAGGTCATCGGGAAGGCGACGCCGTATTGCAGGATCAGGCGGCGCGACGTGATGGTGTAGGTCGTGGTCCGCCTGACCAGAAGCGCGAACAGCCCCAGGATGCCGAGCGCGGCGAGCGCGAGCGGCACCACCCACAAGGCCGCCACGACGGCATCCACGAGGGAGCCGCCGTCCAGATAGGTCGCCGTGCCGAACCACAGGACGACCGCCGCGAAATACACGGCGACCTTCCGGACGTGGAAGACATGCACGGCGAGGGGCCAGGCGAGCGGCCCGCCCCGCCAGAGGATCGTCTCCCCGTCGGGAAGCGCCTCCGGCAGGGGTCGAGGTGCCCAGGGCCGGAACGGCGTCACAGCAGCGGCTCCACGCGGGTCGCGACGCTGTAGGTCCGGCCGCCACCGAAGTAGCCGCAGATCTTGTCCTCTTCGAGCGCGGTGATCTGGTTCGGGCTCTTGATGCTCGGCACGCCGGCGAACTGCGCCGCCGTGAGGGCATCGACCTCGAGCTCCTTGGTGGCCGCGTTGACGTTGGCGAACACGTACGGGACGAGCACGTTACGGCCGCCCTTGCCGAGCGACACCTCGTAGTAGCGGACCAGCGGCTCGGCCAGGTCGATCCACAGCTCGGTGACCTTGCCGGCGATCTGGCCGTCGCCCGCGACGACGTTCCAGCCGCGCGGATCGGGATCGTTCTCCTCGACCCAATGGTCCTCGGCGACGCGCATCGGCACGACGCGGTTCTCGCCCGCCCAGGTGAGGTCGGGCGTGTCGGCGCGCTGCGCCCAGGCGGCCGGGCCGACGCCGTCACGCATGGCATCGCCGACCGGCTCGAACGGGGCGCCGAGATGGGCACCGGGCTTCAGGCGGGTGTCGACCGGAACCGGCGCGCTGCTCGGCACCGTCACGGTCTTGCCGTCGTGGAGCAGATAGGTCTTGGGCGGCGGCGGGGCCGGCCAGCCCTGCACGAGGATCTGGCCGCCCGACGCGACGGTGCGGTCGGAGTCGAGCGGATAGCCCTCGCGCTTGTCCTCGCGCCGGAGATAGAAAATCAGCCCGGCGAAAAAGATCCAGAAAGCGTAGAGAACGACTTGGGCGACATCCATGTAGCCAGTGAAGGCGCCGGTTTGCATGAAAGACCTCCGCGCAATGACGGCTAGCCGGGAAATTCGGCCAGTCCGAACTTCAGGGACGACTGCTCCTTCTCGCCTTTCTCGCCCTTAGGACGGACGAGCGGTCCGATAGCAGCCAGGGTGATGAACAGCAGTCCGATTTCGAGGTGGTAGACGAAGCCGTAGCCGGCCGAGACATCGGTCAGCGCCGGTCCGAAGGTGCCCTGCATCGCGAGACCGCCGACGAAGTCCCGGATCGCGCCGCCGAGCGCGATGGCGACGCCGGACGACGTCGCCTGCACGGCGCCCCAGGCGCCCAGCGCCAGGCCGCTCTCGCCCTCGCGGCCGAGCGACATCGCCGCCGTGAGGGTGCCGACCGAGAACAGGCCGCCGCCGAAGCCGATCAGAACCGTGCCGACCCGGAACAGGAACGGCGACTCGGTGGGCGCCGCGAACACGACCGCCGAGAACGCCACGATGCCGGCCACGGCACCCCAGCCGGCGAGCCGGTAGGGATCGACGCCGCGCCCGAGCAGGCGAGCAGCCAGCATGAAGCCGACCAGGCTCCCGGCCGCCAGCAGGGCGGTGAGCACCGTGGTGGCGCCCACCGACAGGTGCAGGACCTCGCCGCCATACGGCTCGAGCAGGATGTCCTGCATGCTGAAACCCGCGGTGCCGCAGCCGACGGCGATCAGCACCCGGGTCGACCGTCCGCCCCGACAGAACGCCCGCCAGGACTCGCGGAACGACGGTTTCGGCCCCTCGTCCTTGGTGCGCGAGGGGTCGCGCGGCTCCTGCTTCCACAGCGCCACGCTGTTGAGGATCATGGTGACCAGCGCCGCCCCCTGGATCATCTGGATCAGGCGGAACGGGCTGAAATCGGTGAGCCACTCGCCATAGATCAGCGAGCTGCCGACCATGCCGACCAGGAGCATCACGTACAGGAAGGCGACGACGCGCGGCCGCTTGTCCTCGGGGGCGAGATCGGTGGCGAGCGCCAGGCCCGCCGTCTGGGTGGTGTGCAGGCCGGCGCCGACCAGAAGGAAGGCGAGCCCGGCGCCGAGATGGCCGATCCACACCGGCCCGTGCGCCTCGCCCGACAGGATCAGCAGCGCGAACGGCATGATGGCGAAGCCGCCGAACTGCAACATGGTGCCGCCCCAGATATAGGGGACGCGACGCCAGCCGAGCGCCGAGCGGCGATTGTCGGACTTGAAGCCGATCAGCGCGCGGAAGGGCGCGAACAAGAGCGGCAGCGACACCATGAGGGCGACCAGCCAGCTCGGCACCCCCATCTCGACGATCATCACCCGGTTCAGCGTGCCGTTGAGCAGCACCATCGCCATGCCGACCGATACCTGGAACAGCGACAGCCGGATCAGCCGCCCGAGCGGCAGCTCCTTGGTGGCGACATCGGCGAACGGCAAGAAACGCGGCCCCAGGGTCGCCAGGATGCCGAGGAAGGCGGACGGCTTCCGCTTGGTGCTGGGACGGGTCATGCCGGCACGAGCTCCAGGGCTTGCGACGTGTAGAAGCCGACCGCGATGCGGCGGGTGCGGCCGGTCCGCCAGCCGGCGAACGCCGGCTCGGCGGCGATCAGGCCGCGCAGGGTCTCCTCGCGAACCGGCTCGATCGACGGGGCGCGGTCGCTGCGCGGGAAGAAGCCGCCGACGAAATGCATGAGGGCGAGCGCCGGCGTGCGCGGCGCGAAGGTGAACACCACCGACTGGCTGGTGCGGGCGACCAGGCCGGCGACCGCGCGGGCGGCGTCCTCGGCCCGGTAGTGGATCAGCGAGTCCATCGCCACCACATGGTCGAACCGGCCGAACTCCGGCGAGAGCATGTCGCCGGCCACGAAGGTGACCTTGCCGGCGAGATCGGCCGGGATGCGCGCGCGGGCGAGATCGAGCAGGGTCGGCGACAGGTCGACCGCCACCACCTCGGCGCCGCGCCGCGCCGCCTCGATGGACAGCATGCCGGGACCACAGCCGGCGTCGAGCAGACGCCGGCCGGTGAGATCGGCGGGCAGCCAGTCGAGCAGCGTGTTGCGCATGTCGTCGCGGCCCTTGCGCACCGTCGCCCGGATGCCGGACACCGGCGCGTCCGAGGTCAGCCGCGCCCAGGCGTCCGCCGCCGTGCGATCGAAATAGGCCTCGATCTCGCCACGCCGTTCCTGGTAGGTGCCGCTCTGCATCCGTCCCATCCCGATCAATCGTAACCCAACAGGTCGAAGATCTCACGATCCTTGAGCGGTGTCGGGGTCAAAGGCTCGACGCCGGCCCACAGCGTCTCGGCGAGCTGGAGGTACTCGTTCTGCACCGCCACCACCTCGGGGGTCGGGTCCATCTCGAACAGCGTCGCCTTCTTCAGGCGGCTCTTGCGGACGACGTCGAGATCGCGGATGTGGGCGAGCGTCCGCATGCCGGTGCGGGCGTTGAAGCGGTCGATCTCGTCGGTGGCGGCGCTGCGGTTGGCGATGACGCCGCCGAGCCGCACCTTGTAGTTCTTCGCCTTGGCCTGGATGGCGGCGGCGATGCGGTTCATCGCGAAGATCGAGTCGAAGTCGTTGGCGGTGACGATCAGCGCCTGGTCGGCGTGCTGCAAGGGCGCCGCGAAGCCGCCGCACACCACGTCGCCGAGCACGTCGAACACCACCACGTCGGTGTCGTCGAGCAGATGGTGCTCCTTGAGCAGCTTGACGGTCTGGCCGACCACGTAGCCGCCGCAGCCGGTGCCGGCCGGCGGGCCGCCGGCCTCGACGCACATCACGCCGTTGTAGCCCTCGTAGACGAAGTCCTCGACCCGCAGCTCCTCGGAGTGGAAGTTGACGGACTCGAGCACGTCGATGACGGTCGGCACCAGGCACTTGGTGAGCGTGAAGGTGGAGTCGTGCTTGGGATCGCAGCCGATCTGGAGCACGCGCTTGCCGAGCTTGGAGAACGCCACCGACAGGTTCGACGAGGTGGTCGACTTGCCGATGCCGCCCTTGCCGTAGACCGAGAACACCTTGGCGCCGTCGATGTGGAGCCGCGGGTCCATCTGGACCTGCACGCTGCCCTCGCCGTCCTCGTGCGCGTTGCAGGGCGCACAGGAATCGGCGGCGACCGGCTCGCCGGCGAGGTCGGACGGACGGGGGATCACGGTCATGCGGCTGCTCCTTGGTCGACGCCTTCGAGGCGATCCTCCAGCTCCTCGCCGGCGCGCCGC
Source organism: Rhodoplanes serenus (assembly GCA_009720755.1). Classification (GTDB taxonomy): domain Bacteria; phylum Pseudomonadota; class Alphaproteobacteria; order Rhizobiales; family Xanthobacteraceae; genus Rhodoplanes; species Rhodoplanes serenus. The sequence continues at coordinate 86,781 of WNKV01000001.1, forward strand.
AGCGCGTCCAGCATGGCCTCGTCGGGCGTCCAGTAGCGACGCTCGTGGGCCTCCAGGAGCCGGTGCGCGACTTTCGCCGAGGCGACGGGATTGAGCTCCGCCAGGCGACGCCGCATCTTCTCGTCGAGCATGAAGGTCTGGGTCAGCTGCTCGTACACCCAGGGTGCCACCTGCCCGGTGGTCGCCGACCAGCCGAGCGTGTTGGTGACCTGCGCCTCGATGTTGCGCACGCCTTCGTAGCCGTGCGCCAGCAGCGCCTCGTACCATTTCGGATTGAGGGCGCGGGTGTGGGTCTCCAGCGCCACCTGCTCGGCCAGCGTGCGCACCGTGCCCTCGCCGCGGGTCTGGTCACCGATATAGACCGACGCCGTGGTGCCGCGGGCGCGCTGCACCGCGCGGGTGATGCCGCCGAGCGTGTCGAAGTAGTGGTCGATGGTGGTGATGCCGAGCTCGACCGAGTCGAGGTTCTGATAGGTCAGATCGACGCTCGACAGGACGTGGCTCAGCACCTTGTCCTGGCGCGCCGGCCGGCCGTCGACCCCGTAGGCAAAGCCCTTGCGGCGCATATACGCCTCGGCCAGCTCGTCCTCGTCGCTCCAGCCGCCCTGATCGATGAGCTGGTTGACGTTGGAGCCGTAGGCGCCGTCGGCATTGGAGAACACCCGCAGCGCCGCGTCGGCGATCTCGCCGCCGTGCTGGGCCTGATAGGCGAGCGCGTGCTTGCGCACGAAGTTCTGCTCGACCGGCTCGTCGGCGCTCGCCGCCAGCAGCGCGGCCTCGGCCAAGAGCTTGGTCTGCATCGGCAGCAGGTCGCGGAAGATGCCCGACAGCGTCACCACCACGTCGATGCGCGGACGCCCGAGCTTCTGGAGCGGCACCAGCTGCGCCCCGGCGACGCGGCCGTAGCTGTCCTGGCGCGGCTCGGCGCCCATCAGCCACAGCGCCTGGGCGATCGGGCCGCCCTCGGTCTTCAGGTTGTCGGTGCCCCACAGGACCAGCGCGATGGTCTCCGGCAGGGCGTGGCCGTCGGCCTTCCAGCGGGCCAGCAGGCGGTCGGCCTGGCGGGCGCCGTCCTGGATCGCGAAGGCGCTCGGGATACGGAACGGATCGAAGCCGTGCAGGTTGCGCCCGGTCGGCAGGATGTCGGTGGTGCGCAACAGGTCGCCGCCCGGCGCCGGCGGGATGTAGCGCCCGTCGAGGGCGCGGATGATCGCCGGCAGCTCGTGATCGACCGCCATCAGGGCGTCGAGCTCGGCTTTCTTCTTCGCGTCGGTGACGCCGGCGGCCTCCAGCATCTCGGCTCGCTCGGTCGCGCTCGGCGCCTCGCCGACGACATGCAGGCCGTGCGGGATCAGGGTGTATTCCAGCTCCAGCACCGCGTTGGCGAGCTTGGCGATCTCGCCGGCCGCGTCAGCCCAGTGCGGCTCCGCCGGCGCCAGGTTGACGGCGGACGCCTGCGCCTGCACCAGCACGGCGAGCGCGGTGCGGGTCTCCGGATCGGTGTCGGGATCGAGCGAGCGCCAGCGGTCGAGTGACGACTTGAGATCGAGCAGGCCCCGGTAGAGGCCGGCGCTGGTGATCGGCGGAGTCAGATAGCTGATCAGCGCGGCGCCGGCCCGGCGCTTGGCGAGCGTGCCTTCCGAGGGGTTGTTGGAGGCGTAGAGATAGAGGTTCGGCAGGTCGCCGATCAGGCGGTCCGGCCAGCACTCGCTCGACATGCCGGCCTGCTTGCCGGGCATGAACTCGAGCGCCCCGTGGGTGCCGAAATGCAGCACCGCGTGGGCCCCGAAGTCCTCGCGGACCCAGCGGTAGAACGCCGAGAAGGCGTGGGTGGGCGAGAAGCCGCGCTCGAACAGCAGCCGCATCGGGTCGCCCTCGTAGCCGAAGGCGGGCTGCACGCCGACGAACACGTTGCCGAAGGTCTCGCCGAGCACGAACAGGTGGCGGCCGTCGGTGAGATGGCGGCCGGGCGCCGGCCCCCACTGCTTCTCGATCTCGCCGAGATAGCGCTCGCGGCGCACATGCTCGTCGGCGCCGATCTTGGCGGCGACGTTGGCCTCGGTGCCGTGGCGGCCGGCATTGCCCTTCAGGATGCGGTCGCGCAGATCGTCGACGGTGTCGGGCACCTCGACCGTGTAGCCGGCGTCGCGCATCGCCTTCAGGGTGTTGTGCAGCGAGGCGAACACCGACAGGAACGCGGCGGAGCCGATGGCGCCGGCGTTGGGCGGGAAGTTGAAGATGACGACCGCGACCTTGCGCTCGGCCCGCTTGGCGCGGCGCAGGGCGACCAGCTTGGCGACGCGGGCGGCGAGCGCGGTGGCGCGCTCCGGATGCGCCGACATCTCGCGCTGGCCGTCGTCGCCGCACGACAGCATCGAGCGGCCCCCGAAGGTCATCGGCCAGATGGCGCCGTCGAGCTCGGGGATCGCCACCATCATGGTGGCCTCCACCGGCATCAGGCCGCGCGGATCGGCCTCCCACTGCTCCAGCGTCTGGAACTCGACCGGATGCGCCGCGACATAGGGCACGTCGAGGCGGCCGAGAAGCTCGGCGGCGGCGCGGGCATCGTTGTAGGCGGGACCGCCGACCAGCGAAAAGCCGGTGAGCGACACCACCGCGTCGACGATCGGCTTGCCGTTCTTGAGGAAGAACGCCTCGACGGCGGGCCGCGCGTCGAGACCGCTGGCAAAGGCCGGGATCACCCGCAGCCCCTTGGCCTCGAGCGACGCGATGACGCCGTCGTAGTGGGCCGAGTTGCCGGCCAGCACATAGGAGCGCATCACCAGCACGCCGACGGTGCCGGCCTTGCCGTCCGCCGGCAGGTCGGCCAGCTTCTCGCTCACCCGGCCCTTGAGCTTGGGATGATAGAGCCCGGTGTCGGGATACTCGACCGGCGGCGCGATCTTGAGGGTGCCGCGCAGGCCCTTGCGCGGGCCGTCGGCATAGCGGTCGACCAGCAGGCGCACCATGTTGACGACGTTGTCGTCGGTGCCGGCGAGCCAGTACTGGAGGACGAGGAAGTAGGCGCGCAGGTCCTGCGCGGTGCCGGGGATGAAGCGCAGGAACTTCGGGATCTGGCGGAGCATCTTCATCTGCCCCTGGCCGTTCGATCCCGGGCCGTCGGCGCTCTTGCCGCGCAGCCGCTTGAGCAGATTGAGCACCCCCATGGTGTCGCCCGACATGCTGAACTTGTGCATGCGGGTGAGGCGCACCACCTCGCCGGCCGACAGCGCGCAGACGATGGCGTCGCACTTGTCGCGGCGCGCCTGGAGGGCGGGCAGCACCGGGCGGATGTGCTCGTCCAGGAACAGCATGGTGGCCAGCACGATGTCGGCGGAGCCGATATCGGCGAGGCAACGCGCGAGCGCCGCGGAATCGCCCGCCCAGCCGTCGGCCGAGTGCATCACCAGATCGAGGCCGGGCAGCTCGCGCGCCAGCGTCGTGCGGGCCCGCGCCACCGCGCCCGCGAGATGGCTGTCCATCGTCACGACGACGACGCGGATCGGGGTCGTGTCAGCGGCTGAAGTGCGCTTTCGCATCATACAACGTCTCGATCGTGATCAGGGACAGGCCGCGGTCCTGCGCGAAGCGCTCGGTGTTGCGGCGGGCCTTGCCGCGCACGAAGAAGGGGATCTTGTGCAGCTCCTTCTCGGCATCGGCGGCCCAGCGGAGTGGCACCGGCGACGCCGCGGCGGCGGCGGATGGGATCGGAGCGGCATCCGTGGCAACCGCGGCTTCGGCGGAAGCGGCGGCGGCCATCGACGGGACCGAACCGGGCACGGGGGTCGGAGACACGGCGGGCACCGGCGCGGGATCGGCCGCGACGGAGGGCGCCTCGCCGCGGGACGCGGCAACGCCGAGATGCGACGGTGCCGCATCGGCGTGAAACTCGAAGTCCTCGCGGAACATCGTGAGGAGATGCTCCTCGAGCCCCATCATCAGGGGATGCACGAAGGTGTCGAACAGCACGTTCGCACCCTCGTGGCCCATCTGGGGCGCGTAGCGGGCCGGGAAGTCCTGGACATGCACGGGGGCCGAGATGACGGCGCACGGCACGCCCAGCCGCTTGGCGGTGTGGCGCTCCATCTGGGTGCCGAGCACCAGCTCCGGATGCGCCGCCGCGATCGCCGCCTCGACGTCGAGATAGTCGTCGGTGATCAGCGGCTCGACGCCGTACTTGGCGGCAGCGGCCCGCACATCGCGGGCGAACTCGCGGCTGTAGGTGCCGAGCCCGACCACCTCGAAGCCGAGCTCGTCGGCCGCGATGCGGGCGCCGGCGATCGCGTGGGTGGCGTCGCCGAACACGAAGACGCGCTTGCCGGTCAGGTAGGTCGAGTCGACCGAGCGGGCGTACCACGGCGCCCGGCTCGGCGCGCCCGCCAGCACCGGCGCCGGATCGATTCCGGCCAGCGCCGCCACCTCGGCGATGAAGTCGCGGGTGGCGCCGACGCCGATCGGCACCACCTTGGTGGATTTCTGACCGAAGGTGCGGTCGAGCCACTGGGCCGCCTGGTAGGCGATCTCGGGATAGAGCACGACGTTGAAGTCGGCCTCGCCGAGCCGCGCGATGTCGGCCGGCGTCGCCCCGAGGGGCGCGACGACGTTCACGGTGACGCCAAGCCGGTGGAGCAGGCCGGTGACTTCGTGAACGTCGTCGCGATGCCGGAAGCCGAGCGCGGTCGGCCCGAGAATGTTGCAGCGCGGAGCGTCGTCGGGACCACGCGCCGGCCGCTTGGAGCCGGGCGGTGGCGCGTGGGGTCCGGCGAGGGTGCGGACCAGCCGATAGAAGGTCTCGGCCGCGCCCCAGTTCTCCTTGCGCTGATACGCAGGCAGCTCGAGCGGCACCACCGGGATCGGCAGATCGAGGGCGCGGGCGAGGCCGCCCGGGTCGTCCTGGATCAGCTCGGCCGTGCAGGACGCACCGACCAGCAGGGCCTGCGGACGGAACCGCTCATACGCCTCCTTGACGGAGGTCTTGAACAGCTCGGCGGTGTCGCTGCCGAGATCACGCGCCTGGAACGTCGTGTAGGTGACCGGCGGGCGCTTGGTGGCGCGCTCGATCATGGTGAACAGCAGGTCCGCGTAGGTGTCGCCCTGCGGTGCGTGCAGCACGTAGTGGACGCCCTCCATGGCGGTCGCGATGCGCATCGCGCCGACATGGGGAGGTGCCTCGTAGGTCCACACCGTCAGCTGCATGTCTCACACCTTCAGCCGGCTGCGGCGGACCAGCGGCCGGGCGAACAGCTCGGCGAGATCCGCCGCCTGCTCGAAGCCGTGCACCGGGGTGAACAGCAGCTCGATCGACCACTTGGTCGCCAGACCTTCCGCCTCCAGCGGATTGGCGAGACCGAGGCCGCACACCGTGAGGTCGGGCTGCGCGGCGCGGCAGCGATCGAGCTGATTGTCGACGTTCTGGCCCTCGCTCAGCATCGTTCCGGGCGGCAGCAGCGCCAGCTCGGCGGCGAGATGGCCACGATGGAGATACGGCGTGCCGACCTCGACCAGCCGCATGCCCAGTTCCCGCGCGGCGAACCGGGCGAGCGGCACCTCGAGCTGCGAGTCGGGGAAGAAGAAGAGGCTCTTGCCGGCGAGCCGTTCGCGGTGGCGGGCCAGCGCCGTGCGGGCCCGCTCGGCGCGCGGCGCGATCGCCGCGTCGAAACGCGCCTCGTCGACCCCGAAGGCGCGGGCCGCGGCGCCGAACCAGCCGGCCGTGCCCTCGACCCCGAGCGGGAACGGCGCGGTGAGCCGGGTGGCGCCGCGCTTCTCCAGCAGGCGGGCGGTCTCGGCCAGGAACGGCTGGGCGAGCAGCAGGCGGGTGCCCGGGCCGACCGGCGGCAGGTCGTCGGAGCGGCGCGGCGGGAAGAAGCGCACCCGCTCGATGCCGATCTCGGCGAACAGCCGCGCCATCTGGTCCTCGACCACCTCGGCCAGCGCGCCGACGACGAGGAGCGACGGCGGCGCGTCGGCTTCTGTGGCCGGCATGTCCGGCACCAGGGCGGCCAGGCAGGCGTCCTCGCCCTGGGTGAAGGTGGTGTCGAGCCCGCTGCCCGACCACGCGCGGATGCGCACGCGGGGGGCGAAGCTCTGCGACAGGCGCGTGGCCGCACGGTCGAGATCGAGCTTGATCACCTCGGACGGGCAGGAGCCGACCAGGAACAAAAGCCGGATATCGGGGCGGCGCTCGATCAGCCGCGTCACCACGCGATCGAGCTCGCTATTGGCGTCGGCCAGGCCGGCGAGATCGCGCTCCTCGATCACCGCAGTGGCGAAGCGCGGCTCGGCGAAGATCATCACGCCGGCGGCCGACTGGAGCAGATGCGCGCAGGTGCGCGACCCCACCACCAGGAAGAAGGCGTCCTGGATCTTGCGGTGCAGCCAGACGATGCCGGTCAGCCCGCAGAACACCTCGCGCTGGCCGCGCTCGTAGAGGACCGGCGCATCCACACACCCCGCGTTGGCGACCGGCGCAACGACGGCATTCATGACGCCGCTCCGACCAGCTCGGAGGCGGCCTCGTCCCGCTGCTGGCGACGCGCCGCCCGCAGCTTGAGGACGAACTGGGTGGCGTTGATCACGTAGGTGGCATAGGCGGCGAGCGCCAGCACCATCTGGGTCTCGACCGCAGCGCCGACCGCGAGCGCCACCAGATAGGCGGTGTGCAGCGCCAGCACCAGCATGCTGAACACGTCCTCCCAGAAGAAGGCGCGCGCAAACAGGTACTTGCCGAAGACAACCTTCTCCCAGACGGCGCCCGTGACCATGATCACGTAGAGCACGAGCGTCTTCACCACCACCGAGACGGTGGCGGCCACATAGCCCTCTCCGGTGGCGAGGAAGCGCAGCACCAAAGCGAGGCTGACCAGGAAGACGACGAATTGCAGAGGAGCCAGAATGCCCTGGACGATCGTCCACGGCGAGGCGTCACGCCGGCGGCGCTCCTCGGGCGTGTAGAGCGGCGGCATAGCCACGCGGCCGGCGGTGGCTGCGTCGGTGGCGGCTGCGTTGGCAGATTTTACAGAAGAAGGCATCACACCAGATTCCAAAACCCCTGACAATCGGTAATGACACGGACTGTCAACCGCACTTGACGGGCGGGACGTCGGGTGATGCGATAAATCCTCAGCCACGCGGTGGCCCGCCGCATTTTGCGTTGCGCGCAATGCAGCCGAGACCGACCCCTCGGTGTCACTTTCTTGCATCGCGCCGCTCCTTGCGCGTGCCACTGTGGAGAGGAGCCTAGGATGCTTCCTCGTCAGTGTCAACAATTCTGTACGTAAACTAAACTTGACTGTTCGACCGCGCGGGCTTTAACTTGTTGAGAGGGCGTAGCCATGGCCGAAGCGAGACCCCAGGTAGCGGCGAGGGATTGGTGGGCCGGTTCGGCAGGCTATATGCCGGCCGACGGCTCGGCCGACTCGTGCCGCTCGGGCGAGACGCGCCACCCCTCCGGGCCGCACGGCGGCGCACCGGCGGCGACCTCGACGGCGACCCCGGTGAACCGGGCCATCGAGTTTCACGTCGTCCCCAAGCTCGTGCTCGCGCACACCTGCACCTGTGAGGCGGCGGTGACCCCGGGCACGGCCCTGCGGGCCGACGAGATCGCCGAGCTGACCCACCGGGTGCTGTCCGGCGACGACGCCGGCGCGCTCGCCTTCGTCGAGGCGGTGCTGGCGCGCGGCCTGCCGGTCGAGCGCATCTATCTCGATGTCCTCGCCCCCACGGCCCGCCGCCTGGGCGACCTGTGGACCGACGACGTCTGCGACTTCACCCAGGTCACGCTCGGCCTGTGGCGCCTGCACCGGGTGCTGCGCGAGTTCAGCGCCGCCTTCGGCAGCGAGGTCGAGCACGCGCAGGAGGGCCTGCCGGTGCTGCTGGTGCCGGTTCCCGGCGAGCAGCACACCTTCGGGCTCGCCATGGTGGCCGAGTTCTTCCGCCGTGCCGGCTGGCTGGTGTGGGACGCGCCGATGACGGGACGGCACGACCTCGCCACCATGGTGCGGTCCGAATGGTTCGCCGTGGTCGGTCTCTCGCTGAGCTGTGAAAGCCGGCTGGAGACGCTCGCGTCCTGCATCCAGACCATTCGCCGGGAATCTTGCAACCGATCGATCGGCGTGCTGGTCGGCGGGCGCGTGTTCGTCGAGCATCCGGACTATGTGGCCCGGGTCGGTGCCGACGCCGCCGCCGTCGATGCCCGCCAGGCGCCGATCCAGGCACAAAACCTCGTCGCCGCGCTGGCCCATCGTCCCTGATCGTCGCGACCCGCGGCGACCAGGATCTCGTCGGGCGGCCGGAAACGGACCGAACAGGGAACTGGTCGCACGTGAACGAGTTCAGAGCGCCGATAGACTCGTTGGGCGATCTCGACGTGGAGGCGACGGCGACGCTCATCGCGGCGGCCGCCGACGTCGCGTTGATCGTCAACGACAACGGCGTCATTCGCGACATGGCCTGCCAGAGCGAGGAGCTGCTCGCCCTGCTCGAAGGGCAGCGGCCCTGGCTCGGCGTGCCGTTCGCCGATACCGTCACGGTCGAGAGCCGGCCCAAGATCGAGGCGCTGCTGCGCGAGGCCGCCGAGAACCAGGCGTCCCCGCGGCGCCAGGTCAACCATCCGTCACCGCGCGGCACCGACGTGCCCATCCTCTATTCGGCCGTGCGCTTCGGCACGCTCGGCCGCATGGTCGCGGTCGGCCGCGACCTGCGGCCGGTCGCCGAGCTGCAACAGCGCCTGGTCGAGGCGCAGCAGTCGATGGAGCGCGACTACACCCGGCTGCGCCACGCCGAGACGCGCTATCGCCTGCTCTTCCAGATGTCGCCGGAGCCGGTGCTGATCGTCGACGCCTCGACCCAGCGGGTGGTCGAGGCCAACCCGGCCGCCACCCAGATGTTCGGTGACGTCGGCCGCCGGGTGGTCGGGCGCCCGCTCCTGGAGGCGTTCGAGCCCGACACCGTGCCGGCCGTGCAGACCCTGCTGGCCGGCGTGCGCTCGGCCGGCCGCGCCGACACCACCCGGGCCCGCCTGATCGACTCCGGCCGCACCGCCTTCGTGTCGGCCTCGCTGTTCCGCCAGGAGAACGCCTCGCTGCTGCTGGTCCGCCTGTCGATGCCGGAGCGCGACGGCGCCACCCCCTCGGGCTCCGAGAGCCGCGGCAAGCTGCTGCGCTTCTTCGAGCACGCCCCGGACGGCCTGGTGGTGACCGACCGCGAGGGCCGCATCCTGGCCGCCAACCCGGCCTTCCTGGATCTCGCCCAGCTCGCCAGCGAGGAGCAGGCGCGCGGCGAATCGCTGGAGCGCTGGCTCGGCCGCTCCAGCGTCGACCTCAACGTGCTGATCGCCAATCTGCGGCAGATCGGCTCGGTGCGGCTGTTCGCCACCACCCTGCGGGGCGAGCTGGGGGCGCAGGCCGACGTCGAGATCTCCGCCGCCGCTGTCGCCAACGGCACCGACCCCTTCTACGGCTTCACGGTGCGCAACATCGGCCGCCGACTGCCCGCCGATGCCCGCGCCGGCCGCGAGATGCCGCGCTCGGTCGACCAGCTCACCGAGCTGGTGGGACGGGTGTCGCTCAAGGAGCTGGTGCGCGAGGCCACCGACGTGGTCGAGCGCCTGTGCATCGAGGCGGCGCTGGAGCTGACCGGCAACAACCGCGCCTCCGCGGCCGAGATGCTCGGCCTGTCCCGGCAGAGCCTGTACGTGAAGCTCCGCCGCTACGGCCTGGCCGACGCGGCGGACCACGGCGACCCCGACGTATGAGTTCCCCATGAGTGCGACGACCACCCTCCAGGTGCCGGCCCCTTCGGCGGTGCTCGAGCTGCTGAAGCCGATCACCTGGTTTCCGCCCATGTGGGCGTTCTCGTGCGGCGTGGTGTCGTCGGGCTTGCCGCTCGGGCCGCGCTGGCCCGTGGTCATCGCCGGCATCGTGCTGTGCGGGCCGCTGCTGGTGGCCACCAGCCAGGTGGTCAACGACTGGTTCGATCGCCATGTCGACGCCATCAACGAGCCGCAGCGGCCGATCCCGTCGGGCCGCATCCCGGGCCGCTGGGGCCTGTGGCTGGCGATCCTGTGGACGCTGATGTCGCTCGCCCTCGCCAGCCAGCTCGGCGCCTGGGTGTTCGGCGCCGCCGCCGTCGGCCTGGTGCTCGCCTGGCTGTACAGCGCCCCGCCGGTGCGCCTGAAGCAGAACGGCTGGTGGGGCAACGCCGCCTGCGCCATCACCTACGAGGGCTTCGCCTGGTTCACCGGCGCCGCCGTGATGATCGGCGACGTGCCGCCGTGGTGGATCGTGGCGCTCGCGTTCCTGTACAGCGCCGGCGCCCACGGCATCATGACGCTCAACGACTTCAAGTCGATCGAGGGCGACATTCGCACCGGCGTGCGGTCGCTGCCGGTGCAGCTCGGCGTCGACGCCGCCGCCCGCCTCGCCTGCATCGTGATGGCGGTGCCGCAGGTGATCGTCGTCGCGCTGCTGCTCGCCTGGGGGCGTCCCGTCCAGGCCGCCATCGTGGCCGCCGTGCTGCTCGCCCAGGGCGTCCTGGCGGTGCGCTTCCTGCGCGAGCCGATCGCCAAGGCGACCTGGTTCAGCGGCCTCGGCGTCACGCTCTATGTGATCGGCATGATGGCGAGCGCCGTCGCCGTGTCCTCGTTCGGAGCCCCCGCATGACCCCCGTCCCGCTCACCCCCAAGCCGCTGGCCCCCAAGCCGCTCGGCTGGCTCGGCATCGTCCGTCTCGGCCTGGTCCAGACCGCGCTCGGCGCCATCGTGGTGCTGACCACCTCGACCCTGAACCGGGTGATGGTGGTGGAGTTCGCGCTGCCCGCGATGCTGCCGGGCGCGCTCGTCGCCATCCACTATGCGGTGCAGGTGCTACGCCCGCGCTGGGGCTACGGCTCCGACACCGGCGGCCGGGTGACGCCGTGGATCGTCGGCGGCATGGCGACGCTGGCGCTGTCGGGCGCCGCCGCGGCCGGCGGCACGGCGCTGCTCGACACCAGCGTGGTGCTCGGCGTCGCCGTCGCCGCCCTCGCCTTCGTCGGCATCGGCATCGGGGTCGGCGCCGCCGGCACGTCGCTGCTGGTGCTGCTCGCCAAGCGCGTCGATCCGGATCGCCGGGCGGCGGCCGCCACCATCGTCTGGGTGATGATGATCCTCGGCTTCATCGTCACGGCGGCGAGCGCCGGCCATCTGCTCGACCCGTTCTCGCCGACCCGCCTGGTCACCGTCGCCACCAGCGTCTCGGCGATCGCCTTCGTGGTGTCGCTCGTCGCCGTGTGGGGGGTGGAGCGCGGCATTCGGCCGGCCGCCGCGGCGGCCCACGCCCATGGCGGTGCGGGCGAGCGCAAGGTGCCGTTCCGCGAGGCGCTGGCCCAGGTCTGGGCCGAGCCGGAGGCGCGCCGCTTCGCCGTCTTCGTGCTCATCTCGATGCTGGCCTACAGCGCCCAGGACCTGATCCTGGAGCCGTTCGCCGGCACCGTGTTCGGCTACACGCCGGGCGAATCCACCAAGCTGTCGAGCGTCCAGCACGCCGGCGTGCTGATCGGCATGGTGACGGTCGGCATCGCCGGCACGGGCCGCTTCGGCCGGGCGCTCGCCTCGATGCGCGGCTGGTGCATCGGCGGCTGCATCGCCTCGGCGGTGGCGCTGGCCAGCCTCGCGCTCGGCGCCTTCGTCGGGCCGAGCTGGCCGTTGCGGGCCTGCGTGTTCATGCTCGGCGTCACCAACGGCGCCTACGCGGTCGCCGCCATCGGCTCGATGATGGGGCTCGCCAGCAACGGCCGCGAGAACCGCGAGGGCGTGCGGATGGGCCTGTGGGGTGCCGCCCAGGCGATCTCGTTCGGGGTCGGCGGCTTCCTCGGGACGCTGGCGAGCGATGTCGCCCGCGCCGTGCTGGGCACGCCGGTCACCGCCTATGCCACCGTGTTCGCGCTGGAGGCCAGCCTGTTCCTGGTGTCCGCCGTGCTGGCCGCCCGGGTGCATCCCGGCCGCATCCGCGAGGACACCGTCGAGATCACTCAGGGCGACGACCTGTACGCGCCCGCCGAGGCAGGGAGATGATGACCATGCCCGCAGTGGAGACCTACGACACCGTCGTGGTGGGTGGCGGCCCGGCCGGCGCCACCGCGGCCACCGACCTCGCCCGCCTCGGCCGCTCGGTGCTGCTGCTCGACAAGGCCGGCCGCATCAAGCCGTGCGGCGGCGCCATCCCGCCGCGGGCGATCCGCGACTTCGACATTCCCGACCACATGCTGGTGGCGAAGATCACCGGCGCCCGGATGATCTCGCCCACCAACCGGCGGATCGACATGCCGATCGAGGGCGGCTTCGTCGGCATGGTCGACCGCGGCCCGTTCGACGAGTGGCTGCGCCAGCGCGCCGCGTCGGCCGGCGCCACCCGCCGGGCCGGCACCTTCGAGCGCCTGGATCACGACGGCGACGGCGTTTCGGTGGTGCACTTCCGCCCGCGCGACGGCGGCCCCGACGCGACCGCCCGGGTGCGCGCCCGCACCGTCATCGGCGCCGACGGCGCCCTCTCCCAGGTCGGCCGCCAGGCGGTGCCCGGGGCCGACAAGGTGCCGCACGTCTTCGCCTATCACGAGATCGTCCGCTCGCCCGGCGCCGGCGTCGCCGATTTCGATCCGGCGCGCTGCGACGTCTACTATCAGGGGCCGCTGTCGCCCGACTTCTACGCCTGGATTTTTCCGCACGGCGACACAACCAGCATCGGCACCGGGTCGATGAAGAAGGGCTTCGCGCTGCGCCAGGCGGTCGCCGATCTGCGCCGCACCACCGGGCTCGACGCCTGCGAGACGCTGCGCCACGAGGGCGCGCCGATTCCGCTGCATCCGCTCAAGCGCTGGGACAACGGCCGCGACGTGCTGCTCGCCGGCGACGCCGCCGGCGTCGTGGCGCCGGCCTCGGGAGAAGGCATCTACTATGCGCTGCTCGGTGGCCGGCTCGCAGCCGAGGCGGTCGACGAGGCGCTGCACACCGCCGATTCCCGCGCCCTCGCCCAGGCCCGCAAGCGGTTCATGAAGCAGCACGGCCGTGTGTTCTTCATCCTTGGTCTGCTGCAACGATTCTGGTATCGATCCGATTGGACGCGCGAGCGCTTCGTCGGCATGTGCCGCGACCCCGACGTCCAGCGGCTGACCTGGCAGTCGTACATGAACAAGGAGCTGGTGCGGGCCAAGCCCGCCGCTCACATGCGCATCTTCTTCAAGGACGTCGCCTCGCTGTGCGGTCTCGCTCGCCCATGACCGGCGCGTCCAGAACCGGCGCGTCCAGAACCGGCGCGTCCAGAATCGGCGCGCTCACGATCGGCGCGCCCTGACACGGTCACCACGACAGCTCACCATGCCCCACTCGCCCATTCCACTTCGCGTCGACCTGAAGCCGGAGCCGCGCGAGCGCGGTCTCCTGGCCCCGCTCGCGCTCGCCGCCTTGCTGACGGCGGGCGTCGGCTATGTGGGCGGTGAGCTGACCCAGCTCGGCCCCTGGTATCAGGCTCTGAAGAAGCCCTGGTGGCAGCCGCCCGACTACGTCTTCCCGATCGTCTGGACCACCATCTTCGCGCTCTCGACCGCCGCCATGGCGTTCGCTTGGCGCGACGTCGCCTGCCCGCGGCGGCGGATCGCCACCGCGGTGCTGTTCGTCGTCGTCGGCGGCCTCAACATCCTGTGGAGCTACCTGTTCTTCCACCTGCAACGGCCCGACTGGGCGCTGTGGGAGGTCGCCGCGCTGTGGCTGGCGGTGGCGCTGATGGTGGTGATGCCGTGGCGCGGCTCCAAGACCGCGAGCGTGCTGTTCTTCCCCTATCTCGTCTGGGTCTCGATCGCCTCCTATCTCACCTGGACGGTGATCCAGCTCAACGGACCGTTCGGCTGAGCGGCGGCTCCGCAGAGCGGTTCACTGGACGAAACGGAACACACGGCACCGGACGGATCACACGGACCCCGCACCATGGCAGAGCTGTTCGCCAGCGGCCGCGTGATCGACCTCATTCTGGTGCTCGTGGTGATCGAGGCGGCGGGCTTGGCGGTCCTGGCTCGCCTCACCCGCCGTGTTCCACAGATCGGAACTCTTCTTCCCAATCTCGCCGCCGGCGCCTGCCTGCTGCTGGCCGTGCGCGCCGCGCTCGCCGGCGCGGCGTGGCCGTGGGTGGCGGCCGCCCTGCTGGCGGCTCTCGTGGCTCACCTCGCCGATCTCGGGACGCGGCTGCGTGCTCCACACGGTTTACGCGAGCCCTGAAGGAACCCACCGCCTCGATCCAGCCCACCCCTCGATGCAAGACCGGCAGGCGGTCCGCCCAGGTTGCAGAACTGTCAAAATCGTTTGACAGCCTTGATGACGTATGCCTTGAAATTCGGCAAAACCCGCACTAGCTCATTGACTGTGGACCCGGACAGGTCCAATTGACATTCAAGAAATGGGAATCTCGACTTTACCGATTCGCCCCTGGTGAGCGAACCCCTGTGCCGCCGGGCTCCCGCTGAGACCACCGTGGTGGTCGCTGATATCGTGATCAACGAGGGCAGCGCGCGGTCGCCTCTGTAACGTCTTTCGGTATCGAGCGACCATGACGACTCTCAACATCTCACAGCCGGACGTCACGTTGTTGCTCGACATGTCCGGCGTGATCCGCGAGGTCACCCTTTCGGACGCCATTTCGGAGAAGGGTGTCGAAGCGTGGCTCGGGCGTCCGTGGGACGAGACCGTCACCGAACTTGGTGGTGACAAGGTCCGGCGGATGGTCGAGGACGCGCTGCGCACCGGCGTGTCGGCGTTCCGTCAGGTCACCCAGCGCTTCCCCAGCGGCCGCGAGCTGCCGATCGAGTACACGACGGTGCTGCTCGGCGGCCGGCCCGGCCTGCTCGCCATCGGCAAGAACCTGCAAGCCGTCGCCGAGCTCCAGTCGCGACTGATCGCGGCACAGCAGACGATGGAGCGCGACTACTGGAAGCTGCGCGACGTCGAGACCCGCTATCGCCTGCTGTTCCACACCTCCACCGAGGCGGTGCTGCTGCTGCGCGCCTCCAACCTGCGCATCATCGAGGCCAATCCGGCCGCCGTGCAGGCGCTCGGCGCCGTGGGGCCGCGTCCCGACAGCATCGCGGGCCGCGACTTCCTGGCCGACGTGCTGCCCGAGGAGCGCGACCTCCTCCAGGCGATGCTGGCCCGGGTGCGCGAGCAGGGCAAGGCGCCCGGCATCGTGATGCATTTCGGCCAGACCCGGAAGGCGAGCCTGGTGCGCGCCTCGCTGATGGCCTCCGATCCCGGCCCGATCTTCCTGGTGCAGCTCTCTCCGGTGGGATCGCCGCTGCCGATGCCGACCCAGGCCGACCGGCTGTCGGTCGAGGACCTGATCGAGCGCATGCCGGACGGCTTCGTGGTGATCAACCAGGAAGGCGTGATCCGCCGCACCAACCAGGCGTTTCTGGATCTCGTCGAGGTCGGTGCCAAGGGCCTCGTGGTCGGCGAGCGGCTGGGCCGCTGGCTGTGGCGCCCCGGCGCCGACCTGACCGTGCTGCTCGCCAACGTGCATCGGCAGCGCTTCGTCCGCCTGTTCTCGACCACGATTCATGGCGAGCTCGGCGCCTCCACCGAGGTGGAGATCTCGGCTGCCGGCACCGGCGAGGCCGGCAACCCGCATATCGGGGTGATCCTGCGCGACGTCGCGCGACGGCTGCCGCCCGCCGAGGACGCCAACCGGCTGATCTCGGCGCTGGGACCGCTGACCGAGCAGATCGGCAAGACCTCGCTGCGCAAGCTGGTGCGGGATACCATCGGGGTGGTGGAACGCCATTACGTGCGCGCCGCGCTCGACCTTGCCGGTGGCAACCGCACGGCCGCCGCCGAGCTGCTCGGCCTCAGCCGGCAGAGCCTCTACGCCAAGCTGAACCGTTACGATCTGGGTGACGAGACCCCGCCCCCGGGCGGCGCCAGGAGCTAAATCGTACCGTTCTTCCTCCCGATCGGCGACCCCCTCAACAAAACTGGACGAGGCGGCGGCACATTCGGCTAGATTGGTCCGCCGCCCGACATAAGCCCGACGACGCCGGGCCGACCGGGCGGACCCGACGTCGGCATCCGGACGGGCGCAGCGTGGCTATGACAGAATGCGACGGCATCGCGCACGGCCGCGAGATGGAGCCGCGAGACGGAGCCGCAAGCCGGAGCCACGAGACGGAGCCAGCAGACTTGGGCGAGCCACTGTCGATTCCGCCGTTCGGTCAAGCCGACCTCTCCAACTGCGAGCTGGAGCAGATCCATCTCGCCCAGTCGATCCAGCCGCACGGCGCGCTGCTGATGATGCGCGAAGCCGACGGCGTGGTGGTGCTGGCGAGCGCCAACGCGGCCGAGTTCCTCGGCCTCCACGCCCCGGTGATCGGACGCCGCCTCGTCGACCTCGCCCCGGCCCTCGCCGAGGCGATCTCGCCGCAGCTCCGCGAGCCGCTCGACATCATTCCGCATGCCGTGCGCTGCCGAATCGGCGGACGCGCCTATGACGTGCTGGTGCATCGCCCCCCCGGCGAAGGCGTGGTGATCGAGCTGGAGCGCGCCGGCGCCACCTTCCCGATCGGCACCCACCTCGAAAAGGCCCTCCAGACCATCCTCGGAGCGCCGTCGCTGCGCGCCCTCTGCGACGAGGCGGCCCGCATCTACAAGTCGATCACCGGCTACGACCGGGTGATGATCTACCGCTTCGACGAGCTCGGCCACGGCCAGGTGTTCTCGGAGCAGCGCGAGCCCGAGCTCGAGCCCTATCTCGGCAATCGCTACCCGGCCTCCGACATTCCGCAGATCGCCCGCCGCCTGTATCAGCGCAACCGCATCCGTGTGCTGGTCGACGTCGGCTACGAGCCGGTGCCGCTGGAGCCGCGGCCGTCGCCGATCTCCGGCCGGGATCTCGACATGTCGCTGTGCGGGCTGCGCAGCATGTCGCCGATCCACATCCAGTACCTGAAGAACATGGGGGTGGGCGCGACCCTCGTCGCCTCGCTGATGGTCGGCGGCAAGCTGTGGGGCCTGGTGGCGTGCCACCACTACGTGCCGCGCAGCGTCTCGTTCGAGGTGCGCGCCGTCTGCGAGCTGCTGGCCGAGGCGATCGCCACCCGCATCGCGGCGCTGGAGAGCTTCGTGCAGGCGCAGGCCGAGCTGTCGGTGCGTCGGCTGGAGCAGCGGATGATCGAGGCCATCGCCCGCGAGGGCGACTGGCGCATGGCCCTGTTCGACAACTCACAGGCGCTGCTGACGCCGGTGGGGGCGAGCGGCGCGGCGCTGCTCTACGAAGGCCAGATCCTGACGACCGGCGACGTGCCCGGCACGCCGGACCTGCGCGAGATCGGTGCCTGGCTCGATTCGAAGCCGCGCGAGGCCCTGTACACCACCGCCGCCCTCGGCAGCGAGCTGCCCGCCTTCACCCGCCTGGCGTCGGTGGCCAGCGGCCTCGTCGCGGCGCCGGTGTCGCACTCGCCCGGCGAGTACCTGATCTGGTTCCGACCCGAGCGCGTCCGCACCGTCACCTGGGGCGGCGATCCGCTCAAGCCGGTGCTGGTCGGGGCGACGCCGCAGGACCTGTCGCCCCGCCGCTCCTTCGCCAAGTGGCACCAGCTCGTCGAGGGCACGAGCGATTCGTGGACCTCCGCCGATCTCACCGCCGCCCGGCTGATCAGCGACACCGTCACCGACGTGGTGCTCCAGTTCCGGGCCGTCAGCTTCCTGATCGCCCAGCACCAGCTCGACAGCGTGCGCAGCCAGGTGCTGGTCTCCGACCAGCCGGTGATCATCGCCGATGCGCGCGGCCGGGTGCTGGTCTGCAACGCCGCGTTCAACCGGATGCTGCCGTCGAGCCGCGCCGAGCTCGTCACCATGCACGACCTGCCGCCGCTGTTCGAGGAGGCCGGCGAGGTGCGCTTCCGCGTCGCCGAGCTTGCCGACCAGCACCGGACGTGGCGCGGCGAGGTGCGGCTGGTGGCCGGCAACGGCGAGACACGCCTGCTCCTGGTGCGCGCCGACCCGGTGTTCTCGTCGCCCGGCAAGGTGCTCGGCTTCGTGCTCCTGTTCCTGGATCTGACCGAGCGCAAGGCCGCCGAGAGCGCCCGCAGCCGTTTCCAGGAAAGCGTCGTCGACCGCAACGCGCTGTTCTCGGCCAAGCTCGACCCCAAGGCCGACCACATCTATCGGACACTGCTGTCGCCTGTGATGGAGAACGCCCAGCTCGCCGCCCTGGAGATCAGCGACGGGCTCGACACCACCCGGATGGCCGACATGCTCGGCAGCGTGCAGGCGTCGGTGTACCGCACCGCCGAGGTGCTGGCCCATCTGGCCTCGCACGCGGCCGGCTCGGACGACGGCTCCCAGGAGCCCGACGGCACCTGACGAGGGCGGGCCCGGCGCGCACGCCCGGACGTGGCCAGCCGGGCGTGGCCGGCCGACGCGTGCCGCAGTGCCGTTACCGCATCACCGATGCGCCAGCTCCCGCTACGCCCGGCATTGATGCGTCCGTCATTGATGCGCCCCGGTCCCGGACGACGGCACCGCGGCGACCGTCGGGGCCGTGTCGGGCGCCTCGGTGGCGTCCTTGACGGCCCAGAACAGCGCGACATTGAGGCGGAAGGCCCGCATCGCCTCGGCCAGGATGGCGTCCGGCCGCTCGGTCTCGTGGGCTGCCTGGTCGATGGCGTCGCGATAGCGCTCCTTGTAGGCATCGAGCGGCTCGACGACGTCGAACGCATAGAGATGGCGGGCGTCCGGCGCGAGCCCGAGCGTCTGGGCCAGCACCCGGCTCACCGTCTGGCCGCCCGAGAGATCGCCGAGATAGCGCGTGTAGGCGTGCCCGATGAGGCGGACGCCGTCGCCCGCGCCAGCGTCGATCACGGCGTCCACATACTCGGCCCCGGCGGGCAGCAGTGGCACCGCCAGGGCGACGTCGATGCCGCCGTAGAGGGTTGCGAGATCGCGGCGCAGCGCTTCGGCCCGGTACACCTCCGGCCGGGCCAGGCGGCCGACCGCCGGCGAGTCGCGGTGCCGCTCGAGGCCCGCCTCCAGCGCGTCGTAGACCGCGTAGAGGTTGCGCAGCAGCAGCGCATAGGCAGCCCGGCTCGACCGGCCGCGCACGATGTCGCTGATCACGCCGGCCCGCTCGGCGACGCGGTGCAGCGGCGCCGTCACCTCGCGCAGCGCATTGGCGAGACCGATCCGACGGATCTCCTCCGGCGGCGGGACCGGCGCGGTCTCGTCTCGGGCCGGTTCGTCGTGGTGGCGGGACCGGCCGCCCCGCTCGTCATGCTGGCTCATTCACCCTCCGACAGGAGCGCGACTAGACGGCAGACGTGAGTGGAAATCAACCGAGGACAGCGCGGAGCCGCCCCCTCGCCGGCGCCGGGACGAGCGGCGCGCTGCGCCGGGGACATCAGCGCCGAGCACATCAGCGTCGAGGACCACCGCGCCGACGATTGGCGCGCCGACGACCGCGGCATCGACGACCGCGGGGCCGAACACGACTGCGGCACCGAAGAAAACCGACCACGAAGAAAATCCGGCGCCGAAAAAGAATCCGGCGCCGCCGACCTCTCGGTCGACGACGCCGGTTTCGTGCGATCCGCCGCACCGCCGGCGGGCCGCCCGTAGGCGACCCGCACGGCCATGCTCAGCAGCTTCTCACTTCGCTCCCGCCGGAGCGGCAGACGCCGTACGTGCCGGTGCCGGGCCAACAAGGATCGGATACTCCTTGACCATGTTGGCGCCGTAGAGCGGCTTGTAGACACCCTCGTGGCAAGTGGCACAGTTCACCTTCGCGACGTCGCCCAGCGGCCCGAGGCGGGACGCCGGGAACTGCGGGGTCAGGGGCTCCAGGAATTGCGTGTTGATGTCACGCGTCATCCGGATCCCGTACCACGCCGTGGTCCGTTGCGGAGTGCTCTGGTCCCACGCGAAGAAGGACCGCGAGTTGTGGCAGTACGTGCAGTTGACCCCCAGCCCCTTGGAGAAGTGCATCATGAGGCTGTAGGTCCACTCGGTCTGCTTGATGGACGCCCGATTGCCGGCCGGCAGAGCCGTGGCCGAGATCACCCGGAGGTCCGCCCCGTCCTTGATGAAGGGCGTGAACGGATCGACCGGGAGGGCCGTGATGCCGCCCGCCGCCGAAGCGACGTTCTGGCCGGCCCGATTGCCAGCCGCACCCTGCGCCGTCTTCGGCGAATCGGCGTACCAGACGCTCGCCGGGACGGGCTGGCCACGATGGCAGGCCCAGCAGGTTACGCCCGTCTCGGCGACGTGCGTCTTCCAGCTTCCGTTGATGTACCGGACCATCTCCAGCATGCGCCGGGAGACGATCTTGGTGTACGGGCGTTCCGCGGCGAGATCGTTCTCGTCGTGGCAGTAGGCGCAGCCCTGCTCGGGCGACACCCACGTCGTCATGTCCGTCATCAGCCTCAGGAACTCGTTGGCGTCCATGTCCCCGAGAACTTTGACGTTGGTGTAGACCTGCGAAGCCTTCTGGCCCGCCTTGTCGGTGGGCGGAGCGACTTCCGGCAGGACATTGGCTCTCACCTTGGCCCGGTCGACTCGCGGATTGGAGTTCTCCTCCATCGCGAGACCGCGGTAGCCACGCTGCACGCTGTCCACCGGCGGCCACTCGAAGGCGTAGATCACCAGCAGCAGAGCGAGAGCAGCGGAGACTCCGGCCAGCATGCGCATTCCGAATTTGCTCATGGCTAGCCTCCCGGAACCAAGGTCGGGTCGGTCACGAGCGGGAACACCGCGGGATACGACGGTGCCACGCCGTGCTTGACGGCCCAGAGATACCAGTTGTCGACCACCGTGCCGGTCAGCAGGATGCCGATGCCGCCCGTCAGGGTGACCAGGACCGCGAACCACCAACCCCAGCGATGGATGGATTCCGCCGTGGCGTTGAAGCCCATGGTCCAGCGCCAGAACAGCGCCGCCCGCTCGTAAGCGGTTCCGCGGTCGACGATCTGCTCGACCTCCCTCTCACCGCCGAAGTGACTCACGGCCAGGATGGTCGCGCCGTGCATCGCGAAGAGCACCGCCGATCCATACAGGAACGCGATCGAGAGCATGTGGAAGGGATTGTAGAACAGGTTGCCGTAGCGGATCGAGAACGCCGCCGTCCAGTCGAGGTGCGGGAAGATGCCGAACGGCACCGCCTCGGCCCAGCTTCCCATCAGGATCGGACGGAAGAAGCCGAGCGAGAGGTACAGGAAGATCGCCGACGCGAACGCCCAGGCGAGATGGGTGCCCATCCCGAGGACGCGCGCGCGCCGATAGACCCGCCACCACCACAACAGGATCGAGGTCGTCAGGAAGAACCCCGCCATCAGCCACCAGCCGCCTTCGTTCAGCGGCGGAATGTGGAGGCCGTAGGCGGGCGCGGGCGGCTCGAGAGCCAGCCACGGAAGCTGCCGGACGAACTGGATCGGATCCCAGTTCACCGAGGCGAGCATGTTCAGCCCGATGATCTCGAAGGCGATGAACCCGAAGAACAGCGACAGCAGCCCCGACCAGCCCAGATAAACCGGGCCGACCTGGGCGTCGCCGAGCTTGCCCAGCCAGTAGGAGAAGGCGCCCTGGCCCACCCTGTAACCCACGGGGCCGTCCAGCGGCACGCCGGCATAGCCGGGGCCCCGGATCTGCACCTGGGTGAAGATGTTCTGGTATTCGGCCATGTGAGCCCCCTCCTAGCGCCAGATCGGGAGGTCGAGCCACCAGCTCCACCACTCAGGCCAGCCGCGTGTCCAGAACGGGCCGCTGATGATGATGCAGACGGCGCTCCAGAACGCTGCACTGACTGCCAGGAACAGGCCGAGACGATGGATGCCGAGCGTGCCGATCGAGTAGCCGATCGTGTCCCGGAAAATCGTGTTCTCGTGTTCCGCACCCTTCACGACCTCGCCCTCCTTGGGATTGGCGGCCGAGATGATCAGGGAGCCGTGCATGGCGAGCGCGAGCGCGTTCGTGAAAAAGAACGTGATCGCGATGCAATGCGCCGGATTGTAGTGGAAGTGCAGGTACTGGTACCCGACGTTCGACACCCAGTCGAGATGACTCATGATGCCGTAGGGGAAACCGTGCCCCCAGGCGCCCATGAGCACCGGCCGGATGACGACCAAGGCGACATAAGCGAAGATGGCAAAGCTGAACGCGACCGGGATGTGATAACCCATGCCGAGCTTGCGGGCGATTTCCGCCTGGCGCAATGCCCAGGAGCAGAACGCGCCGAGCGCGCACACGGTGATGAGCTGCCACAACCCTCCTTCCTTGAGCGGAGCGAGCGCGAGCCCGTAGCTCAAGTCAGGCGGTGCGATGTTGATCTGCCAAATGTTCCAGGTCGGCCCGAGGGCCGCACCCCAAATGATGAGTGCCGTGCCGAGGAAGGTAAAGAAAACCGTCGTGACTCCGAAGAAGCCGACATAGAACGGCCCCACCCAGAAGTCGAAGAGGTCCCCGCCGATCAGCGTACCTCCACGGACGCGGTATTTTCGTTCAAAACTGAGCATGGCCATTGTTGGGATCCCCCGATCGACACCGGCCGGCAGGCTCGCGTGGTGCCTGCCTGCTCACTGCACATCGGCGGCGGACGAGCCGAGCGACGTGTCGATGGCTCGTCCGCCGACCTTGACTGGCGTTGCTGCTACCGCGCCGGCGGAAGCGGAGCATTCTGGGCCGCCGCGGCGGGCTTCGCACGCGGAGACTCGAGCCAGTTGAACCGATCGGTGCTCAGCAGGATGAAGTGGATCAGCAGAGCGAGACCGAACAGGAACGTGAAGATCGCGACGAGAGTCCGACGCGGATCGAAAAGCAGCCAAGCGCGCCACATTGTTCTTCCCTCCTACGACAGGTACGAGGCCAGGTGGCTGACCGCCACGTTCACGCCGTCGACGAGCGACGCGTTCTTCGCCCACGGGCGCCACATCCAAGCCAGGACATGAGCGATCGCCGCCACGGAGACGAAACCGAGGAAGCTCGAAACGAAGACGCTATGGAACTCCTTCGCTTCCGCTTCTGTCAGACCCGACAGAGACTTATCAGCCATGGAGATACTCTCCGATGATTGGCCTTGCGGCCGTTACCGCGCCCATCCCGCGCGGCTCGGGAAGTCGTGGCGAGCCACGACGATCACTCGCCCGGCAGCGTCGGGCGAATCTCGGTGAAACCGCTCAGCCCATGAAGGCGAACGGAACGTATTTGCAGGCCAGCGCCCGCGCCTCGGCGACGATCGAGCGATTGGTGTCGATCGGCGGGCCGATGCGGAACAGCCGCATCAGCACCCGGCGCCCGGTGGCGTCGACCAGGAAGGCCGCGAAGGCGACCGCGAAGATGAGACGAAAGTCCATCGCCTCCTTGGCCCGCGGACCCGTCAGGACCTGCTCCATTCTCTCAGCCATGAGGGGACCCTCCTGTCGAGCGCTCGTTCGCCGGCGCTGGCGCACGGCGCGAATGATCAGCTCTTGAAATGGTGGCGCCGGCGGCGCCGGCAGAACACAGGCGCATCATGCCGGCTCTCCCATCGCGCTGACATTGACATCGATCACACGCGCCACCGTGACACGCTCTTCTCCGGCCGCGCGGGCGCCGCGCTCGGCGGCGTCGCGCAGCCGCTTGGCGGCCGAGATGCGCACCAGCACCGGCTGCTGCTCGACCAGACGATCGAGCGCGATCTTGGCGGCGTCGTCCCACGGCAGCTCGCGATGCAGACGCGACGGCGTCGGATCGACGCGGTCGAGCGTCGAGCCGAGCGGAAGGATGTGGAACAGCGCATCGAACAGCGCGTTGCACACCTCCTGCACCAGATAGGTGGCGCCCGCGTAGCCCATGAACGGCGTGCCGGTGTGACGCCGCACGATGGCGCCAGGGAACGAGGCCGGAATGTAGGCGGCCCGCCCGCCGATCTCCGCCAGATACATGCGCTCGTTGTAGCTGCCGAACAGCACGAGCGGCGTCTGCTCGTGCACCGCCTTGCGCACCGCCGCGTTGTCGAGCTTGACGCCGGCCGCGCGAGCGAAGGCGAAGCGGCAGGGCAGCCCCATCTCCTCCTCGAGGAAATGACGGATGCCGCGCGCATAGGTCTCGGTCGCCACGATGCCGAAGCTCGCCGTGCCGAAGAAGTCCTGGGTCACCGAGCGCCACAGATCCCACAGCGGCTTGGCGGTGGTGTGCAGCTCGCGGGCGATGAACGGCTCGGGATCGAGCCCGGTGAGCTCGCCGAGCTTGCGCAGGAACTTGGTGGTCGAGTGCAGGCCGATCGGCGCTTGCAGATAGGGGCGCTCCAGCGCCTCGCACAAGAGCCGGCCGAACTCGCGATACAGGCAGACGTTCACGTCGGCGTCGGCCAGCCGCGGAATGTCGGCGAGATGGGTGCCGAGCGGGAACACCAGGTTCACCTCGGCGCCGATGCCCTCGACCAGACGGCGGATCTCGGCGAGATCGGACGGCATGTTGAAGGTGCCGTAGATCGGGCCGATGATGTTGACGCGCGGTTTCTCGCCGGGCTGGCGCGGCTTGCGGTCCGGCACCTTCTTGGGGCCGTACTCGCTCCACAGCCACGCCATCGCGCGGTTGGCGCTCTGCCACTGGTCCTCGTCGATGGTGCGCGGCAGGAAGCGCTTGATGCCGGTGCCCTCGGGCGTCACGCCGCCGCCGATCATCTCGGCGATCGAGCCGGTGACCACCACGGACGGCAGGTCGGGATCGAGCGTCTTGTGGGCGCGCGACATCGCCGCTTCGGTGCCGTGCTGGCCGAGCTCGGCCTCCGACAGGCCGGTGACCACCACCGGCAGCTCGTGTGGCGGCAGTGCATCGGTGTAGTGCAGCACCGCGGTGACCGGCAGGTTCTCGCAGCCCACCGGGCCGTCGATGATCACCTGAAGGCCCTTCACGGCGGTGAAGACATACACCGAGCCCCAGTAGCCGCCGGCGCGATCATGATCGAGGAGGAGCATCAGAGCATCTCCTCCGCCTTGCGCTTCTTGGCTTGGGCGGCGAGCTGGCGCCGCATCTTCTCGCGGAACTCCGGCCGCGCCTTCGGCACGTCGTGGTGGACGCCCGCGGTGTCGCCGGCGCCGACGCCGCGGAACAGCTCCGTCATGGCGTCGAAGCGCGCCTTGTTGGCGATCGCGGTGTTGACCACCTGGGCGAGCGAGCCGGCCCCGGCGACGCCCATCAGGGGCCGCGCCGAGATCAGGTTGGTGAAGTAGAGCGCCGGAATGCCGCGCTCCTTGGCGTGCTGCACCACCGGCGTCGTGCCGATCGCCAGGTCGGGCGCGAAGGCGTCGACGGCGGCGATGTCCTGCTCCAGCGAGGCGCGGTACTGCACCTTGACGCCCTTGGCCTCCAGCCAGTCGCGATCGGAGTCGGACCAGCGGGTGCGCGGGCAGGCGGTGCCGACATAGGGCACCTCGGCGCCGCTCTCGATCAGCAGCCGGGCGACCAGCAGCTCGGAGCCCTCGTAGCCCGAGACGGTGACGCGGCCGCGCACCGGATTGGCGGCGAGCGCCGTGCGGATCGCCGGCAGCACCTTCGCCTTGACGGCGTCGACCTTGTCGGCCGCGACCCCGCAGGCCGCCGCGATCGCGTCGAGCCAGGCGGCGGTGCCGTCGAGCCCGACCGGCGCCGAGCCGACCACGGTGCGGCCGGCCGTCTCGAACTCGCGGACCGAGGCCGTGTAGAACGGATGGATCGCAGCGACCACGGCGCAGTCGAGCGCCGCATAGAGCTCGCGCCACTCGCGGGTCGGCACCACCGGACCGGCGGCGAGGCCGAGCGGCTCCAGCATCATGCCGATGCCGATCGGATCGGCCGGGAACATCTCGCCGAGCAGCGTCACGGTCGGCCGCGTCGCGCGACCCTCGCGCGGCGCCTGCACGGGCCCCTGCTCGGCCTCGGCGCGCGCATAGCCCAGCATGGCGCCCGCCAGGACGTCCTTCGCCTCCGCATGGGTCGGCACGCCGAAGCCCGGCACGTCGATGCCGATGACGCGGACCTCGTTGATGGTCTTGGGCAGCAGCTGGAGCGGCACGCCCGACGCCGTCGGAACGCAGAGATTGATCACCACGACGGCGTCGTGCTGGGCCGGATCGGCGAGCTTGTGGACCGCCTCGTGGATGTCCTCGAACAGCTTGCCGGTGACCAGCGTCTCGGAATTGAACGGCACGTAGCCGACGGTGCGCCGCGCCCCGTAGAAGTGCGACGTGAAGGTGAGGCCGTAGACGCAGCAGGCCGAGCCCGACAGCACGGTGGCGGTGCGGCGCATGCGCAGGCCGACGCGCAGCGAGCCGAACGCCGGGCACATGCTCTGCGGCTGGTCGTGCGGCCCGACCGGATAGTCGGCGGCGTAGCGGTCGAGCGTCTCCGACTTGCCGGCGGCATCCGCCGCCTTGCGCATCTCGGCGACGCCGGCGTGGCACCCGGCCCCATCAGCGGCCGCGGCGGCCGGCACGCCGGCGCCCGCCTCACGGGCGACCGGCGCGGCAGCACCCGGCGCATCGGCGGGCGGCAGCGACGGCGCGGCGTCCGACAGCGTCGCGACGGCGGCGGTGTCGTAGATCACCTCCGCGGTCTGCGCCGTCTCGGCTGCGGTCCTGGCTCGGCTCACCGACATGATGGTTCGCGTCTCTTCCGGTTCAGACGGTGTCGTAGATCACTTCGAGCGACGGCTTCGGCACATAGGCGCCGCCGCGCATGTCTTCCTGGGTGGCCGGCTGGAGCACCACGTCGCGGCCGACCGTGTCGCTCGAGAACAGGCCCAGCAGGGCGTCCTGGCTGAGCGGCGTCGGCCGCTGCGGCGGCGCCTCGGCGACGTTGACGGCGAGCGTCGCGAACAGCGGGCCCCACTCGCTGTCGGGTCGCCCGACGATCTGATAGGCGGCACTCTTGCGGCGAATGTCCTCGTTGGCCGGGATCGAGGCGAGCACCGGGATGCCGGCCTTGGCGGCGAAGGCGTGCGCCTCGCCGGTGCCGTCGTCCTTGTTCACCACCATGCCGGCGACGCCGACATTGCCGCCGAGCTTGCGGAAGTACTCCACCGCCGAGCAGACATTGTTGGCGACGTAGAGCGACTGGAGGTCGTTGGAGCCGACCACGATGACCTTCTGGCACATGTCACGGGCGATCGGCAGGCCGAAGCCGCCGCACACCACGTCGCCCAGGAAGTCGAGCAGCACGTAGTCGAAGCCCCACTCGTGGAAGCCGAGCTTCTCCAGCGTCTCGAAGCCGTGGATGATGCCGCGCCCGCCGCAGCCGCGGCCGACCTCGGGGCCGCCGAGCTCCATGGCGAACACGCCGTCGCGCTTGAAGCAGACGTCGGAGACGGTGATCTCCTCGCCGGCGAGCTTCTTCTTCGACGAGGTCTCGATGATGGTCGGGGTGGCGCGGCCGCCGAACAGCAGCGAGGTGGTGTCGCTCTTCGGGTCGCAGCCGATCAGCAGGACGCGCTTGCCCTGCTGGGCCATCATGTAGCTGAGATTGGCGAGCGTGAAGCTCTTGCCGATCCCGCCCTTGCCGTAGATGGCGATGATCTGCGTCGGCTTGGAGGCGCTCGCCGGCACCGGATCGGGCTCGATCCCGGCCTCGGCGCGCAGGCGTGCAGTCATGTCGAGCGGCAGCGAGGCGTTCATGCGTACCCTCTCCAGTCAAGGATCATCTTGAGACAGGTCGGATCGGTGAACGCGGTGCGATAGGCGCTCGGTGCGTCCTCGGCGGCACAGCGGTGGGTGATCAGCCCGTCGAGGGAGAGACGTCCCTCCTCGATCAGGCGCTTGACGGTGGCGAGATCGGCCTCGCGCCATTCGGCGGCGACGCGGATGCGCGCCTCCCGCATGAAGGCGGGCGGAAATGCGAAGGAGAGCGGCTCGCTGTAGAAGCCGGCGAGCACGATCTCGCCCTGCGGCGCGAGCCGCGCGATCAGCGTGTCGAGCAGCTTGGAGTCGCCGCTCACGTCGTAGATGGCGCGGTAGTCCTTGCGCGGGTCCTCGGCCGGATCGACCACCCGATAGCCGACGGCGCCCTGGGCGCGACCGGCGTCGCGCTCCCACACGGTAGGCGGCTCCTCGCCCGCCAGCATGGCCAGTCGGGCGAGGAGACGACCGAGGACGCCGTGCCCGACGATGAGGTCGGGTCGCGCCCGATCGGCCCCCCACATGGCATGGCACGCCGTCGCGGCCAACGCCATGAGGACGCCTAGCTCGTTCAGGCTCCCGTCGATGGGCAGCGCCCGCGCGCCCGGGACCACGACCCGCCGCGCCGCGCCGCCGAACAGCCCGCGCACCGCGCCGAAGCAGCGCGCACCGGGCACGAACACATGCTCGCCGACCTGCCGGCCCGAGCGGCTGCCCGCGGCCGTGATCCGCCCCACCGATTCGTACCCCGGGACCAGAGGATAGCCGAGCCCTGGGAAGGGAGGCATGCGACCGGACCACAGCAAACGCTCGGTCCCGGTGCTGATGCCGCTCCAGTCGATGTCGACCACCACATCCTCGTCGCCGGGATGGGCCAGGTCGAGCCGACTGAGCACCAGACGCTCAGGCTCCTCCAGCACGACCGCAACAGTTTCCATGACCTCTCCGAGCCGTCACGCAAGGAGGCTGCACACCGACTTGGAGTGTCAGCCTACGCTTACTGCCCCCTATGTCAAGTCGTATTGTCATGTCTCCTCAGAGGCTCCCTGCCTCGGCCACAACGACTTGCAAAAGAAGAGGATTTCTCGATCGCAGGAGGCGCGGCCTGGGGAAGCCTCCGGCCTCCAGCAGAGTGTAAAGCGCGCTTGGCGTTCGGGGCCGGCCACGCCCCATCGCCAGCAGGTAGAATCCGAAATAGGCCGCACCCATACGCTCGGCGCCGGGGGCCTCGGCCATCGGCTCGGCCACCACCAGCAGCCCCCCGGACGGCAGCGCCCGGTGGGCAGCCCGCAGCAGCGCCAGCACGGTGTCGTCGTCGTGGTCGTGCAGCACCCGGACGAGCGACACGGTGTCGGCGCCCGCCGGCAGCGGATCGACACGGAAGTCGCCGCCATGGGCGGTCGCCCGGCCGGCCAGGCCGGCGGCCTCGAAGCGCGCGGTGGCCCGCGCCGCCACCGCCGGCAGGTCGAACAGCATCAGGTTCAGGCGGGGATGACGGGCCCCGGCGGCGCACAGGAAGGCCCCCTCCCCGCCGCCGACGTCGAGCAGGCCGCGACGGCCGGCGAGCGGCGCCACCGCCAGCACCTCGTCGGCCACGAAGGCTTGGGTGGCCGCCATCAGCCGCGAATAGGCGGCGACCGCGTCGGGCGGCAGCGCGCTCGCGGCCGGATTGTCCGCATAGGCCCAGTAGCGGGCGAGCGCGGTGTCGCGCCGGTCGTCGCGGCGTAGCAGCCCCACCGGGTCGGCGAGATCGGCATAGAGCAGCGCATGGTGCTCGATCATGTCGGGCAGGCCGCCATTGCCGAGCAGCGCCGCCCCGAGCACACCGAGACCGAATCGGTCCCGCCCGCGCGGCTCGACCAGCCGCAGCGTCACCGCGCCGTCGAGCAGACGCCGCAGGGCGTCCTCGCCGAGGCCGGTGCGAGCCACGAGGGCGGCGACGCTCTGCGGCCCGTCGGCCAGGTGCTGGAAGAGGCGCAGCCGCACGCAGGCCAGCAGGATCTGCGAGTAGACGAAGCCGGCACAGAGGTCGAACAGCTCGCGGCTGCGCCGCCGCGCGATCGGTCGGGTCGGCGGAAAGGCAGCGGCGAGCTGCTGGAAGCGCGGCGAGGCGAGCAGGCGGTCGCGCCAGCCGAGCCAGCGATCCCGCCACGCCTCCCGCCACGGCACCGGCTGCGCCGCAGGGTGTGACCCGGCCGCCGACGCGACGACGCCCGGCTGCGGCCGAGGGTCGGGCGGTGTGTCGGGCTCTGTGGTGGGAAGGGTCATGCCGGCCGTCACGACGATCGATCGCGATCCAGCATCGCGATCGACCCATGGGTCTCGGCGGCCGGCTCCGCCGGCCGAGTTATGCCGGCACCGCCGGCCATTCGGTCGGCCTGTCAGGTCGACCTGACAGGCGCCGCGGTCAGGTATCCGGTCAGGCCCCCACCTCGGGGCCTCGCGTCACGCCGCCAGGGCCACGCTGCCGGGATCAGGCCGCCCGGATCACGCTGCGACTTGGGCGAGGCGCTTGGGCACCAGCCGCTTGGCCTCGGAGAGGATCAAGGTCCGCAGGTCGCCGGCGCCCGGACAGGGCGGGATCGCCGCGATGGCGCCCTTGACCAGGCTCTCCAGCCGCCGCATGGCGCCGTCGATGCCGAGATCGCGCACGGCGCTCGGACGGCCGAGCGTGACGTCCTTGCCGACCGGCTTGCCCAGCTCGTCCTCGTCGGCGGCGGCATCACGCAGGTCGTCGGCGACCTGATAGGCGAGGCCGAGCTGCGCGCCGACCGCTCGCCAGGGCTCCGGATCGTGACCGGCGGCCGCGGCGCCCAGCATCGTGGCGGCCGAGAACAGCGCCCCGGTCTTCTGCTCGTGATACTCGACGAGATTGCAGAACGGCTCGCACTCCCACGCCTGGCCGGCCGCGATGCCGCCCGGCATGCCGACCGACTGGCCGACGATGCGCATCACATGGGGCAGCCGCTCCGGCGAGCACGGCACATAGGCGAGCTGCTCGAACGCCAGCACGATCAGGGCGTCGCCGGCCAGCACGGCGATCCGCTCGCCATAGGCGACGTGGACCGAGGGCTTGCCGCGGCGCAGCGCCGCATCGTCGAAGCAGGGCAGGTCGTCGTGCACCAGCGAGGCGCAGTGAAGCAGCTCGATGGAGGCCGCCGCCGCATCGGTCAGCGCCGGCTGATCGTCGCCGCAGGCCGCCGCCGCCGCCAGGCACAGGCGCGGCCGCACCCGCGCACCGCGCGGAAACACCGCGTAAGACATGGCCGATGCGAGCTTCGACGGCGCGCTCGGCGTCTCCGCCCGCGCCAATGCGGCACTCAGAGCCTGCTCGATGCGTGTGCTACTGTCCATGCGTTCAGCCCTCGCTGACAGCCGAAAACCCGATCAAGGCCAAATGTAACGATCGATTGTCATGATCCACTGTCACGCAGTATAGACACCTGACCATCGAACTCAACGGTAATTCTCCGGATTGGTGAGCGTGGGGGCTGAGTCCGTCATTGTGGTCGGTGCCGGAGCAGGTGGCCTCGCCGCCGCGATCGCACTGGCCGTCGCCGGCTTCGACGTCACCGTAGTCGAGGCGGCCGAGAGTCCCGGCGGCAAGATCCGCAGCCTGCCGGTCGCCGGCCGCCTCATCGACGCGGGCCCCACTGTCTTCACCATGCGCTGGGTGTTCGAGGAGCTGCTCGCTACCGCCGGCACCAGCCTCGATCGCGAGCTGACGCTGCGGCCGCTCGACATCCTGGCCCGCCACGCCTGGAGCGAGCACGAGCGGCTCGACCTGTTCGCCGATCTCGCCCGGTCGACCGAGGCGATCGGCGACTTCGCGGGCGCCGCCGAGGCGCGCCGCTTCCGCGACTTCGCCGCCCGTGCGGCCCGCATCTACGCCACCCTGGAGGAGCCCTTCCTGCGCGGTCCGCGGTGCCGCACCCCGCTCGAGCTGATCCTCCGCATCGGCCTGCGCCGGATCGGCGAGGCGCTGGCGATCTCGCCGTTCGCGACCCTGTGGGGGGCACTTGGCGAGCACTTCCACGATGCGCGGCTGCGCCAGCTGTTCGGCCGCTATGCCACCTATTGCGGCTCCTCACCGTTCCTCGCCCCCGCCACCCTGATGCTGATCGCCCATGTGGAGCAGCAGGGCGTGTGGGTGATCGACGGCGGTATGCGGGCGCTCGCGGCCGCGCTGGTGCGCGTCGCCGAGCGGCAGGGCGTGCGCTTCCGCTGGAGCACGCCGGTGCGGCAGGTGGTGGTGGCGGGCGGCCGCGCCGCCGGCGTCGTGCTGGCGACCGGCGAACGGCTCGACGCCGATCTCGTGGTGCTCAATGCCGACGTCGCCGCGGTCGCCGACGGCAGCCTCGGCCCGGCGCTGCGCGGGGCGGCGCCGCGGATCGCCCCGGCGGCGCGCTCGCTGTCGGCCACCACCTGGGCGGTGGTGGCGGAGGCCGAAGGCTTCCCGCTGCACCACCACACGGTGTTCTTCTCGGCCGACTACCGGGCCGAGTTCGACGAGCTTCTGCGCGAGCGCCGCCTGCCGACCGATCCGACCGTCTATGTCTGCGCCCAGGATAGGGGGCCGGATCGCGGGCCCGCCCGGGGGTGGGCCGACGCCGGCGGCGAGCCTCGTCGCGCCCCGGGCGGACCGGAGCGGCTCCTGTGCCTCGTCAACGCGCCCGCCGACGGCGACACCGCACCGCCCGACCCCGACGCGCTCGCGGCCTGCTGGGGCGCCGCCACCGACCGGCTGGAACGCTGCGGCCTGACGCTGCGCGCACCGCCGGAGGGCTGCGTCGTCACCACCCCCGGCGATTTTCACCGGCTCTTCCCGGGAACCGGAGGAGCCCTTTACGGAAGGGCGTCACACGGATGGACGGCATCGTTCCGACGGCCGGGGTCCCGCACCCGGGTTCCGGGCCTGTATCTGGCGGGAGGCAGCACCCATCCGGGACCGGGCGTGCCGATGGCGGCGCTCTCGGGCCGGCTGGCGGCGGCAGCCGCGATCGCGGACCGCGCTTCGACGAGCCGGTGGCGCCGGGGGGCTATCTTTGGTGGTACGTCGACGCGCTGAGCGACGATGGCCGCCATGGCCTCACCATCATCACCTTCGTGGGCAGCGTGTTCTCGCCCTATTATGCGTGGGCACGCCGGCGCACGGCGGGCGGCGCCGCCGATCCGGAGGACTTCTGCTCGGTCAACGTCGCGCTCTACGGCGCGGGCGGCAAGCGCTGGGCGATGACCGAGCGCAGCCGCCGCGCGCTGACCCGCGACGCGACGCGGATCCGCATCGGGCCGAGCGGGCTCGACTGGGACGGCACCACGCTGACGATCCGCATCGAGGAGACCACGGTGCCGGTGCCGTCACGCCTGCGCGGCACCGTGCGAGTACGGCCGACCGCCCTCACCGGCGCCAGCTTCGCGCTCGACGGCGCCGGCCTGCACGTGTGGCGGCCGCTCGCCCCCTGCTGCGACGTCGAGGCGGAGTTCAGCCGCCCCGACCTCTCGTGGCGCGGCCACGGCTATCTCGACTCGAACCGCGGTGAGACGCCGGTGGAGAGCGCCTTCGTGTGCTGGGACTGGTCACGCGCCGCGCTGCCCGACGGCGCCGCCGTGCTCTACCACGCGACCCGGCGCGGACCGGACGGCGATGTCGGCCTGGCGCTGCGCTTCGATCGCGCCGGCACGGTGTCGCACTTCGAGGCACCGAAGCGCATCGCGCTTCCGGACACGCTGTGGCGGGTGCCGCGCGAGACCCGGGGCGACGCGACCGCCGAAATGACGCTCGCCTCGACCTTCGAGGACACGCCGTTCTATGCGCGCTCGATGCTGACCGGCACGCTGCTCGGGCAACCGGCCTCGGCGGTCCACGAGAGCCTGTCGCTCGACCGTTTCGCGGCCCCGTGGGTGCAGGCGATGCTGCCGTTCCGGATGCCGCGTCGACGGTGAAGCCGACGCCGCGGCATGGCCTCAGCGGTCCTCGCTCAGCGATCCGGTGCGCCGGGGCTGCCGGCCGAGTGGTCGGAGAACGACCGCTTGATCGCCTCGCGGTTGCTGCGCCGGCGCGAGAAGGCGACGAACTGCATCACCGCGAAGGCGAAGAAGGCCCCGAGCGTCATCAGGGCGAGCGAGGGAATGAAGGTTTCCCAGGTCATGGCGTCCTCGTGTCTGTCGGTTGGAGAGCGCCGCGGGGGCATGTCGTCACCGTCGATGTGAAACGACATGCAGGCCCACGCGGCCCGGCGCAGCGCGCCATTGTCAAGCCAACGCGACAGGCGGAGGATCGATCCGTGGGGTCTCGGAAGCGTGTGGCGGCTCGCCGGTCGGCGGCCTCAGCGCCAACGAATCTCGAACCGGCAGGCGGAGGCGCCGGCGGCTTGGCAAGCCGTCTCGGTCACCGTCGCGGCGCGATGCACGAGCGTCCGGAACAGGTGCTGGAAGGTGGCGCCGTAATAGTCGCACAGCGGCGCCGCCGCCTCGGTCGTGGCGCCGCGGCAGATCGGGCAGCCGGCGATCTCGAAGCGCACCGGATGGCCGAGCGTGTAGGAGAACACGCCGCTGCCGGCGAACGTCCAGGCGTGCTGGCCGATGGCGCCGAGCAGGATGCGAGCGGCGAGCCGGGCGGGCAGGATCTTCAGGATCGGCTGCACCGGCTTCGGGATGCGGTTGGCGAGCAGATAGTCGGCAGTGAGCCGTCCGGCCACCGCCGCGACCTCGCGGGCGCGGGCGATGCCGAGCGCGTCGCGCACCACCGTGTGGATCGCCACCACGTCGCGCTCGTCCACCATGTGGTCGGGGGCGCGGGTGAAATGATGGGCGAGCCCGGCCGCCGCGAACAGCCGCGCCGTCTCGCCGTCGCCGACCGCGGCGTCGAGAGCCTCGATCATCCGGATGATGGCGTTCGGGCCGATGCGGGCGACGGCGTCGCCGGCCGCGGCGGCGTGATCGCGGCTCGGTGCCACGGGTGAAAGAGGCTCGACAGCACGCGCCACGGTGATCACGACCCCTGGAGCATCAGCTCTCTGAAACGGTCATGGCCGGGCTTGTCCCCGGCCATCACGTCTTTCTGGTCCGAAAGCCCGCTCGTGGATGGCCGGGACAAGCCCGGCCACGACGAGGCGGCGAACGACGAGAGACTCAGCAGGCCCGCACGGCCTCCGGCTTCTCGTCCTTCTTCTTCTTGCGGCCCTTGGGGGCGGCCTGAAGATCGGCGCTCTGCGCCTCGGTGATGGTGCGGGTCTCGTCGAAGCCGAAGTCGACCTTCTTGGACTGCGGACCCCAGTAGCCGACGCGGCCGAGATCGTAGAACTTCCGCTCGAAGGAGCTCTTCAGGTACGCCTTCATGCAGCCCATCATGTAGCGGCGCTTCTCGCGGTCCCGGATGAACGGATACTCCAGGAACATCTTGCGCATGTAGAAGCGCCGGTAGTTGTGCATGACGCGGTCGAGCAGCTCGACCCGGGTCATCGCGTCCGGCTTCATGATCGGCGTGACGAAGTTGTACTTTTCGAAGTCGAACACCTCGACCTTGTCGCCCATCTCCTGGAACAGATCGGAGAACGGCCACGGCGTGTACATCGACCAGTTGGCCATGTCGCAACCCCAGTCGCGGGCCATCTGATAGGTCTCTTCCAGCGTCTGGCGGGTCTCGTTCTCGAGACCGACGATGAACTGCGCCTCGGAGACGATGCCGTGCTTGCGCAGCAGCTCGATGGCGCGCTTGTTCTGCGCCACCGTGGTCTCCTTGTTGAAGAGGTCGAGCTTGAGCTGGGCGGCCGCCTCGGTGCCGAGCGAGACGTGGATGAGGCCGGCCTTGCGGTAGAGCGGCAGCAGCGCCTCGTCGCGCAGGATGTCGGTGACGCGGGTGTTGATGCCCCACATCACCGGCAGCTTGCGGGCGACCAGCTCCTCGCACAGCGCCACGAACTTCTTGCGGTGGATGGTCGGCTCCTCGTCGGCCAGGATGAAGAAGCCGACGCCGTACTCCTTCACCAGCACCTCGATCTCGTCGACCACCTTGATCGGGCTGCGGACCCGATAGGTGCGCCAGAACTTCCACTGCGAGCAGAACGAGCAGGTGAAGGGGCAGCCGCGCGCGAAGTTCGGCACCGCCAGGCGGGTGTTGAGCGGGATGTAGATGTACTTGTTCCAATCGAGAATGCCCCAGTCGGGGCTCAGGATGTCGAGATTCTCGATCGGCGGGGCGGCCGCGGTGGCGACGATGTTGCCGCCGTCCGCATAGGCGATGCCCTTCACGTTCTCAGGGTTCTTCTTGAACTCGCCGGAGTCGATGGCACGCACCAGGTCCAGCAGGATCTGCTCGCCCTCGCCACGGATCACCACGTCGACCCACGGTGCCTCGGCCAGCACCTGCTTGTACATGAAGGTGGCGTGGATGCCGCCCAGCACCGTGACGGCGTCCGGGTGCTCCTCCTTGGCGATCTGGAGGGCGCGCTCGGCCTTGTAGATCGCCGGCGTGATGGCGGTGGCGCCGATGACGTCGGGCTTCTCGGCCCGCAGCTCGGCCCGGAGCTGCTCCTCCGAGAGATCGTCGGTCATCGCGTCGATGAAGCGGACGTCGGTATAGCCGTTCGCCTTCAGGGTGCCGACCAGATACGCGACCCAGGCGGGAGGCCAGTTGCCGGCGATTTCCGCTCCGCCCGAATGATAGTTGGGATGCAGGAGCAGAATGCGCATGTGGACCTCCCGGGAGTTGACGTGTGCCTGTCAAGCACCATTACACAACACCGGATGACAATCGGAATTGACAATTGTCATCCAGAGACGGCTACGGCTCGATGCTCGCGAGCCGCGGCGCAGGACGATGTTTCGCGGCGCGCCCTTCGCGCTGACCCAGGCGCTCGAACAGGTCGAGCACCCAGACGACACGCCGCCCCATGTCCCACCAGGGACCGTGGGCGGGATCGGGCCGGACAAGGCCGAGCGGCTCGGCCACGACGGCGTCGACCAGGAAGCGGGTCTCGTCGAGCGCCGGCGCCGGCTTTCCGCGCGACACCAGCGGGCCGCCCGCGAAGGCGCGGGCCAGCATCACCAGCTTGCGGCGGCCGGGCACATAGGCGCGCTGCGACACCGAGTCGAAGCCGTTGCGGGCGATCACCCGGCCGATCTCGGCATACATGGTGCGGGCCGCCAGAATGCCGGGACGGCAGCCGAACGGCAGCCCGGCGATGCCCGATTCCGAGCGCCGGTAGAGCACGTCGGCGGCGGCGAGCAGGCGCGCCACCACGCTCGCCAGGCGCTCGTCGAAGCACGGCGCGGCGAGCCAGACGTCGGGATCGAGCCCGGCCTCGCGCATCCACGACAGCGGCAGATAGATGCGCCCCATGCGGGCGTCCTCGCCGACATCGCGGGCGATGTTGGAGAGCTGCATGGCGACGCCGAGATCGCAGGCCCGCGCCAGCGTGTCGGGATCGCGCACCCCCATCAGCAGCGTCATCATGGCGCCGACCGTGGCGGCCACCCGCGCCGAGTAGGCGTAGAGGCCCGAGATGTCCTCGTAGCGGCGCCCCTCGGCGTCCCAGGCGAGCCCTTCGAGCAGGGCGTCGGGGATCGCCTTGGGGATGGCGTAGCGCGCCACCATGTCGGCGAAGGCGCGGTCGGTCGAGGTCGGCAGCGGCCGTCCCGCATAGGCGAGATCGAGCCGCGCGCGCAGCCGCGCCAGCGCGTCGCGCTCGCGATCCGCGCCGTCGACCTCGTCGTCGGCGAAGCGACAGAACGCATAGAGCGTGTAGGCAGGCGAGCGCACCGCGCAGGGCAAGAGCAGCGAGGCGGCGAAGAACGTGCGCGAGCCCTGCTGGATCATCGCCCGGCAGGCGGCGACGTCCTGCGGCGAGGCAGTCGGGTTCTCAAGCCAGATCGGCACCATGGGGCACGATGGAGTCGAGCACGCGGGCGGACGACAGGACACCGGGCAGGCCGGCGCCCGGATGGGTGCCGGCGCCGACCAGATAAAGCCGGTCGACCTCCTCGCTGCGGTTGTGGGGACGGAACCACGCGCTCTGGGTGAACACGGGCTCGAAGCCGAAGGCTGCTCCCAGCACCGAGCGATAGCGGGTGTGGAAGTCCAGCGGCGTGATGATGCGGGACGAGACGACGTTCTCTTCCAGGCCGGGCAGCACGGTGCGGGCCAGGAAGTCGGAGATGGCGCGCCGATAGGGCTCGGCGGCATGCGCCCAGTCGACCCCGCTGCCGAGATGCGGCACCGGCGAGAGGACGTAGAAGGCGTCGCACCCGGGCGGCGCCAGCGACGGATCGGTGGCGGTCGGGTGATGCAGATAGAGGCTGAAGTCGGGCGCCAGCACCTTGCGGTCGAAGATGTCGCGCAGGAGCTCCTTGTAGCGCGGCCCGAGCAGGATCGAGTGGTGCGGCACGCCGCGATACTGGCGCTTGGTCCCGAAGTACCAGACGAACAGGCTCATCGAGTAGCGCGCCTTGCCGAGCTTGCGGTCGGTCCAGCGGCGGCGCACCTCGGCCGGCAACAGGTGCCGGTAGGTCCAGGCGGCATCGGCATTGGAGACCACGATGTCGGCCGCGATGGTCTCGCCCGAGACGAGCCTCACGCCGGTGGCGGCGCCGCCCTCCACCGTGATGGCGGCGACCTCGGCGTCGTAGCGGATGGTGTTGCCCTGCGCCTCGATCAGCCCGGCCAGGCCCTTCACCAGCGCGCCGGTGCCGCCCATCGGGAACCAGACCCCGAAGGTGTTCTGGAGATAGGTGATCAGGCAGTAGATCGAGGTGACGGCGAACGGATTGCCGCCGATGAACAGCGGATGGAAGGACAGCGCCGTGCGGATGCGCGGGTCCTTCACGTAGCTCGCCGCCAGGCCGTGGACGGTGCGCCAGCTCTGGAGCCGGACGAAGTCCGGCAGCACCTTCGCCATCGAGGTCAGCGAGTGGAACGGCACGTTGGAGAGCT
Organism: Rhodoplanes serenus; assembly: GCA_009720755.1. Lineage (GTDB taxonomy): Bacteria > Pseudomonadota > Alphaproteobacteria > Rhizobiales > Xanthobacteraceae > Rhodoplanes > Rhodoplanes serenus. The sequence goes on from WNKV01000001.1 coordinate 125,338, forward strand.
TCTCGAAGCCGACCTCGTAGATCGCCTTGCTCTTCTCCAGGAAGCGCTCGTAGCCCTCGACGTCGCCCGGCGACAGCCGGCCGACCTCGCGGCGCATCGCCTCGATGCCGTTCGACTCGGTGAAGGTCTCGCCGTCGTCGAAGCGGATTTGGTAGAGCGGATCGAGCTGCTTGAGGGTTATGTCGTCGGAGAACTTGCGGCCGGCCAGCGCCCACAGCTCCTCGAACAGCTGCGGCAGGGTAACGATGGTCGGGCCGGCATCGAAGGTGAAGCCGTCCTGGCGGAACACCGAGCCGCGTCCGCCGGGCTGGTCGAGCTTCTCCAGCACGGTGACGCGATAGCCGCGCGCGCCGAGCCGGATCGCCGCGGCCAGGCCGCCGAACCCGCTTCCGATCACGATGGCATGGGGCACGCGCGCGCCGGGGCGGACCACGGGAGGGCGCGGCCGATCGAGTGTCAAGCTGGACATCACGGAGGACTGTAACAGTGAATTGACACTGGAGCTAGCGCGGAGACGCCCCGATCGGCCACTTGGTGGTTTTACGGATATGGTTTTTAGACGGCGCGTGCGCTGTCTCAATCGGCCGTCGGTCGGCTCGTCAGCGCGGCACGGACAGCGTCCGGGTTCGCCCTGATCGTCTGAAGGAAGCTGCGGGCGGCCGTATCGGGCTCCGAACGGCCCTGCTCCCAGTTCCGCACCGTTGCCGCGTCGAGCCCGAAGTGGAGCGCGAAGCCCTCCTGCGACAGGCCGGTGGCCTCTCGAACCGCCCGCACGTCGATCCTTGCAGGGGCGCCGTAGGGAGTAGCGGTGACCCCGCAGCCCGCAAGTTCGTCCACCAGGGCCGCCACGTCCTCCACCATGGGCAATGCAACGATCGCCCGAGCGCCGTCGAACAGCTCGGTCACAACGGCATGAGCCTGCTTCAGAGGCAGGTGGCGCTTGGCGAGGGCACGCGCGGTGCCAGGGGCATTGAGGCGGCCGGACTCAGTCTCGAGAAGGAACTTTCCGGGCGAACCGGAGTGGACTCGGACAACGTCCCGGACCTGCACCCGAGGTCCGGCGCGCTCCTCCAACCACGATCGTATCGACATCGAGATCCTCCATGACCTCGTGAATTAATCGGCGCAAGACGGCCGGGCCAAGTGAATTTGGGCCATCACCTAGGATATGCAGACCAGAGAGATAAAGATCCCGTCCGTTCAATTGGACATCAGCAATTATCTCTATAATTTTTTCATTATAATCTATGGTAACAAGAACCATACTACCTTCGACTTCAAATTTTGATTTCATCAAGTGTCTCCAAATTAAAATTACTCTATGAAATAGATTGATTATTCAGTTCGCCGCGCGCTGCTAGTCTTTTGGCGAGGAGCCGCCCAACAAGACCGCGTTTCAGAGAACAAGGAAACCCTTGCGCTCGAGTTGCCTCTGCGCCTCGCCTGGAGGCAGACAGAGTCGATCGCGCACTGCTGACAGTCGGCAATATCGACTGTGAGCATTTCATATACGCAACTTGCGTACCTGTCAAGATTGCCACTCTTTGCCCGCCACCTCGCGCCAGAACTCGTCGACCAGCCCGGCGATCTCGGCCGGCTTCTCCTCGTGGGCGAGGTGGCCGAGGGTGCGCAGGCAGACCACCCGGGCGCCCGGAACCAGGTCGCGGGCCTGGAACGACTCGTCGGGCGGCACGGTGCCGTCGCGGCCGCCGGCGATCAGCAGCAGCGGCGTGGCGAGGTGGGGGAGGTCGGCGGTCAGCGGCCCCAGGTCCCAGTTCGCCATCATGGCGAGCGCCGCATGGACATGGCCGGGATTGCGGGCGAGCCGGCCATAGAGCTCCTCGCCGACCGGCTCGACCTGCGAGCCGGTGCTGTTCAGGATGCCGCGCACCAGCCCCTTGTTCTCGGCCCGCCAGGCGAACAGGCGGGCCGTCAGGGTGGTGCCGGCGAGCAGGCGCGCGATCGGCGCGAAGGTGTGGCCGGCGACGCCGCGGAACGGCATCAGGGCGCCGTTGATGCTGACCAGGCCGCGCGGCGCGATCAGGCGGTCGAGGGTCATGCGGATCAGCACGGCAGCGCCGGCCGAGTGGCCGGCCGCGAGCGCCGGCCGCACACCCAGGGCCTGCACCAGCGCATGCACCGCCGCCGCCATGCCGGGCAGCGACAGGCTGGAATCGTCGGCGATGCGGGTGAAGCCGTGGCCGGGCAGATCGGGCGCGATCACCCGGAAGCCTTCGGCCAGTCGCGGGGCGAGGTCGCGCCACGAATGGGTGGCGGCGCCCGTCCCGTGGAGCAGAAGCAGGACCGGCCCGTCGCCGAGGTCCTGCACATGCCAGTCGATGCCGCCGGCGCTTACGAAACGACTTGCGGCGCGGTTCGGCCAGTCACGGCCGTCGCGCTCCCAGACCAGATGATCGCCCATGCTGAAACGTCACGATTGAAAATCACGCCGTCAGGCCGCCGCATCGACGCCGACCCGCTACGTCCCGCCGTCGCCCGCGGATCATGGCGGCCGCTCACCGCGCTTGCGGCACTGCGGCCCGCCCGACCTCACCGCCGCCGGCCGTCGACCTCGCAAGCCGCGGCCCGCGGTCCGCCGGCCCGCTCATTCGGCCGACTGGAACAGCTCCGACGTCTTGAACTTGGGCGTCTCATACTTCCGCCCGCTGTGATCGCGATGATACGCCTCGATCCGCTCCACCTCCTCGCGCGAGCCGAAGATGAGGGCGATGCGCTGGTGCAGCTTGCTCGGCTTCACGTCGAGGATGCGGTCCTGCCCGGTGGTGGCGAGCCCGCCGGCCTGCTCGGCGATCATGGCGATCGGGTTGGCCTCGTACATCAGCCGCAGCTTGCCCGGCTTGCCCGGGTCGCGGGTGTCGCGCGGATACATGAACACGCCGCCGCGGATCAGGATGCGGTGACAGTCGGCCACCAGCGAGGCGATCCACCGCATGTTGAAGTCTTTTCCGCGCGGGCCCGGCTTGCCCTGGAGGCACTCGTCCACATAGCGCTTCACCGCCGGCTCCCAGAACCGGGCGTTGGAGGCGTTGATGGCGAACTCCTGAGTGGTCGGCGGCATCTTGATGCGCGGATTGGTCAGGATGAACTCGCCGAGCTGCGGATCGAGGGTGAAGCCGTGCACCCCGGTGCCGACGGTCAGCACCAGCATGGTGGACGGGCCGTAGATGGCGTAGCCGGCGCAGACCTGCTTGACGCCCGGCTGGAGAAAGTCCTCGGGCCGCGGATCGACGCCCGGATTGGGCGCGCGCAGGATCGAGAAGATGCTGCCGACCGGGGCGTTGACGTCGATGTTGGAGGAGCCGTCGAGCGGATCGAACAGCAGCAGATACTTGCCGCGGGGATAGCGCGGCGGGATGGTCCACGGCATGTCCATCTCTTCCGACGCCATGCCGGCGAGCTGGCCGCCCCATTCGTTGGCCTTGATGAACAGCTCGTTGGCGATGACGTCGAGCTTCTGCTGCGCCTCGCCCTGAACATTGGTGGCACCGGCCGCCCCGAGCACGCCGGCGAGCGCGCCGTTGGCGACGCGCCGGGCGATCGCCTTGCAGGCAAGACCGACATCGATGATGAGCGCGCTGAAATCGCCCGTGGCTTCCGGGAACCGGCGGCGTTCCTCGATCAGGAATTGCGACAGCGTCGTGTGATCGGCGAGCATTGTTTGTCTCCCAATCTCCAACCCATAACGTCCACGACGAGCAGGCTGCAAGCGGGAGTCCGAAATCTCCGGAACCGCCGGCTTCACAACACCGCCGGCCTCGCTTGCTCGCGTCGAACGACTATAGGCCCGCACCCCCGCAAAAACCACGGTGATGTCGCATCAGCGATCAAAAACTCCCCGAGCGGGCATCGCGGTCGGCCGACCCGCCGCCCGACCGCGGCGCCCGTCAGTCGACCATCGCGGGCGCCCTGCTGGCCGCCGCGTCGGCCAGGAAGGCGTCGTAGGTGCGCACGAATTCGCCCGGCATCTCGAAATGCGGGAAGGCACCGGACCGGAAGCTCTTGACGGTCCAGTTCGGTCGCCGGCCGAACTCGCGAAGCTGGGTGTAGTCGACGAAGTCGCCGCGCACCCCGTGGATCGCCAGCACGGGCATCTGAAGCTGCTCGTAGAGTCGCGTGATGTCACGGCTGAACAGGAAGCCGCTGACGAAGTAGAACGGCGCGTGCTCGGCGCCCGGCTGGTGGGAGGTGAGGTAGTCGTAGTCCCACAGACCTTCGTCGATGTCCTTGGAGCCCCACGCTTTCTCCAGGAAGTACCGGGCGCTCACACGGGTGTTCAGGAGATCGTAGACGGCACGGCCCCAGACCGGGAACGAGAACGCCCCGTAAGCCACGCTGCTGCCGCGGGTGCTGCCGGGCGGTCCATAATAGGGGCCGCGGGAATCGAGCCCGGTGGGGCTGACCAGGGCGAGGCTGCGGAAGGCGGCCGGCGCCTCGGCGGCGGCGCGGGCCAGGAACTCGCAGCCGAGCGACAGCGCCACCGCGTCCACCGGCCCGTCGCCGTGGATGCGGCGGATCTCCTCCACCATGGCGTGGATGGCGTCGGTCATCAGGCGCGGCGTGTAGGTGCGCGGGCTGCGCTCGGAGAAGCCGAAGCCGGGGAGATCGAGGGCATAGACGGGGCGGCGCGTGCGCATCGCCTCGTAGATCGGACGCACCTCGTAGGCGGAGGCCGCCGCGTTGACGCTGTGGACCAGCAGGAGCGGCGGCAGGGCGGCCTCGGCGGCCGGCGCCGTGGTCGGCTCGGGGCCGGCCGTGTAGTAGCTCACCCGCCCCGCGATGGTGTCCATGTCGCGCTGATCACCCGGCAGGGCCGGCGGCAGGCGCAGGCGGTGCGGGATCAGGAAGGTGCTGCACGCCAGCCAGCCGAGGGCCGCGGCGGCCGGGACGGCGGCCAGGCCGCGCAGCCGGCCGGCCGCGCTGCCGCGCCGGGTGGGGGCCGGACGGCGGACGAACACGGTGTTGCGATTCATGCTGAAAGCCTCGACTGGTGGCGCGGGGCGCCCGACAACACCTCCATAACGTTCGGTGGTAGGCGTTGGTTCTCTTCGGCCGATGGCGATCATCGCGGCGGTCGTGACGTCGCGGCGTGGCGGCGCAGCCCAGGCGGCACCCGGGCGGGCGAGCGCATCGGGACGATCGGTCGGGCCGAGCTATCCGGCCAGCGACTCGCGCGGCGGCGACACCGCCTTGACGGCCCCCGAGATCGCCGCGGCGTCCGCATAGGGCAGCGGCAGGTACATGGCGTCCATCTCGGCCGCGATCTTGCGGGCGAGCGGACGCGGATGGGGCGCGGTGTCGACCAACAGCGCCGTGATGCCGGCGGCGCGTAGCGCGCGGGCCGAGGCGAGCGCGTCCTCCTCGGCCTTGGGCCGGCCCGGCGAGCCGTCGCGGGCGATGTTGGCGGAGCCGTCGGTCAGCAGGATCACGAAGGGCGTCTGGCCCTTGCGGCGGATCTGGTCGCCGAGCGCGATGGCGAGGTCGAGCCCGCAGGCGAGCGGCGTGCCGCCGCCGCCCGGCAGGCCGGCGAGATTGCGCTTGGCCCGCACGAGGGAGCGGGTCGGCGGCAGCAGCAGCTCGGCCGCCTTACCGCGGAACGACACCATGGCGACCTGGTCGCGCCGCACATAGCACTCGGCCAGCAGCAGCTCGACCGCGCCCTTGGCCTCGGCCAGCCGATGCAGCGCCGCCGAGCCCGAGGCATCGACCACGAAGATGGTGGCGGTCTCGGTCCGCTGCTTGAAGCGGGTGATGCGGAAGTCGTCCTTGCGCACCTCGACGCGGGCGCTGCGCTCGGGACCGCCGCTCATGGCCCGCTCGCGCCGGCGCAGCGGCTGCCAGGGCGCCGCCGCCCGCAGCGTCTCGACGACGTTGAGGCGGGCGCCGCCGGAGCGCGGCTCGCCGCGCCGCACGCCGGCCGGGCGGCCGCGCAGCTTGGTCTTCTGGAGATGGCCGGCCCGGCCGGTCGAGGGCTGGCGCGGCTTGATACGGCCGGCGAGGCGGAGCTGCTCGAGAATCCCGGCCGGGATCGCCGCCTTGGCGGCTTCCAGGATCATGTCCTCGAGCGGGCGGTCCTCGACGTTCTGCTGCTCCTCGTTCTTGCCGTCCGGTGGCGGCTGGTCGTCCTGCTGCTGCTCGTCGGGGGGCGGCGGCTCCTCCTCGGGCGGCGGCAGCGGCAGGCGGGTGGCGCGGGGCGCCAGCACCAGGCGGGCCGCCACCGCGGCGTCCTCCTTGGCGATCTCGCTGCGGCCGGCGAGCGCCGCATGGGCGCGGGCGACGGCGAGCGCCAGGAGCGGCGCCCGGATCGACCACACGCCGAGCGACAGCGCGGTGCCGCACAGCGCCTCGATGACGTCGTCCGGGGCCGTGACGGCGGCGAGCCGGGCGCGCGCCGCCGCGACGTCGCCGGCGGTCGCCGCGTCCTCGGCCGGCGGCTCGGCCGACACGCCCTCGAAGTTGAGCCGGAAGGCGAGCCGGTCGGCGAGCGCGGTCGGCGGCTGCTCGTCGTCGGTCATGCCCTCGTCGAGGGCGACGATGCCGAAGCGGGTCGGCGTGTCGATGGCGATGCCGTCGCGCTCGATCACCACCCCGCCATTGTCGAGCACGGCGGCGAGCCGCGCCGCGGTGCCGGCCGAGACCCGCTCGGCCATCGCCACCAGCAGCACGCCGCCGTCGGTCTCGGCCAGGATGCCGCGCTCGGCGATCGGGCGGCCGGCCCGCAGGGTCGCGGCGAGGTCGAGGCCGCCGAGCAGGCGGCTGTCGCTGATGTGCAGCGGCAGACGGCGCACCGGCGCGTCCGACGGCAGCAGGCTTTTCAGGGTCGCGAGCCAGCGCTCACGGGCGAAGCCCGGCAGCGACCGCATGGCGATGCCGACGATGCCGGCCGGATCGACGGCGAACAGCGTCGCCGCCAGCACGGCGTCGGCCCACGGGGAGCGTTCGGTTCGGTCTTGGTCGGTCATGGTCGGCTCTCGCAACTGGCCGATGAAGCCGGGACGGCAGGCCGCGCTCGTCGCCCCTCGCCTCTCCCGCACGCCGGGAGAGGCGGACGCGAGCGCACCGATCACGCGCCGAAATGCTCTGCCAGCGCGCGCTCGACCCGCACGGTCGAGCCGGCCTCGTCGAGCGGGTTGCGGCGCAGGCGATGGCGCAGCGCCGACGGCGCCACCCGCTTGAGGTGCTTGTCGCCGACGGTCGCGTCGCCCTCCAGCGCCGCCAGCCCGCGGGCCGCGCGGATCAGCGTCAGCTCGCCGCGCAGGCCGTCGGTGCCGAGCCCCATGCACAGCTTGGCGGCGCTCTCCAGGGTGGCGTCCGGCACCTTGACCTCCGGAAGACGCTCGCGCGCGGCCAGGATGCGGCGGCGCAGCTTGTCGTCCTCCTTCTTCCACTTGGCCACGAAGGCTTCGGGGTCGCGCTCGAAGGCGTCGCGCCGGCGCACCACCTCGATGCGGGTGGCGAGGTCTTCCGGGGTGCGCACCTCGACCGACAGGCCGAAACGATCGAGGAGCTGCGGCCGCAGCTCGCCCTCCTCCGGGTTGCCGGTGCCGACCAGCACGAAGCGGGCCGGATGGCGGATCGAGATGCCCTCGCGCTCGACCACGTTCTCGCCCGAGGCGGCGACGTCGAGCAGCAGATCGACCAGATGGTCTTCGAGGAGGTTCGCCTCGTCGATGTAGAGGAAGCCGCGATGGGCGCGGGCCAGCAGCCCCGGCTCGAACGCCTTGACGCCCTGGGTCAGCGCCCGCTCCAGGTCGAGCGCGCCGACCACCCGGTCCTCGGTGGCGCCGAGCGGCAGGTCGACCACCGGCACCTGCACCTGGCGGCTCTTGACCTTGCTCTCGTCGAGCCCGCGGCAGTGCTCGCAGGCGGGCGCCGGGCGGCCCGGCTCGCAGCCATACGGACAGCCGACCACCACCTTCATCTTGGGAAGGAGCTGCGCCAGGGCGCGCACCGCGGTGGACTTGCCGGTGCCGCGGTCACCGAAGGCGAGGACGCCACCGACCGACGGATCGACGGCGGCGATCAGGAGGGCGAGCTTGATCTCGTCCTGCCCGACGATGGCGGAGAACGGAAACACCAGTGCCATGGAGGGCCCAATCTCGATGCGGAGCAATGCACGACGTCCCGTGCGACCGGCGGCCGCCGGCACGGACGAACGGCGGGACGAGTATAGGAACGCCGCCGCGGCCGCAACATGCGTACGCCTCCGGACCGTGACGGCCGAACGATGGGGGGCGGAACGTGGGCGTGGGGTGTGGGCGTGAGGTGTGGAACGTGGGGCAGCGCAGCCCGCCCGGCGGCGCGCCGCAGCCTCACCGCGCGCGGCAGCGCACCGCGCGGGATACTGGCCGGAAACTATACGGGACGGAGACTATGTGGGCCGGGGCTCTCCCGGGCCGGCGCCGATGCGCGCCGGATACGCTACGCGCCAGTCCCTCCCCGGAAGCCAGTGCGGGGGGAGCCAGTGCCGGGCGGGCCGGGCGGCCCGCCCCGTTGCCAAGCCGTTCCGCCGCCCATGCGTGGACGGCAGGTGCGGCGGAACCCGCGACGGCCGCGATCACTCCACCTGGACGCCGCTCGCCTTGATGGGCGCCGCCCACTTCTCGATCTCGCTCTTGACGAACGAGACGAGATACTCGGGGGTCTGCCGCTCCGGCGCCACCACCACGGCGCCGAGACCCGCCAGCCGCTCGCGCACCGACGGCGTCTTCATGGTCTCGATCAGCGCGGCGTTCAGCTTCTTGACCACCGCGGCCGGGGCCCCCTTGGGCAGGAAGATCGCGTTCCAGGTATAGGCCTCGACGTCGACCCCCTCCTCGCTCGCGGTCGGCAGGTCGGGCAGCGCCGGCGAGCGGGTCTTGGTCAGGATGGCGATCGGCTTGACGGTCTTGCCGTCGATCTGCGCCTTGGCGGTCGAGATCATGTCGCAGAGATAGTCGACGCGCCCGCCCTGGAGGTCCTGCATGGCGGGGCCGGTGCCGCGGTACGGAACGTGGGTCACGTTGAGCCCGGCGGTGCTGTTGGTGACCGTGCAGGCGAGATGGGAGGCCGAGCCGGAGCCGGCGGAGGCGAACGACATCTTGGCCGCGTTCGCCTTGGTGTAGGCGACGAACTCGCGGAAGGTCTTGGCCGGCAGGTCGTTGCGGGCGACCAGCACGATCGGCACGTCGGCCAGCAGCGCCACCGGGGTGAAATCGGTCTCGGCGTTGTAGAGCGGCCGCTTGTAGAGGGTCTGGTTCTGGGCGTGGGTGCCGACCGTGCCGAGCACCATCGTGTAGCCGTCCGGCGCCGCATTGGCGACCCGCTGCGAGCCGTTGCCGCCGCCGGCCCCGCCGACATTCTCGACCACCACCTGCTGGCCGATAACCTCGCCTAGGCGCTGCGCGACGATGCGTCCCAGCACGTCCGTCGGTCCGCCGGCCGCGAACGGAATCACCATGGTCAGGGGTCGGGTGGGATAGTCCTGCGCGACGGCGGCCGTGGTCACGCACAGTGCGGCGACGACCGACAGGCCGACCTTGAACGCGGCACGAAGCATCGGTTCCTCCTTGTTTGATCGGAGCGTTCGGATATGAAAAGCGATCTGCACGTCCGGCGGCGGTAAAGTCGCAGGAAAATCGGCCTACGGGAAGGCGAAAATGGTGCCCCTGCGGATTGGAGTTGCCGGCCTGGGCGCGATCGGCCGCATCGTAACGCGCGCCCTCGCCGACGGCATGCCGGGCCTGGAGCTCGCCTGCATCGCGGTCCGCGATCCCGGCAAGGCGCGCACCTGGCTGGAGCAGCAGAGCATCCCCTGCCCGATCGTCAAGCTGGAGGCGATGCCGTCGCATGCCGACCTGGTGGTCGAGTGCGCGCCGGCGAGCGTGCTGGACGACATCTGCCGGCCGATGCTGTCGGCCCGCAAGCGGGTGATGGTGCTCAGCGCCGGTGCTCTGCTGCCGCGGCCGGAGCTGCTGGAGCTGGCCAAGCGCAAGGGCGGCCAGATCATCATCCCGACCGGCGCGCTGATCGGCCTCGATGCCGTCACGGCCGCCGCCCAGGGCACCGTCCATTCGGTCCGCATGGTCACCCGCAAGCCGCCGCGCGGGCTCGCCGGCGCGCCCTATCTGGTCAATAACGGCATCTCGGTCGACGGGCTCGGCGAGCCGCTGCGCGTGTTCGCCGGCTCCGCCCGCGAGGCCGCGGCCGGCTTCCCGGCCAACGTCAACGTCGTCGCGGCGCTGGCGCTGGCCGGCATCGGCCCCGATCGCACCACCATCGAGATCTGGGCGGACCCGGGGGTCGAGCGCAACTGCCACACCATCGAGGTCGACGCCGACTCGGCCAAGTTCTCCATGTCGATCGAGAACATCCCGTCGGAGAACCCGCGCACCGGGCGGATCACCGCGCTGTCGGTCCTGGCCGCGCTCGCCAAGCTGACGGCGCCGCTGCGGGTCGGAACCTGACCGCCGGCGCGACGCTGCGCGCCCTCGCTGTCGCATTCCTTCAAGACGTCCGCCGGCCGCTCGCCTACTGGGGGCCGAGCCCGCGGCCGCGGGCGGCTCCATCCGAAGAGGTCCCCCATGCAGCTCCGCTACACCATCCTGTATGTCGAGAACGTCGCCGCGACGCTCGCCTTCTACGAGGCGGCTTTCGGGGTGAAGCGGCGAATGCTGCACGAGAGCGGCGACTACGGCGATCTCGATACCGGGGCGACACTGCTCGCCTTCTCGTCGCTCGCCCTGATGGAGAAGCTCGGCAAGTCGCCGGCCCGGCCGCAGCCGGGACGGCCGGTGTTCGAGATCGCCTTCGAGACCGCCGACGTGGCGGCCGCCTTCGCGCACGCCGTCGCGGCGGGCGCCGTCCCGGTACAGCCGCCCGAGGCGATGCCGTGGGGCCAGACCACCGCCTATGTGACCGATCCGAACGGCTTCCTGGTGGAGATCTGCACCCCGGTGGCGCCGCCGGCCTGAGCGGCCGCAGCCGGCATCAGTCGCAGCCGGAATCGGCGAGCCGCGCGACCCGGGCGGGATCACGCCGCAGCGCCGTCGGGGTGAGGCCGAACCAGCGGCCGAGGTCGCGGCTCATATGGGCCTGGTCGGCATAGCCGTGGGCATGCGCCACCGCCGCCAGGCTCGCCGCCCCGGCGAGCGCCCGCGCGGCCCGGCGGGCCCGCACCAGCATCAGCCAGAACGACGGCGGCCGCCCGGTGGCGGCCAGGAGCAGGCGCTGGAGGGTGCGCGGAGCGACGCCGAGATCGGCCGCGGCGGCGGTCACCCGGTGGGTCGACGACGCCTCGCCCGTGCTCCCGCCCGCATCCGTCAGCGCCGCGATCGCCTCGGCCACGGCGGCCGGCACGATGGCGAAGTCGGCGAGCCGCGCCTGCACGACGTCGGGGGCGGGCTCACAGCCGCGCAGGGACGCCAGCAGGGCGTCGGTCGCGATGGCGGTGCCGGGCCGCAGCCGCCAGCCCGCGGCCGTGTGGCCGGCCGCAAGGACGACCGTGCGGGCGTGATCGTCGAGATCCGACACGAACCAGCGCGGCGGAGCGCCGGGAGCCTGGTGGCAGATCAGGTCACGGCAGCCGTCCGGCGCGATCCAGCTCGCCGCCGGTCCATCCGACACCGCCGGGGCCGCCCGCCAGCTCGCCAGAACGGGTGTCGGGAGAGACGGCACGTCGCGCCGCACCGGACGTCCGGCATCAGTCCTTGGCGCGCTCGACGTAAGTGCCGTCGGCGGTCGACACGACGATACGGGTGCCGGTGCCGATATGCGGCGGCACGCCGGTGCGCAGGCCATTCGACAGAACGGCGGGCTTGTAGGACGACGAGGCCGTCTGCCCCTTCACGGTCGGCTCGGTCTCGACCACCTCGAGCACCACGCGCTGCGGCAGCTCGAGGCCGACCACCACGCCCTCGTGCACCGACAGCTTGCACTTCATCTCGGGCTGGAGATAGACGGCCTGATCGCCGACCACGTCCTCGCCGGCGGCGACCTGGTCGTAGCTCTCCATGTTCATGAAGTGGAAGCCGTCGGCGTCCTGATACAGGTACTGGAACTCGCGCTCCTCCACATGGGCGCGCTCGACCTGGTCGGTGGTCTTGTAGCGCTGCGACAGCTTCACGCCATCGGACAGGCGCCGCATGTCGAGCTGGGTCACCGGGGTGCCCTTGCCGGGATGGATGTTCTCCGCCGTCAGGATGACGTAGAGCTTGCCGTCGAGATCGACGATGTTGCCCTTGCGGAGCGAGCTGGCGATGACCTTCACGTGCGTTAGTCCTCGTTGGATGGCGGCCGGCGCGCCAGCGGGGAGCGGCGTCGAAGCCCGGAAACCGGCGATTTCGCGTGCAACATACTGATCCTGAAGCGCGCCGCCAGTGCTTTCGCGTCGGAGCGGGAGCCGGCTGCGGTCCTTCCCGGGGCCGCGGCCCGAACCAGGAAATACCTGTGATTCAAAGCTTTAGAATCGATTATCGAGGCCCGGCCGGGCGATGACGGCCGCCTCCCCGTGGTGGTCGCCGCATGTCCATGCCGACCGCCGGCCGCTGCTGCTCGCCCGCAACCGCATCGCGGCGCGGCTGCGCGCCCACCTGGCCGCCCACGACTTCGTCGAGATCGATGCCGCCGCGCTCCAGGTGTCTCCCGGCAACGAGGCCCATCTGCACGCCTTCGCCACCGAGGCGATCGGCCCCGACGGTAACCGACGCAACCTCTATCTGCACACCTCGCCGGAGTTCGCCTGCAAGAAGCTGCTCGCCGCCGGCGAGCCGCGCCCGTTCTGCCTCGGCCATGTGTTCCGCAACCGCGAGCGCGGCGCCCTCCACCACCCCGAGTTCACCATGCTGGAATGGTACCGGGCCGGCGAGCCCTGGGGTACCGTGATGGACGACTGCGCCACCGTTCTGGCGCTCGCCGCCGAGACCGCCGGCACCCGGACGGTGTCGTTCCGCGGCGTCACCGCCGACCCGTTCGCCGCGCCCGAGCGGCTGACCGTCGCCGAGGCGTTCGACCGCTTCGCCGGCATCGATCTTCTCGCCACCGTGACGGCGACCGAGACCGACCGCGACGGCCTCGTCGCCGCGGCGACCGCGGCCGGCATCCGCACCGCCGCCGACGACACGTGGTCGGACGTGTTCAGCCGCATCCTGGTCGAGCGCGTCGAGCCGAGGCTCGGCATCGCCCGCGCGACCCTGCTCACCGAATATCCGGTCGCCGAGGCGGCGCTGGCGCGGCCGACGGCGCACGACCCGCGGGTGGCCGAGCGGTTCGAGATGTATGTGTGCCGGGTGGAACTCGCCAACGGTTTCGGCGAGCTGACCGATGCGGGCGAGCAGCGCCGCCGCTTCGTGGCCGAGATGGACGAGAAGGCGCGCGTCTACGGCGAGCGCTATCCGATCGACGACGACTTCCTCGCCGCCCTCGCGCTCATGCCCGAAGCATCCGGCTGCGCCCTCGGCTTCGACCGACTGGTGATGCTGGCCACCGGCGCGCCGCGCATCGACCAGGTGATCTGGACCCCGATGGCGTAGACGGCGCCGCAGCAGGGCGCTCCCTCTGCCCGCCAGCGGCGGGGAGCAGGTGAAGGGAGCCCGCCTTGTGGCCGCCGCGCCGCCGGCGTATCGCTCAAGCCGAAAGGCCCCCGATGACCACGCGATCGAAGACCCTGCGCAGCGCCGCCGAGCTCGCCGCCGCCGGCCTGGTGCCCGATGCCCGCGTCGCCGCGCTCGACGCGGTGGCGGCGCGCTACGCGGTCGCGGTGCCGCCGGCGCTGGCCGCCCTCATCGATCCGAACGACCCGGATGATCCGATCGCCCGTCAGTTCGTGCCCGATCCAGCCGAGCTTGCGACCGCCCCGGAGGAGCGGCCCGACCCGATCGGCGACGACGCCATGAGCCCGGTCGAGGGCATCGTGCACCGCTACCCGGACCGGGTGCTGCTCAAGCTCGTGCATGTCTGCCCGGTCTACTGCCGGTTCTGCTTCCGCCGCGCCATGGTGGGACCGGAGGGCCGCCCGACGCTGTCGCCGAAGAAGATCGCGGCAGCCCTCGACTACATCGGCGGCCGGCGCGAGATCTTCGAGGTGATCCTCACCGGGGGCGACCCGCTGATCCTGGCCCCCGACAAGCTCGGCGCCGTGGTGGCCGCGCTCGGCGCCATCCCGCATGTGCGGGTGGTGCGGCTGCACAGCCGGGTGCCGGTGGCGGTGCCGGAGGCGATCACGCCGGCGCTGGTGGCGGCGCTGAAAATTCCCGGCAAGGCCACCTATGTGGTGCTGCACGCCAACCATCCGCGCGAGCTGACGGACGCGGCGCGACGAGCCTGCGCCCGGCTGATCGACGCCGGCATCCCGATGCTGTCGCAATCGGTGCTGCTCAAGGGCGTCAACGACGACGACAAGACACTGGCCGAGCTGATGCGGGCCTTCGTGGCCGCGCGCATAAAACCCTACTATCTGCACCACGGCGATCTCGCGCCCGGCACCGCGCATCTGCGCACCACCATCGCCGACGGGCAGGCGCTGATGCGGCGCCTGCGCGGCCGCGTCTCCGGCCTCGCTCAGCCGACCTATGTGCTCGACATTCCGGGCGGCGCCGGCAAGGTGCCGGTGGGGCCGACCCACGCGGTGCCGGCCGGCGGCTGCGCACCCGGCGCCGAGCGCTGGGAGATCGAGGACCTCCAGGGCCGCACCCACACCTATCCGCCGGCCGGCGACGACGACTAGAACGGAATCCGATCCAACGGAATCGTGTTCCGCTCCAGAAGTCCTTGCGTGATCGCATTGTCGACGGCGAACCGGCGTCCGCCTCGCCGGACCATGCCGTCGAGCCGCTTCCGGCTCGATCGAACCAAAGCCGTCCCTTCCGTTCGTCCCCGCGAAAGCGCTAGGGCATGCACACATCTCGAAAAACTGCGGACTTTCGGTGAGGGGCAAACACGCCGGCCGCCCCCTCCGATGTCATCGCCGGGCTCGACCCGGCGATCCATCTCTTTGCGACCAATAGATTTTTGGTGAAGGGGATGGATGCGCGGGTCGAGCCCGCGCATGACGCATTTATGCGTGGCACGCGATGTGTGCATGCCCTAGCGCGAAAGCGGGGACCCAGGGGCCACGCGGCAGAGCCGTTGTTTCGAACGAGCTGGAGTCCCGCTTGCACGGCACCGAGCGGCGCGTGGTTCGACCGCAGTGCGACCGACGCGGTCGCACACGGGCGCGGCTGCTGCTCACTCCGCCGGCGCCGCCGTGCCGTCCGGGCTCCGCGGCTCGGCGCCGGCCTTGCGGGCCGCCAGGAACTCCTCGAACCGCTGCACCATCACGAAGAACGACGGCACGAACAGCACGGCGAGGCAGGTCGAGGCGATCATACCCGAGAACACCGTGATGCCGATCGAGGCGCGGGCCGAGGCGCCCGCCCCGCTTGCCACCACCAGCGGCGCGACACCGAGGATGAAGGCGAACGACGTCATCAGGATCGGCCGGAACCGTTCGCGCGCGCCCTCGACGGCGGACTCCAGGATGGACTTGCCGGCGGCCCGCGTCTCGCGGGCGAACTCGATGATCAGGATGGCGTTCTTGGCGGACAGCGCGATCAGCAGCACCAGGCCGATCTGGACGTAGAGGTTGTTGTCGACCCGGAGCAGGTTCAGCGCCAACACCGGGCCGAGCAGCGACAGCGGCACCGCCAGCACCACGGCGATCGGCGCCCACCAGCTCTCGTACTGGCCGGCCAGCACCAGATAGACCAGCAGGATCGACAGCGCGAAGACCACGAACATCTGGTTGCCGACGATCTTCTCCTGGTACGACATCGCGGTCCATTCGATGCCGGACCCCGGCGGCAGCGTCTTGTCGGCGATCTGCTCCATCAGCCGCATCGCCTGCCCGGTCGACACCCCGGCGGCCGGCAGTGCCACGATGGTGGCCGACGGATAGAGATTGTACAGGCTGATCAGCGGCGCCCCGACGGTGGGCGTGATGCTCATCAGCGTGCCGAGGGGAATCATGTCGCCCTTGGCATTGCGCACTGTGAGATTGCGGACGTCCTCCAGCCGCTGGCGGAAGTCGGCGTCGGCCTGCACATAAACCTGGAAGACGCGGCCGAACTTGTTGAACTGGTCCACATAGGTCGAGCCCAGATAGCCGGCGAGCGTCTGGAACACCTGATCGAGCGAGACTTGCAGGGTCTCGGTCTTCACCCGGTCGACCTCGACCCGGTATTGCGGCGCGCTCGACCGGAAGGTCGAGATGACGCGCTGGATCTGCGACTGCGTCGCCGCGTTGGCGACGAAGCTGTCGACCATGCCTTGCAGCTTGACCAGATCGAAGCTGCCGTCGCGCAGCTCGATCTGCATGGTGACGCCGCCGGCATTGCCGACGCCCTGGATCGGCGGCGGCGGCACCACCAGGATCTTGGCCTCGGGAATGTCGCCGAGAGAGCCGTTGAGGCCGATCAGCAGCGAGCGCAGATCCTCGCCCTTGCCGCGCTTGTCCCAGTCGTCGAGCATGATGTAGGCGACGCCCGCATTGGCGAGCGACGCGGAGTTGTCGAGCGGCGACACGCCCGCGATGGCGATCACCTGCTTGACGCCCGGCGTCTTGCGGGCGATCTCGGTCACCCGGTCGAGCACACCTTGCGTGCGGCCGAGCGAGGCACCGTCCGGCAACTGCACGCTGGCCAGCACATAGCCCTGGTCCTCGATGGGCAGGAAGCCGGTCGCCACCCGGGTGAAACCCCAGAAGGCGCCGCCGATGATCAGCAGCGCCAGCACCACCATGGCGCCGCTCACCCGCACCATGCGGCCGATCAGCCCGGCATAGAGACGCTCGGACCGGCCATAGACGGCGTTGAAGCCGCGGAAGAAGGCGTTGCGCTGCTCCGGCGGCACCGGGGCGCGCAGCCAGGTCGCCGCCTGGGTCGGCTTCAGGGTCAGGGCGTTGATGGCGGAGAGAAACGCGGTGGCGGCGATCACCAGAGCGAACTGCGCATACATCCGGCCGGTGAGGCCGGGCAGGAACGCCGCCGGCAGGAACACCGCCATCAGCACCAAGGTGATGCCGATGATCGGGCCGAGCAGGATCGCCATGGCGCCGATGGCGGCATCGTGGCCGCTCATGCCCTTCTCGATATTGTGGGCGGCGCCCTCGACCACCACGATGGCATCGTCCACCACGATGCCGATCGCCAGCACGATGGCGAACAGGGTCGACAGGTTGACGGTGAAGCCCAGCGCCGCCATCGCGGCGAAGGCGCCCACGATGGTCACCGGCACCGTCGTCGCCGGCACCAGCATGGCGCGCCAGTCTTGCAGGAACAGCAGGATGACGATCAGCACCAGGATCGCCGCCTCGTACAGCGTCTTGTACACCTCGTTGATCGATTGGGTGACGAACAGCGTGGTGTCGAACGGCACCCCGTAGACCAGGCCCTGCGGAAAGTCCTTGGCCAGCACCACCATCTTGGCCTTGACCCGATCGGCGACGTCGAGCGCGTTGGCGCCGGGCGACTGATAGATGGCGATGCCGGCGGCCGGCTTGCCGTCCTGGGTGAAGATCTGACTGTAGGTCTGCGCGCCCAGCTCGACCCGGCCGATGTCGCGCACCCGCGTGACTTCGCCGTTCTGGCCGGTCTTGACGATGACGGCGGCGAACTGGTCCGGATCGTCGAGGCGGCCCAGCACCTCGAGCGTGTACTGGAAATTCTGCGTCCGTGGCGACGGCGGCATGCCGACCTGCCCGGCCGTCACCTGCTGGTTCTGGCCCTGCAACGCCTGGACGACGTCCTGCGTGGTCAGCGCGCGCGCCTGGAGCCGGTTGGGATCCAGCCAGACGCGCATCGAGTACTGGCCGGCGCCGAACACCGTGACGTTGCCGACGCCGGGCAGGCGCGCGATCTCGTCGCGCAGCCGGATGGTGGCGTAGTTGGCGAGATAGAGGCTGTCGTAGCGGCCCTCCGGCGACGTCAGCGTGACGATCTGGAGGATCGACGTCATCTTCTTCTGCACCGTCACGCCCTGCACCTGGACGGACTGCGGCAGCTGCGACAGCGCGGTGGCGACGCGGTTCTGAACCAGCACCTGCGCCATGTCGAGATCGGTGCCGATCTCGAAGGTGACGGTCAGCGTGTAGCTGCCGTCCGATCCGGCGTAGGACTGCATGTAGATCATGCCCTGCACGCCGTTGACCTGCTGCTCGATCGGCAGCGCGACCGTATCGATCACGGTGCGGGCGCTGGCGCCCGGATAGCTGGTGGTGACCTGGACGGTGGGCGGCACCACGTCGGGATACTGCGACACCGGCAGCCGCAGCAGCGCCACGGCGCCGATCACGATCATCAGGATGGCCAGAACGTTGGCGAGGACCGGCCGCTCGATGAAGAATTTGGAGATCATGCCGGGCTCACTGCATGGTGCGAGGGCGCGGCAGCCCGCCCGGCAGGGCCGGCGGCGCCGGTGACGGCACCGGCGCCAGCACCGGGTCCGTCACCTTCGGCGCGGCCGGCAGCGTATTGGGCAGCGGCGGCGGCGCCGGCGGCGCCTTCGGCAGCTCGACCGGCGGCGGCGCCGCGATGGTGGTGAGCTGCGGATCGACCTTCTGGCCCGGCACGGCGCGCAGGGCGCCGGCGACGACGATGCGGTCGTCCGGCCCGAGGCCCTTCTCGATGATCCGCAGCTCGCCGACCTGCGGGCCGACCTCGACCTTGCGCTGCTCGACGACGTCGTCCTTGCCGATCACCAGCACGTAGCGGCCGCCCTGGTCGCTGCCGATCGCCGTGTCGGGCACCAGGATCGCGTTCGGGATACGCTCGATCGGCATCCGCACGCGGACGAAATAGCCGGGCAGCAAGGCACGGTGATCGTTCGCCAGGATGGCACGCGCCAGGAGCGTGCCGGTCGAGGCGCTGACCGAGGGCGCCACATAGTCGAGCGTGCCGACATGCGGGTATCCGGTCTCGGTCTGGGTGGCGATCTCGATCGGCACCTTGCGCATGTCGTCGCGGGTGAGGCCGAGGCGGGCCATCTCGTCGCGGATGCGCTGGACGTCGGTCTCGCTGATGTTGAAGGTCACGTAGATCGGCGCGACCTGCACGATGCTGGCGAGCGTGGTGGGCTGGCCGTTGGCGCCCACATACTGGCCGAGCGACACCTGGCGGGCCGTCACGACGCCGTCGAACGGCGCCGTCACCCGGGTGTAGCCGTCGTTGATGACGGCCAGCAGGGTGTTGGCCTTGGACTGGTCGAGATTCGCCTGGGCGGTGTCACGGCTGGCGGTCGCCTGGTCGAGCAGCGACTGGGGGCTGGCCTGCTTGGCGACCAGATCGACCTGGCGGTCGAAGACGATCTGCTGCTGCCGGAGGTTGGCCTCGGCGCCGAGCTCGGCCGCCTTGGCCTGGTCGACCTTCACCTTGTAGGGCTCGGGCTCGATGGTGAACAGGAGCCGGCCCTGCTTCACCTCCTCGCCATCGTTGTAGCTGATGCCCTGGACGAAGCCGGCGACCCGGGCGACCAGATCCGCCTGGTTGACCGGCACGGTCGAGCCGGTCGCCTCGAGATAGCGGATCGCCGCCTGCTGCACGGGCTTCGCCACCGTCACCCGGGGGGGCGGCGGAGCGACGTATCTGTTCTGCTCGCCACAGGCGGCGAGCGAGACGGCGAGCACGGCGGGGAGAGCGAAGGGGAGTGCGACGGCGACAGCCGTCGAGAGCGGGCGAACCAAGCGGGTCACGGCGTCCTTCCGGGGCTGTCGGGTGGGGCCGGTAGCCGCCCGCCGACCAGGACGACCCCGTACCGTACCGCCGTTATACCAGCTTTCCGGCTAGCGCTCGCGGCGATTTCGGAGCGGGGTCCGGACCGGCGGCGGCCCGGCGCGGGCCGAAGGGACGAGCCGCGGTCTAGATCTTTCGGGCGAAGGCCGAGGGTTCCTCTAACAGACTCTTAACCGGATCGTCGCACCCTGCCCCGGGGTGAGACGATGATCAAGGTTCACCACGCAAATCGCGGCGTCGCCGTCGTCCTGGCCATCGCGGCCGGTCTGGCGGCCCTCACCTTGCTGCTCTACGAGATCGGGGCGCGCCATTTCGGCCTGCATCCCCCCAGCGCCCGCCTGCTCGGCGAGGCCGAGCCGCCGAGCGAGGAGTCCCGCCGCCACGGCCGCATGTGGGTGAAGGTCGACAACATGGGGAACTGTCGCGAGTTCTCCATCGACAACCGCACCCAGCAGATGGTCGACAAGGGCGTCGTCACCTGCGACCCGGCCCGCAAGCAGGAGATCAAGGTCAACACGACGTCGAAGTTCGACTCGTTCCGCGACGCCTTCGGCGGCAAGTAACCGGGTCTCCGGTCCCGCGGCGACGGCGCGGCCGTTACCCCGCCTCGCGCACCGCCGCCTCGAAGCGCTCGAGCGCGCGGGCACGCTCCTCCGCGGACATCATGGCGGCCTCGAAGCTGGTGCGGGCGAGCGCCACGATCTCAGCGGGCGCCAGATCGAGCGACGCCGCGACGGCGCGGAAGTTGTCGTTCACGTAACCGCCGAAATAGGCAGGGTCGTCGGAGTTCACCGTCACGGCGACGCCCTTGTCGGTCATTCGCCGCAGCGGATGGTGGACGAGATCGTCGATGACTTGCAGCCGCAGGTTGGACAGCGGGCACATGGTGAGCGGCACCCGGTCGCGGGCGAGCCGCGCCACCAGCGCCTCGTCCTCGACGGCGCGGTTGCCGTGGTCGACGCGACGGACGCCGAGCACGTCGAGCGCCTGCCATACATAGGCGGGCGGCCCCTCCTCGCCCGCATGAGCGAAGAGATGGAAGCCGGCGTCGCGGGCGCGGGCGAACACCCGCCGGAATTTTTCGGGCGGATGGCCCTGCTCGGAGGAATCGAGACCGACCCCGACGATGCGCTCGCGATGCGCCAGGGCCGCATCGAGGGTGCGCTCGGCGTCCCGCTCGTCGAGATGGCGCAGGAAGCACATGATCAGGCTCGCCGACAGGCCGAGAGTCTCCCGCGCGTCGCGGCACGCCCGGTGCAGGCCGTTCACGACCGTGTCGAACGCGACGCCCCGGCTGGTGTGGCCCTGCGGATCGAAGAACATCTCGACATGCACGACATTGTCGGCGTGTGCCCGGCGCAGATAGGCGGTGGCGAGATCGTAGAAGTCCTGCTCGGTGACCAGCACCGACATGCCGACATAGTAGACGTCGAGAAAGTCCTGGAGCGAGCCGAACCGATAGGCGCGGCGCACCGCCTCGACCGAGTCCCACGGCAGCGTCACGTTGTTGCGGCGGGCGAGCGCCACCATCATGTCGGGCTCCAGCGAGCCCTCGATGTGGATGTGCAGCTCGCATTTCGGCAGGCAGCCGATGAGCAGGTCGCGATCCGGCATGTCGCGCAAGTCCCCCCGGTGTGATCCGGGGGGACTATAGCAGAACCGCCATCGTCACGCCGGGGCGGCCGGCACCTCGGCGGGCGGCTTCATCGCCGCGGCCGGCGGCGACACCGGCGCGGAACCATGAGGCTCGCCATGAGCGCTCGCCGCCGCGGCCGCCGCCACCGCGGCGCCCTCCTCGTCGAGCCGCCGCCGCTCCGCCCGCGGCAGCGCGAAGCGGTCGTAGAGGATCGGCAGCATCAAGAGGGTCAGCGCCGTCGCGGTGACGAGGCCGCCGATCACCACGATGGCGAGCGGCCGCTGGATCTCCGCCCCCGGCCCGTCGGCGAACAGGAACGGCACCAGGCCGAGCGCCGCGATCGACGCCGTCAGGCTCACCGGCCGCAGCCGCCGCCGCGTCCCTTCCATCACGGCCTCGCGGAACGGCAGCGTGCCGCGCCCGCACACCTCGTTGATGTAGGAGACCAGCACCACGCCGTTGAGCACCGCGATACCCATCAGGGCGATGAAGCCGACCGATGAGGGCACCGACAGGAACTCGCCCGACGCCCACAGCGCGATCACCCCGCCGATGGTGGCGAACGGCACGTTGCAGAACACGAGCGTGGCCTGGCGGAACGACCCGAAGGTGAGATAGAGCAGCAGGAAGATGCCGCCGAGCGCGATCGGCACCACGATCATCAGCCGCGCCGAGGCGCGCTGCTGGTTCTCGAACTGGCCGCCCCACACGAGCCCGTAGCCCTTCGGCATCTCCACCCTCTCGGCCACCGCCGCCTTGGCGTCGGTAACGAAGCCGACGAGATCGCGGCCGCGCACATTGGCGAGCACGGTGGCGAAGCGCTGGCCGTCCTCGCGGATGACCTGGATCGGGCCATCCTCGATCCGGATGGCGGCGACCTGGGCGAGCTCCACGGTGCCGCCGCCCGGCAGCACGATCGGCACGCGGGCGAGATCGGCCGCCGAGGCGCGCAAGCGCTCCTCGCCGCGGATCACCAGCGGGGTGCGCACCTGCCCTTCCAGCACCAGGCCGACCCGGCGGCCGTCGACCCATACCCGTAGCGCCTCCTGCACCTGCTCGGCGTTCAGCCCGAAGCGGCCCGCCTGGGCGCGGTCCACCTCGACCGTGAAGTAGCGCATCCCGGCGTTGCGCAGCGCGAACACGTCGGTCGCGCCGGGCACCGAGCGGATCGCGCCGGCGACGTCGCGGGCGACCCGGTTGAGGGTGGCGATGTCGTCGCCGAACACCTTGACGACGACGTCGCCGCGCGCCCCGATGATCATCTCCTGCACCCGCATGTCGATCGGCTGCGTCAGCGCGTAGTCGATGCCCGGGATGCCGTCGAGCACCCGCCGCAGCTCGCCGAGGAACCAGCGCATGTCGGGTCCGCGCCAGGTCTCCTTCGGGGCGAGCGTCATGAACATGTCGGTCTCGTTGAGGCCGACCGGATCGATGCCGAGCTCGTCGGCACCGGCGCGCGCCATCACCCGCTTGATCTCCGGAATCTCGGTCATCAGCGCTTGCTGGATGCGCAGATCGGTCTGTGCCGCCTCGTCGACCGAGATGGTGGGGAACTTGCGGATGGTGACCACCGGCGTGCCCTCGTCCATCACCGGCATGAACGTGCCGCCGATACGCGGGAACACCACCGCGACCACCGCGATGCCGATCGCCACCGCGGCGAACACCACGGCGGGCCGGCGCATCACGAAGGCGAGCGTCGGATCGTAGACGGCGTGCAGCTTGCGCACCAGCCACGGCTCGGCGTGGCTGGTCGGCTTGAGCAGCAGCGCCGACATCACCGGCACCACGGTGAGCGACAGCACGAGCGCCGCGATCAGCGCCACCACGATGGTGATGGCGACCGGGCTGAACAGCCGGCCCTCCAGCCCTTCGAGCGACAACAGCGGCGCGAACACCATGATGATGATGACGACGCCGGAGACCAGCGGCACCGCCACCTCGCGGGTCGCCTCCAGGGTCAGCCCCAGCCGCGTCGGCAGATCGCGCGAGCCGGCATGGGCGAGGCGATGCTCGACGTTCTCGACCACCACCACGGCACAGTCGACCAAAAGGCCGATCGCGATGGCCAGGCCACCGAGCGACATGATGTTGGCCGACATGCCGA
Source organism: Rhodoplanes serenus (assembly GCA_009720755.1). Taxonomy (GTDB): domain Bacteria; phylum Pseudomonadota; class Alphaproteobacteria; order Rhizobiales; family Xanthobacteraceae; genus Rhodoplanes; species Rhodoplanes serenus. The sequence continues at coordinate 148,838 of WNKV01000001.1, forward strand.
ACAGGCGCATCATCCCGAAGGTGGTCAGCACCGCCAGCGGCAGGATCAGCGACACCACCAGGGCGGAGCGCAGATTGCCGAGGAACAGGAGCAGCATGACGACGACCAGCAGGATCGCTTCCAGCAGCACCTTCTGGACCGTCCACACCGCCTTGCCGATCAGCTCGCTGCGATCGTAGAAGATGACGATCTTGGCGCCGTCCGGCAGCCGCGGCTCCAGCTCGGCGAACCGCTTCTTCACGCCGTCCACCACGGTGCGGGCATTGGCGCCGCGCAGGCCCAGCACCATGGCCCACACGGTCTCGCCCTCGGCATCGGCGGTGACGACGCCGTTGCGGGCGAGCGAGCCGTGGCGCACGTCGGCGACGTCGCCGACCCGCACCAGCGAGCCGCCGCGCACCGCCACGATGGTGTTGCGGATATCCTCCAGGGTGCGGATGCGGCCCTCCGAGCGCACCAGCAGCGCCTCCTCGCCGGTGCGGATGCGGCCGGCGCCGTCGTTGCGGTTGTTCTCGGAGATCGCATCCTCGAGCATCTCGGTGGTGATGCCGCGGGCCGCCATGGCGGTCGGCGAGGGCATCACCTCGAAGGTGCGCACGAAGCCGCCGAGCACGTTGACGTCGGCGACGCCGGGCAGGCCGCGCAGCGCCGGCCGGATCGTCCAGTCGATCAGGCTGCGCTTCTCCTTGGGATCGAGGGTCTCCGACTCGATGGTGAACATCACCATCTCCGCGAGCGGCGTCACGATCGGGGCGAGGCCGCCGTCGGCATCGGCGGGAAGCTGGTCGCGCACCTCCTGCAAGCGCTCGTTCACCTGGGCGCGGGCCCAGAAGATATCGGTGCCCTCGGCGAACTCGAAGGTCATGAGCGCCACCGCGTAGCGGGTGGTCGAGCGCATGCGCACCAGGTTGGGGATGCCGCGCACCGCCAGCTCGATCGGCGTGGTGACGCGGCTCTCCAGCTCCTCCGGGGTGAGGCCGGGCGCCCGCATGGAGACGAGCACCTGCACGGGCGCGACGTCCGGGAAGGCGTCGATGGAGAGGCGCTGATAGGCGGTGGCGCCCCACACGGCGAGGGCGATCGCCCCGATGATGACCAGCAGCCGCTGACGGAGCGCGAGATCGACGAGACGGGCGAGCATCGGTCAGTCCTGGTCGACGGCGGCGAGCTCGGCGAGCAGCGCCAGGATGCCGCGGTCGGCGACGCGGTCGGTCTCCATCAGGTTGGCGCGCACCGAGGCGCGGCCGCCGGCCTCGGCGATCACCTGCACGGGGCGGGCCCGAAAGCCGTCCTCCTCGCGGACGAACACCCAGGAGCGATCGCGATGGCGCACCACCGCCGAGGCTGGCACCGACCACTGGGGCGTTCCGTTCTGGCCGATGCGGATCGTCGCGGCCACCGCGAGGCCCGGCCGCACCAGGCCGCCGCCCGAGGAGATCTCGGCGACCGCCACGGCCGACTGGGTGTTCTGGTCGACGGTGCGGCCGATGCGGATGATCTGCCCCTGCACCCCGTAGGCGGGCAGCACCACCGTGTCGCCGACATCGACGGCCGGCAGGCGCGCCGCCGGCACCTGGATGTTGACCCACAAGGGCTCCAGCCGGGCGATGGTGAACACCGGCGCCGCCGCCTCGACGCGCTGGCCCGGATTGACGTTGCGCGACACCACGGTGCCGGCCATCGGGGCGTGGATGGTGACGGCGCTGACGATGCGGCGGCTGTTGCGCAGCGCCTCGATGTCGGCCTCCGACATCTCCATCAGGCCGAGGATCTGCGAGCGCTCGTCGAGCCGCGACTTGGCATGCGACGCCTCGGTCTCGGCGATGCGCAGCTCGCGTTCGGGGGTGACGCGCCCTTCCCACAGGAGGCGGGTGCGGCGCAGCCGATCGGTCGCCAGCGCGTCGTCGGCGAGCGCCGCGAGATACTGGCGCTGCGCCTCGACGAGATCGGGCGAGCGCAACCGGGCGATCGGCTGGCCGGCCGTCACGGTCTCGTCGGCGGCGACCAGCATGGCCTCGACCAGCCCGCCGGCCGGCGCCGCGACGACGCGGAGCTGCTGGGGCGGAATCGCCACCGTGCCGGGCAGCGACAGCTCGACCTCGCCGCGCTCCCGCTCGATGGAGGTGGTGGCGATGCCGGCCGAGCGGACCTCACGCTCGTCGAGCCGGATCGCGATCCCCTCCTGGTCCCGCCTCGTGTCGGGCGGCTCGGGGGCGGCGGCGCGGGCCGTAGCGACCAGGGTGGTGGCGGCGAGGGCGATCGACAGCGCGACGGAGAGCGTCCGTCCGCGCCGGGCAGGCGTAGCGGTCATGGTCAGGCTCGTTGGGTTCGGCTCGGCGGATGAGAGCGGCTGACCGGACCCACCGGGTCCGGGTCGCGGCGGTGGCGATTAGGCGGATCGGTCGCGCAAGGCGGGCTCCTGTGTCTGAACGTCGTCTCCGTCGTCCTTGCGGCCAGAGGTAGGGCGGTGCGCCCACCGCGCCAGTCCCGCGCCGCCGCTACAAATGTCGCACCACCGTCGCAATCGACCCCGCCGCCGTTCCGAGAACCCTGGCCGACAAGGAAGAATGCTCGGCGTCTAGGCCGATCGGACGAAACCGTGGGGGCGGGTGCGACACGCGGTCCGGGCGCGACCATCCGGACCGCCCGGGACCGTCCGGTGGGGCACCGGGATCGCGGCGCGCAGCCGCCGGCCTCTGCACGGCATGGCTGCCGGGCCGGGGCTCGGCTTGCACCGGGCCGCCCGGCGCCTATAGTCCGCCGCGATTTTCAACTGCCGAGACCGGCCGGGCCCGCCCAGCCGGACGAGCGAGGAGCGGCCGGGCGGCCGAGAGGGCATGGCGAAGAGCGACGTGAAGAAGGTGGTGCTGGCCTATTCGGGCGGCCTCGATACCTCGATCATCCTGAAGTGGCTGCAAACCACCTATGGCTGCGAGGTGGTGACCTTCACGGCCGATCTCGGCCAGGGCGAGGAGCTGGAGCCGGCGCGCCACAAGGCGCTGCTGCTCGGCATCAAGCCGGAGAACATCTTCATCGAGGATCTGCGCGAGGAGTTCGTCCGCGACTACGTGTTCCCGATGTTCCGCGCCAATGCGGTCTACGAGGGCCAGTACCTGCTCGGCACCTCGATCGCGCGGCCGCTGATCGGCAAGAAGCAGATCGAGATCGCCGAGAAGGTGGGGGCCGACGCGGTGTGCCACGGCGCCACCGGCAAGGGCAACGATCAGGTCCGCTTCGAGCTGGCCTATTACGCGCTCAAGCCCGACGTGAAGGTGATCGCGCCGTGGCGCGAGTGGGACCTCACCTCGCGCACCAAGCTGATCGAGTTCGCCGAGCAGCACCAGATCCCGATCGCCAAGGACAAGCGCGGCGAGGCGCCGTTCTCGACCGACGCCAACCTGCTGCACACCTCCTCCGAGGGCAAGGTGCTGGAGGACCCGTCGCAGGACGTGCCGGACTACGTCTACAGCCGCACCGTCAATCCCGAGGACGCGCCCGACCGGGCGACGTTCATCACGGTCGGCTTCGAGCGCGGCGACGCCGTAGCGGTCGACGGCGTCAAGCTCACGCCGGCCGCGCTGCTGGCCAGGCTCAACGATCTCGGGCGCGAGAACGGCATCGGCCGGCTGGATCTCGTCGAGAACCGCTATGTCGGCATGAAGTCGCGCGGCATGTACGAGACGCCCGGCGGCACCATCCTGCTCGCCGCCCACCGCGGCATCGAGCAGATCACGCTCGATCGCGGCGCCGCGCATCTCAAGGACGAGCTGATGCCGAAATACGCGGAGCTCGTCTACAACGGCTTCTGGTTCGCGCCCGAGCGCGAGATGCTGCAAGCCGCCATCGACAAGAGCCAGGAGTTCGTCACCGGCCGGGTACGGCTCAAGCTCTACAAGGGCAACGTCTCGGTGGTCGGCCGCGAGAGCCCCTACTCGCTCTACGACCAGGAGCTGGTCACCTTCGAGGAGGGCGCCGTCGCCTACGACCAGCATGACGCCCAGGGCTTCATCAAGCTCAACGCGCTGCGTCTGCGCACCCTCGGCCAGCGCAAGAAGCGGATGGGCAAGTAAGCGCGCCGCACGGCGGCAGCTCTCCCGCTCCCCTGCTCATCGCACAGCGGCAGCCCTCCCTCTCCCCGCCCGCGGGGAGAGGGTCGGGGTGAGGGGCGAGACCAGGAGTCCGTGACGGGCGCGTGACGGACGACAGCCTACCGTCGGTGCCATCGGCGCGGCCGCCAGAATGCTGACGAACGGCACCACCGACGCGCCCCCCTCACCCGGCTCCCCGCTTCGCGGCTCGCCGACCTTTCCCCGCCCGCGGGGAGAGGGACCACCGACAGACGCCGAGAGGTTGGATCACCCGACTGCTCGGCCGCAGCCCTCCCTCTCCGCTCATCGCACGGCGGCAGCCCTCCCTCTCCCCGCCCGCGGGGAGAGGGTCGGGGTGAGGGGCGAGACCAGGAGTCCGTGACGGGCGCGTGACGGACGACAGCCTGCCGTCGGTGCCATCGGCGCGGCCGCCAGAAAGCTGACGAACGGCACCGCCCCCTCACCCGGCTCGCCGCTCCGCGGCTCGCCGACCTCTCCCCGCCCGCGGGGAGAGGTGACCACCGACAGACGCCGAGACGCTGGATCACCCGACTGCTCGGCCGCAGCCCTCCCTCTCCGCTCACCGCACGGTAGCGGTTCTCCCTCTCGCCTCATCGCACGGCGGCAGCCCTCCCTCTCCCCGCCCGCGGGGAGAGGGAGGGCCGAGGGGCGATAAAAAAGATGGGTGAGGGCGAGGAAAAGGGCGGGCAAACAGTCGGGTGAAGAGCGGCGCAGCGACGTCTCGTCTTGTCTGCGCATCGTCAACTTCGGCTATCCTGCTCGCCTGACCGACAGGAGGCCGCCCCCGTGTACGCCGTCGAAGTCCGCCACCACATCATGATCGCCCACTCGTTCCGCGGCGCCGTGTTCGGCCCGGCGCAGGCGCTGCACGGGGCGACCTTCGTGATCGACGCCGCCATCTTGGCCGAGACGCTGGACGAGAACGGCATCGTGGTCGACATCGGCCGCGCCCACGAGGCCCTGAAGGCCGTGCTGGCGCCGCTCGACTACCAGAATCTCGATGCCCTGCCGGAGTTCGCCGGCCAGAACACCACCACCGAGTTCCTCACCCGCCACGTCTTCGACCGGCTCGCCGCCGCGGCCCGCGCCGGCGATCTCGGCCGCGACGGCCGGGCACTCGCCGCCATCCGCGTCACCATCTCGGAATCCCACGTCGCCCGCGCTTGGTACGAGGCGCCGCTGTGGTGAGCGCCGCCCCGCCGGGGCAGCACACGCCGTCGGCGCCACGGCTGGTGTTCGCCGTCCCCGGCGATCTCGCCACCCCGACCGGCGGCTACGCCTATGACCGCCGCATCGTCGCCGAACTGCGCGCCGCCGGCCGCAGCGTCGACGTCGTCGACCTCGGCGACGGCTTTCCGCGGCCCGACGCCGCCACCCGGGCGGCGGCGCTCGCGGCCATCGAGCGGCTGCCCGCCGGCACTCCGACCGTGATCGACGGCCTCGCCTTCGGGGTGCTGCCGGAGCTCGCCGCGACGGCCTGTCGCCGGCTGCCGGTGATCGCCCTGGTCCATCATCCGCTCGCTCTGGAGAGCGGCCTCGATGCCGCCGCGGCGGCCCGGCTGCGCGACAGCGAGCGCACCGCGCTCGCCGGCGCCCGCGGCGTGGTGGTGACCAGCGCGGCGACCGCCCGCCTCGTCGCCGCCGATTACGGCGTCCCGACGGGGCGCATCGCCGTGGTGCCGCCGGGCACCGAAAGGGGCGCCCCGCCGTCCGCGAGCGGCGCCCTGCCGACCGGCCGGCGCGCCGGCCCGGTGGCGCTCATCGCCGTCGGCGCCGTGGTGCCGCGCAAGGGCTACGACGTGCTGGTCGCGGCGCTGGCGCGGCTCGCCGATCTCGACTGGCGCCTGACCATCGCGGGCGCCACCGACCGCGATCCGGCGACGGCGGCGGCGCTCGTGCGCCAGATCGTGGACCTCGGGCTCGGCGACCGCGTTGTCGTCGCGGGAGCCGTCCCGGACGACCGGCTCGCGGCGCTCTACGCCGCAAGCGACGTGTTCGTGCTGGCGTCACGGTTCGAGGGATACGGGATGGCATTCTCGGAAGCGGTCGCCTACGGTCTGCCGGTGGTCGGCACCACGGCCGGAGCGATTCCCGACACGGTGCCGGCCGGCACTGGCCTGCTGGTTCCGCCCGACGACCCGGCCGCACTGGCGGCGGCGTTGCGGACCCTGATCACCGACGAGGCGACCCGGACCCGGATCGCTGCGGGGGCCCGGGCGGCCGCCGCCGGACTGCCGGACTGGACCGAGGCGGCCCGGCTTTTCGCCCATTCGATCGACCGCCTCACCGCCAGCCGCGAGGCCGCCCCGTGAGCACCTTCACCGCCGACTGGCTCGACCGCCGCGAGCCGCACGACCGCCAGGCCCGCAATCCCGCCGTGCTCGCGGCCGTGGCGGCCCGCTTCGCCGGCGGCACCTCGATCACGCTGGTCGATCTCGCCTGCGGCACCGGCGCCACCGTGCGGGCGCTCGGCCCGTCGCTGCCCCGCCACCAGCACTGGCGGCTGGTCGACAACGATCTCGGCCTGCTGGCCCGCGCCAAGGGGAACGGCGGCCCCGAAACCCGCATCACCGCCCAGGCGGTCGACCTCGCGCACGACCTCGAGGCGGCGCTCGACGGGCCGGTCGATCTGGTCACCACCTCGGCCTTTCTCGATCTCGTCTCCGAGGAGTGGCTGGAGCGGCTGGTCACCGAGATCGCGGCCCGCCGGCTGCCGTTCTACGCGGCGCTCTCCTACGACGGGCGGGTGCTGCTCGACCCCGCCGACGATGCAGACGCCCTCATCGTCTCGGCCTTCAACCGCCACCAGAGCATGGACAAGGGCTTCGGCCCCGCCCTCGGCCCGGCCGCCGCCGGCCGGGCGGCACGGCTGTTCGAGCGGCTCGACTACACCGTGGTCGAGGGCACCGCCGACTGGCTGATCGAGGCGACCGACCCGATCCAGCAGGAGCTGCTCGATTCCCTCGCCGGCACGGCGCGCGAGCTGGTCGGCGTCCCCGAGTCGACCATCGAGGGCTGGGCGACCCGCCGCCGCATCCTGCGTGCGGCCGGCCGCTCGACCCTCCAGGTCGGCCATCTCGACTTCTTCGCCCGCCCGGCCGAGCCCGGTTGAGGGGGACGCCGGGGCGCCGGTGGCGCCCTCACTTGAGCGCGGTTCTCGCCCGGCCGAGCGGCCGGCGCTGAACCGACAGGTCGCAGTCGAACAGCACCTCGTCGCCCAGCGCCACCGTGCGCACCTTGGGCCGCAGCGCCTCGTCGGCATGGCCGATGGCCGGCAGCGAGCAGCCGGGCCGCCCCGAGCCGAGGATGATGGGGGCCACCACCACATGCAGCCGGTCGAGGCAGCCGGTCGCCAGGAAACCCGACAGGGTGTCGGCGCCGCCCTCGATCAGCACCCGCCGCAGACCCGCCGCCGCCAGCGCCCCCAGGATCGCGGCCGGATGCAGCCGCCCGTCGGTCTCCGGCAGGCCGAGCCGCTCGACCCCGGCGGGCAGCCGCGCCCGGGTGGTCGACCGGGTCACCACGATGCGGCGGGCGCCGTCGTCCGCGAGCAGGCGGGCGCCACCGGGCAGCCGGCCGCGGGGGTCGATCACCACCCGGGCCGGATGCGGCCCGGCGACATGCCGCACGGTGAGCAGCGGATCGTCGGCGAGCGCCGTGCCGATGCCGATCACCACGGCGTCGACGACAGCGCGCAGCCGGTGCAGATGGGCGAGGCCGGCGGCGCCGTTGATGTATTCGAGGCGCCCCCCGATGGTGGCGATGCGGCCATCGAGCGATTGGCCGATCTGGCCGATGACCACGAGATCGTCGACGCGGCCGTGGCGCAGCGGCTCGAACAGTGGCGCCCAGACGGGCGGCAGCGGCCCGCCGTCGCGCAGCGCCCGCGGCACCTCCGACCAATCGTCGGCGACCGGCTCGTCTGGGGCGGAACGCGAGGGAGTCAACGGCTGGTCCGATCGGCTGGCATGCGGGGCATCGGGCGCGGTCCGTGGCGCGATCGGTCGCGCGGTCGAGTGTGCAAGTCGGAGGCATAGTCGGCACGCGACCGCGCGGCCGGCACCAGGCGCGGCACGCGGAGGCTTGCGTCGACCGCGACTTTATCCTGTGATGCGGCGCCGGCTCAATCGCCTCGTGCAGGCCGCGCCCGCCCCCCGCACGGCGTCGCGACGCACCGGGCGGTCGTCCTCCGCGACAGCGAAGGCGGCCACGATCAGAGCCGAACCGATCAGAGCCGAACCGATCGAAGCGCGAGGAGCTCGACCGTGACCGCCACGACCACCACGCCCGCGCGGGGCGCGCCCGGCTACACCGCGACCGCCCGGGCGCTGCACTGGATCACCGCCGCCATCGTCATCGCGCTCGTCCCGGGCGGCATCTACATGGCCAATGCCGAGCCGGGGCCGACCCAGGACCTCGCCTTCCACCTGCACCGCTCGTTCGGCGTCGTGCTGCTGCTGCTGATGGTGATCCGCTTCGCCTACCGGATGCTGGTGCCGCCGCCGCCGCTGCCGCGCGACATTCCGGCCCGCCAGCGTGCCGCCGCCCAGGCGGTGCACGGCATCCTCTACGCGCTCCTCATCGTGCAGCCGCTGGTCGGCTGGATCGCCACCTCGGCCTATCGGGCACCGATCCTGGTGTTCTGGCTGTTCGAGCTGCCGCCGATCTGGCCGCAGGATCGCGCCTTCTCGGAGGCGCTGTTCGGGCTGCACCGCTCGTTCGGGTGGATGATCGCGGCGCTGGTGCTCGTCCATGTCGCCGCCGCGCTGTATCACCACCTCGTCCGCCGCGACGACGTGCTGGTGCGGATGCTGCGCGGCTGACGGCTCCGGCTCGCCGTGCCGGCCGAACATCCGGCTGGCGGCGGCCCGCGAGGCGGCGGCGCCGGTCAGAACAGGAAGTAGCGCTGCGCCATCGGCAGCACCGCGGCGGGCGCGCAGGTGAGCAGCGCCCCGTCGGCGCGCACCTCGTAGGTCTCGGGATCGACGGTGATCGACGGCGTCGCGCCGTTGTGGATCAGGTCGCGCTTGCCGATGGTGCGGGTGTTCTCCACCGCCACCATCGTCTTGGCGGTGCCGAGCCTCTCGGCGAGGCCGGCCGCGACCGCGGCCTTGGACACGAACACCACGGACGTCGCCGCGACGGCCCGGCCGAAGGCGCCGAACATCGGCCGGTAATGCACCGGCTGCGGCGTCGGGATCGAGGCGTTGGGGTCGCCCATCGGGGCCGCCACGATGGCGCCGCCCTTGATCACCAGCTCGGGCTTGACGCCGAAGAAGGCCGGCGACCACAGCACCAGGTCGGCGAGCTTGCCGGGCTCGACCGAGCCGATGTGACGCGCCACGCCGTGGGCGATCGCCGGATTGATGGTGTACTTGGCGATGTAGCGCTTGGCCCGCGCATTGTCGTTGTCGCCGTGCTCCTCCGGCAGCCGTCCGCGCTGCCGCTTCATCTTGTCGGCGGTCTGCCAGGTGCGGATGATCACCTCGCCGATGCGGCCCATCGCCTGGCTGTCCGACGACATCATCGACAGCGCTCCGAGGTCGTGGAGGATGTCCTCCGCCGCGATGGTCTCCTTGCGGATGCGGCTCTCGGCGAAGGCGAGATCCTCGGCGATCGACGGGTCGAGATGGTGGCACACCATCAGCATGTCGAGATGCTCGTCGATGGTGTTGACGGTGAACGGCCGCGTCGGATTGGTCGACGACGGCAGCACGTTGGGCAGGCCCGCCACCTTGATGATGTCGGGTGCGTGGCCGCCGCCCGCCCCCTCGGTGTGGAACGCATGGATGGTGCGGCCCTTGAAGGCCGCGATGGTGTCCTCCACGAAGCCCGACTCGTTGAGCGTGTCGGTGTGGATCATCACCTGCACGTCGTGCTCGTCGGCGACCGTGAGGCAGCAGTCGATGGCGGCCGGCGTGGTGCCCCAGTCCTCGTGCAGCTTCATGGCGCAGGCGCCAGCCTCGATCATCTCGACCAGCGCGGCGGGCCGCGCCGCGTTGCCCTTGCCGGCGAAGCCGAGATTGACCGGGAAGGCGTCGGCGGCCTGGATCATGCGGGCGATGTGCCACGGCCCCGGCGTACAGGTGGTCGCGTTGGTGCCGGCTGCCGGCCCGGTGCCGCCGCCGAGCAGCGAGGTGACGCCCGACATCAGCGCCTCCTCGATCTGCTGCGGGCAGATGAAGTGGATATGGGTATCGAAGCCGCCGGCGGTGAGAATGCGACCCTCGCCGGCGATCACCTCGGTGCCCGGCCCGATGACGATGTCGACGCCCGGCTGGATGTCGGGATTGCCGGCCTTGCCGATGGCCGCGATGCGACCCTCCTTCAGGCCGACATCGGCCTTCACGACGCCCCAGTGATCGAGGATCACCGCGTTGGTGATCACCGTGTCGGCGGCGCCGTCCCGGTTGGTGATCTGGCTCTGGCCCATGCCGTCGCGGATCACCTTGCCGCCACCGAACTTCACCTCCTCGCCATAGGTGGTGAGGTCGCGCTCCACCGCGATGAACAGGTCGGTGTCGGCGAGCCGCACCCTGTCGCCGGTGGTGGGACCGAACATGCCCGCATAGGCGGCGCGCGAGATGGTGACGGGCATGGGCGGTCTCCGGGGGTCAGAAGTTGCGGCCGTCCACCGCCTTCGGCGACAGGCTGGCGGGATCGACGCCGTCGAGGCAGCGGAGGTTGACGGCGACCATCCGGGTGCCGTTCGGCATGGTGCCGCGCGCGAACGACTGGATGCCGCAGGTGGTGCAGAACAGGTGGTGGATGACCTTCTTGTTGAATTGGTAATCCGTCATCCCGGCCTCGCCGGAGATCAGCGAGAAGGCCGACTCGGGCGCGAACGCCAGGATCGCGCCGAGCCGGGCGCAGCGCGAGCAGTTGCACGCGATCGCGCTGTCGAGATCGACGTGGACCTCGTAGCGCACCGCGCCGCAGTGACATCCGCCGGTGAAGTGCTTGGCTGCCATTCCGAACCTCTCTGATGCTCACCCGGTGCGACGTGGCGACTGCCACACCGCACACCGGCCCGGTTCAGTACATCGAAACACCCCCGCCACCAACACGAGGTGAGGGCTCACAACGGCCCCATCACCTCCTGCCGGAACCCGAACACCGTGCGGGTGCCGGCGAGCGGTATCAGTGTGACGGCGCGCGACTGGCCCGGCTCGAAGCGCACCGCGGTCCCGGCCGCAATGTCGAGCCGCATGCCGCGGGCCGCGGCGCGATCGAAGGCGAGCGCCGGATTGGTCTCGAAGAAATGGTAGTGCGAGCCGACCTGGATCGGCCGGTCGCCGGTGTTGGTCACCGTCAGGGTGATGGTCTCGCGCCCGGCATTGAGCACGATGTCACCCGCGACCGTGACGATCTCGCCCGGGATCATGGCTTCGCCTCCGTTGCGGGGCCGCTCGCCTCGGCGGCCGGGATGTCCTGCACCGTCATCAGCTCGGCGGCCGGGATCGCCATCACGGCGTCCCAGCGGCCGACGCCGGTCGGCTCCTTGTTGATGTCGCGCAGCCGCGGCCAGATCGTCTCGGGCACCGCGTAGGCGACGACGCGCCCGCTCGGCCGGTGCCGGATGACGACCTGGCCGAACAGGCCGGGGCCGGCCGGCGCATCGGCGACCCGCAGCGTACCCTGCCCGGGCGACGCCCGGGTGGCGATCATCACGCCGTCGACGATGCAGGCGCACGGCGCGCCGGGGCTCGACCGATAGGTGACGTCTAGCTCGCGCGGCGCCGCGCCGAGGCGGCGGCGGGCGTCGTCGCCGATACGGATGCCGACCGCGATCAGCGACCCGAAGCCACCGTGCACGCGGGCGCCGAGCGACACCCACAGGTCGCGCTCCTCCGCCGGCGTCGTCTCGATCGGCCCGTCATGGGCGTGGAGCGGCGGGGCGGCGACCACGACGGCGAGCAGCGCCACCGCGGCGAGCGGCGCCGCCCCCATGCCGATCCTCGCCGTGCTCGCGATCACGCCGCGCATGCGTGTCGCTCAGCGGATCGGATCATGAACGGTGACCAGCTTGGTCCCGTCCGGGAACGTGGCCTCGACCTGGATCTCGGGGATCATCTCGGCGATGCCCTCCATCACCTGGTCGCGGGTCAGCACGCCGGCGCCGGCCTCCATCAGCGCGGCAACGCTGCGGCCGTCGCGGGCGCCCTCCAGGATGAAGTCGGAGATCAGCGCCACCGCTTCGGGATGATTCAGCTTGACGCCGCGCTCCAGGCGGCGGCGCGCCACCATGGCGGCCATGGCGATCATCAGCTTGTCCTTTTCACGCGGCGTGAGATGCATGGGGCGGTCCCGTCAGTTGGTCCACAGCGGTGGCAGCGCGCCCGCGAGCGCCACCGTCAGCACGGCGGTGAGATCGCGGCGCAGCGTGTCGCCGTCCGGGGCGCAGAAGCGCACGGCGCTGCGGCCGTTCCAGGACGACGCACCGGCCTCGCCGGAAAGCGGCACGGCGCCACCCTGCACGGCAGCGACCAGCGCCTCATCGGCCGGCACCGTCAGCAGCGTGGCGAGCGCGATGCCGCCCGCCGCCACCGCCGGCTCGGCCAGCCGCGCCGCCACCGCCCCGTCGAGCCGCAGCCCTTCGGCATGAAGAAGCCGGCCGTCACGGCGTACCCGCCAGCGGTCGACCAGCCGGCCGCTGGTCACCACCTCGTCCATGCCGGCACGGCCGAGCACCACCGCCTCGGCGAGCACGAGGCGCGCATCGGCCGCCAGATCCACCTCGATGATGCGATCGAGCCGGGCGCGGTCGAACAGGATCGTCTCGCGCGGCAGCCAGGCCAGGCGGGCCCCCGCCCCGACCGCCAGCCGCACCGCAACCGCAGCGGCCGGGCCGTGCGAGCGATAGACCTTCTCGGCCGACGCGGTGGTGATCCGCAGATCGGCCCCGGCCGCGACGGTCACGTCGATGTCGGCGGTATCGCCAGCCGCGATGCCGCCCGCCGTGTTGACCAGGACGGCATCGAGACGGGCGGTCGGCCGCGCCGGCGCCGGGAAGCGCACCCGCAGCGAGCCCTCCTCGTAGACCGCGGTGCGCCGGGTGGCGCCGGATCGCAGCGCAGCGGCCAGGCGAATGCGCCCGCGCGCCCGGTTGGCCGCGAAGGTCGCGTCCTCGTCACATGGCGTCTCGCGGCACCTGTCGTCACGCAGGGTCTCACCGCGCAAGGTGTCGCCGCTCGCTGTCCCGATCACCGTCTCGGCCCGCACGACGGCGTCTCCCTGGCCGGTGGCTCGCCGGCACCCATGGCGGAAGCTCCCGCAAGCCGGGATCAAACGCAAGCCGAGATCAACGCAAGCGCCGTGCCAGCCCTCGGGCGAAGCCCGCGCCTCGATCGGTCGCCGGCCGTGCCCCGCGGCGTCGGCCGCCGCTTGAACTCGCCGGCCCGGCTCTGTCATGGTGAGATGCCTCTCGGCGGCTCGCCCCCCGCGCCGTCACCCCCGGACATCACGAGGTGCTGCTTGGAGCTCGTACTGACCGAATGGGCGTCCGCCCTGCTGCGATGGCTGCATGTGGTCGCCGCGATGGCCTGGATCGGCAGCTCGTTCTACTTCATCCATCTCGATCTCAGCCTCAAGCCCCGCCCCGCCCCGCCGGACGGCGTCAAGGGCGAGGCGTGGCAGGTGCACGGCGGCGGCTTCTATCAGATCGTCAAGTATCTGGTGGCGCCGGCCCGGATGCCCGACGAGCTGACCTGGTTCAAGTGGGAGTCCTACGCCACCTGGCTGTCGGGCTTCGGGCTGCTGGTCGTTGTCTATTATCTCAATGCCGATCTGTTCCTGATCGACAGGGCGGTGCTCGACCTGACTGTTCCGCAGGCGGCCGGGCTCGCCTTCGTCACCCTCCTGGTCGCCTGGCTCGCCTACGAGGGCCTGTGCCGCTGCCCACTCGGCCGCCACGAGACTGCGCTGGCGGTGGTCGGCTTCGTCTTCCTGGTCACGCTGACCTGGGGCTTCACCCACGTCTTCAGCGGGCGTGGCGCGCTGACCCAGATCGGCGCCCTGGTCGGCACCATCATGGTGGCGAACGTGTTCGTCATCATCATCCCGAACCAGAGAAAGACGGTGGCGGCGCTGGTCGAGGGGCGCACCCCCGATCCGCGCTGGGGCGAGCTCGGCAAGCAGCGCTCGATCCACAACAACTACCTGACCCTGCCGGTCGTCTTCCTGATGCTGAGCAATCACTATCCGCTGGTGTTCGCGACCCGCTGGAACTGGCTCATCGTCGCCATCGTGCTGCTGATCGGGCCGGTGATCCGGCACTTCTACAACACCCGCCACGCCGGCAAGGGCGATCCCTGGTGGACCTGGGCGGTCGCTGCGGCCGGGGTGGCGGCGATCGTCTGGCTGTCGATGGCGGGGCCGCGCGACGCCACGAGCGGCGCCCTGCCGGCGCCGCCCCGCTTCGCCGAGGTCGGCGAGGTGATCGGCAGCCGCTGCACCATGTGCCACGCGCGCCAGCCGGTGTGGGCCGGCATCGCGGCGGCGCCGAAGGATCTGCGGCTCGACGAGCCCGATCTGATCCGACGGCATGCGCGGCTGATCGATCTCCAGGCGGTGCGCACCCACGCGATGCCGCCCGGCAACGTCACCGAGATGACGACCCAGGAACGCGCCCTGCTGGCGGCCTGGCTCGCCGCCGGCGCGCCGGGGGACTGACGGCGCGCCATCCACATCCTGGCCCGCCGATCAACAGGATCGACGCCCGCAGCCCGCGCGGGGATGACACACCGGCGCTTCCGGAGGCCGTACCCTATGACAAGCTCCACCACCGTATCGCTCGACACCCTCGACGCCGCCGACGACGAGACCTTCGTGGCGGCGCTGGCCGACATCTACGAGCACTCGCCCTGGGTGGCCGAGGCGGTCGCTGCGGCGCGGCCGTTCGGCACGCTCGCGGCGCTGCACGACGCCATGGCGGCGGCAGTCCGCGCCGCCGGGGCCGAGCGGCAGCGCGCCCTGCTGGCCGCCCATCCGGATCTCGCCGGCAAGGCGGCCCGCGCCGGCGCCCTGACGGCGGAATCGACCGCCGAGCAGGCGAGCGCCGGGCTCGACCGTCTGTCGGACGAGGAGTTCGCGGCCTTCCACCGGCTCAACACCGCGTATCGCGACCGCTTCGGCATCCCGTTCATCGTCTGCGTGCGCCGCCACACCAAGGCGTCGATCCTGCGCCAGTTCGAGCGGCGGCTCGCCAACGACCCGGCCCAGGAGCACGCCACCGCGCTCGACGAGGTGATCCGCATCGCGGCGCTCCGGCTCGACCAGCGGGTCGCGGCACCGGACCGGCTGCCCCTCGCCGGCCGCCTGTCGACCCATGTGCTCGACACCCACGGCGGCACGCCGGCCGCCGGCATCCCGCTCGCTCTGTATGAACTGTCCGGCGACGGCGCGCGCCGGCTGATCGTCCGCGCCGTGACCAACCGGGACGGGCGCACTGACCAGCCGCTGATCGGCGGCCGCCCGGTGCCGATCGGCCTGTACGAGCTGGTATTCGAAGTGGGGGCCTACTTCGCCGGGCGCGGCGTGGCGCTCGCCGATCCGCCGTTCATCGATCAGGTACCGATCCGCTTCGCGGTCGGCGAGGCGGAGGGGCATTACCACGTCCCGTTGCTGGTGACCCCGTGGAGCTATGCCACCTATCGCGGAAGCTGACACGCGACATCCCGCCCCGGCATGGCGGAAAGAATGCGGCTTTGGACCGGAGCCCAGCGGCGCTAATCTGAGCATCGGCGGGCCGGTTGCCGCATATTCGGGCAGCGCCCTTCACGTCGCTCCGCGATGCGGCGGCGGGGCGGGGCGACACGGGTGGCACGCCGCTTGCTGAAACCGGGCCATGCCCGGACTGGCCAAGGGGAGCTTTCATATGACCAAAGCACTTGCGATCGGGGCCCTCGCGATGGGGGCGCTCGTGGCAGGGCTGACCGCCGTCGCGGCGCCGGCCGCCGCCGACACCGACGTGAAATTCGCGCTCGACTGGAAGTTCGAGGGACCGGCCGCGCCCTACTTCGTCGCCCTCGACAAGGGCTACTACAAGGCCGAGGGCCTCAACGTCACCATCGACACCGGCCCCGGCTCGGTCGCTGGCATCGCCCGCGTGGCGGCCGGCACCTATCCGCTCGGCTTCTTCGACCTCAACTCGCTCGTCAAGTTCCGCGACCAGAATCCCGACAAGGCCGTCAAGGCCGTGATGATGGTCTACGACCGGCCGCCCTTCGCCATCGCCACCACCACCAAGACCGGCATCACCAAGCCGAAGGATCTGGAAGGCAAGGTGCTCGGCGCGCCGGCCGCCGACGGTGCCTTCGCGCAATGGAAGGCGTTCGTGAAGGAGAACAGCCTCGACGACTCCAAGGTGAAGATCGAGAATATCGGCTTCCCGGTGCGCGAGCCGATGCTGGCCGACGGCAAGGTCGACGCCATCACGGGCTTCTCGTTCTCGATGTACTTCAACCTGCTCCAGCGCAACCTGAAGCCCGACGACATCAAGATCATGCTGATGGCCGACCACGGGCTGGTGCTGTACGGCAACGCCATCATGGTCAACCCGGAGTTCGCCAAGGCCAACCCGAAGGTGGTGGCGGGCTTCCTGCGCGCCACCATCAAGGGCATCCAGGACACCGTCAAGGACCCCGACGCGGCTATCAAGTCGGTGATGAAGCGCAACGAGACCGCCGACGAGAAGGCCGAGCTGGAGCGCCTGAAGATGTCGCTGCGCGACAACTTCGTGACGCCGTGGGTGAAGGAGAACGGCCTCGGCGACGTCGACATGGCGCGGCTCGCCAAGTCGATCGAGCAGATCGGCATCACCTACGAGTTCAAGGCCAAGCCGTCGCCTGCGGACGTGTTCACCAGCGAGTTCCTGCCGCCCGCGGCCGATCGCAAGCTGTGATCGCACGCCACTCTCGTCCGGTTCGGCGCACCGGCGCCGGACCGGATACCCCATCATTCCGACCGCGTCTGCTTCCGACCTCCGGGCATCCGGCGGCGCCGCTCTGCGGATGGCGCCCCGCGCCGCTCCGGGTGGCGGGATCGGACCCGCCGGTGCAACCCGAGCATTCCATGCGTCACGTTCCTGTCGGCCGTGTCTGCGGCCCGCTTCCGGCGGAGGCCGCGTCATGACGGCCTTCGTCGACATCAAGGACGTCAGCTTGACCTACAAGGGCGCCGCAGGCGGCGTGCATGCCCTCGACGGCCTCGACCTCAGCCTGCAAAAGGGCGAGTTCGCCGCCGTCGTCGGCCCGTCGGGCTGCGGCAAGTCCTCGTTGATGAAGCTCGTCACCGGCCTGCTGCCGCCCGACCGCGGCAGCATCGAGATCGACGGCACCGCGGTGCGCGGGCCGGTCAAGATGGCCGGCATGGCGTTCCAGAATCCAAACCTGCTGCCGTGGCGGCGGGTGATCGACAATGTGCTGCTGCCGCTCGAGATCGTCGAGCCGCATCGCTCGCGTTTCCGGGCCGAGAAGGCGCGCTATCGCGAGGAGGCGCGGGCGCTGCTCGCCACCGTCGGTCTCGACGGCTTCGGCGATCGCTATCCGTGGGAGCTGTCGGGCGGCATGCAGCAGCGCGTCTCGCTGTGCCGCGCCCTCATCCACCACCCGGCGCTGCTGATGCTCGACGAGCCGTTCGCGGCCCTCGACGCCTTCACGCGCGAGGAGCTGTGGTGCGTGCTGCGCGACCTCTGGCAGAAGATCGGCTTCACCGTGATCCTGGTGACCCACGATCTGCGCGAGGCGACCTTCCTGGCCGACAAGATCCACGTCATGAGCGCCCGGCCCGGGCGGCTGGTGATGACCAGGCCCATCGATTTCCCGCGTCCGCGACCGATCGAGCTGTGCTTCGATCCAGCCTTCACCGACATCGTCCACGCGCTGCGCGCCAAGATCGGGGAGGTGCGCAAGGCATGAACACGAACACCATCGAACGCCTGTCGCCCTGGCTGTTCACCGTCGCCATGTTCCTGATCTGGGAGGCGGTGTGCCGCGGCTTCAAGGTCGACCCCTTCATCCTGCCCGCACCGTCGCAGATCTTCATGGCGATGGGTCAGTACTGGTGGCCGCTCGCCAAGAACTCCTTCGTGACGCTGTGGACGACGCTCGCCGGCTTCGCGCTCGCGGTCGTGTTCGGCATCGTGCTCGGGCTGGTGGTCGGCTGGTCGCGCACCATCTACCGCGGGCTCTACCCGGTGATGATCGGCTTCAACTCGGTGCCCAAGGTCGCCGTGGTGCCGATCCTGGTGATCTGGTTCGGCATCGGCGAGATCCCGGCGATCCTCACCGCCTTCCTGATCTCGTTCTTCCCGATCGTCGTCAACGTCGCCACCGGCCTGTCGACCATCGAGCCGGAGCTGGAGGACGTGCTCCGCGCGCTCGGCGCCAAGAAGCTCGACATCATGCTGAAGATCGGGATTCCGCGCACCCAGCCCTATCTGTTCGGCGCCCTCAAGGTGGCGATCACGCTGGCCTTCGTCGGCACCGTGGTCTCGGAGACCATCGCGGCCAATGCCGGGCTCGGCTTCCTGATGGTTCAGGCGGGCTCGAACTTCCAGATGCCGCTCGTCTTCGCCGGGCTGCTGCTGCTCGCCGCGGAGGGCATCATCATGTACGTGATCTTCGCGTACATCGAATCGTACTTCGTCGGCTGGGCGTTCCGCTCGTCGATGAGCGCGGCGGCCTGACCGGCAGCCTGCGCAGCTGTGACGACTCGAAGTGGCCGGGGGCGACCCCGGCCGTTTGTCGTCGCCGGGCACGACGAGCCGACATCAGCAGCCATCGCCATGGAAGAGCATGTCGTGAGGGCCTCGTGCCCCGGACGCGGCGCGCAGTGCCGCGAGCCGGGGCCCAAAGCCGCAAGCGCCGTGATCGCCGCCCCTGGGTCCCGGGTCTCCGGCGCGTCGCGCCTCCGCCCGGGACACGCGGGCTGCGACCAGATCAGACCAATGACAGCAAACGCTGCTCAGGCCGGAACGCAGGTGTTGTCGACCGGGCAGACGGCGGCGCACTGCGGCTCGTCGAAGCTGCCCTCGCACTCCTGGCACTTGGCGGCGTCGATGACATAGACGTCGCCCTTCATGCTGATCGCCTGGTTGGGGCACTCGAACTCGCAGGCCCCGCAGGCGGTGCATTGCGACGCGACGATTTTGTAAGCCATGGCCGATCTCCTTCCTAGAATCGCTATCAGGACGGGGCGCCGCGCGCCATTGAGGCAAATCCGGACCGGGCGCGGACGCGCGGCGTCCGGCCCGGGGTCTCAGCGGTCGACGCCCGAGAACAGGACCGTCACCGGCCCAGGCTCGACCGGCTTCGCCAGCAGGCCGGCGAGGCCCGCGGTGCCGGTCGCCGAGACCGGGATGGTGGTATGGGCGGTGGCGAGGCGGTGCGCCCGCACCACGGTCGGCTCGTCGACGACCACGACCTCGCCGCCGCTCGCCCGCACCCCTTTCAGGATCTCGAGCCAGTCGTAGGTCTCGTCGTCGAGGATGCCGTGGGCGAGGCTGTGCGGCGTCGTCTCCCACGCCCACATGAAGCGCGAGCGGGCGCGCGCGGCCGCCGCGAGATCGAGCCCGGCGCCCTTGTCGAACGCCCGGGCCAGCGGTGCGCAGCCCTCGGTCTGCACCGGCACGAGGCGCGGCAGCCGGGTCAGCGCGCCGGCCTGCGCCGCGATGGCGAGGCCCTGCGCCAGCGCGCTCGCCAGCGCACCGCCGCCGACCTGCACCAGCACGGTGCCGGGATCGCGGCCGGCCTTCGCCAGCGTCTCGGCGATCTCGAACGCCAGCGTCCGGGCGCCTTCCACCGCGAGGCCGTTGTCGGGCCCCTGCACCCCGAAGGGCAGCGCTCCGGCCCGGACCGCGGCCCGGAACGCCGTCACGCACGGGTCGCCGGTCTCGCCGGGCTTGCGCTCGCACACGGTGACGCCGGCGCCGAGATCGGCGAGCCGCGCCACCACGGCCGGGCTCGCATCGGGCGGGATGAACACGTCGAGCGGCCATTCGGCGGCGCGTGCCACCACGGCGGCGGCGAGCGCCGCATTGCCGCAGGACGCGATGGCGAGCCGACGCGCCGGCAGCCCTTCGGCGAGCGGCAGGCGGGCGGCCGCCAGCACTCGCAGATAGAGCATGACGCCCATCAGGTGGCGCGCCTTGTGGGAGCCCGAGACGTTGCCGGTCTCGTTCTTCACCCACAGCGGCCCGGCACAGCCGATCGCCTGCGCCAGCGCCGGCTGCTCGGTCATCGGGGTGACGCGGAAGCCCTTGCCGTCCACCGCGATCAGGCGGCGGTCGAGAGCGCCGACAAGATCGACCCACGCCTGATCAGACAGGCCGGCGGCGCGCGCCAGCCGGTAGGGCGACAGCAGCGTGCGATAGCGCAGGAACGGATCGTCCTCGGGGCCGGGCGCGAAGGCAGCCTCGCCCTCCTCGGGCACCAGCAGGTGGTCGATATCGTCATCCGGACGGGCCTGCGGGCAGGCGAAGGGCAGGCTCGTGTCGGTGGAAACGCGGGCGCCGCACCCATGACAGGTGAAGCGGGGAGCCGAGGTGGACATGACAGCTCATGTCGGGGGTCGGTTATGTCTGGCCGTCGCGGCCGGGCCGAGGCCCGGTCGCCGCTGCCGTCGCGCGGTCTTGCGCCGCGTCGATCGCTTTCGTGCCGGCGCGAACGACGACACGATCGTGGTCGGCACGCCCGGCGGCGCGCCGCATGAACGCCCCGGCGCCGCCCTGCGGCGACGCCGGGGCGCAGGTCTCAGACCTTGCCGGCGCCGCTCGCGGCGTTGAAGGCGCGGATCATCTCGTCCCAGGCCGGAACCAGATCGAGCAGGCCGTCCCAGAACGACTGCCGGGCGCGGGCCGTGAACTCGTCGAGCGACACGCCCTGCTGCTCCACCCAGGTGAAGTAGCCGAGATTGAAGATGCGCTTTCGGTCCACATGGGTCAGCTCGATCAGGTGATCGGTGGCGGCGCCGCCGATCGCCCGGCCCCAGGTCTCGCCGGCCGCGACGCCGTCGAAGCGGTTGCCGAAATACTTCGGCATCGCCTTGGTGATCTCGCTGCCATACATGGCAGAGCCGTCGGTCGCCACCGTCATGATCACGTCGTCGGGGCCGAGATCCCAGTACTTGGCGGCCTTGATGGCGGCCAGCATGTTGCACAGGCCAGACAGGCCGAGATGGCGGAGCTGATCCACCGTCGCGGGATCGAGCCCGCGGCGCTCGACCAGGTACTTGCGGCCTTCGTCGGTGTTGAACAGCACGAACAGCGTGTCGGTCGAGTGGTCGCTGACGCCGACCACCATGTCGGTGTTCATCACGTTGTGGATGAACGGGACATGCTTGTCGCCTATGCCCTGGATGTTGTGCTCGCCGAAGCCGTTGTAGAGCAGCGTCGGGCACTCCTCGGCCTCGACCGCGACGATCTTGGTGCCGTAGGTGGCCTTGAGGTGATCGCCGGCCGCCAGCGTGCCGGCCGAGCCGGTCGCCGACACGTAGGCGGCGAGCCGCATGCCCTTGCGGCCGCCCGCGATGGTCTCGAAGATCTTCGCCATCGCGGCGCCCGTGCAGGTGCGATGGACCACGTAGTTCCCGAACTCGCAGAACTGGTTGAAGATGATGTTGTCGGGATCGCGATCGAGCGCCGCGCAGGTGTCGTAGATCTCCTTGACGTTGCTCTCGGAGCCCGGCGTGCGGATGATGTCGGACGGCTCGGTGACCCAGCGGTCGAGCCAGTCGAACCGCTCCTTGCTCATGTTCTCGGGCAGCACCGCAACGCCGCGGCAGCCGAGGATGCGCGAGATGGCGACGCCGCCGCGGCAGTAGTTGCCGGTCGACGGCCAGATGGCGCGGTGATGGGTCGGATCGAAGCTGCCGGTGACGACGCGCGGCACCAGGCAGCCATAGGCGGCCAGCACCTTGTGGGCGGCGATCATCGGGAAGCGATCACCGACCGCGAGCACGATGCGGGCCTTGACGCCGGTGAGTGCGCTCGGCAGCTCGACGAAGCCGGGCACGTCGACGAGATCGCGCCGCTCGGCGTCGTTCCACCAGTGGACGCGGAACAGGTTGAGCGGGTGCGGCGTGTCGGGATCGACCTCGCGCAGCCGGCTGCGGATGCCGGGCTCGATGGTGGTCGGATTCGCCAGCTCGGCGAGCGTCGGGAGACGGACATTCGCCTCGCGGAAGCGGGCGTTCGTCCGGGCGTAGACCTTGGTGTCGACCACCGTCCGCTCGAGACCCAACCGTGCCATGATGTCCTTCCGTTTCGTGGTGATCGGCGAGTCGAGATTCGCTCGGCCGCACGGGGATGCGGCCCCCTCCCGGGCGGGAGGGGCCTTGCGGTTGCGGCACGGCCATCCTGCTGCGCGGCACAGTGCCGCGAAACGTCCGACCCGCCGTGCCTCGGGGTCGATATCACAACTGCGCCATGCGCTCCCACAGGCGGGCCGCCTCGGCGCGCGCCGCCGCCTCGAGGGCGCCGGCGTCGCCGGTCGTCAGGCGGCCGTCGGCGACGACGTGCCGTCCTGCCACCACGACGTCCGCGATGGTGCCGGAACGGCGCACCACCAGGTCGCCGGCGGCACCGACCGCCAGCGGCTCGGGGTGCAGACCGAAACGCTGAGCCATCAGGGCATGGCCGGCGGCGAGCCGGCCGGCGGCGCGGTCGCCCGCCACCGCCTCGTCGCCGTTCTGCGCCGCGAGACGCGACAGCGCGGCCTGCTCGATCGCCATGTCGGGGTCCCAGCCGTCGACGCCGAGCGCCACGTCGGGCACCACCGACAGATTGCGCGCGTAGCCGACGCGGTTGCCCTCGTTCGAGCGCGGGTTCTGCACGAACCAGGCACCGTGCCGGGCGGCGAGGCGCACCTGGTCGGCGTCGAGATGGACGCCGTGGGCCAGAATCGAGCCCGGCATGATGGCACCGAGCGCGATCAGCCGCTCCAGCGGACCCGCATAGCCACGCGCCTTGGCGTCGACCACGTCGGCGCCGTCCTCGGCGACATGAATGTGGGTGGCGGTGCCGAGCTCACGGGCGAGCGCGCCCGATTCGGCGACGGTCTCGTCGGAGACCGTGAAGCTCGCATGCAGGCCGACCATGCCGCGCACCAGCCGCGACGGCTTCAGAGTGCGGCACTCGGCGAGCCCGCGCATCGCCTCGTCGCGGCCGAAGTTTCGCTCGGTGGCGCCGAAGCACAGCACGGCGCGAACGCCGAGCTCCTCGCAGGCGCCGGCCAGGATCGCCAGCGAGCCTTCGATCAGGTTCGGCGACTCGTGGTGGTCGATCAGCGTCGTGGTGCCGGCGAGCAGCGCCTTGGCGACATAGTCGCGGGCGCCGGCCCGCAGCGTCTCCGGATCGATGGCGCGATCGAGGCGCCACCACACCCGCTCCAGGATCTGGACGAAGTTCTCGGGCGCCGGCTCGGCCTTGGGCATGCCGTAGGGCGCGAGCGCGCTGTAGATGTGGGTGTGGGCGCACACCGCGCCGGGGGCGATCTCGCCGTCCGCGCAGGCGAGCACGGGCGTGCCGGCCGGGGCGGCGGCCGCCACGACACCGTCGACGATCGTCACGGTACGGCCGTTGCGGTCGGGTCCGACGATCAGGGAGGCGGAAGACATCGGGTCAGCTCCGTCGTGGGGTGACGTGCAGGCCGGGCCGCGACGGCGCGCTCGGGTCCGGATGGGGTGGACCGGCGCGCCGTCGGGCTCCGTCGCGGGGGTCAGTGCCAGTCGCTGCGGTCACCGGGAATGTGGCCGACATTGATGGCGCGTGCGGCAGACGACTCCTTCATCGGCAGCCGATGGTGGCGGGTGCCGTCGAACATCGCGAGTGCCCCGGCGACCGCACCGGCGGTCGGCACCAGGCCGATCTCGCCGACGCCCTTGGCGCCGAACGGACCGTCGGGCTCCGGCTCCTCCACCAAGATCACCTTCACCTTCGGCATGTGCTGGGCGCGCAGGACGCCGATCTCGCGCAGCTTGGCGGTCACCGGCATGCCGTCCTTGCACGGAAGCTCCTCGGTGAGAGCGTAGCCGAGGCCCATGTGGACGGCGCCCTCGATCTGCGCCGTGCATTGCTGCGGGTTGAGGGCGCGGCCGACGTCGTGGGCCGCCACCACCTCGGCGAGCGCGCCCTTGTCGTCGAGCACCACCATCTGGCTGGCCCAGCCGAAGGTGGTGTGGGTCTTGATCTTGCCGTTCTTGGTCTCGCCCGGCGCCGTGGTGTCGTCGATCACGGTCTCGCCCACATAGACGCGGCCGGCGAGCTGATCGAGCGACAGGCCCTGGGCGAGATCGGCGCGCAGCTTCTCGGCGGCGTCGATCATGGCACGGCCGGCCAGCAGCGTGGCGCGCGAGCCGGTGGTCTGGCCGGCGCCGAGCTCGAAGCGGGTGTTGACCTGCGGACGGAACACCTCGGCCGGCAGATGCGTCACCTCGACGGCGCACTGGGTCAGGATGGTCAACAGCCCCTGCCCCATCTCGGTGAAGCCGGTGTGCAGGTCGACGGTGCCGTCGGGCTGCACCACCAGGCGGGCATGGCCGCGCTCGATGGCGCCGTTGCCAAGGCCGGAGTTCTTCAGCGCGCAGGCGATGCCGACGGCACGGCCGGCGTTCTTGGCCGCATAGTAGTCGTCCTTGATGGCCGCCAGCGTCTTCTCGACGCCGACCGCACGCTCCAGGATCTGGCCGGTCGTGTAGGTGTCGCCGTTGCGCAGCACGTTGCGCCAGCGCATCTCGAAGCCGTCGATGCCGACCTTCTCGGCGAGCAGATCGAGGCAGCCCTCGATGGCGAAGCTGGTCTGGTTGACCCCGAAGCCGCGCATGGCACCGCAGGGCGGATTGTTGGTGTAGGCGGCGGTCGATTCGATGTCGATCGCCGGCACCTTGTAGGGGCCGACCGCATGCCCGGCGGCACGCTCCAGCACCTTGCCGCCGACCGACGCATAGGCGCCCGAGTCGCCCATGATGCGCACCTTGGCGGCGGTGAGGTGCCCTTCGGCATCGCAGCCGACTTCGTATGTCATGGTGAGCGGATGGCGCTTCGGGTGCATGCGCACCGACTCTTCGCGCGTCAGCGTCACCCGGACCGGGCGGCCGGTGAGGCGCGCCAGCAGGCCGGTCTGGGCCTGGATGGTCATATCCTCGCGGCCCCCGAAGGCGCCGCCGTTCGGCACCAGCTCGACGAACAGCTTGTCCTCCGGCTCGCCGAGGATGGCGGCGACCTGGCGGCGGTCGTCGAAGATGCCCTGGCCCTGGCTGTACATGTGCAGGCGGCCGTCCGACAGCGGCACCGCCAGGCAGGCCTCGGTCTCCAGGAACAGATGCTCGATGCGTTGGGTCTGCCAGGTGCCGGTGACCACATGGGCGGAGGCGGCGAGCGCCGCGTCGGCGTCGCCCTTCTCGATGCGGGTCACCGACAGCACGTTGGCGTGCTTGGGGTTGACCTGCGGGGCACCGGGCTTCACCGACTCGAACGGATCGAGCACCGCCGGCAGCAGCTCGTACTCCACCTCGACCAGCTTGGCGGCCTCGCGGGCGATGCGGGCCGTGTCGGCCGCCACCGCGGCGACGACGTCACCGACATAGCGGACCTCCTCGCCCTCGGCGACGAAGCACGGCCAGTCCTTGTAGATGAGGCCGACCCAGCGGTCGCCGGGCACGTCCTTGGCGGTCGCCACCGCGCGCACGCCGGGCAGCGCCAGCGCCTTCGTGGTGTCGATGCGCTTCACCAGCGCGCGGGCGTGCGGCGACAGCACCACGACGCCGTGCAGCAGGCCGGCGACGTCGATGTCGGCGACGAACGGACGGCGGCCGAGCGCCAGGTCGCCACCCTGCCAGCGCTGGAGCGATTCGCCGACGCCGCCATTGTCGATCACGGTCGGCAGCGCGCCACCGCGCTTGGCCTTGTGGATCAGCTCGATGGCATCGATGATCTTGACGTAGCCGGTGCAGCGGCACAGATGCCCGTCGATCGCCTTGGCGATCTCGTCGCGCGTCAGCTCGCGGTCCTGATCGGTGAGATACTTGGTGCGCAGCACGAGGCCGGGCGTGCAGTAGCCGCATTGCAGGCCGGCGGCCGCCTGGAAGGCGTCGGCATAGAGCTGGAGCTCGTTGTCGGAGACGCCTTCGAGCGTCAGGATCGAGCGGCCCTCCACCTGCGCGATCTTGATCGAGCAGGTGACCTTGGGCTGGCCCTCGATCAGCACCAGGCAGCAGCCGCACTCCTTCTGCGGGCCGCAGCCGGGCTTGATCGACTTGATCTTGAAGGTCTCGCGCAGCACGTCGAGCAACGGCTCGTCGCCCGACGCCTCCAGCTCGCGAGGTTCTCCGTTCAGCCGGAAGCGGACGGTCTTCATTGGGGCGCCCCTTCTAGAAGCCAAAGTCGCCGAAGGCGTCGTGCAGCTGCTCGCTGCGCCGAAGCTTGGTCCGCGCGGTCTCGCCGAGTGCGAGCGCGACCTCCGCGCAGAGGTAGTTGAGGAGGCTCATCGGAGCCACGTAGGAATCGAACAGATTGGCGCCGCGGCCGAGGCAGCGGAAGGTGACGGCGGCCTCGTCGGCGAGATCGCCGAGCGACGGATCGGCGAGCAGCACCACACGGGCGCCCGCCTCGTTGGCGACGCGCAGCGTCTTGGCGAACACCGGCGGCCGGCGGCGGAAGCCGACCATCAGCACGGCATCGCCCGGCGACAGCGCCGACAGATCCTCGGCGAGCGTCTGGCCCGGCACCGGCAGCAGCCGGACGTCGGGCTTCACATGAACCAGCAGCTCGCGCGCATAGAGCGCCAGCGCATAGCTGTTGCGGAAGCCGATCGTCCACACGCTGCCGGCATCCGCGAGAATACGGACGGCGAGCCGCGCCTCCTCGACCGCGACGCCTTCCAGCGTGCGGGTGAGGCACGACAGGTCGTGCTCCAGATGACGGCCGAGCGATCCCGGCAGGACGGCGCCGTGCATCTCGGCGAGCGGCGAGCCGGCCGCATAGCTGGCCCGCGCCTGCTGACGGAGATCCTGATAATCGACGAAGCCGAGGCGGCGCACCAGGCGCGTCGCGGTGGCCTTCGACACACCGGCGCGCTCGGCCAGCTCGGTCGCCGAGTAGGCCGCGAGCTCGCCCCCCATCGACAGCAGCACGTCGGCGATCTTGCGCTCGCCAGCGGGGAGCCGCTCGTAGTGAAGGCGGATGGCATGGTCCAAGGGAAGCCCCATGCGACGAAAGGAAACACAAATTTCATCTAGACGCAATCACAAAATTCGTGTTTCATGAGGCTGGATGATCCGGGTATAGGCCGCGCCGAGGCGCGACGGCATCCGGACCGTCCCGAGTTGCGACAAACACGCACGCCGCCGGCCGAGCACGACCGCGGACGTGCGGCCCGGCGCAGCTCGCAACCAACGGGCGAACGGTCCGGGCTGTCCAGCCTGCGGCATTCAACTGGAGATCGACATGTCGAACCTCGACAAGCGCGTGGCCGAGCTGGCTGCCAAGTATCATCCGTTGGCGATCGAGATCCTGAAGGAAGCGATCCGCATCCCGGCCGATTACGTGGATCGTCCGGTCGAGCAGGGCGGTGATCCGCGTTGCGGCACCTCCAATCACGAGTTCCCGCGGCTCGACTACCTGCGTCGCCGCATCGTCGAGATCGGTGCCGTGCGCCGGCCCGAGGACGTCGACTTCGATGCGTTTGGCAATCTCGTGTGGACCGTGTCGGACCCGAGCGACGGCATCCCGGCCGATCAGAAGAAAGTGATCTATCTCGACGGCCACACCGACACCGTGAAGCCGCTGCGCGACGTGTGGCTGGCCAAGACCAACGGCGGCGTCGACGTCTACAACGGCCTCATCGACCGCTCGAAGATCACCAAGGCGATGCTCGAGAAGGAGCTCGGCTGGGTGCCGCCGGAAACCGAGTGGGACAATCTCTTGTTCGGACGCGGCTCGGCCGATCAGCTCGGCGGCGTCATCGCCCAGATCGTCGCCTCCAAGATCATGCTGGAGCTCGCTCCGGAAGGCGCCCTCAAGGGCGTGATCGTGCGCTCCTACGCGACCGTCTGCGAGGAGGACAACGACGGCGCCGGCCCGATGTATGTGATGCGCAACGTGCTGCCGGGCGCCAAGCCCGAGCTGATTCCGGACGTCGTGATCCTCACCGACTCGACCGGCGACGCCAAGAAGGGCGCCCTCGGCATCTATCGCGGCCAGCGCGGCCGCATGCAGATCGAGGTGACGGTGACGGGCCGCTCGTCGCACGGCTCGATGCCGTGGATGGGCCTCAACCCGCTCGAATACGGCGGCGCCATCATCAAGGAGGCGGCCGAGAAGTACGAGAAGCGCGACGGCTTCCTCGACAACCCGTTCCTCGGCCACGGCACCCGCACCGCCTCGTGGGCGACCCTCGATTCGCCGAGCGACTGCGCCGTGCCGGCGCGCTTCGTGTTCCGCTTCGACCGCCGCCTCACCATCGGCGAGACGCCCGAGCAGGCCGTCAAGGACGTCGAGAACCTGTCGTCGGTCGCCGCGGCGCGCGCCGCCGGCCTCGAGGTCGAGGTCGCCATTCCGGTCTATCCGGATGCGAGCTGGAAGGGCTACGTGCTCAACAATCCGCAGATCTATCTCGGCTGGGTCACGCCCGAGGATCACCCCGCCATCAAGGCCGCGGTCACGTCCTACGAGGGCGTCGTCAGCCCGCATGTGAACGGCAAGCAGAACGAGGGTGGCTTCATCCCGAAGGAGCCGCGCGTCGATCGCTGGATCTTCTCCACCGACGGCGTCGGCTATCCGGTGCCGAAGGACGACACCTCGATCCCGGTGACCGCGTCGAAGAACTGGGTGGTGTCGGGCGCCTACAAGCACCCGGCGATGTTCGGCTTCGCGCCCGGCATCGAGCAGAACACCCACAAGATCGCCGAATGCGTCGACGTCCGCGAGGTGCGGCACGCCGTGGCGTTCCTGGCGCGCTTCCCCAGCGTCTTCGCGGCCGGACAGTGACCGAGATGGCCGCATAAGGCCTCACACAGCACGGGTGCCCCATGGACAAGCCGTTCCGCCCTGCCCCGCTCGAGCTTCTCGCCCGCTGGATCTTCGGCGAGCTGGACTCGCGCGACACGGTTCTGGGTATCCCGCAGGCGAGCTTCGCGGTCCCCGGACCGCGACTCGCCTCGCGGGTGTTCGGACGCACGATCGCGGCGCCGCTCGGCGTCGCGGCCGGCCCCCACACGCAGCTCGCCCAGAACATCGTGGCGAGCTGGCTGTGCGGCGCGCGCTTCATCGAGCTGAAGACGGTGCAGATCCTCGACGAGATCGCGGTCGCCAGACCGTGCATCGATTCGGCCGACGAGACCTTCAACTGCGAATGGTCTCAGGAGCTGAAGCTGGAGCAGTCCTTTCGGGAGTACCTCAACGCCTGGGTGCTGATGCACGCCCTGGCGCATCGGATGGGCCTCGCCGATCCGGGCACCCACTTCGCCATGAGTGTCGGCTACGACCTGGCCGGCATCCAGAACCCGCGCGTGCAGTGGTTCATCGCATCGCTGCGCGACGCGGGTGATGCCCTCTCCGAGGCGATCGACGAGGTCGCCTCGGTCTATCCGGCGGTGCGCGACATCGAGATCCCGCGCCAGATCTCCGACCACGTCACGCTGTCGACCATGCACGGCTGCCCGCCGAGCGAGATCGAGCGCATCGCCCGCTATCTGTTGACCGATCTCGGCGTCCACACCTGGATCAAGCTGAACCCGACGCTGCTCGGTCCCGATCGCCTGCGCGGCCTGCTCAACGACACGCTCGGCTTCGACAACATCGAGGTGCCGGACGCCGCCTTCGAGCACGATCCGCGCTTCGCCGACGCGATGACGATGGTCAAGAACCTCGCCGCCGTCGCGGTCGGCCTGCCGCAGAGCTTCGGGCTCAAGCTCTCCAACACGCTCGAAGTGGTCAACCGGCGGCCGGTGTTCCCGGTCTCCGAGAAGATGATGTACATGTCGGGCCGCGCCCTGCACCCGCTGACGCTGACGCTGGCGCGTCTCGTCACCGAGGAGCTGGAAGGCCGGGTGCCGATCAGCTTCTGCGGCGGTGCCGACGCCCAGAACTTCCCGGATCTCGTCGCCGACGGGCTCGGGCCCGTCACGGTCTGCACCGATCTGCTCAAGCCCGGCGGCTACGGCCGGCTCCAGCAGTATCTCGTCAACCTCAACGCCGCCATGTCGGACGCCAAGGCCGACAGCATCGAGGCGTTCGTGGCGGCGCGCTCGGGCGGCAAGGGTCCCCGCCACAATCTCCTCCGCCACGCCGAGCGGGTCGCCGCCGAGCACCGTTACGCCAAGCGCGAACGGCCGCTCCAGTTCAAGGGGCCGCGGCCGCTCGGCCGCTTCGACTGCATCGCGGCGCCGTGCCAGGAGGCGTGCCCGGCACACCAGAACATTCCGGACTACCTGTGGCTGGTCGGCCGCAACCGGCCGACCGACGCGCTCGACGTGATTCTGCGCACCAACCCGCAGCCGGGCATGACCGGCAGCATCTGCGACCACCCCTGCACCGAGCGCTGCGTCCGCAATTTCTACGACGCGCCGCTCGCCATTCGCGAGGTGAAGCGCTTCGCCTTCGAGCACGGCACCGCGCCGACCGAGCGCCCCGGCGCACCGAACGGCATCAAGGTAGCCATCGTCGGCGCCGGACCGGCCGGTCTCGCCGCCGCCTACTATCTGGTCAAGGCCGGCTTCGAGCCGGTGGTGTTCGATGCGCGCGCCTCGGCCGGCGGCACCGTGGACGGCGTCGTTCCGGCCTACCGGCTCGCCGACACCGCCATCGTCTCCGACATCGACCGCGTGCGCCGGCTCGGCGTGCGCATCGAGTTCGGCAAGGCGCTCGGCCGCGACATCACCCTGGCCGAGCTTCGCCGGGACTTTCCCTACGTGTTTCTTGGCGTCGGCGCCCAGCGCGGCAAGCGGCTCGGCATCGATGGCGAGAGCGCCGAGGGCGTGGTCGACGCCATCGCGTTCCTCAACGCCGTGCGGGCCAAGCGCCCGCCCGCGATCGGCCGCCGCATCCTGGTGATCGGCGGCGGCAACTCGGCCATGGACGCCGCCCGGACGGCGCGTCGCCTCGTCCCCGACGGCGAGGTGACCATCGTGTACCGGCGCACCCGCACCGAGATGCCGGCCGACATCGAGGAGATCACCCACTGCCTGGAGGAAGGCGCGGTGATCCGCGACCTCGTCGCCCCGGCCCGGGTGGTGACCGAGAACGGCCGCGTCGTCGCCCTCGCCTGCACCCGCATGAAGCTCGGTCCCTACGACGAGTCGGGCCGGCCGCGGCCGGTGCCGGCCGGCGGCGAGGAGATGCTGCTCGCCGACACCATCATCCCGGCGATCGGCCAGGAGCCGGTGCTCGACTTCCTCGACGGGCTCGACATCGAGCGTCGCCGCGACGGCACCCTGGTGACCGACGCCGCCACCGGCGAGACCAGCGTCTCCGGCCTGTTCGCGGGCGGCGACGTCTCGCGCGGGCCCGCCTCGGTGATCAAGGCGATCGCCGACGGCCGCGCCGTCGCGGCCGAGATCGGTCGACGCCACGGTGTCGCGCTGGCGGCCGAGCCGGTGCTCGACAAGCACGCCGATCCGAGCGCGCTGGTCGACAAGAAGGCGCGCCGCATCGCGCCGCAGACCGTGCCGGTGCTGCCGGTCGCCGAGCGAGCCAGCTTCGCCGAGGTGATCGGCGGCTTCGGTCCCGAGGCGGCGATGCGCGAGGCGAGCCGCTGCCTGGACTGCGACGAGCTGTGCAGCCTGTGCGTCACGGTGTGCCCCAACCGCGCCAACCTGGCCTACACGGTGACGCCTTACAGCGTGACCTGGCCGGCCCTGGAGGCCCGCGGTGGCCGTCTCGTCGAGACCGGCACCGTGTCCTACGCGGTGCGCCAGCAGGTGCAGATCGTCAATGTCGGCGACTTCTGCAACGAGTGCGGCAACTGCACGCCGTTCTGCCCGACCTCGGGAGCGCCCTATCGCATGAAGCCGCGCTTCTGGGTCGACGCCGACGGCTGGCGCGAGGCCACCGGCGACGCCTTCCGGCTGGAGCACCGCGACGACGGTGTCGCGGTCGAGGCCAAGCTCGGCGGGCGCGTTCACCGGCTCGAGCGCCACGACGGCACCGCGACCTATCGGTCCGACACGCTGGTGGCCCGCCTCGATCCGAGCGGCTGGAGCTTGCTCGGCTGCGAGCCGGCCGGCCCGCTTGCCGAGGGCGAGACGCTCGACCTGTCGCCCTGCGCCACCCTGATCGCCCTCCTCGACGCCGAGTCCGTGCTGCCAGCCTGCTGACCCGACGCCGATCGACCAACCCCGACCCGTCGAGCAGCGCGACGCTGCTCAGGTCCCAACTCAGAGGAACCAACCATGTCCAGCGCCGCCATCGAGTCTCTGCTCGCCGACTTCAAGAGCCTGAAGACCGACCTGTTCCACAAGGACTTCCTGCTCACCTGGGAGCATCCGCTCGACGAGATCAAGGCGATCCTGACGCTCGCCGAGGCGCTCAAGACGCTGCATCGCGACGGCATCTCGTACCGTGCCTTCGAGTCCGGCCTCGCCATCTCGATCTTCCGCGACAACTCGACCCGGACCCGCTTCTCGTTCGCGGCGGCGGCGAGCGCTCTCGGCTTCACGCTGTCGGAACTCGACGAGGAGAAGAGCCAGATCGCCCACGGCGAGACGGTGCGCGAGACCGCCAACATGATCTCGTTCATGGCGGAGGTAATCGGCATCCGTGACGACATGTATCTGGGCGCCGGCAACGCCTACATGCGCGAGGTGGGCGAGGCGCTCACGGAGGGCACCCAGCAGGGCGTGCTGCATCGCCGCCCGAGCATCGTCAATCTCCAGTGCGACGTCGACCACCCGACCCAGGCGCTGGCCGATCTCGCCTGGCTGAAGAAGCACTTCGGCGGTCTCGACAATCTCAAGGGCAAGAAGATCGCCATGACCTGGGCCTACAGCCCGAGCTACGGCAAGCCGCTGTCGGTGCCGCAGGGCATCATCGGCCTGATGACCCGCTTCGGCATGGACGTCAGCCTCGCCCATCCGGAAGGCTACGGCCTGATCCCCGAGGTGGTCGACATCGCCCGCAAGAACGCCGCCGAGACCGGCGGCAAGTTCGAGGTGGTCAACAGCATGGAGGACGCCTTCAAGGGCGCCCACATCGTCTATCCGAAGTCGTGGGCGCCCTATCAGGTGATGCAGCGCCGCACCGAGCTCCTCAAGGTCTCCGACAAGGACGGCCTCAAGGCGCTGGAGAAGGAGTGCCTGGCCAACAACGCCAAGTTCAAGAGCTGGGAGTGCGACCGCGCCAAGATGAACCTGACGCACGACAAGTCGGCGCTCTACATGCACTGCCTGCCGGCCGACATCACCGATGTGAGCTGCAAGGAAGGCGAGGTCAGCGCCGAGGTGTTCGAGCAGTATCGCATCCCCACCTACAACGAGGCGAGCTACAAGCCGTTCGTCATCAGCGCGCTGATGTTCCTCACCCGCCTGCGCGATCCGGCCGCCAAGCTGGAGCAGGTGGTGCGCCGCGCCAAGAGCCTCAGCCTCTGAGCCGAGGCCCTCACCGGAGCGTGTCATGACGAAGACCGTGGTGGTCGCGCTGGGCGGGAACTCGTTCATCTCGGACGAGACCCACCAGTCGGTGCCCGACCAGTACCGTGCGGCGGAGCGGGCCTGCGCCCAGATGGTGCCGCTCCTCCACGATCCCGACCTGCGCCTCGTGGTCACCCACGGGAACGGCCCGCAGGTCGGGTTCATCCTGCTGCGCTCGGAGATCGCCGCGCCGGCGCTGCATCAGGTGCCGCTCGACTCCTGCGTCGCCGACACCCAAGGGGCGCTCGGCTATCAGCTCGAGCGGGCCTTGCGCAACGAGCTGCGGCGGCACGGCCTCGCCCGCTCGCCCGCCGCCGTGGTGACGCTGGTGCTCGTCGATCGTGACGACCCGGCATTCCGCAACCCGACCAAGCCGATCGGCTCGTTCCTGTCGAAGGAGCGCGCCGAGGAGCGCCGGGTGAAGGACGGCTGGGACGTGGTCGAGGACGCCGGCCGCGGCTGGCGGCGGGTCGTCGCCTCGCCGGTGCCGAAGGGCATCGTCGATCTCGACGCGGTGAAGTGCCTGCTCGACGCCGGCTTCGTGGTGATCGCGGCGGGCGGCGGCGGCATCGCGGTCGTCGAGGAGTCGAACGGCGACCTCACGGGCGCCTCCGCGGTGGTCGACAAGGACCTCGCATCGAGCCTGCTGGCCAAGCAGCTCGGCGCCGAGGTGCTGGTCATCACCACCGGGGTCGAGAAGGTGTGCCTCGACTTCGGCAAGCCGACCCAGCGGGCGCTCGATGCCATGACGGTGGCGGACGCCAAGCGGTACATGGCCGAAGGCCACTTCAAGCCCGGCAGCATGCTGCCCAAGGTGGAGGCCGTCGTCGCCTTCCTGGAAGGCGGCGGCAAGCAGGCCATCATCACCGCCCCCGAGCACCTGGTCGACGCGCTCGCCGGCAAGACCGGAACGCACGTCACCCTGTGAGCGTCCCTTGCGAGCGGCGACGCCGCTCGACGCGACGAGCGCCGCCCGGAGCGATCCGGGCGGCGTTTTCGTTGATGCCGCTCACACACCACGCATGCGCTGCGCCGACCCCTGGTCTCGGGCGGGCGGGACATCCGTCGGCTTGAACCGGGCTCCGCCCCACCGTACATCCAGCGGCCGAGAGGAGAACCCGATGTCCCATCCCGCCCTCGTGCCCGGAGCTGTCGCGGTCGTCACCGGCGGCGCCTCCGGCATCGGTCTCGCCGCCGCCACGGCGTTCGCCCGCCGCGGGCTCGTCGTGTGCATCGCCGACGTCGGCGACGACCGGCTGGCCGAGGCCGCCGCCGCGGTGCGGGTAGCCGCGCCGGACACGACCGTGCTGACGCAGGTCACCGACGTCAGCCGGCGCGAGGATGTCGACGCCCTCGCCGCGGCGATGGACGCGCGCTTCGGCGGCACCGACGTGCTGATGAACAATGCCGGCGTGCAGCCGGGCAGCCGCATGTTCGGGGCCGAGGCGGTGTGGCAACGGGTGCTCGACGTCAACCTGTGGGGCGTCATCCACGGCTGCCAGGCGTTCGTGCCCGCCATGATCGCGCGCGGACGGCCGGGCCTCGTCGTCAACACCGGCTCCAAGCAGGGCATCACCACGCCGCCGGGCGATCCCGCCTACAACGTCTCGAAGGCGGGCGTGAAGGTGGTGACCGAGATGCTGGCGCACGAGCTGCGCAGCATCGAGGGCTGCACCGTGACGGCGCATCTGCTCATCCCGGGCTTCGTGTTCACGCCGCTGACGGCGCGCGGCCGCACCGAGATGCCGCCCGGCGCCTGGACGCCGGAACAGACCGTCGCGTCGATGATGCACCACCTCGACGCCGGCGACTTCTACATCCTGTGCCCAGACAACGAGGTGCCGCGGGCGCTGGACGAGCGGCGCATCCTGTGGGCGGCCGGCGACATCGTCGAGAACCGGCCGGCGCTGTCGCGCTGGCACCCGGACCATGCGGAAGCCTTCGCGGCCTTCGTCAAGGCGGGCCGACCGCCGTCGTCGTGACGGCGAGACGCCGGCGGCGTGTACCGCCGCCTGATGATCAACTCGGTGTCATTCCAGAAGCCGCGAAGCGGCTGTCCGGAATCCAACCGAGAGCTCCGAGTTTGCCGTTGGACGAGGCTTGCCGCTGGTTCCAGGCTCGCCGCTGCGCGGCGCCCCGGAATGACGCGAACCGATCACCAGAAAACAGGACAGGCTCAGGGCGCGCTGCTCGCGCCCCCACCATCAGGCCCAGGGGCGCTGCTCGCGGGCCTGCTGCTCGAAGCTGGTGATGCGCGACTGCTTCTCCAGCGTCAGGCCGATGTCGTCGAGGCCGTTGAGCAGGCAGTGCTTGCGGTGCGGATCGACGTCGAAGCGGATCACACCGCCGTCGGGACCGCGAATCTCCTGCTTGGCGAGATCGATGGTGAGCCGCGCATTGGCGCCGCGCTCGGCATCGTCGAACAGCTTCTCCAGGTCCTCGGGCGAGACCTTGATGGGCAGGATGCCGTTCTTGAAGCAGTTGTTGTAGAAGATGTCGCCGAACGAGGTGGAGATCACGGCGCGGATGCCGTAGTCGAGCAGTGCCCAGGGGGCGTGCTCGCGCGACGAGCCGCAGCCGAAATTGTCGCCGGCGACGAGAATCTTCGCCTCGCGATAGGCGGGCTTGTTGAGGACGAAGTCGGGGTTCTCCGAGCCGTCGTCGCGGAAGCGCTTCTCGGCGAACAGGCCCTTGCCGAGCCCGGTGCGCTTGATGGTCTTCAGGTACTGCTTCGGAATGATCGCGTCGGTGTCGACGTTGATGGTCCGCAGCGGCGCGGCGATGCCTTCGAGAACGGTGAACGTGTCCATGCGGGCGGTCCTGGTCGGCGCGGTCCTGGTCGGCGCGGTGCTAATCGGCTCGGGTGCTGGTCGGCGCACGCTCGATCGGCTGGTCATGGACGCTCGGGGCGCCGGGGTCAAGTCGAGGAGCCGCCGCGGGGGGCGCCCGGCGCGCCAAGGGTCAATTCGAGGCGCCACCGCGGCGGGACCGCCCGGCGGGCCGGGGTCAGCCGGCCGCCTTCTCGATCGCCGCCATGTCGTCGTCCGACAGCCCGAAGTGGTGGCCGATCTCGTGCACCAGCACATGGGTGACGATCGCCCCCAGGGTCTCGTCGTGCTCGGCCCAGTAATCGAGGATGGGGCGCCGATAGAGCCAGACCATGTTGGGCATCTGCACCGGCGCGCTGTCGGAGCGGAACGGCAGCCCGATGCCCTGGAACAGGCCGAGCAGGTCGAACTCGCTGTCCAGGCGCATGTGGTCGAGCACCTCCTCGGTGGGAAACTCGTCGACCTGGATCACCAGCCCGTCGCACATCCGGCGAAAACGGGCGGGAAGCCGCCGGAACACCTCGGTGGCGAGCACCTCGAACTCGGCCAGGCTCGGGGCCTTGATGGCGCGCCAGGCGAGCGGATCGGACAGCGGAGACACGGACGAAGATTCGGACATCGCTCTTTCGGGGCCGGGATCGGCGCGGCCACGCCGCCGCAGCCGGTCGACCCGCCGCGCGGGCCGCACCGGCAGATTGACATGAACCGCGCCGATGCGCGAGGTTCGGCCGACAGGGGAGGGCCGATCATGCGGGGCATCAAGGTCGTCGGCGCGGCGCTGCTGGCGCTCGGTCTCCTGGTGGCCGCCGACAGCGTTCCGGCCGCCGCCCAGTCCGGCCTGCGGACCGACGAGCCCGCCCGCCGCGCCGCCCGGGCACCGACCCGCATCCAGGTCACCCCGACCCGCCGCCTCTACCGCGAATGCGTCGACTGGCTGGCGGTGGAGCGGCGCCCCTCCGGCGACGTCATCACGCCGCAGATGCGCTGCCGCTGGGCCTATCGCTGATCGGTCGCAGCCGGGCCGCCACGGACTTGCTCTAGCTCGGCCAGGCGCGCAGCGCCGTGTCGGCCACCTTGTGCAGCGCCTCGCGGGTGGCGCCACCGGCGGCGTGAACCGACATGCCCTCCAGGACGGTGGCGAAGTACCCCGCAAGCGCCGCCGGGTCGGCGTCGGCGGGCAGCTCCCCGTTCGCCTGCGCGGCCGCGAACCTGTCGCGCATCACCCGCTCGCCCTCGCAGCGGCACTCCACCATCTGGCGGTGAACGTCCTGCGCCATGTCGCTGCATGCGAGGGTGCCGCGCACCAACAGGCAGCCCGGTGGGTTGGCCGGATCGGTCATGAAGTCGGCGGTGCCGTGCAGCAGCCGCTCCACCAGCCCGCGGGCGGTCGGCTCCTTCATGGCGTCGTCCCAGAATGTGGTGCGCACCGCCAGGTAGCGATCGAGGACCTTGCGGAACAGGCCCTCCTTGTTGCCGAAGGCCGCATAGAGGCTGGGCGGGTTGATGCCCATGGCCTGGGTCAGCTCGGCGATCGAGGCCCCCTCGAATCCGCGCCGCCAGAACACCGCCAGGGCGCGATCGAGGGCCTCGTCCATGTCGAACTCCCGCGGACGTCCCAGTCGCATCTCTCTCCACCTTCTTGTTTTTTACTGATCGTTATATAAGTCCCTTGACGGCGACCGTCCACCACCCTTATGTAGCACTCACTACAAATTAGCTGGTGACGGAGCCTACCATGACACCCCCTCTCCGCCGACTTCTCATCGGCACCGCCGTGGCCGCCATTCTCGTGGGCGGAGCCGCCGGACTGATGCGGCTCGGCACCGGCGACGCGCGGTCGAGCAGCGGAGGCTCGGCCGCCGCCGCGCAGGTGACGGTGCCGGTCGCCACCGTGGCGCGCCGCGACGTCACGCTCTACGAGGAGTTCTCTGGCCGGCTGGAAGCGATCGAGCGGGTGGAGGTGCGGCCGCGGGTGGCCGGCGCCATCCAGAGCATCCACTTCGTCGAGGGCGCCCTGGTGCGCCAGGGCGACCTGCTGGTGACCATCGATCCCGCCCCCTACGCGGCCGAGGTGGCACGCGCCGAGGCGCAGGTCGCCGCCGCCGAGGCGCGGCTCGCCCTCGCCCGCAACGACCTCGATCGCGGCCAGCAGCTATGGACCTCCCGCACGGTGTCGCAGCGCGACCTCGACCAGCGCGTCAATGCCGAGCGCGAGGCCGCCGCCAATCTGGAAGCCGCCCGGGCCAGTCTCGCGACGGCGCGCCTCAATCTCGGCTGGACCGAGGTGCGGGCGCCGGTCTCCGGCCGGGTCGGCCGCCAGGACATCACGGTCGGCAACCTGGTGGCGGCGGGCGCCGGCGCCCCGGTGCTGACCACGCTGGTGTCGACCGACCCGATCTATGCGGGCTTCAACGCCGACGAGCGCACGGTGGCGCGGGCGCTCGGCGGCCTCGACGGCAATGCCGATCCGCACACCGCGGTCGACCGCATCCCGGTGCTGATGGACGACCCCTCGCGCGACGAGCCGCGCCAAGGCTGGGTGCAGCTCATCGACAACCAGGTCGACGGGCGCACCGGCACGGTGCGGGTGCGGGCCGTGTTCGACAATCCCCGTCACACGCTGATGCCGGGCCAGTTCGTCCGCCTGCGGCTCGGCCGCGCCAAGACCGAGCCGGCGCTCCTCGTCAACGAGCGGGCGGTCGGCACCGACCAGGACAAGCGCTTTGTCCTGGTGGTCGGCGGCGACGGCAAGGCGATCTATCGCGAGGTCGCGCTCGGCGCCCATGTGGACGGCCTGCGGGTCGTCACCCGCGGCCTCGAGGCCGGCGAGCGCATCGTGGTCAACGGTCTTCAGAAGGTGCGGCCGGGCGCCACCGTCGATCCGAAGCCGGTGCCGATGGAAACCGCCGCCTGGACCACGCCCGACCCGGTGCGGGTCAGCGCGGCGACACCCTGAGGGTTTTCGCCCACAGTCCGACATTCGCGCATCGCCGCCGGAACTCTCGTCGCCGGTGACGGCGAGCGGTGCGCGGTCGCGTCGCCCCGGGGCGACGTGCCGGGCGAGGCGGCGATCCGTGCGGCGCGGCGGGAATAGCCCCCTTTCGTCCCGCCCGCCGGTGCGGCGCTCGCCTCGCCCCCTGCTCCGCCGCCGCCGGACCTCCGACGGCGACGCCGCTCGCGTCGACCCCCGAACCAGCGGACCCCCCATGTCCTTCTCGCGCTTCTTCATCGACCGACCGATCTTCGCCGGCGTGCTGTCGGTGCTGATCTTCCTGGCCGGGCTCCTCGCCCTGCGGGTGATGCCGATCTCCGAGTACCCCGAGGTGGCGCCCCCCGCCGTGGTGGTGCGCGCCACCTTCCCGGGCGCCAACCCCAAGGTGATCGCCGAGTCGGTGGCGACCCCGATCGAGGAGCAGGTCAACGGCGTCGAAGGCATGCTCTACATGGAGAGCCAGGCGACCACCGACGGCGTGATGACGCTGACGGTGACGTTCCGGCTCGGCACCGATCCCGACAAGGCCCAGCAGCTCGTGCAGAACCGCGTCTCGCAGGCGGAGCCGCGGCTGCCCGAGGACGTCCGCCGCCTCGGCATCACCACGGTGAAGAGCTCGCCCGATCTCACCATGGTGGTGCATCTGCTGTCGCCGGACGACCGCTACGACGCCACCTACCTGCGCAACTACGCGGTGCTCAACGTGAAGGACCGGCTCGCCCGCATCACCGGCGTCGGCCAGGTGCTGATGTGGGGCGCCGGCGACTACGCCATGCGGGTGTGGCTCGACCCGCAGAAGGTGGTGGAGCACGGCCTGTCGGCCGGCGACGTGGTGCGCGAGATCCGCGCCCAGAACGTTCAGGCGGCCGCTGGCGTCATCGGCGGCCCGCCCAACGCCGCCGCGCTCGACTTCCAGCTCTCGGTCAACGCCCAGGGCCGGTTGCAGAGCGAGGAGGAGTTCGGCGAGATCGTGGTGAAGACCGGCACCGCCGGCGAGATCACCCGGCTGCGCGACATCGCCCGTATCGAGCTCGGCGCCTCCGACTACGCGCTGCGCTCGCTGCTCGACAACAGGCAGGCGGTGGCGATCGGCATCTTCCAGTCGCCCGGCTCCAACGCGCTCGCCATCTCGGAGGGCGTCCGCCGCGCCATGGCCGAGATGAAGCCCGCGATGCCGGACGGCGTCGACTATTCCATCGTCTACGACCCGACCCAGTTCATCCGCGCCTCCATCGAGGCGGTGGTGCACACGCTGCTCGAAGCGATCGTGCTGGTGGTCCTGGTAGTGATCCTGTTCCTCCAGACCTGGCGCGCCTCGATCATCCCGTTGCTGGCGGTGCCGGTTTCGGTGGTCGGCACCTTCGCGGTGATGTACGCCTTCGGCTTCTCGATCAACGCGCTGACGCTGTTCGGCCTGGTGCTGGCGATCGGCATCGTGGTCGACGACGCGATCGTCGTGGTCGAGAACGTCGAGCGCAACATCGAGACCGGCCTGTCGCCGCGCGAGGCGAGCTATCGCGCCATGGCGGAGGTGTCCGGGCCGATCGTGGCGATCGCCCTGGTGCTGGTCGCGGTGTTCGTGCCGCTCGCCTTCATCAGCGGCCTCACCGGCCAGTTCTATCGCCAGTTCGCGCTGACCATCGCGATCTCGACGGTGATCTCGGCGATCAACTCGCTCACCCTGTCGCCGGCGCTCGCGGCCCTGCTGCTGAAGTCGCACGACGCCCCCAAGGACATCGTGTCGCGCGGCCTCGACCGGGTGCTCGGCTGGTTCTTCCGCGGCTTCAACCGTGCCTTCGGCCGCGCCTCCGTGTCCTATGGAACGAGCGTCGGCGGCGTGATCCGCCACCGCGCCGTGGCGATGGCGATCTATCTGGTGCTGATCGGCGTCACCTTCGGGCTGTTCAAGGCGGTGCCGGGTGGCTTCGTGCCGGGCCAGGACAAGCAGTACCTGATCGGCTTCGCCCAGCTTCCCGACGGCGCCACCCTCGACCGGACCGAGGCGGTGATCCGGCGGATGAGCGACATCTCGCTGAAGACGCCCGGCGTCGAGAACGCCATCGCGTTCCCGGGCCTGTCGATCGCCGGCTTCACCAACTCGTCGAACGCCGGCATCGTGTTCGTCGGCCTCACCGCCTTCGAGCAGCGCCGCAGCCCGGAGCTGTCCGGGCCGGCGATCGCCCGCACCCTCAACCAGAGCTTCGCCGGGATCGACGAGGCGTTCGTCGCCATGTTCCCGCCGCCGCCGGTGTCCGGCATCGGCACCATCGGCGGCTTCAAGCTCCAGATCGAGGATCGCGCCGGCCGCGGCTACGCGGCCCTCAAGGAAGCGACCGACGCCTTCCTGGCACGCGCCG
This sequence comes from Rhodoplanes serenus, assembly GCA_009720755.1. Lineage (GTDB taxonomy): Bacteria > Pseudomonadota > Alphaproteobacteria > Rhizobiales > Xanthobacteraceae > Rhodoplanes > Rhodoplanes serenus. The sequence goes on from WNKV01000001.1 coordinate 190,743, forward strand.
CGCAGGCGCCCGAGCTGATGGCGATGTTCTCCAGCTATCAGATCAACGTGCCGCAGCTCCACGCCGACATCGACCGCGTCAAGGCGCGCCAGCTCGCGGTGCCGGTGGCCGACGTGTTCGAGACGCTCCAGACCTATCTGGGCTCGGTCTACGTGAACGACTTCAACACCTTCGGCCGCACCTACTCGGTCCGCGTCCAGGCCGACGCGGGGTTCCGTGCCCGCCCGGAGGATCTGGGTGCGCTGCGGGTGCGCTCGACGACCGGCGAGATGGTGCCGCTCGCCGCGGTGCTCCAGGTGAAGCCCACCGCCGGCCCCGAGCGGGCGATGCGCTACAACGGCTTCCTGTCGGCCGACATCAACGGCGCCGCCGCGCCCGGATACTCGACCGGGCAGGCCCAGGCGGCGATCGAGCGCATCGCCGCCGAGACGCTGCCGCCGGGCTTCGCGTTCGAATGGACCGAGCTGACCTATCAGGAGATCCTGGCCGGCAACTCGGGCGTCATCGTGTTCCCGATCGCGGTGCTCTTGGTGTTCCTGGTGCTCGCCGCGCTCTACGAGAGCCTGACGCTGCCGCTCGCCATCATCCTGATCGTGCCGATGGGCTTGCTCGCCGCCATGACGGGCGTCTGGCTCGGCGGCGGCGACAACAACATCTTCACCCAGATCGGGCTCATCGTGCTGGTCGGCCTGTCGGCCAAGAACGCCATTCTGATCGTCGAGTTCGCCCGCGAGCTGGAATTCGCCGGGCGCCGGCCGGTGGAGGCCGCCATCGAGGCGAGCCGGCTGCGGCTGCGGCCGATCCTGATGACCTCGATGGCGTTCATCATGGGCGTGCTGCCGCTCGTCACCTCGACGGGCGCCGGCGCTGAGATGCGCCAGGCGATGGGGCTCGCCGTGTTCGGCGGCATGATCGGGGTGACGATCTTCGGCATCTTCCTGACGCCGGTGTTCTACGTGCTGCTGCGGGCGCTGACCGGCAACCGGCCGCTCAAGCATCTGGCCGGCCCGCCGACGGACGCCCCGCCCGCCGCGGTGGCGCCCGGATCACCGGCGCATCCGCCGGCGGCGGCGTCGCAGGAGCCGGCGACGCTGGCCTGAGCCGACGGCGCGGCTGCGGCCGCGCCGTCTGGCCTCACTTGGCGTCCGGCCTTACGCCCCGGCGGGGGCGTGGCGGGCCGCGAACTCGTCGAGGCTGTAGCTCTGCCCCTCGGGGTCGACGATGGCGATGTCGGTCACCCCCTCGCCCAGCAGCTCGTCCGCCTTCTTGATGGCCGCCGCGGGAGACTCCCGCCTCAGGGTCAGCGCGCCGGCCGTATCGTGGCCGGTGATCAGGTAGGGCATCGGCACCTCGCTCACTAGAGCACTTTCCGGCGAAGTGGCCGCCGGTTCGCCGTCGAAAATGCGATCATGCAAAGACTTCTAGAGCGGAGCACGATCCAGTTGGATCGGATTCCGCTCTAGAACTGCCGACCACCATACAATCTTCACGCCCGGCAGGCGACGGGGCGCGACGCGACGCCGCCACGCGCGCGGCTCGTCCCCACGCTCTCGGGACGGGTGCCGCGAGGCACTTGCCCGCTTGTGGCGTGGCGCCGGGAGGCGTACGCTTCGGGGGCGGCTCCGGGAGCGGCATCGACCGCCGCCCCGCCCACGCCGAAGCAGTGGCGGGCCGCAGACCAGGGGTGACGCGCATGGCGGGTCCGTCGTTCCCCTCGGCGTTGCTGTGGCCCATGCTGGCGGCCGTGTCGGCCAGCGAGGCGACTGCCGCCTTTCTGCATGAGATCGCGCGCAGGACCGCCACCGAGGAGGCGCTGCGGCCGCCCCTGGTGCGGCCCGACTGGGCTTCCGACAATCGCGTGGTGCTCGAGCTGCCGACCCTGCTGCTGCGTGATTTCTCCATCCCGCGGCGGAACGAGTGCGGCGGTCCGGCGGACGACCGAGCCGTCCCCGCACCCCCGACCCTGATCTGCGCCCCCTATGCGCTGCACGGCGCCACTGTCGCCGACTTCGCCCCCGGCCACAGCCTGGTCGAAGCCCTGCTGGCCGCCGGCCGGACTCGGCTTCATCTCGTCGAATGGCGATCGGCGACGCCGACCATGCGTGACGTCGGCATCGATACCCTGCTGGCCGATCTCAACGTCGCGGTGGACACCTTCGACGAGCCCGTCGACCTCGTCGGCATCTGCCAGGGTGGCTGGATGGCGCTTCTGTATGCGGCGCGCTTCCCCGGCAAGGTGCGGCGCCTGGTGATCGGCGGGGCGCCACTCGACATCGCGGCCGGCGACTCCGGCCTGTCGCGGCTCGCCGGGACGACGCCGCTCTCCGGCTTCGCGGACCTCCTGCGGCTCGGCGACGGCGTGCTGCTCGGCCAGCTCATGCTCGGCCTGTGGGGGCCGGCTCCGACGAGCCCGGCCGCCATCCGCCGCGAGCTCCAGCTCGCCGAGGCCGACGGCGGTCCGCGTGACGCCGCGGATGCGGCGCTGATGCAGCGGTTCCGCGACTGGTACGACTGGACCGTCGACTTGCCGGGAACTTACTACCTTCAAACGGTGCAATGGATTTACAAAGAGAACCGGCTCGCCCGCTCGGCCTTCACGGCGCTCGGCCGGCGCATCGACTTGTCCACCCTGCGGCTGCCGGTGCTGCTGCTCGCCGGCAGCGACGACGCGCTGGTGGCGCCCGCCCAGGTTCTCGGGGTCGTCGACCGGCTCGGCACGCCGCCGGAGGACCGTGCCGCCGTGGTGGCGCCGTCGACCCATCTCGGCCTATTCATGGGCCGCGAGATCCTGGCCGAGATCTGGCCCGGCATCGTCGCCTGGCTGGACCGCCCGGTCGCCGCCCCCGCTCTCGCGCCGGCCTGACCAGGAGCCCCGCACAGGCCACGCCCGACCGGCGGTGGCGATCGTGCGTGTGCCACCCTATATCCGACACTCCGGTCGAATGGGTGCCATGAGCGATCTCGAAAACGATCTCGAAAAGAACCGTTTTTCCGCGCGTGCCCGGCGCTATGCCCGGGTCGGCGCCAATGTGGGCGGGGTGGCGGCCCGGCTGGCCGCCAACCGGCTGATCAGCGGCAGTCACGACCGGGAGAGCGGCGCCGCCGACCTCGCCGCCGCCCTCGGCGGCCTGAAAGGGCCGATCATGAAGGTGGCCCAGCTGATGGCCACCATCCCGGACCTGCTGCCGCCCGAATACGCGGCCGAGCTGGCCAAGCTCCAGAGCGAGGCGCCGCCCATGGGCTGGGCCTTCGTCAAGCGCCGCATGCAGGCCGAGCTCGGCCCCGACTGGCAGGAGAAGTTCGCGGCGTTTGAGCACAAGCCGGCCGCCGCCGCCTCGCTCGGCCAGGTCCATCGCGCCCGCGCCCACGACGGCGCGCAGCTCGCCTGCAAGCTCCAGTATCCCGACATGCAGTCGGCCGTGGAGGCCGACCTCCAGCAGCTCGGCTGGCTGTTCGCCCTGCATCGGCGCATGGACCCGGCGATCGACACCAGCGAGATCGCCAAGGAGATCGCGGCGCGGGTGCGCGAGGAGCTCGACTACGCTCGCGAGGCCAAGCACGTCCGGCTGTACAAGACCGTGCTGGCCGACGTGCCGATCGTCCGCGTGCCCGGCGTGCGGCCGGAGCTGTCGACCAAGCGCCTCCTCACCCTCGACTGGCTCGACGGCGACAAGCTGCTCGCCTTCAAGACCGCCGACATCGAGACCCGCAACCGGCTCGCCACCGCGCTCTATCGCGCCTGGTGGCTGCCGTTCAGCCGCTTCGGCGTCATCCATGGCGACCCGCATCTCGGCAACTACACGGCCTATGCCAAGCCGGACGGCGAGGTGGTCGGCATCAACTTGCTCGACTACGGCTGCATCCGCATCTTCCCGCCGCGCTTCGTGTCGGGCGTCGTCGACCTCTATCACGGGCTCCAGAAGAACGACCGCACCCAGATCGTCGCCGCCTACGAGGCGTGGGGCTTCCGCGGCCTCTCCCACGAGCTGATCGACATCCTCAACATCTGGGCCAAGTTCATCTTCGGCCCGGTGATGGAGGACCGGGTGCGCACCATCGCGGACGGCGTCAAGCCCGGCGAGTACGGCCGGCGCGAAGCCTTTGTGGTCCACCGCGCCCTCAAGGAGAAGGGGCCGGTGACCATCCCGCAGGAGTTCGTGTTCATGGACCGCGCCGCCATCGGGCTCGGCGGGGTGTTCCTGCATCTGGACTCGCGGCTCAACTATCACCGGCTGTTCAACGAGGCGATCGAGAACTTCTCGGTGGCCGAGGTGGCGGAGCGCCAGCGCGTCGCCCTCGCCGACGCCGGCCTGCCGACCCCGGTGCCGTCGACCGCGGCCTGAGACCGACCAACCCCCGTCGCCGCGCCTTGGCTCGCGCCGGCGCCATGCCGGGCCTGCCGGGCCCTGACACCATGCCGGGCCTGCGCCCGGTACTGTCGCCAGTCCGCCGCGAACCCGCTACATCTGCGCAGCCGCGACGCCCGCCCGGCGCCGCGCCTTGAAGCTATAGCGCAACGAATATAGGATCGCCGGCATGGCGACGACCGTGGCAGCCTTATCGCAAGCCCGTCCCGATACGCCGGCCGACATCGCCCCGATCGCGGCGGTGAGCGGGGCGGCGGGTTCCGTGGTGCAGGCGGTGCTGGCCTCCTTCGCGGCGCGGCGCGCCGCCGAAGGGCTGCGGGTGGTCGGCCTCGTCGAGGAGGCGGTGTGCGGCAACGGCACCTGCGACGGCCTGTTCCTGCGCGATCTCACCGATGGCCGGCGGGTGTCGATCAGCCAGGACCTCGGCCCCGGCTCCACCGCCTGCAATCTCGATCCGGGCGGCCTCGCGGCCGCCTGCGCGCTGGCCCAGGCGGCAATCGCGGCCGGCGCCGACCTGGTGATCCTGTCCAAGTTCGGCAAGCAGGAGGCGGACCGGCGCGGTCTCACCGAGGCGTTCCAGGCCGCCATCGCGGCCGATCTGCCGGTGGTCACGGCAGTAGCGCCGCCCCTCGCCGACGCCTGGGCGGCGTTCGCCGGCCCGCTCGCGACCCCGGTGACGGCCGACGCCGAGGCGCTGGAGGTGTGGTGGCGGCGCTACCGCGCCGGCCAGGACGGAGCCGCCGGGGCGGGCTGACGGCCCGGCCGAATCTGCGGCCTCTCGGGCTGGCCGGGCTCGCCGTGGCGCGCCAGCAGGGCGGCCCGCACGGCCGGGGTGTCGAGCAGTGCCGCGGCGGCCCGGTGGATGGCGGCGGGCGACGCCTCCGGCCGCGTCCGGACATCGTGGACCACGCGGGCGGGACGCCGCGACAGCACCACCAGCCGGTCGGCCATCCGCACCGCCTCGGTGACGTCGTGGGTGACGAACAGCACGGCGGCGCCGTCCCGGTCTACCGCACCACGAACGAGGTCCTGGAGATCACGGCGCAGGCCGACGTCGAGGGCCGCGAAGGGCTCGTCCATCAGCACCAGATCGGGCTCCACCACCAGGGCGCGGGCGATCGCGGTGCGGCCCTGCATGCCGCCCGACAGCGCGGCCGGCCGCTTGCGCAGATCGGCCGTCGAGAAGCCGAGCCGGCCCAGCAGGGCGGCGGCGCGCCCCCGCCGCTCCGCCGGCGCCACCCCGCGAGCCGCCAGCGCGAAGGCGACATTGTCGAGCGCCGACCACCACGGTAGCAGGCGCGGCTCCTGGAACACCACGGCGGTGCGGGCGAAGCGGTTGACGACGCGCCCGGTGGAGGGCGCCGCGAGCCTGGCGGCGAGCCGCAGCAGCGTGGTCTTGCCGCAGCCGGACGGGCCGAGCAGCACGACCAGCTCGCCGGGCGCCACCGCGAGATCGAAGCCGGCGAGCACCGGCCCGTCGGCATAGCGAAGCCCCACCCGCTCGAACCGCAGCATCGCTCACCCCGCCGCCGACACCGGCCCGGACGGTCGCCGCGCCGACAGAAGCCGCCGCAACGGCGCCAGCAGCAGGCCGTCGCAGACCAGCAGCACCGCCACGACCAGGAGAATCCACGCCATCGTCTCGACCAGATCGAGATGCGCCCGCGCGGTCGCGATCCGGCCGCCGATGCCGACGCCGCCGCCCAGCACCTCGGCCATCACGGCCACCTTGAAGGCGAGCGCCAGCGCAGTGGCGAGCGCCGGCAGCAGGTGGTCGAGGAGCTGCGGCAGGATCAGCATGCGCAGCCGCAGCAGCAGCGGCGCGCCATACACGGTCGCCATCTCGCCGAGCCGCGGATCGCGGGCCGCGAGCCCCTGGAACGCCGCCGCGAACACCACCGGCACCGCCGTCATCAGCACCGTGAAGGCGGGGGCGCCGCCGCGCGGGCCGAACCACAGCAGCGCCAGCACCACCCAGGCGATCGGCGGCACCCCGAGCGTCACGGTGACGACAGGCCGCAGCGCCGCGCCGAGCGGGCCGACGAGACCGCCCGCGATGCCGAGCCCGGCGCCGATCAGCGCCCCGGCCAGCCAGCCGCCGAGCGCATTGCCGGCGGTGACGGCGAGCGCCGGCCAGGCGTCGCCGTCGGCCAGCAGGGCGGCGAGCCGCACCCCGGCCTCGGCCGGTGCCGGCAGCACGAACGGCCCGAAGGCGCGGTGGCCGGCTTCCCAGGCGAGCCCGAGAGCCAGCAACCCGAGCCCGCCCCAGGCGAGCGGCGCCGCCCGCCGCGCCATCGCTCCTGCGGCCATCACAGGTCGAGATAGAAGGCGTCGTCGGGCAGCCGCCCCCCGAGCGCGTCGGGCGACAGCGCCAGGATGGCGCCGTAGAAGGTCTCCAGCTCGTCCTTCAGGGCCCGGGCCGAGACGGCGTCGACGTTGAAGTGGGCGAGCGACCGCTCGAACAGCGGCGCCTTGGTGGCCATGGTGCGCTCGGCCAGCGCGGCCGCCTCGCCGCGGTTGGCCAGCACCCAGTCCTTGGCGGGCACGAGCCCGGCCCGCAGCGCCGCGACCAGCGCGGGCGCCTCGTCGATCAGGCTCTGATGCAGGGCGACGCCCGCCATCGGGATGCGCGGCCGGCCGAAATGCCGCCCCCACTCGGCCTGGAGGCTGACGGCGCGGCGCAGGGTGCGACCCTGCTGCTGCGCCATGGCGATCGCGGCGGTCGCCGACGGCTCCGACAGGATGGCCGTCGCGGCACGGCCGGCGGCCAGCATCTGGGCCGCCTCCATGGCGGTCTGGGCATAGGTCAGGGTCATGTCGCGATCGGGATCGAGCCCGTCGCGCCGCACGAGGGTGCGGAAGACGAGGTCCGGCATGTCGTTGCGGAAGAAGCCGACGACGGGCCGGCCGCGCAGGTCGGCGAGCGCGCCGATCCCCTCCTCGGCGGTGACGATCGACAGATGCCCCATGCTGAGCACGCACAGGAGCCGCATCGGCAGGCCGCGATTGGCGAGATTGGCGGGCACATGGGTCGGCGTGGTGATCAGGCGCGAGCGGCCCGACACCAGGCCGGCACGCAGCTCGTCGGCGTCGCGCCACAGCCGGAAGCTGGCGCCGGGCGCCGCGGCGGCGAGCCCGCCGCTCTCCAGCAGGCGCACCAGCACGATGGTCGAGGCATTGGGGGCGCCCAGGATCTCCAACCCCTCGACCGGGCGGGCGAGGCTCGGCCGGCCGAGCGCCAGGGTCGCGGCACCGGCGGCGCCGCAGGCGAGAAGGCGTCGTCGCGTCAGCATGGTGTTCGATCGTCCACAAAAGCTGTGGGCGGACCGGGGTCCGCCGTCCTATATACACAACGATATAGGATTGACAGCCGCGGGAGAAGCCCGACATGCGCGCCGGGAGGCCGGGCGGGACGATGCGCAGGACCATCGGGGCGAGCGATCAAACGCAAACGGCCCGGGGCGAGGCCCGGGCCGTCCGTCATCTCGACATGATCGCGTCGTCTGGACGATCGCGTCGCGCCAATCCGGTTCAGCGGACGCCGATCATCACGTCGGACGCCTTGATGACCGCGCAGGCGGTCTGGCCGACCGCGAGACCCAGCTCCTCGACCGCCTCGTTGGTGATCGCCGCCGTCACGACGGCGCTGCCGATGTCCAGGCGAACATGGGCCGTGGTGGCCCCCTTCCGGATCTCGACGACCTTGCCTTCGATCACGTTGCGGGCGGACAGCTTCATGGCAGTACCTCGACGAACAATACGAGCCCCTGCACCATGCCGGGGCACGGCTTCCAATGTGTAGCGATCCGAGCCTAGCACACCAGAAGGTTGCCGTCGCCCACTTCTCCCCACTCCCACCGGCCATAATCGTTCTGCCCACCCCCTCGCCTCGTTCGCCGTCTCCCGGAGTCTTCCCCATGCTGCCTGCCGCCTACGCGGACCACGCCCTCGACGCCCTGCTGGCCGACGACGTCCCTTTCGGCGACCTGACCACCTGGGCGCTCGGCATCGGCGACGCCCCGGCCCGCATGACCTTCGCGGCCCGCGGCCCGATGGTGGTGGCGCTCTCCGAGGAGGCGGCACGGCTCATCGCCCGGCTCGGCGGCCGGGTCGATCTCATGGCGCGCTCGGGCACGGCACTCGCGGCCGGCGACCCGATCCTCACGGCGACCGGGCCGGCCGCTGTCCTCCACCACGGCTGGAAGGTCGCCCAGACGCTGATCGAGATCGCCTCCGGCATCGCCACGACGACGCGGGCCATCGTCGACGCCGCCCGCGCCGTCGCGCCCGACATCGCCGTGGCCGGCACCCGCAAGACCGTGCCGGGTGCCAAGGCGCTGTCCGTCAAGGCGCTGATGGCCGGCGGCGGGGTGCCGCACCGGCTCGGCCTGTCGGAGACCGTGCTGGTGTTCGCCGAGCACCGCCGCTTCCTCGCCGACCTCGCACCGGCCGACATGGTGGGGCGGCTGCGCCGCACCGCGCCCGAGAAGGCGATCGTGGTCGAGGTCGCCACCGTCGACGAGGGCGCCGCCTGGGCGACCGCCGGCGCCGACGTGATCCAGGCCGAGAAGTTCGCGCCCGACGCGGTGGCGGCGCTGGTCGAGCGGCTGCGCCAGACGGCGCCGCGCGTGGTCGTGGCGGCAGCCGGCGGCATCGGCCCCGGCAACGCCGCCGCCTATGCGGCGGCGGGCGCCCGGGTGCTGGTCACCTCGGCGCCCTGGACGGCAGCGCCGCGCGACGTCGCCGTCCATCTCGGGCCGCCAGCGGCGGCAGCCCCGATCGGCTTCGTGCGGCCGGGCGGCAACGCTCCCTGACGGACGACTGGAGTCGCGGGGCTGGCGCGCTTCTGGCATGGTGGCCGGCCATGTCGACCGATGTCCTCTCCGCTCCGGCCGCCGCGCCGCCCGTCACGCTCGCCACCATGCTCGACGCCCGCGTGCTGCGGCACGATCCGGCGTGGGGGCTGTCGACCCTGCTGTTCGGCGACGGCGAGCTGCGGGTGCCGCTGGTCGCCGCCCCGGTCGACGCCGGCGTGCGGGTGACGATCGACGCCCGCGACGTCTCGGTGGCGCTGACGCGGCCCATGGACGTGTCGATCACCAACCGGCTGCCCGGCACCATCGTCGAGGTGGAGCGGCTGGCTCCGCCCTACGCGCGGGTGCGCTTCGACCTCGGCACCACGCGGCTCGACGCCCTGGTGACCTGGGAATCGGTCGAGCGGCTGGCGCTGGAGCCGGGCTTGCGGGCGTGGGCGATGATCAAGTCGGTCGCGATCGGGAACGCCGCGGTTCGGCCGTCGGATCTGCCGCGGCGGCGCCCGTGGCCCGGGCCACAAACGCCGGATCGAGCGCCGCGGTGAGCTCGTCCAGGGTGCGGGCGCCGCTGCGCTGCGCCTGCCGCTCCAGCGACCGGTAGAGGGCGATCAGCCGCTCGCCGAACGCCGTGAGCGCGGCGCCGCCGCCGCGCCGGCCCGGGAAGGTCTCGACCGCCGGGCTCTCGAAGGTGTGGTTGAGGGCGTCCACCATCAGCCAGCACTTGCGGTAGGAGGTGCCGAGCGCCCGGCTGGCGCCGAGGATCGAGCGCACCCGCCGGATGGTCTCCAGGAGCCGGATGTCCTCGGGATCGAGGCGGCCGCCATTGCCGAAGGCCAGGCTCAACGCGATGGTGGTGGTGCAGGGGGACGCGGTGGCGACTGCCGGCTGGGGCCGGACCGCGGCAGGCGTTTCGGCGGGCTCGCCCGCAGGCGTCTCGGGGGCCGTCGCGCCGATCTTGCTCATCGCATCTGCGCTCCTGGCGTTCACGCTGCTGGCATTCGCGCTCTTGGCATCGAGCCTCGGGCCGGACCGGAGGAGGCGCGGCCCTCGCGTTGCCTTTGCCTAGGTCACGGCGGCCGGCCTGGCAAGCGAGGCGCCGGCTGCACCCGTCTCCCCTCGGACCTGGACCTTCGGATGGCTTGCGGGGCTGCGGCCCGCCGTGCAGCCTGTCGCCGCGAGACACCTCTGCGGGCGCGGCCGCGCGCCGACCGGGCGAGAACGGGGGACCCATGCGGGATCTGGTGGTCGGACGGGAGATCGCCGGCTTCACGCTCACCGAGCGGCTGCGCTCCGGCGGCATGGGGTCGATCTGGCGCGCCACCCACCCGACCATCACGGACCCGATCCTGATCAAGATCCCGTTCCTGGACGCCGGCCAGGACGCCTCGACCATCATCGGCTTCGAGGTCGAGGAGATGATCCTCAAGCGCCTCTCGGGCCCGCATGTGCCGCGCTTCTTAGGCTCCGGCGACTTCGCCGAGATCCCTTACATCGCCATGGAGTACGTGCCGGGGACGACGCTCGCGACCGAGATGGAGCGCGGCCCCTTCTCGTGGCAGACGGCGGTCATCTACGGCGTCGACATCGCCACCGCGCTCGCTCACCTGCATCGCCAGAAGGTGATCCATCTCGATCTCAAGCCCGGCAACGTGATCCTCGCCGAGCGCGGCGCCGTGCTGATCGACTTCGGCCTCGCCCACCATATGGAGCTGCCCGACTTCCTGGCCGAGGAGAGCAGCGTGCCGATGGGCACGGCGGCCTATATCGCGCCCGAGCAGGTGCTCGGCGATCGCACCAATCCGGCGAGCGACATCTTCGCGCTCGGCTGCATCCTGTACGAGCTGGTGACCGGCGAGAAGCCGTTCGGCAACCCGACCACCAAGGCCGGCATGCAACGCCGCCTCTATCATGCGCCGCCGCCGCCGCGCGTCCTGTCCCGCGAGGTGCCGCGCTGGCTCCAGGAGGTGATCCTCAAATGCATGGAGATCGACCCGGCGCGGCGCTACGCGACCGCCGGCCAGGTGATCTTCGACCTGCGCAATCCCGAGCAGGTGGTGCTCACCGCCCGCGCCCAGGCCGACACCCACCGGCCGCGCGGCTGGCGCGCGCTGCTGCGCCTGTTCGGCGGCCGCCGCCCGCCACCGCCGGCGATCCGCCGCGCCGCCGCGGCGCGCCGCTCCGCCGCCGTGCTGGTGATGGCCGCGGTCGATCTCGCCGGCGGCACCGACGCCATCGCGGCCGAGGTGCGCCAGCACGTCGCCCGGGTGATGGACGGCCGCGAGGGGGCGCGGCTCGCCTGCTTCACGGTGCTGAAGACGCGCCTCGCCGGTGCCGACGACAAGACCGATGCGGCCGGCCGCTCCATGTATGTGAGCCGGCTGGTCGCCCTGAAGGACTGGGCGGCGCCCTTCGGGCTGCCCGAGGACCGAGTCAGCTATCACGTCGTCGAGGCGCTCGATCCGGCCGCCGCCATCCTGTCCTACGCGGCCCACAACGATGTCGATCACATCGTCATGGGGGCGCGCGCCTCCTCGGCGCTGCGCCGGCATCTCGGCAGCGTCTCGGCCCAGGTGGTGGCGGAAGCGCTGTGCCCGGTCACCGTGGTGCGCATCAAGCGCCAGGAGGAGGCGACCGAGTCGCAAGCGGCCGTCCGCACCACGCTGGCGGAGACCACCGACGCCTGAACGGCGGGCCGGCCAGCCTGTAGCCCGGATTGAGCGGAGCGAAATCCGGGGCCTTCGCGTGGAGCGGACGATGCTCGTCCCGGGTTTCGCTGCGCTCAACCCGGGCTACGGTCTGTCCTCCGTAGGCGCAGACCACGCCGCGATTCTCTTCGCGCCGCGGCCTGCGGCCCGCCCGGCCATGACGGAGGCCCGGAACCGCGCTCCGCACAATGCGAAACGGGCCGCCCGATGGGCGGCCCGTTCCTCTCGTGTCGGGGACGTGCGGCGCGTCGGTCCGCTCAGTTGCCCTTGTAGGTGAAGATGTCGCGGTCCTTGGTCTCCGGCACGAAGATGGCGCCGATGATCACGGTGCCGAGCGCCACAACGATCGGGTACCAGAGGCCGAAGTAGATGTCGCCGGTCTGCGCCACCATGGCGAACGAGGTGGCCGGCAGCAGGCCGCCGAACCAGCCGTTGCCGATGTGATAGGGCAGCGACATCGAGGTGTAGCGGATGCGGGTGGGGAACAGCTCCACCAGCGCCGCCGCGATCGGCCCGTACACCATGGTGACGTACACCACCAGGATGGTCAGGATCAGGATCAGGGTCAGCCGCTGCGCCGTGAAGATGTCGAACATCTTGGCGAAGTTGGAGAGGCCGGCCTTGGGATCGATGGCGATCTTGACGACGCTCGGGTTGTTGGCGGGCGGATAGCCGGCCGCCGTGAGCGCGTCACCGAGAGACTTGGTGAAGGCGCCCGGCACGGTCTTCGCCTCGTCGGCGGAGAGCTTGGTGGCGTCGTAGGCCGGCACGTTGGTCGACCCGACCCGGACGACGGTCGGCGAGCCGGCGGGCGCCTCCTCGACCGTGTAGGTCACGGCGAGGCGGGCGAGCGACGACTTGGCGATGTCGCAGGGCGAGGTGAACTTGGCGGTTCCGGTCGGGTTGAACTGGAACGAGCACTGCGACGGGTCGGTGACGACGACCACCTGGGTCTTCTGCTGGGCCTCGTAGAGCGCCGGGTTGGCGGTCGCGGTGAGCCACTTGAACAGCGGGAAGTAAGTCAGCGCGGCGAGCAGGCAGCCGGCCAGGATGATCGGCTTGCGGCCGATGCGATCGGACAGCGCACCGAACACGATGAAGCCGCCGGTGCCGAGAACGAGCGACCACGCGATCAGCACGTTGGCCGTGAAGGAGTCGACCTTCAGGATCGACTGGAGGAAGAACAGGGCATAGAACTGGCCCGTGTACCACACGACGGCCTGACCGGCGACGAGGCCGAGCAGCGCGAGCAGCGCGATCTTGGCGTTGCGCCACTGGCCGAACGCCTCCGACAGCGGCGCCTTCGACTGCGTGCCGTCTTCCTTCATCTTCTTGAACGCCGGGCTCTCCTGCATCTGGAGCCGAATCCAGACCGAGATGCCGAGCAGGACCACCGAGACGAGGAACGGAATGCGCCAGCCCCAGGCCGCGAACGGCGTCAGCTTGGCGCCGGTGGCGGTGATCACCTCGGGATAGTTGGCGTTCACGTAGATCTGCGTGAACATGATGACGATCAGCGACAGCAGCAGGCCGAGCGTCGCGGTCGTCTGGATGAACGAGGTGTAGAAGCCGCGGCGACCGCTGGGCGCGTGCTCGGCCACGTAGACGGCCGCACCACCGTACTCGCCACCGAGTGCCAGGCCCTGGAGCATGCGCAGCGCCAGCAGCGTGATCGGCGCCAGCACCCCGATGGTCTCGTAGGACGGCAGAAGCCCGACGAAGAAGGTCGACAGGCCCATGATCAGGATGGTGATCAGGAAGGTGTACTTGCGGCCGACCATGTCGCCGAGGCGGCCGAACACCAGGGCGCCGAACGGACGCACCAGGAAGCCGGCCGCGAAGGCGAGCAGCGCGAAGATGTTGCGGGTGGCTTCCGGATAGGCCGAGAAGAACTGCGCGCCGATGACGGCGGCGAGCGAGCCGTAGAGATAAAAGTCGTACCACTCGAAGACAGTGCCGAGCGACGAAGCGAGAATGACTCGCTTTTCCTCGCGCGACATCGGGGCCGCTTGAGCGCGGCCCGCGGTCGCAGACATGGTCATGGTGAACTCCCTCCTGAACCTCTTTTGCGTTTCCTCCGGGCTCCGGCGAGCCCGACCAATGAAAGCACCGGCGCCGGCGGTGATATCCGCGGTCGTGTGAGTGCGGCGATATTGAGGAGTGCGTTCCGGCGACAGAAGCCAGACTTTCGTCTAGATCAAATCAGGATCGATCGTGCGCGGCGGCATCGCGTTGCTGCATCGGCCGGCATTCGACCTCGCCGGGGCCGCTTCTTCTCTCGCTCTGGTAACGATCGACCATCGCCTGCGGCGTCATGACACCGATGTACGGCGAAACGTCGCACCGCCGCACCGACCTGTCACGACGCGCGGTCGTGACGGTGCGTCGCCATGCGGCATCAAACACGAGTCCGACGCCGATCGTTCAGCGATCGCGCCGAGCCTGTGCGGTGCAGCATCAGGCGCCGAGATACGCCTGCCGGACATACGGGTCGTCGAGCAGCGCCCGGCCCGTTCCGGTGAGCGTCACACGGCCCTGCTCCAGCACATAGGAGCGGTCCGACAGCTCCAGCGCCGCGAAGGCGTTCTGCTCCACCATCACGACGGTGACGCCATCCCTACGGATGCTCTCGATGATCTCGAAGGTGCGCTCGACCAGATTGGGCGCGAGGCCCAGCGACGGCTCGTCGAACAACACCAGCTTGGGGCGCGACATCAGCGCCCGCGAGATCGCCAGCATCTGCTGCTCGCCGCCCGAGAGCGTGCCAGCCGCCTGGTTGCGCCGCTCGTGCAGGATCGGGAAGCGGGCGAACAGCCGGTCCATGTCGTCGGCGACGCCGGCGGCGTCGCGGCGCAGGAAGCAGCCCATCTCCAGGTTCTCGCGCACGCTCATATAGGGAAACACGCGGCGGCCCTCGGGACAGTGGGCGATGCCGCGCTCCAGCACCTGCCGGGCCGAGGCGCGGGTGATGTCCTCGCCATCGAACACGATGCGGCCGGCAGCCGGCGCCAACAGGCCCGAGATGGCCTTCAGGCTGGTGGTCTTGCCGGCCCCGTTGGCGCCGATCAGGGTGACCAGCTCGCCGCGATGCACCTCGATCGTGAGATCGCGCACCGCCTCCACCCTGCCGTAGCGGCAGACCAGCCCCTCAACCTTGAGCACGGACGTATCTCTCCCCGAGATAGGCGCGGATCACCTGCGGGTCGCGCTGGATGGCCGCGGGCGGGCCGTCGGCGATGATCCGCCCCTGATTGAGGCAGACGATCCGATCGGAGACGCCCATCACCATCTTCATGTCGTGCTCGACCAGCAGCACGGTGACGCCGCGCGCCCGGATGCGGCCGAGCAGCGCCATGAAGGCGCCGGTCTCGGCCGGGTTCATGCCGGCGGCCGGCTCGTCGAGCAGCAGCAGCGTCGGCTCGGCGGCGAGCGCCACCGCCACCTCCAGGAGCCGCAGCTCGCCATAGGGCAGCGACACCGCGGTCTCGCCGGCCCGCGCTTCGAGGCCGATCAGCCGCAGCACCTCCCAGGCCGCCTCGCGCAGCCGCACCTCGTCGCGGCGGATGCTCGGCAGCCCGAGCATGATGGCGAGCGGATGCTGCCGGGCCCGGCGATGCAGGCCGACCAGCACGTTGTCGAGCACCGTGAGGCCACCGAACACGCTGGTCTTCTGAAACGTGCGGACGACGCCATGTGCGGCGATCTGATTGGGCTTGAGGCCGCGCAGCGACACCCCGCGATAGACGATCTCGCCGCTCGATGCTTGCAGGTAGCCGGTGATGGCGTTGAAGGCGGATGTCTTGCCGGCGCCGTTCGGGCCGATCAGCGACAGCACCTCGCCTTCGCGCACCTCGAACGTCATGTCCTGCACGGCGGTGAGGCCGCCGAAGCGGATCGACAGGCCGGTGACGGCGAGCGCCACCGGCGCATCGGCGGCGGGCGCCACGGACGCCGCACCAGGCGCGGGCGCTGCCGGGGTGGAGGTCGATGCCGCGGCCCTCACGGCTTGGCCTCCGCTGCGACCGCCGGCCGCGTCGGCGGCGCGCCGGGACGATCGAGACGTCGCCGCCAGGCCGCACGCACCGCCGGCACGATGCCCTCGGGCAGGAAATAGACGATCAGGATCATCAGCACCCCGTACACCACCCACTGGACCTCCGGGATCACCTGGAAACCGCGCAGCACCTCCGGCAGGATGCCGAAGATCAGCCCGCCGACGATCGGCCCGGCGAGCGTGCCCTTACCGCCGGTGACCACCATGATCACCATGGTGACCGTGTAGATGAACAGGAACACGTCGGGATCGACGATGCGGACGTAATGAGCGTAGACGGCGCCGGCGAGACCGGCGAGCGCCGCCGACACCACGGTGGCGAGCACCAGGAAGCGCGTCACGTCGATGCCGACCGAGGTGGCGAGCGGCTCGTTCTCACGCAGAGCGATCATGGCGCGCCCGGCCTGCGAGTACACCAGCCGCCGGATGATCACGTAGGTGAAAATAGCGACGGCGAGCACCAGATAATAGTTGGGCACCTTGCCGATGATGTCGATGGAGCCGATCCCCGGCGCCCACAGCTTGAGGACCGGGATGTTGTTGAGCGCCATCGGCCCCTGGGTCAGCTCGATCCAGTTGAGGGCGACGAGCCGTGTCACCTCGGCGAAGCTCACCGACACGATGACGAAGTAGGCGCCGCGCACCTTGAACGAGATCTTGCCGATCATGTAGCCGCACAGCCCTGCGACGACGATGGCGATCAGCATCGACAGCCACACCGGCTTCGGCGCCAGCGACACCGTGGTGTCGCCCCACACATGGATCTCGAAGCCGAGCGAGCACAGGCTCGACGCATAGGCGCCGATGCCGAAGAAGGCGACATGGCCGAGGCTGAGCTGCCCGGTGAAGCCGAGCAGCAGGTTGAGGCTCATCGCCGCCACGATGAAGATGCCGGCGACGATGAGGACGTGGAGGAAATAGAGGTTGTCCATCCACAGCGGCAGCGACACCAGGAGGACCACGAAGGCGAGCGAGGCGGCGCGATTCATCCGATCCGCTCCTTGCGGGCGAACAGGCCGGTCGGCTTGACCAGCAGGATCAGAATGATCAGCAGGAAGCCCATGGCGTCGCGATAGCCGGACGAGATGTAGCCGGCGCCGAGCTCCTCCATGAAGGCGAGGATGAAGCCACCGATGGTGGCCCCCGGGATGCTGCCGAGGCCGCCGAGGATGACGATGGCGAACGCCTTGAGAGAGGCGAGATCGCCGATCGTCGGATAGACCACGAAGACCGGCCCCAGCAGCGCGCCGGCGGCGGCCGCGAGGCCGGAGCCGAGCGCGAAGGTGGCGGTGTGCACGGTGTCGATCCGCACCCCCATCAGGGCCGCTGCCTCGCGATCCTGGAATGTGGCGCGCATCGCCTTGCCGAGGCGCGTCCATTGGATGAGCGCATAGGTCGCGGCGATCAGCAGCACCGCGACGGCGAACACGAACAACCGCGTCCACGACACCGAGATGGCACCGACCACCAGCGGAGCCGACGGGAACGGCGAGTTGATCGACTTGGCGACGCCCGACCAGACGAGCTGCTCGGTGTTCTGGATCGCGATCCACGCGCCGATCATCACCAGCATGGTGGTGTCGATGTCGGCGCCGCGCAGGCGCCGGAGCAGCACGATCTCGATGGCGGCGCCGAGCACCACGCCGAGCGCGACGGCGAGCACGATCGACAGCACGAAATTGGCGCCGATCAGCATCACCCACATGTACATCATGTAGGCCCCGAAGGCGTAGAGCTCGCCGTGGGTGAAGTTGACGACCCGCATGATCCCGAAGATCAGGGTCAGCCCGATGCCGAGCAGCGCATAGGTGCCGCCGAGTATCATGGCGTTGAGGGCGTGCTGAAGGAGTTGATCCATGGGCTCCCGCGGGGGTTTCGGGGACACGCCTACGGCGCCGCGGCGCGGCGCCGGACGAGACGAGCGACGAGGCGACGCGAGCACGCGAAGCGCCGTCGGCCGACCAGCGGCCGGCGGCGCTGCGCTCCGGTCAGAACTCCGGCTTGACCACCTTGCCGCCGTCGATCTTGACCAGATAGACGGTCGGCTGGTTCTGGCCGCTCTCGGAGCCGGCCGGCCCCTGCTTGATGAAGGCGATGTCGCCGTAGACGCCCGGTACCTTGACCTTCCACAGCGCGTCCTTGATGGCGGCGGGCTCGGCCTTGCCGGCCACCTTGATGGCCTCCACCGCGGTGAAGATGCCGTCATAGCCGCGGAAGCCTTCGGTGAGGCCGCCCGGCTCGTGGCCGCGCTTCTTCCACTCGGCCATGTAGCGCTTGGCCGCGTCGGGATTCTTCACCACCTCGGGGAACCACGGCGGGAAGAAGACGGTGTGGTACGAGCCGTTGGCGGCGTCGCCGGCCTGGGTGACGAGCTGATCCGGCGAGTTGGAGCCGCCGGTGGTGACGATCCGCGCCTTGAGCTGGAGCTCCTTGGCCTGCTTGAGGATCAGCGTGTTCTGCTCGACCGCGGTGGTGACGAACAGCGTGTCACCGCCCGATGCCTTGATGCGGGTGAGCTGGGCCGAGAAGTCGTTGGCCTTCGGGTCCATCGTCTCCAGCACGCCGACCTGGACCCCCTCGGCCTTCAGCATCTTGGCGAACTCGGTCGCCGAGCCGATGCCGAAATCGTTGTTGGTGTTGAGGAAGTCGGCCTTCTTGATGCCCAGCTTGGCGACCAGGGGGCGAAACGACATCGCCTCCATCTCGGAGGTCGGGCTGATGCGGAACACATAAGGGTTGCCGGCCGTGGTGATCTTGCCGGACGACGAGGTCTCCACCACCAGCGGGACCTTGTACTCCTGCATCTTCGGCATCACGGCGAGCGTCAGGGTCGAGCTCCACGCCCCCATGATGACCGGCACCTTGTCACGCACGATCAGCTTCTCGACGGTGGCGACCGCCTCGGTGGGGTTCGACTTGTTGTCCTCGATGACGAGCTGGATCTTCTTGCCGAGGACACCGCCGGCCGCGTTGATCTCGTCCTCGGCGATGCGGGCGCCCTGCGCCACATAGTTGCCCGACGCCGCGAAGGCGCCGGTGAGCGGCTGGCTGACGCCGATCTTGATGGTCTCCTGGGCGGCCACGGACCCCGTCGACAGAGCCGTCGCGAGCACGCCCGCCGCGATCAGGCCCGCAGCCGTCGTGCTCGCCCTCGGCGGAGAGCCGACACGCCGGCCGCAGGACGAGGGTGATGCGGTCTTGACAGTCTTGGTATGCATTGCGGTCTCCTGTCGTTTCCCGTTATTGCAAGCAAGCTTTGTGCCGCTGCTTCTTTTTAGTGGATCGTCAGGTGCGGCGACGGCGGCTTGCAGTCTTTCCGTCGCCGGCGTGCCGGTCAGCGCGCCCGCAGCTTGGGCAGGACGTCGCGGGCGATCGCCTCGATCTGCTCCGCCTCGTAACGATAAGGCACGAAGATGATGCGGTCGATGCCGGTCGCGACATGCGCCTGCAACTGTTCGACGCACTCCTCGGGCGTGCCCATGATGGCGGAGTCCATCGTCGACTCCGACCACGCCGCATAGTCCCACTCGCTCTGCAACCAATGCTTCATCGGCGCCTCGATCTTGTCACGCGGGCCGATGCAGATCGGGAGCTGATTGGTGGAGATCAGCGTGTCGGGATCACGTCCCGACTCCTCGGCGAAGCCGCGCACCTTGGCCCAGGTGCGGGCGAACGCTTCGGCGGTGTAATAGTAGGTGAGCCAGCCGTCGCCCTTGGTGGCGGCGCGTTTGAGCACCGCGTCCACATAGCCGCCGATCAGGATCGGCGGGCGCGGCTTCTGCACCGGCTTCGGATACATCACGGCGCCGCGCAGATTGTACGGATCGTAGGCACCGTCGACCTTGTCCTCCGTCCACAGCCGGTCGATGATCTCGAGGCTCTGCTCCATGATCTTGCCGCGCTTGGTGAAGTCGACGCCGAGCGAGTCGAACTCGCGACGGTACCAGCCGACCGCGGCACCGAGCACCAGACGGCCGTCGGAGATGTGATCGATGGTGGCGAGCTCCTTGGCCAGCAGCACCGGATTGCGCATCGGCATGACGAGAATGCCGGTGCCGACCTTGATGCGGGTGGTGCGCGCCGCCACGGCCGTGAGAATCGTCAGCGCCTCGTGAATCGGGAAGTTGGGGTCGACGCCGAGCAGGACGTGGTCCCACGCCCACAGCGACTCGAAGCCCAGCTCCTCCATGCGCTCGCCATAGGCGATCAGGCCCTTGGCATCCGGCATCTCCGGATACCGGGTGAAGTTGCGCATCGCGATGCCGTAGACGGTCTCTTTCTTCGCGGCCATGCAGTCCTCCGGTCGCGGGGGCGACCCTTGCTGAGACGATGCGCCGCCGGGCGGCGGACGCGACGAAGGGAGCGGCCGCCCGGCGGACCCGGGCGGGGCGGGTCCGTTCAGGCGGTGTAGAGACGGTCGGGATCGAGCTCGCGGATCAGCGCCAGCTCCTCCCGGCGCGGCGGAGCGGTGACGCCCACCTCGCGGGCGCGGCGCAGCGGGAAGCCGGTGTTGTCCTGCACCTGCGCGAAGCTGACGCCGGGATGCAGCGCCAGCACCTCCATCTCGCGCGTCTCGGCGTCGAAGCCCATCACGGCGAGATCGGTGACGACGCGCCACATGCCGCCGGTCGGCAAGCCGCAGCGGGCGCGGCTGTCGCGGCCGTCGATCCAGCCCGGCGAGGTGATGAAGTCGACCTTCTCCACGAAGCGGCGCTTCTCGTGCTTCATGGCGACGATCATGTTGGTCAGCGACGAGATGTCGTTGCCGCCGCCGGTGCCGGGCAGACGGATCGACGGCTTTTCGGCCGGGCCGATGAAGGACGAGTTGAGGTTGCCGTAACGGTCGATCTGGGCGCCGCCCATGAAGCCGACATCGACATAGCCGCGCTGCAACAACAGCAGCACGTCGGTCGACGGCAGCACCATGTTGGCGCGGCGGGTGCAGCGTTGCTCGTTGGTGGAGGGCGGCAGCTCGCCCGGCCGGATGAACGGCCCGATCACCCCACCCTCGAACAGGATGGTGAGCTTGGGGGCGACATTGCGCTGGGCCAGCGTGGCGGCGAGCAACGGGATGCCGACGCCGGCGAACACGATCTGCCCGTCGACGAGCAGGCGGCCCGCCATGATGGCGATCAGCTCGGAGGCCGTGTAGGCCGAGGAGGTCGTCTGCTCAGTCATTGAAGATCACCCGGCCACGGCGGCTGGCGGTGAGCAGCGTGTCGATGCCCACCTTGGCGAGATAGTCGGACCAGTCCTTGGGTCCGTGCACGTAGTCGTCGAGATACTGGCGGGCGCCGGCCACCGGGTCCTTGGCGATGAGCGCGGCGTAGCGGTCGAGCTGGGCGAAGATCGGCTCGTACTGGCCGTAGCACTCGTGCGGCACCGAGCCGTACGGCACCTCCACCACCGCCTCGACGGTGAAGAACGGGATGCGGGTGTGGTCGGGAGCACGACGGATCTGATCGTTGGAGACGATCCGCTCGGTGGTGAGAATCACCTTGTCGGCCGCCATCGCGATGTCGATGTCCATGAACTGGAGGCCGTCGAGCTGGGCGTTGCCGTAGGGGTCGGCGCGCTGGACGTGGATCAGCGCCACGTTCGGGTTGAGCGCCGGTACCGCCATCACCTCCTCGCCGGTGAACGGGCAGCGGATCGGCTTCACCTGGTCGCCGCGGATGCGGGCGACGTCGGAGCCGATCATCGAGCGCACCGGCACGAAGGGCACCCCCATGGCGCCGGCGCGGTAGCGCATGCCGATCGCCATGTGGCTCCATTCCTCGAACGCGGCGAGGCCGTTCTCGACATGGTGGCGCATCACCTTGGAGATGCCCCAGACGATGCCCTGGCTGAACCAGCTCGACACGATGGTGTGGGCGAGTCCGGAGGCGAACAGCAGGTCGCCCTCGGTCGAGGTGATCGAGCGCGACACCGTCAGGTTTCGCCGGCCGGCCCGGATGAGCTGCCAGATCATCGCCATCGGGGTGCGCGACAAGGTGCAGCCGCCGATCGCGACGTGATCGCCGTCGCGCACCAGCGTCGCCGCCTGCTCGAGCGTCGTCACCTTCTCGCGCAGGCCGCGGTCGCGCGCCGCGAGATCGCGGCGCAACGTGTCGTAGTCTCTCACGAGAGCATCGCTCGTCATCGGCGTCGGGACCTCGCTCGGCGCTCCACTCCCCGGGGCCGGGGAGGCCGCCGCATTGCGCGACGGAGGGGGGTGAACTCCACGGCACGCGGCGGCTGTGGGCCGCCGGAGCCGGCGCGAACCGGGCGATCGCCGTCCCTCGCTTGGACGCGAGGAGGCCGGCGGCCGCGAAAGCCGTCTACAGATCCATCTCGGTCAGCGGCACGACGGTGACGCCGGCCTGTTCGAGGGCGGTACGCGCCGAGCGGGCGACCGCCACCGCGGTCGGCTCGTCGCCGTGCACGCACAGCGTGTCGACCTCCACCTTGATGGTCTTGCCGTTGATGGTGGTCACCTCGCCGTCCAGCACCATCCGCAGGGTGTGCCGGCGCGCCGCCTCGGGGTCCTTGAGCACGGTGCCCGAGAGGGCGCGCGACGCGAGATTGCCGTCGTCCAGATAGGCGCGGTCGACGAACCCCTCGCGGGCGACCCGCAGCCCGAGCGTCTCGGCCGCCCACTGCATCTTGGAGCCGTACAGCACCACGTAGATGAGGCTCGGGTCGACCGTCTTGATGGCGCGGCCGATGGCCAGCGCATACTCCTCGTCCTCGGCCGCCATGTTGTTGAGGGCGCCGTGCGCCTTGAGGTGGGTCACCGGGATGCCGGCGTAGCGGGCCATGGCCTGGAGAGCGCCGATCTGGTACGCGACCATATACTCGAGATCGCTCGCCTTCATCTGGATGCGGCGGCGACCGAAACCCCAGAGGTCGTTGAAGCCCGGATGGACCCCGACGCTCACCCCTTCCTGCTTGGCCAGCAGGCACAGCCGGTGCATCGAGTTCGCATCGCCGGCATGGAACCCGCAGGCGACATTGGCGGACTTGATGATGGTCATCAGCTCGGCATCGTTGCCGATCGAATAGGCACCCCAGCTCTCGGCGATGTCGGCGTTGAGGTTGATCCGCCTCGTCATGGTGGCTCGCTTCGCCTCCTCGTCCCCCGCCCGCGGGCCGCGTCGCCGAGGCGCGGGGGTGGACGACTGGTCCTATTTATAGGAAAACCATACAACAACCGCGCCCGTGCGCAACCACCCTCCTGTGCCGATCTTTCGGGCAGGGCCAGACGACGGTCGATGCGGCCGTGAGCGAGATGTCCAGCGCCCCGCAGCCCTCGTCGCCGCCGCGCCTCCTGGCCGCCGGCGACACCGCCCTCGTGGTCGAGTTCGGCGATGCGGTGGACCGCCGGCTGAATGCCCGGGTGCTGGCGCTGACCCACCGGCTGGAGGCGGCGCCGATCACCGGCATCACCGAGCTGGTGCCGACCTTCCGGTCGCTGATGGTGCACTACGATCCGCTGGTGATCGCCCCCGCCGATCTCGCGGCGCAGCTCGGCGGCCTCGCCGAGGATCTGCCCGCGGTCGATCAGCCGGGCCGGCTGTGGCGGCTGCCGGTCTGCTACGATCCCGCCGTGGCGCCCGATCTCGCCGAGGTCGCCGCCGCCTGCGGGCTCACCCCCGACGAGGTCGCGGCCCGCCACAGCGGCGAGACCTATCATGTCTACATGCTGGGCTACCTGCCCGGTCAGCCCTATCTCGGCGACGTGCCGGAGGTGCTGCGCCTGCCGCGCCGGAAGGACCCGCGCGTGCGCGTGCCGGCCGGCTCGGTCGCCATCGCCACCGCCATGACGGTGGTCTACGGGGTCGAGTGCCCGGGTGGCTGGCATCTGATCGGCCGCACGCCGGCGCGCCTGTGGGATCTGCGGCGCCAGCCGCCGGCGCTGCTCGCCGCCGGCGACCGGGTGCGGATCGAGCCGATCGACCGCGACACCCTGGCGGCGCTGGAGGCGCGCGCCGCCGCCGGCACCTATGCGCCGGAACCCGAAGCGGAGCCGGAGTCGGCCGACACGGCCGGCAACGACGCCGCGGAGGCTGCACCATGACGGGCGAGCCGCCGATGCTGCGGGTGCTCGCCCCGGGCGCCATGACGACCTTGCAGGACGTCGGCCGCCGCGGCAGCCAGCGGCTCGGCATCCCGGTGTCGGGCGCGCTCGATCCGCTGGCGCTCGCCGCCGCCAACGTGCTGGTCGGCAACGCGCCGGATACGGCGGCGCTGGAGATCGCCTATCTGGGCCCCACCCTGCGGGTGGAGGCGACGAGCGTGCGGGTCGCGGTGGCCGGCGGCAGCGCCATCATCGAGGTGATCGACGCCGAGGACGGCGCGCCGCCCCGCCGGGTGCCGCCGCTCACCAGCATGCGGCTCGTCCGCGGCCAGACGCTGCGCATCGGCGGCCTGTCGGGCAGCGTCGTCGGCTATCTCGCGGTCGCCGGCGGCTTCGCGGTCGAGCCGTTCCTCGGCAGCCGGTCGACTCTGGTGCGCGGCGGCCTCGGCGGCTTCGCCGGCCGCGCGCTGCGCGCCGACGACCTCCTGCCGCTCGCCACCCCCGCGGCGCCCACCCGCGACGAGATGACGCTGCCGGAGCTCGCCTTCGCGGCGCCCGAGCGCGTGCGCGTCGTGCTCGGGCCGCAGGAGGACCATTTCACGGCGGAGGGCGTCGCCACCTTCCTGGCCTCGGCCTACACGGTATCGCCGTCGACCGATCGCATGGGCATGCGGCTCGACGGCCCGACGATCACGCACCGCGACGGCTTCAACATCGTGTCGGACGGCATCGCGCCCGGCGCCGTGCAGGTGCCGGGCAACGGCGTGCCGATCGTGCTGCTCGCCGACCGCCAGACCACCGGCGGCTACCCGAAGATCGCCACCGTGATCTCGGCCGACCTGCCCGGCCTCGGCCGGCTGGCCCCCGGCGCGACGCTGCGCTTCCAGGCGGTCGACATCGACACCGCCGTCGCGGCCCGGCGCGCTTTCGTGGCCGAGATCGATGGGCTCGCGGCCCGCCTGGTGCCGGCCCGCGGAGCCGGGACCGCGGTCGCGGCGCGACTCTACGAAAGCAATCTGGTCGGCGGCTTCGTCGACATGCACGGCGACGTCGCCTGACGAAGGACCGACCCATGGCTCGCGCGCCCGTCTCCGGCTCCAACTCGGCCCGCCCTCGCAAGGCGCCCGGCCGACCGCGGCGCCGTGCACCCGACGCCGACAGCCGGGTGCCGCGCTACCTTCAGGTCGCCTCGGTGCTGCGCCGGCGGCTGCGCGACGGCGTGTGGGCGGTCGGCGACCGCATCGCTACCCTGGAGGAGCTGGAGCGCGAGTTCGACGTGGCCCGCGTCACCGTGCGTCAGGCGATCGACCTGTTGCAGACCGAAGGACTGCTGC
The DNA here is from genome assembly GCA_009720755.1 of Rhodoplanes serenus. Lineage (GTDB taxonomy): Bacteria > Pseudomonadota > Alphaproteobacteria > Rhizobiales > Xanthobacteraceae > Rhodoplanes > Rhodoplanes serenus. The sequence continues at coordinate 216,076 of WNKV01000001.1, forward strand.
GCTCGCATCAGGGCCGCGGCACCTTCGTCACCAAGTCGGTGGAGAGCAGCCGATGGCTGAAGCTCGCCACCGACTGGGAGAGTCTCGTGTCGATGATCCGCGAGAACGTGCCGCACCGGCTCGCGGCCGGTCCCGACGGCGGCGGCCCGCGCATCGCCGAGCACGAGGGGCGCCCGGCCACCTCCTATCGGTTCCTGCGCAGCCTCCAGAAGCGCGGCACCGAGCCGTTCGGTTACGCCCGCGTCCATCTCTCCCGCGATGTCTGGTCCAAGGCGCCGCGGCAGTTCGCGGCACGCGCCGCCCTGGTGGTGCTCGCCGAGATGCCGGATCTGCGCATCGCCCGCGCCCATCAGACGCTCACCATCGGGGCCGCCGACGTCGAGACGGCACGCCTCCTCGGCATCGCCCTCAATGCGCCCACGGCCGAGGCCCGCTGCGTCGTCACCGATGCGGATGGCGTGGTGATCTATGTGGGCGAGATCACCTATCGGGGCGACTGCGTCAGTCTCGACATCGAGCTGCGCGGGCCGACGGCGGTATCACGAGACGGGCACAGCGGTACGTCGCTGCGCCCGCGCGACCGGGTTGCCGGCCCCGAGCGGCGCGGCTAGAGCGAATCCGATCCGACCGGATCGGATTTCACTCTCGTCGCCCTTGCAGGATCGCATTTTCGACGGCGAACCGGATTCCACTTCGCCGGAAAATGCTCTAGGATCACTTGTTCTATTCTTAGAACAAGTCGTGACGGCCATCTCCAACGGAGCCCCGTATCCGCATGCAGGACCGCCGTGACCGCCGCCGGTGACACCCCCGCCACCGAGACCATCCCGAGCCACACCGCCGCCGACGAGCACTCCGCCGGCATCGGGGCGCGGCTGCCGCGCAAGGAGGACGACCGCTACATGCGCGGTCGCGGCCGCTATGTCGGCGACATCCGCCTGCCCGGCATGCTGGAGGTGGCGTTTCTCAGGAGCCCGCTGGCCCATGCGCGCATCGGCGCGGTGCGGGTGCCGGAGCATCTGCGCGACCGCGTGCTGCTCGCCGCCGACCTCGCCGAGGTGAAGCCGATCCGCGCCGACACCACGCTGCCCGGCTTCAAGTCGTCGGTGCAGCCGGTGCTCGCCGCCGACAAGGTGCGCCATGTCGGCGAGCCGATCGCCCTGTGCGTGGCGCCGACCCGCGCCGAAGCGGAGGACATCGCGGCCGAGATCGAGGTCGAGTTCGACGAGCTGCCGGCGGTCGTCGACATGCTGGCCGGCCGCGACCCCGGTGCGCCGCTGCTGCACGAGCACTGGGGCGACAACCTGTTCCTCGTCTCGGTCACCGATGTCGACTCGGCCGGCATGGCCGAGAAGGCCGCCTACACGGTCACTCGCGAGCTGCGCACGGCCCGCCAGGTGATGAGCCCGCTCGAAGGCCGCGGCGTCGTCGCCGAATGGGACAGCCGGGTCGGCCAGCTCGTGCTCCACACCTCGACCCAGCAGCCTCACATCGTGCGCTCCGGCCTCGCCGAATGCCTCGGCATCGACGAGGGCGCGATCCGGGTGATCGCCCCCGACGTCGGCGGCGGCTTCGGCTACAAGGGCGTGCTGCTCGCCGAGGAGGTGGCACTGGCCGTCGCGACGCGCCGCTTCGGCCGGCCGCTGCGCTGGCTGGAGGATCGCCGCGAGAACCTGACGGCGGGCGCCGATTGCCGCGAGCACCACTATCGCGTCACCGCCTATGCGGACGCCGACGGCCGCCTGCTCGGCATCGACGCCGAGGCGAGCGTCGATTGTGGCGCCTACTCGGCCTACCCGTTCTCGGCCTGCCTGGAGGGCGGTCAGATCGGCAGCATCCTGCCCGGCCTCTACGACTTCCGGCACTATCGCTGCCGCGTCCACTCGGTCGCCACCAACAAGCCGCCGATCCTGCCGTATCGCGGCGTCGCCCGCACCGGCGCCTGCTTCGCCTTGGAGGTGACGCTCGACGCGCTCGCCCGCCAGATCGGCATCGAGCCGACCGAGCTTCGCATGAAAAGCCTGGTGCGGCCCGAGCAGATGCCGTTCGACAACGTCGCCAAGCGGCACTTCGATTCCGGCGACTATCCGGAGGCGCTGCGCCGCGCCGTCGCGGCGATCGACCTCGCCGGCATCCGCACCCGCCAGGCCCGCGGCGAGCCCGACGGCCGTCGCCTCGGCGTCGGCATCTCCATGTATGCCGAGCAGGCCGGCCACGGAACCAGCGTCTACGCCGCCTGGGGCATTCCGTTCGTGCCAGGCCACGAGCAGTGCCAGGCGCGCTTCACGCCCGACGGCGGGCTCGAGCTGCGCATCGGCGCCCACAGCCACGGCCAGGGCCTGGAGACGACGCTGTCGCAGGTCGCCCATTCGATTCTCGGTGTGCCGCACGACCGCATCAAGGTGACCCATGGCGACACCGCGATGACGCCCTACTCGACGGGCACCTGGGGCTCGCGCTGCATGATCATGTCGGGCGGCGCCGTCGCCGAAGCCTGCGAGGCGCTCGCCGGTCGGCTGAAACGCATCGGCGCCGCGCTGTTGCAGACCGACATCGCGGCGGTGCGGCTGGAGAACGGCGAGGTGATCGGCCCGTCCGGCCGCATCGGCGTCGCCGAGATCGCCCGCACCTGGTATCGCCGGCCGCAGGACCTGCCGCGCGACGTCGATCCCGGCGGCCTCGAGGTGACGGCCGGCTACAAGCCGGCACGCGACACCGGCACCTTCAGCTATGCGGCGCACGCCGCCGTGGTGGCGGTCGACACCGAGACCGGCGAGACCGAGATCCTCGATTACGTGATCGTCGAGGACGGCGGCGTGCTGGTGAACCCGATGATCGTCGACGGCCAGATCATCGGCGGCACCGCGCAGGGAATCGGCACCGCCTTCTACGAGGAGATGACTTACGACCAGCGCGGCCAGCCGCTCGCCTCGACGCTGTCGGACTATCTGCTGCCCGGGCCGACCGAGATGCCGCCGCTGCGCATCCTCCACATGGAGACGCCGTCGCCCTACACGCGCTTCGGCCAGAAAGGCATCGGCGAGGGCGGCGCCATCGCGCCGCCGGCCGCGCTCACCAACGCCGTCAACGATGCGCTGCGCGATCTCGGTGTCGAGCTCGCGGTGTCGCCCATCACGCCGCGCCGCATCGTCGAGGCGATCGCCGCCGCACGTCCCCGGGAGGCTGCGGAATGAAGGCCGCCGCGTTCGACTATGCCCGGCCCGACACGATCGCGGCCGCCTGCGCGCTGCTCGCCGCGGACCCGGACGCCAAGGTGATGGCCGGCGGCCAGTCGCTCGGCCCGATGCTGAATCTCAGGCTCGCCCAGCCGTCGTGCCTGGTCGACATCACCCGCATCCGCGATCTCGGCCGCATCGAGGAGAGCGACGACGCCGTGGTGCTCGGCGCCGTCGTCACCCACGCGGCGATCGAGGATGGGCGCATCGCCGATCCGAGCCGCGGCTTCCTGCCCCGCGTCGCCCGTGGCATCGCCTACCGGGCGGTGCGCACCCGCGGCACCGTCGGCGGCAGCCTCGCCCATGCGGACCCGGCGGCCGACTGGCTGTCGACCCTGACGGCGCTCGGCGCCGAGATCCTGATCAGCGGCCCGCACGGCGCCCGTCGCCACCTGCCGGTGGGCGATTTCGTGCGCGGCGCCATGAGCACCGCGCTGGAGCCGGGCGAGATCGTCGACGGCGTCCGCATCCCGCGACTATCGGCGGCGGCGCGCTGCGGCTTCCACAAGATCTGTCGCAAGACCGGCGAGTTCGCCGAGGGCATGGGGGTCGCGGTGCACGATCCGGAGCGCGGCGTCTGCCGCATCGTGGCCGGCGCCGGCGGCGGCCGACCGGCGGTGATCGAGGCGAGCCGGGGCGCCGGCAGCCGCCTGCTCGCCCGGCTGGTCGACGCCGAAGCGGTGCGCGAGGCGCTGATCGAGGCCGGCGTCGCCGGCGACGAGTACCGGATGCGCGTCCACGTCGCCGCCGTGCGGCGCGCCGTCGCCGAGGTCGTGTCGCCATGACCCGCCTGTCGCTCGAGGTCAACGGCCGCCCGGTCACCGTCGAGGTGGCGCCGCGCACCCATCTCGCCGACGTCCTGCGCGAGCAGCTCCTTCTCACCGGCACCCATATCGGCTGCGAGCACGGCGTCTGCGGCGCCTGCACGGTGGAGATCGACGGCGAGATCGCCCGCTCCTGCATCACCTTCGCGGTCGCCTGCGAGGGCGCCCGGGTGCGCACCATCGAGGGTTTCGACGACGATGCGCTGATGGCGCGGATGCGGCGGGCCTTCACCACCGAGCACGCCCTTCAGTGCGGCTACTGCACGCCCGGCATGATGATCGCGGCACGCGACCTCGTCCGCCGCAAGGCCGCGACGCCCGAGCTCGACATCCGCACCGAGATGAGCGGCAACCTGTGCCGCTGCACCGGCTATGCCGGCATCGTCGCGGCGATCGAGAGCGTGGTGGCGGAGGGTCCCGCCGTGCCGGCCACGGCGGCCGACCCGGCCCGCTGGCGCGGCCCCGCCCCGGGGCCGGACGCGACCGCAACCGTTGCGGCAACCGCGCCGAGCCCGACGGCGCCGGCCGCTCCCCGCTCCGCGCCCGCCCAGGCCACGGCACCCGCGCCGGCCCGGCCGATCGCGGTCGAGGTCGGCCCCGTCACCGTGGTGGACGGCGAGACGCGGTTCACCGAGAGCTTCGTGCTGGAGCACCCGCCCGAGGCGGTGTGGGCGCTGATGTCGGACCCCCAGCGGGTCGCCGCCTGCATGCCGGGCCTCACGCTCGATCCGCCCGGCCCGGACGGCCGCCTCGCCGGCCGCATGGAGGTGCGCCTCGGCCCGATCACGGCGGGCTTCTCGGGCGAGGGCACGGCGACACGGGACGATTCGGCCCGCCGGATGGTGATCGAGGGCCGCGGCCGCGACCGCAAGAGCGGCTCCCAGGCGGCCGGCCGGGTCGAGTACGTGCTGTCCGACACCGCCGGGCCGAACGCCACGCCCGCCACCCGGGTCGACTGCGTCATCGGCTTCACCCTTCAGGGGCCGCTCGCCCAGTTCGGGCGCTCCGACCTGGTGCGCGATCTCGTCGCCCGCATCGGCGAGGCGTTCGCCCGCACGGTCGACCTGCGATTGCGGGCGCCGGGCGACGCCACGGTAGCGCCGGTGCCGCTCGGCGGCGGCTCGCTGCTGGTCGGGGTGCTGGCCGGCCGCCTGCGCCGGCTGCTCGCCCGCCTGTTCGGCCGCGGCGACGCCTGACGTGGCCCGGCCGGCATCGCAGGGATGGCTCGCCGGCGCGGCCGGACCGGCGTAGCCTGCGGTCGACCCCGACCGCCGACAGAAAGGCCGCCATGCCCGCGACCGACCGCCGTCCGCCACCCCGTCTCGCCCGCCGATCGACCGCCCCATCCGCTCTGGCGACCGCGCTGCTCGCCGCCCTGCTGGCGGCCTCGGCCCCAGGAGCGGCCGAGGCCCAGGACGTGCCGGGCATCGAGGCGTGCGACAAGGAAGCCAAGCTGGAGCGGCGCACCGGCTGCCTCCAGAGCAACATCGCCTATCTCCAGGGACTGATCGCCCGCAACACCGCCGCGACCCAGCAGCGACTCGCCGCCGCGGCGGCCGAGATCGCCGCCCTCAAGGCGACGGTGGCCACCTTGCAGGCCAGCGTCGATCGGCTCCAGGCCGCCGCCGGGGCCGCCAAGCCCGCCGACACCAAGCCGGCCGACGCCAAGCCGGCCGACGCCAAGCCTGCCGACGCCAAGCCTGCCGACGCCAAGCCTGCCGACGCAAAGCCGGCGGATAGCAAGCCGGCAGCCCGCTGAGGGCAGGCGCCCACCCGGGCCGGGACGCCCCCACCCGGGAACCGCCGTAAGGGTTTGGTCGGACGCGGGCCAGCCATGCACGGAGGGGCGCCGCGTGCTATCAATTCGCCTCGGCCGCGAATCCTGCGGCCCGTTCCGGCCCGCTTCGATCTCCCGACAAGAAGGGCAAGGAGGACATCCCAGATGCGTTTTATGACGATCGCCGCGGCTCTGCTGGTCGTGGCCACCCCGGCCGTGGCACAGGACTATCCGACACGGCCGATCACCATGATCGTGCCGTTCGCGGCCGGTGGCCCGACCGACACCATCGCGCGGATCACCGCCGCGACCATGTCGAAGTCGCTCGGCCAGCAGGTCATCATCGAGAACGCGGTCGGCGCCGGCGGCACCATCGGCTCGGCCCGCGTGGCCCGCGCCGACCCCGACGGCTACACCCTGCTGATCCACCATGTCGGCCTGTCGACGGCGGCGACGCTCTATCGCAAGCTGCCCTACGACACCAAGACGGCCTTCGTGCCGCTCGGCCTCGTCACCGAGTCGCCGCAGACCATCATCGCCCGCCCCGACTTCAGCGCGAACACGCTGAAGGAGCTGATCGAGTACATCAAGGCGAATGGCGCCAAGGTGACCTACGCGCATGCCGGGCTGGGCGCCGCCTCGCATCTGTGCGGCATGCTGATCCAGACCGCGCTCCAGACCCAGGTGACTACCGTGCCCTACAAGGGCAACGGCCCGATCATGAACGACCTGCTCGGCAAGCAGGTGGACATGACCTGTGACCAGGCCACCAACACCACCGGCCCGATCACCTCGAAGCAGGTGAAGGCCTATGCGGTGACCACCAAGACGCGCATGCCCACCTTCCCGGACCTGCCGACCGCCGACGAGGCTGGACTGCCGGGCTTCGAGATCAGCGTGTGGCACGGCGTCTACGCCCCCAAGGGCACGCCGCCTGCGGTGGTGAAGAAGCTCTCCGACGCCATCGTGGCCGCCATGAAGGACCCGGAGCTCGCCCGGCGCTTCCGCGACATCACCACCGAGCCGGTGGCCGCCGAGCGGGCGACCCCGGAGGTGCATCAGAAGATGCTGATCAACGAGATCGACCGCTGGGCTCCGATCATCAAGGCGGCCGGCCAGTTCGCCGACTAACCACGGCCGCGGATGCTGACTCGCCGTGCCCGGTTTCCCGCCGGGCACGACGGAGATGCAGTCCGAGAGTGCTGCCGTTGGTATAACTCTGATAGCATGATGCGGTGCGACACGGCCGGGCCTCGCCCGGCCGTTGTTTTTTGCAGAGCGGCATTGCGCCGCCACCGCGATCGACGTCGCGACGGCACGCCGTACGCGAAATCATCGATGACGGTGCCACCCGACGGGCCTAGAAGCAAAAGCAGCGGCCCCGCATCCCCATACGCGATGCACGACGCGACCGCGGCCGGGGCCGCAGGAGCGATCGATGCAGATCACGGGCATGCTCTATGGTTCCAAGCTCCTCCAGTTCGCCGGCTTTCCAACCTCCGAGGTGCTCGGGCCGGCGGCCAGCGAAGCCGAGATCAGGAGCCTGATCGACCGCCATGGCGGCATCATCATCAAGCCGGTATTTAAGGGTGGGGTCGGCAAGAAGGGCAAGGCCGGCCTCATCGGTATCGCCCGCGACCTGAAGACCGCTCTCAAGGAGAAGGAGCGCCTCTACTTCTCCGAGATTCAGTCCGGCGGCCACACCTTCAAGGCCAACGGCGTCACCTTCGAGAGCCTGGTGCCGGCCGAGCACGAGGTCTACTTCTCGATCACCGACGCGACCCGCTTCCGCGCTCCGACCATGACGCTCACCCACAAGGGCGGCGTCGACATCGAGGAGCTCGACAAGAGCCAGGTCGCCCAGATCCCGTTCGACTCGCTGACCGGCCTCAAGGCCTTCGTGGTCGCCAATGCGCTGTCCGAGCTGCACGCGCCGAGCACCATCATCTCGCCGCTGGTGCAGGCGCTGCCGAAGCTGTGGGAGCTCTATCACAACTACGGCATGACCACGCTGGAGCTGAACCCGATCCGCATGCGGCCGGAACGGGACGGCCGCCTCACCCCGATCGCCTGCGACTTCAAATGCGGCTTCGACCGCGACGACAGCCGCTGGCTCCGCCTCGGCCTGCCGGCCGAGCTGTTCGCCGTCGACTACTCGGACTTCGAGCAGGAGATCAACCAGCTCCGCACCTATCAGGGCCAGAGCGACGTCTACGTCATCAACCCGCAGGGCACCATCTTGGCACCGACCTTCGGGGGCGGCGCCAACTCGCTGGTGTCGGAGATCCTCGGCGACCTCGCCATCATCTCGTCGGACTTCGGCGGCAACCCGCCCTATGCCAAGATGCGCGAGGTGGCGCAGATCTGCTTCAAGCACTGGCTCGCCCAGTCCAACGTGCTGTTCATCATCGGCGGCAAGGCCAACAACACCGATATCTTCGAGACCCTGCGGGCGATCTCCGACGCGCTGCGCGAGTACTTCTCCAAGAACGGGCCGACGCCGCTCTACGTGGTGGCCGCCCGCGGCGGCCCGAACCTCGTCCGTGGCCTCGGGGCGCTGCGCGACACCGTCGAGGCGCTCGGCCTGCCCTACCGCATCTTCGGCTTCGACTCCGATATCAGCGAGGTGATCGGCTACGCCAAGCAGGCCGACGCCTGGATGCGTGCCGGCGGCCGCGCCGCCGTCGCCGAAAGCCTCAAGATCGCCTCCCCCACCGCGGCCTGACGCCGATGCGCCCGACCCCAGCTCCGGACACGACCATGCACAAGGACGGCATCGGCCCCTTCAAGTACTTCGTCGGCATCAGCTCGCTCGACCAGGTGGCATCGCGCCACGACCGGGTCTGCGTGCTCAACGTGCTCGGCGGCGAATCCAAGGACGTGACTCCCGTGGGCCACGTCTACTCCGGCGGCAACGTGGTGTTCGGCACCTCGCCGGGCCGCAGCGGCCAGTCGCTCAAGACGTCGCTCGGCGACATCCCGGTCTACAACGACGTGCGCGAGGGCATGGAGGCCGGACACCGCTTCAACTGCGGCGTCATCTACCTGCCGCCATCGGGCGCCCGCGACGGCGTTGCCGAGCTGATCCGGGTCAATCCGGAGCTGCGCAAGATCTTCATGGTCACCGAGAAGGTCTCGGTCCACGACGCGCGCGAGATCCGCGCCATGGGCCAACAGAACGGCATCGACATCTTCGGCGGCAACAGCCTCGGCGTCGCCGACGCCTGGAACGAGGTGCGGATCGGCGGCGCGCTCGGCGGCGACGCCCCGCGCGAGGCGCTGCGTCGCGGTTCGATCGCCATCTACTCGAACTCCGGCAACTTCACCACCACCATGGCGACCTATCTGCGCATGGCGGGCTGGGGCACCACGACGCTGATCTCGTCCGGCAAGGACGTCTACATCCACTTCGCGGCGCCCGAGTTCGCCTATGCGCTCGCCAACGACATGCGCAGCAAGGCGGCGGTGCTCTATGTCGAGCCCGGCGGCCATTACGAGCTGGAGGCCACCTTCACCAAGCCGGTGGTGGCCTGCGTGGTCGGCCGCTGGAAGTCGAAGCTCACAAGGCCGGTCGGCCATGCCGGCGCGATGTCGGGCGGCGACGACGACGCCGCCGCCAAGGAACGCTGGTTCATGGAGAAGTTCGAGGTCGACGGCGTGTTCACGCCGGAGCGGCCGGTCTTCTCGCGCAAGGGCGCCGTGGTCACCAACATCGCCCACATCACCCATGCGCTCACTGCGGTGATGCAGGCGAACGCCTGCCTGCCGGACTTCGAGCCGGAGGGCAATCTCAGCCTCAAGCCGTGGTTCGGCTCCAGCATGGGGCTGGTGCTGCCGCCCGAGCTGGACCTGCCGGTGGTCGAGGCGATGCCGCCCTACGGGGCCGAGATCGCCCGCCTCAACCGGCAGATCGGCACGGTGTTTCCGCGCCAGTCCATGAAGGATGCCTCCGGCGCCTCGCAGATGGACCCGTCGACCCAGGTGACGACGCTGCATGGCGTCTCGGTGCTCGATGCGGCCCAGCATCCGCTGGAGGCCAATGTGGCGCTGGCGCTCCTGCGCCAGGTCGGCGGGCCGAACGACCGCGCGCTGATCAACGTCATGGTGGGAGCGAGCCTCGGCCTCGCCGGCACGCCGATGCTGGCCGCCGCCGAGGCGGCACGCGCCGCCGGCAACGCACCGAACGCGGTGCTCGCGGCCGCTGCGGCAATCACCGGGCCGCGCGCCTTCGAGGGCACGCGCCGGCTGGTGCGGCTGCTGCTGGAGGCGTTCTCCAATGCCCGCTTGGCCAGCGTGCTGGACGACGGCTTCGATGTCGGCACCGTCGCCATGGACGAAGCCAGCCGCGCCCTGTTCGTGACCGACACCGAGGACCCCATCGCCGAGGCGCTGATCGCCGGCGTCGCGGCGCGCGGCGCCAAGGCGCCGTTCGTGCGCTGGCTGCGGACGCTGCCGGGCCATCCGACCGCCGACGCGGTGCGCGCCGCCATCGCCGCCTCGCTCGCCTGGGGACCGCTGCTGCGCAAGCGCATCTCGCCGCTCACCGCCGAGACGCTGCCGTGGTGGCTGCACCTGTTCGGCGTGCTGATCGGCGCCTCGGTGGAGGCCGACCGCCACGCGCCCGGCGCCTTCTGCGGCTATGACGAGGAGGCGCTGCTGCGCACCGCTTCGCTCGGCGAGGTCGCCTGCACGGCGCTGATCGGCCGGGCCGCCGACCCGGACGCGCAGTTCGCCTTCCAGACGCTGATCGGGCTCCTGCTCTCGAACGGGCCCGGCACCATCTCGGCCCAGGGCGCCAAGGGCGCCGTCTCCTCCGACGGCCCCGAGGCGCCGGATCGCGTGCAGCTCAACAAGGCTATGCTCGGCTTCCTGAGCCACTGCGGCTACGCCCACGGCGGCAACGGCTTCGAGGGCATCGCATTCCTGATCGAGCAGTTCGCGCCCATCGACCTCGACGATCCGGGCCGCCGCGATCACGGCCTCGATCTCGCGGCGCTCGCCAAGGCGTTCGCCCGCACCTACAAGACCTACAAGATCGAGAAGAAGCAGGTGGGCAGCCTGGCGTTCCAGAAGATCCCGGGCGTCAACCACCCGGTGTTCAAGGACAAGCCGGTCAACAAGGACCCGCGCGAGGTGTTCGTGCGCGAGCTCTACGAACGGCGCGGCGAGTACAACGTCTTCCACGAGTTCTATCACGCCGTCGTGCAGGCGCTGTTCGAGGCCGGCATCTCGCGCAACGTCTACTGCGTCAATGTCGACGCGCTGATCGCCGCCGTGCTGCTCAAGCTGATGTGGCGGCCGTTCCGGGCCGGCGCGTTCGGCCGCGACCGGCTGGAGACCGCCGCCTTCACGGTGTTTCTCTACGCTCGCATGCTCGGCTGCGCCGCCGAGGCGGACGACCACCTCAACCGCGGCCGCGACATGGACACCCGCACGCCCGCCTCCAAATGCGCGTTCGTGTCCTGAGGGCGCGTTCGTGTCCTGAGAGCGAGTCGGTGTCGTAGCGCGAAACGACGAGGGCACGCCGGTCCGGGCGATCGGCGTGCCCCTCGCTGGCCCGGCCGCCGTGCCGCAGTGCCGCAGCGCTCCCCCGGCGCATGCTGCAACGCGATGTAAATGCGGAAGAATTTCCGAGGCGCCGGGCACGACACCTGGTCCTGCCGGTCACAAGTCGGATCGTATCTTCGAACGCTTCTGAAAAGACGCAGCTTTTCGGCCCTGCTGCGGGGCCTTGGCGGGATAGTCCTGCGTCCTGCGACGACGAGGCCCGTGCCGGGCGATCTTGTCGTCGCATTGTGAAGCAGGCAGGCTTTCCGTCGTCGTTCAGCCGGTTTCCTGCTCTGCTCGACGTCGCGTGATGTCGAGCGGTTCCGTTCCGCCCGCGGTTTGCGGCGCGGCGGGACCGCGCCTCTCGACACGACGCGGCAGTGCGACCGGCCCACCGCCGAGGCTTGCAGCATGAAACCGTTCGGATACGTGGCGGCGATAGATTCGGAGCACGCGGTGGCGTTGCTCGCCGAGTACGGCAAGGGCGCCAAGGTGCTCGCCGGCGGCACCGATCTCCTCGCCGACCTGAAGTTCTCGCCCCATCCGCCGCCCGACGTGGTGGTCGACATCTCGCGCGCCGCCGACCTCAAGGGCATCGCGCTCACCGACGCGGGGCTGCGCCTCGGCGCCATGGTGACCCACAGCGAGATCGTGCACTCGCCGCTGATCGCCGAGGCGGCGCCAGCGCTCGCCGAGGCCGCGGTGGTGATCGGCGCCGTGCAGACGCGAAATCTCGGCACCATCGGCGGCAACCTGATCACCTGCGTGCCGTCGATGGACTCCGGGCCGACCCTCTTGGCCCTCGATGCCCGGGTGACGGTTCTGGGGCCGCGCGGCCGCCGCGAGATGCCGCTGTCGGAGCTGTTCGTCGGGCCGCGCCGCACCTCGCTCGCCTTCGACGAGATCCTGATCGAGATCGTCGTGCCGACGCAGAACCTGCACAAGCCGGCCGCCTTCCAGAAGTTCGGGCTGCGCAAGGGCCAGGCGCTGGCGCTGGTCAACGCGGCGGCGAGCTTCTGGGCGCCGGACGGCGTGTTCACGGAGCCGCGCATCGCGCTCGGCGCCGTCGCCCCGACGGTGATCCGTGCCCCCAAGGCCGAGGCGTACCTGACGGGTCGTCCGGTGAGCGAGGAGGCGATGGCCGAGGCCGGCCGCATCGCCGCGACCGAGGCCAAGCCCATCACCGACTTCCGGGCCAGCGCCGAGTACCGCCGCGACCTCGTCGCGGTGCTGGTGAAGCGGGCGCTGGCGGGCGCCTTCGGGCGCGTGACGCCGAACCAGAAGGATCTCGCATCGTGATCGTGACCCTGACCGTCAACGGCGAGCTGCGCTCCGCCTCGGTGCCGCCCGAGACCACCCTGCTGGTCATGCTGCGCGAGCACCTTCATCTCACCGGCGCCAAGACGGGCTGCGACGTCGGCGACTGCGGCGCCTGCACCGTCATCGTCGACGGCCTCGCGGTGAATGCCTGCTTGATGCTGGCCGCCCAGGCGGACGGCCGCACGGTGACCACCATCGAGGGACTGGCGACCCGCGAAGGGCTGCATCCGCTCCAGAAGGTGTTCGAGGAGACCGGCGCCCTCCAATGCGGCTTCTGCGGCCCCGGCGTGATCATGACCTCCAAGGCGCTTCTCGACCACACTCCCGAGCCGACCCCGCAGGAGATCCGCACCGCGCTGACCGGCAATCTGTGCCGCTGCACCGGCTACGTGAAGATGATCGAAGGGGTGCAGGAAGCCGCCGCGATGATGCGATCGCCGCAATCCCCCGCGCTGGCGGGGCAATCCCCCGCGCTGGCAGCGCCCGAGCAGAAGTGAGGAGCAGCATGGCCCAGGATCTGATGGATCGCGAGCTTGACGTCCTCGACAAGGAGCGGGTCGCGCCGGTCGAGACCCTGCGGCGCAGCGACGAGGCGTTGCGGCTGCCGGCCGTGGCGCCACCGACCGCGCTGCCGCTGGAGCCGCCGTTGGTGCCCCAGGTGGGCGAGCAGACCCGCGCCGTGGGCCTGCGCGCCCAGCGCCCGGACAGCCGCAATCACGGCCTCGGACTGACCCGCTACATCGACGACATCGCCCTGCCCGGCATGCTGTTCGCCAAGATCAAGCGCGCCGGCATCGCATCGGCGCGGATCAAGCGCATCGACACCAGCCGGGCGGAGGCGATGCCGGGCGTGTGCGCCGTGCTGGTCGGCAGCGAGATCCCGGTCAACTCGTTCGGCCCCAGCCTGCAAGACCAGCCGCTACTGGCCCACCCGATCGTCCGCCACGCCGGCGACGGGGTGGCGGCGGTCGCGGCCGTCACCGAGCAGATCGCCCAGGCGGCGATCGACGCCATCACGGTGGAGTACGAGCCGCTGCCCGGCGTCTACGACGCCCTCGAGGCGCTCAAGCCGGAGTCATACAAGGTCCATGGCGGCGACACCAATGTGTACGCCTCGAAGGTGATCAAGCGCGGCGACGTCGAGGCGGGCTTCGCCCAGGCGTATCGCATCTACGAGGGGCGCTATTACACGCCGGGCATCGAGCACGCCCCGATGGAGCCGTTCACCTCCATCGCCGACTGGGACGCCAACGGCCGCCTCACCATCCACGCCTCGATCGGCCGCATCACCTTGGCGCGCTGTGATCTCGCCCGCACGCTGGCGATCCCGATCAGCCGCATCCGGGTGATCGGCACCGTGGTGGGCGGCAATTTCGGCGGCAAGAACGAGATCCGCCACGAGCCGGTGCTGGCGCTGCTCGCCAAGAAGGCGGGCCGTCCGGTGAAGGGGCGCTTCAACCGCGTCGAGGAGTTCGTGGCGAGCACCATCCGCCATGCCTTCCACATGGACTACAAGACCGGCGTGACCAAGGACGGGCGGCTGATCGCCCGCCAGGTCCGCATGGTGCTCGATGGCGGGGCCTACTGCTCGTTCAGCGAGACGACGCTCGGCAAGGCGTGCATCCTCTCCACCGGCCCCTACGAGATCCCCAATTCGCTCGCCGAGGGCTACGTGGTCTACACCAACAAGACGACGGCCGGCTCGATGCGCGGCTTCGGCGCCCCGCAGGTATGCTTCGCCTACGAGTCGCAGATGGACGAGATCGCCCGCGATCTCGGCATCGATCCGGTGGAGATCCGGCTGCGCAACATGTTCCGCGAGGGCTCGATGAGCTCCACCGGCCAGGTGCTGCACAGCGTGAAGGTGAAAGAGTCGCTCGAGAACGCCGTGAAGAAGTTCGGCTGGGAGGTGCAGTCATGAAGCGGCGCGGACGCGGCCTCGCGAGCATGTGGTATCCGGTCGGGTTCACGGTGGCGGCGAACCCGAGCGGCGCGGTCGTCAAGGTCAACGAGGACGGCACCGCCGTGGTGCTCACCGGCACGGTGGAGACCGGCCAGGGTGCCCTCGGCGTGCTGTCTCAGATCGCCGCCGAGGCGCTCGGCATCGCCCCCAACGACATCCACATCGTGTCGGGCGACACCGACACCTGCCCGATGGACACCGGCGCCATCGCCAGCCGCACCACCTACATCACCGGCAACGCCATCGCGGCAGCCGCTGCGATGGCGCGCGACACGCTGTTCGAGGTGGCGGCCGGCATGCTCGGCGTCAAGGCCAGCCAGCTCGAAGCCAAGGATCACAAGATTCAGGTGAAGGGTTTTCCGGCCCGCAACGTGCCGATTGCCGACGTGGCGCTGCGGGCCCATATCGTCAATGGGACGCCGCCGATCGGCAGCGCCACCTGGAACCCGCCGACCGTGCCGCTCGATCCCGAGACCGGCCAGGGCAAGCCGTTCGGCACCTATGTGTACGCCACCCAGATCGCCGAGGTCGACGTCGACGACGAGACCGGCGAGGTGGAGGTGCTGCGGGTGACGGCGTCGCACGACTGCGGCACCGCCATCAATCCGATGCTGGTCGAAGGCCAGATCGAGGGCGGCGTGTTCATGGGGCTCGGCTTCGCGGTGCAGGAGGAGATCCTGTTCGACAAGCAGGGCAAGCAGATCAACTGCAACCTCACCAACTACATCATGCCGACCACGCTCGACATGCCGGCGGTCGAGTGCGACATCGTCGACAGCTACGACGAGACCGGCCCGTTCGGCGCCAAGGCAGTGGGCGAGCCGAGCCTGGTGCCGACCGCGGCGGCGATCTGCAACGCCATCTACGACGCCGTCGGCGTCCGCATCATGTCGCTGCCGGCGACCGCCGAGAAGGTGCTGGCCGGCATCAAGGCCAAGCGGGCCGCCGAGCAGAAGCAGATCCCGGCCTGATCGCTCCACACTCCGGCGGCCGCGCCAAGACGGCCGCCTCGACCCCCTGACGGCGCCGCTCGCGGCGCCGTTTTTCTTTGTCTCGGCACGCGAGAGCCGTCGACCAGGACGTGGGGCATTTTCCTGCGACGTCGGCCAGGCTCGTCTTGGCCATCCACGTCTTTGTTGCTGATCGGCTTGAAGTCGTGGGTGCCCGGGAAAAGGCCGGCATGACGAGTGAGCATCGGCGGCCATCGGCATCAGAGCATCCTGATGCAGAACGGCCGGGCACGAGGCCCGGCCGTCGAGCAGATCCAACGGTGTCGCCGATCAGCGCTTCAGCATCGCGCTGCCGTACAGGCCGGTGGGCTTGATCAGCAGGATCAGCAGCATGATGGCGAACGGCGCCATCTGGGCGAGCGGCGCGTAGACCAGCGAGCCGATCGACACCACCTGCCCGACCAGGAAGGCCGAGATGAAGGTGCCCTTGATGCTGCCGAGACCGCCGATGATCACCACCATGAAGGCGAAGGCGAGGATCTCCAGCCCCATGTCGGGGAACACCATGATCAGCGGCGCATGCAGGCCGCCGGCGAGGCCCGACAGCGCGCCGGCCAGGATGAAGGTCAGCGTGAACAGCCGCGACACGTTGATGCCGAGACCCTCGGTGTGGCCCACATCCTCGATGCCGGCGCGGATCGCCTTGCCGATGATCGTCTTGTTGAGAAACGCCCAGATCCCGGCATAGACCAGAACTGCGATCAGGACGACGACGATCCGATACACCGGAACCTCGGTGCCGAGGATGTTCCACTGCGCCTCGATCGGCACCGGAACCGGCCGCGGCACCAGGCCCCACACGGCCTTGATGATGCCGATGCCGCCGATGAGCAGGCCGAACGAGATGATCATGCTGAAGGTGATCTCGCGCGAATAGGTGCGCTGGAACACCAGCCGCTCGATCACGAAGCCGACCAGGGCCGACACCAGCACGCCGACCAGGATGCCCAGCCAGACATTGCCGATCGCCATGCTCACCGTATAGGTGAGGTAGGCGCCGACCGCGTAATAGAGAAGCTGGTCCATGCTGATGACGCGCATCAGGCCGAAGCAGAGCGACAGGCCGAGCGTCATGAGGAAGAAGACGCTTCCCATGCTGAGACCGAAGATGACGCCCGACAGGAGCAGGTGAGGATCGATCATCGCGCTTTCACTCCCGCATCGGCCACGGCCGGCTTCTCGGCCTCGCGCTGGCGAAGCACCCAGCGCCTGAGCAACGGCTCGAGCGAGCCCCAAATGCCGCGTTCGCCGGCCAGCATGACGAAGATCAGAAGGACGCCGACCACCAGCTCCCAATGGCCGATATACTTGCTGATCAGATCCTTCATGCCGACGAAGGCGACCGACCCGACCAGCGGTCCATACAGCGTGCCGACGCCGCCCAGGATGGTGACCACGACCGGATCGGCGACACGCGCCGGGCTCGACATCTCGGGGCTCACCAGCCCCTGGTGGATCGCATAGAGCGTGCCGGCGAATGCCGTCGTCGTGTTGGCGACGATGAACGCCATCAGGCGAACGCCGAAGTTGGAGTAGCCCAGGAAGCGCAGCTTGTCCTCGTTGACCTTGGCGGCGAGACAGCAGGCCCCGAACACCGAGTCGTCGAGATACTTGTACAAGGCCCACACCCCGAAGGCCGACACGAACGCCAGCACGTAGAACCCTTCGGGCCGCGTGATGTCGATGATCGGGGTCGAGTCCATCTTGGTGAGCAGCTCGAGCCCGTTGTCGCCGAACGTGTAGGTCGCCAGCATCTTCTGCATCATGAAGAAGATGATGACGGCGAGCGCCAGGTTGACGAGGGCGAAGTAGTCGCTGCGCAAGCGCACGAACAGCGGTCCGACGATCGCCGCCACCACAATGCCGGCGATCACGCCGACCAGGATGCCGACGAACGGATTGGTGCCGAAATAATAGAGATAGAAGGCCGTGCCGTAGGCACCGACCGCCAGATAGGCCGGCTGGCCGAAGGAGATGAATCCGACCCGACCGAGCAGGAAGTTGCAGCCGATCACGTAGATCGCGAAGATCACGATCTCGTTGTTGAACGGCAATGGCAGGGTGATTCGGAGTAGAAGCAGCAGGGCGAAGGCTACCAACAGCCCCGACCACCATCTCAGGACGTTCATCGCGCAATCCCTCTCTCGATCGGACCGGCGGTGGCGACCGCCACCGCGCGCCCGATCGCTCGGAGCGGCGGCCCATGTCCGCCCCTCGCTGTGTTGGAACCGTCCGGACCGTCGCGTCGGGTTTGCCCGGTGGCCCGGACCGGCAGCGGCATCGTCTCGGCCCGCGGACCCGCAGGTCCGCGGTAGAAGGGTCCTAGAGATAGGGCTCGCAGTACTCCGGCGTGATCTTGTCGCGCTCGGTGATCTCGGCCATCAGCCGGCCCTCGTTGAGGGCGTAGATCTTGTCGGCGATGCCGCAGATCATCGGCAGGTTCTGCTCGACGATGACCAGAGCGGCGCTACGGCGGAGCTCGCGAAACACATCCTTGAGGTGCGTCACGATGCTCGGCGCCAACCCCTCGGTCGGCTCGTCCACCAGCAGCAGCTTGGGTCGCCCGAGGATGGCGCGGCCGATCATCAGCATCTGCCGCTCGCCACCCGACAGGTAGCCCGCCTTGCGATCCATCAGCACCTTGAGCTTCGGAAAGAAGGTCAGCACCGGGTCCCAGTCGTAGTCGCCGGAGGCGTAGCTGCCGAGCTCCAGGTTCTCCCGCACCGTGAGATCCGAGAACACCTTCTTGTCCTGGGGAATGTACTTGATCCCCAGATTGGCGATCGTGTAGGCGGGCTGCCCCACGAGGTCGACGCCATCGGACACGATGGTGCCGGACCGCGGATGCAGGAATCCCGCGATGCTTTTGAGCAGGGTCGACTTGCCGGCGCCGTTGCGGCCGACGCAGCCGACGACCTGCTTGTCCAGCACGTCGATGCTGACGTCGAACAGCACCTTGGACTCGCCATAGGAGGCGTTCAGCCCGTTCACCACGAGGATGGGCTTGCTCATGACGCGACGGCCTCCGCCTGGTCGGGCGTCGCGATCTGCCAGTAGCTGCGACGCACCTCGGGATGCCGCAGGCACTCCTGGCACGGCCCCTCGGCGATCACCCGGCCCTCGTGCATCACCGTGAGGCGTTGCAGGAAGTCCTGGACATGGGAGATCTTGTGCTCGACGATCAGGATGGTCTGGCGCCCGACCCGCGCCTTGAGCACCTCGAGCAGCATCTTGATCTCGGATTCGGCGAGCCCCGCCAGCGGCTCGTCGAGCAGCAGCAGAGACGGATCGGCGAGGATCGACATGGCGATCTCGAGCCGCCGCTTCTCGCCGAGGCTCAGGTTCTTCACCAGACGGTCCCGCACGTCGGCGAGATTGAAGGTCTCGAGGATCTCGACGATCTTCGGCTCGTTGCGCCGGCTGCGGCAGGTGTTGAAGAAGAGTGCCGGAAGCGAAGGCTTCTCGTGGGCGCGGTACCAGGCCAGCACCAAGTTGTCGATGACTGTCAGCGTGTCGAAGGTGGCGGTGAGCTGGAACGTCCGCATCATGCCGAGATCGACGCGCTGCTCGGGCGGCATGCGGGTGACGTCCTGGCCCTTGTAGAAGACCCGCCCCTCGTCGGGAATGTAGTAGCCGGTGAGCAGGTTGAAGAATGTCGTCTTGCCGGCGCCGTTCGACCCGATGATGCCGGCCACGTCGAACTCGTTCAGCACGAAGTTGACGTTGTTGACGGCAACGAGGCCCTTGAACCGCTTGGTGACGCCTTCCGCCCGGATGATCTCGGCGCGCGGATCGATGTTCACGATGTCCCCCGTGTCACGATGTCCCCCGTGTGTAGCCCCTCCGGCGTCCGGGGCATGCCGGCCGCCGGAGGAAGGTGGAAGGGGTGGCCGGCCCGGCCGGCCACCATCGGAGAGACGTGCGCTCAGTAGCCGAGCGACTTCAGCGGCGGGAGGATCTGGTCGCCACCCATGGACCCTTCGACCGTGAACAGGTCCCAATCGCCCTTACGGTCGGCGGGGCCCTTGCCCTTCACCAGGAAGGCGCCGTACTTGAACGCTGCCTGGTTGTCCTCGCGCCAGGAGCCGGGGCCCTTAACCGAGTCGAACTTGCCGCCGTCGGCCTTGAGGGCCGCCGCCACCTTGGCGGCGTCGAACGACTTGGACTGCTCGAAGCCACGGAACATCTCCATGTAGGCGATGTAGGCGATGGCCGCGTAGGCATCCGGCGGATAGCCGTACTTGTCCTGGAACAGCTTGGTGAATGCGGCCGCCTTCTCGGCGACGTCGCTGTCGCCGATGGCGGACAGGTCGTAATAGAAGTAGTGCATCGCGTAGACGCCTTGCAGCGCCTCGGGCGGCAGGCCCTTCGCCACCACGTTGGTGATGAAGGCGTTGAAGATGGTCATGTCCTTGTTCAGGCCCATCTGGTGAGCCTGCTTGAGGAGCGCGACCGAGTCGGCGGCGAACTGCGCGGCGATGAACACGTCGGGCTTCGCGGCACGGACCTTCTGCAAGATCGTGGTGAAGTCGCTGGTGCCGAGCGACGCCTCGTCGTAGCCGACGATCTCGGCGCCGTGCTCCTTGGCGGCCGCATAGACGCCGTCACGGATGTCCCAGCCCCACGAGTCGGACCGCGCGAGGAAGAAGATCTTCTTCTTGCCGAGCGTCTTCACCGCCTGGGTCCCGGCCGTGTAGCCGACCGTCCACGGGCTGTAGGCGGCCGCGAAGGTCGACGGCGCGATCTTGCCTTTCTGGAAGGCTTCCTTAGCCATCACGCAGACGGGGAAGTAGGCCATCGGCTCACGCGACACGATGGCGTTGATGGCGTAGGACAGCGGCGCCCAGGTCTGGCCGCCGACGCCCTTCACGCCTTCCGACATCATGTAGCGATAGCGGCGCACGCCGACGTCGAGCTTGGCCTCGTCGTCGTCCACCATGCCTTCGACCTGGACCTTGCCCCACGGCATGTCCAGGCCACCTTTCTTGTTGATCACGTCGACGGCGAGCAGCGCACCCTGCTTCTGGGTCTCGGCGACCGCCGCGAACGGACCCGTCAGGGGCAGCAGAATTCCGACCTTGACCTTGCTGGGACCCGAGGTCTGAGCCGGGGCGGGGCTGGTGGCGAGGACGCTACAAAGGGCAGAAAGTGCGAGCAGACCCCATAGCCTCTTCATGTCCGCTTTCCTCTCGATCTAGCGATGGGAGTGGGGAACAGCCAAGTAAAATCCGCGATTATTCTGTCGAGACTGCAACACTCCGGAATGGTCCGCAATGCGGTAATAGGCGCGGCCCACGCTCCGGAGTTCGAAATGCGCAGGCCCGGCGTGCGCGCCTGCGGGAGCGAAACGTCCGCCGGCATCGTGACGCCGGCGGCTCGGGATGGACGAGACGCGACCGTGCGCGCCTCGTCCTTTCCACATCAGCGCAAGACCGACGGATGATGCATGCCGGGCCGCTCGTAATTGCCGACGGCCTCTTCCATGTGCTCCATCAACGTGAACACGATCGGGCCGTTCGGGCCGACCAGCACGTTCTCCTCGAGGCGCGTGGTCTGCTCGAGCTGCGGATGGCCCGCGAAGGTCTCGATCGCGAAGTACATGTTCTCCTTGATCTCGGCCGGCTGGCTGAGCGAGTAGGCGCGCGAGATCCACATGCCTTCGTACAGCGTGATGCCGATCGAGTGGGCGAACTGCTGGAGCGTCACCGTGCCGTATGTGTCGTCGTCGTACTCGGGGAACTTGGCGGCGACGTCGGCGGTCGAATTGCCGGGCTTCAGCATCTCGATGCCGGCGTACATCGAGTCGTAGGTCTGCTTGTAGAGGTCGATCTCCTTCTGCGTCATCTTGGCGGCGCACTTGAAGCAGCGCACATAGTCGATGAAGTAGCCGGAGGGACCGACCGCGTTGATGTCGACGATGACGAGATCGCCCTGGCGGATGATCTTGTCGGTCGCCCACCGGCGGTACGGCGAGGTGTTGCCGCCCGACGCCACGATGATGTCGTAGATGATCTCGCAGCCGAGCCTCAGCATCAGCTCGTGCACCTTGGCCTCGATCTGGCGCTCGGTGACGCCCGGCTTCAGCCATTCGTGCTTGATGTGCCACATGGCGGCGTCGCCGATGGTCGACGACTGCTTCAGCAGCTCGATCTCGTCGATCGTCTTGACGACGCGGGCTGCCGACATCGCCGGCCAGCCGTTGACGATGTTGATGTTGAACTTCCGGAAGGCGTCGAGCGACGGCATGTCGAGATTGTCGATGCCGATCTTCTCCTTCTCGACGCCGTACTCCTTCAGCACCTCGTAGATCGAGGCGACCATGCGCTCGGCCATGTAGGGAACGGCCGACTCGGCCCACTGCCAGGTCATGGCGGGGCGGATGTTGTCGCGCATCATCAGGCCGGGATCGTTCTGCGGATCGATCTTGCGCTCCTTGGCGCCGGCCGCGATGGCCGCCGATCCCTTGAGGCCCTCGGCGATGTTGCTGCCCCGGGTCTTGTGCATCCACGGCAGGTCGATGCGGGCGCACTGCATGTCGGAACCGGCGGTCTCGAACAGGATCGGATCGCCGCCGCGCGGCAGCACCGCGTAACGGATGTTGATGTTGTACTTCCAGTTGCCCTGATACGAGCCGGTGATGTAGCGGATGTTGGCGCCCGCATAGAGCACGAGCGCGCCGAGATCGTGAATCTCCATCTGCTGGCGCGCGCGCTCGAGACGTTGACGACGGAGCCGCTCGTAATCGACTCGGTACTGCCAATCACAGCCCTGCGCCGGGTAGACACGGCGCGGGAGCTGATGATGCGGCTTTCCGAGAAAGGCGTGGTCGAGTTCATAGCTCATGGAGCAGCTCCTCGTTGGACCGACTTCGAGGTTTAGGCGAAGGACACGAAAGTGGACGGATGGACGAAGGAAGCCCGAACGCAAAGTGATCCGAGCGGTTTGAATTATAACCGTCGACTCCCCCGAGGGAAGCGAACGGCGATGTCATCCGTACGGTGCAGCCCTGCAAATTTGGACGACGAGGAGGACGCCGGCGGGGGCTTCGACAGGCGCGAGGCGGCGCCGTCGCGCCACGACCGGAGATGGCGGACGCCACGATTCGAGGCCGGGCTCCGGCAGCGATCGCGGAAAATTCCCACGCCGGCCGACACCGCTGCGCGGTCGTGTCGCCGCGACGGGCGTCTGGCGCCGCCCACCGAACACCGTTAAGGTTTTGTCGACGCGACAGGGGGTCGCGGATCGCGGGTCGTCTCTCGCGGCGCAGCAAGGAACCGCCGCCGCGCGGCGACCCGACGACGAGAGAGCCGCCGACGGGAATTGCCGAGATGGTCCAGACTCGCACCGAGCGCACCGCTCGATCGAAGCGCAAGGTGGCGGCCACGCCGGCCCCGCCGCAGGACGAAGAGGCCCCCGCGGCGGCCCGCGCGTCCGCCCCGCGCAGCACCGCGCCTCGCAGCACCACGCCGCGCAGCACCACGCCGCGTGACGGCGCCACACGCGCCTCCGACGGGCGGGCGACAGACGGGCGCGCGACCAAGAGCAAGGCCCGGACCTCGCGGCCGTCGTCGCTGTCCGAGCACGCCTATCAGCAGATCAAGGAGCTGATCCTCACCCTGTTCTTCCTGCCGGGGCAGTATCTCAACGAGGCGGCGATCTGCGATCTGCTCAAGCTCGGCCGCACCCCGGTGCATCAGGCGTTGCAGCTCTTGCAGGTGGAAGGGCTGGTCGAGGTGGTGCCGCGCAAGGGCGTCATCGTCCGCCCGGACTCGATCGGCGAGGTGGTGGAGATCCTCGATGCCCGCATCCTGGTCGAGGTCGAGCTGGTGCGGCGCGCGGTCATAAACGGGACGCGCGAGGACCTGCGCGAGCTCGCCGCGATCCTCGACAAGACCAACCGTCGGCACGGCGGCGGCTCGATGGATGCCTTCGTGGAGGCGGACCGAGCTTTTCATGTCAAGCTGGCGGACATGTCGCGCAACGCCATTCTGGCCGATTTCGTTCGCCTGATGCACGAGCGGTCGACGCGCTTCTGGTACCTGCATCTGTGGCAGACCATCGACCTCTACGCCGCCGCCCGCCAGCACCGCACCATCCTGGAGGCCGTGGAGGCCCGCGATCCGGAACGCGCCGCCCGCGCCATGCGCAAGCACATCGACAGCCTGCGCGAGCGTCTCCAGCATCTGGTCGGCACCGCCCCGGGCCGCGGTGGCCGGGCGCTCGCCGCCCCCGCCGTCGCCCGAGGCCGGCGGACGGACGCCTGACCGACACGCGCCCGACCGAGTGCGCCTGATCAACGCGCGCCTGACGAGTGCGCCCGACCGGGGTGGCGCCGACCCGCGCGGGGTCGATCGGCGAGCCGCCCCGGGCGGTCCCTGCTGCGCCGCGGAGCGCTTGATGTGGCGGTGCAAAGCTGGTTGATACCAGCGGCGGCCCGCCGGCGGCCGCCCGGAGCCGCGCCGCCATGCAGGACCTGCCCTTCGATCAAACCCGTTTCCGCCGCACGCTCGGCCGGTTTCCGACCGGCGTCGCGGTGGTCACCGGTGCCGGCCGGGACGGCGCACCGCTCGGCATCACGGTCAGCTCGTTCAACTCCGTGTCGCTCGATCCGCCGCTGATCCTGTTCAGCATCGCGCGGCGCGCCAACAGCTTCGCGGCCTGGCAGGCGGCCCGGCACTATGCCGTCAACGTGCTCGGCGAGGACCAGGAGTGGCTCTCCGACCGCTTCGCCCGTCCGGCCGCCGACAAGTGGGAAGGGGTGACGGTCACCGCCGGGCAGCACGGCATGCCGGTGCTGCCGGGCTGCCTCGCGGTTCTCGAATGCGAGGCGTATGCCCGCCACGACGGCGGCGATCACGAAATCTTCGTCGGCCGCGTGCTCGGCCTGACGGTGGACCGCGACGGCCCGCCGCGGCCGCCGCTGGTGTTCTTCGCCGGCCGCTACCGCAAGCTGATGCCCGATCCGGCGGCCCCGGAGGCGGCAGGCAATTCGCTGGCCCGACAGAACGGATGAACTCCAGTTCAGTGGACAGCGCCGTCCACCGGCCGGGGCATGCTTGACAGGCCGCGGCCTTGACGGCATCGATGAGCGGCCTAGATCAAGGAGGTTCCGCGTGCCCGCGGCCGCAAGGCCGTGATGTTCGCGTACCCGCGACGGGAGAGACCGGCCCTGCCGGCGCCGAAGGAGCAACCGCCCCGGAAACTCTCAGGCAAAAGGACCGTCGGGGGTGACTGAATCTGGAAAGTGATCCGTCCCGCGCTGCGGCGCGTGCGGGTCCGCCGACGGGATAACACTCTCAGGCACGAAGACAGATGGGGCGCCGAGGCGAGCCGAGCTTGTCGGGAGGCGCCCGTGTCCGATCACGGCATTCCGCGTCCACTGGTCCGGCCCGAGCCGCGTCCGTCCTCCCGTGAGGGCGAACCGGCGATCCGTCACGGCCATTCCGCTTGCTTCGTCTCGCCCGTCGTCGTCACCCGTCCCGTCCACCCGCGACGGTCCGGCCCGTGACGGCCCAAGCCATGGTCAGGACCGCGCCCATGAACGCCCCCATCCGGATGCACAGCGACACCGCCGCCCTCCCGTCCGCCGCGCCCGCCGCAACCGCGTTCGCCGATCGCCATGTCGGGCCAGGCCCCGGCGACGTCGACGTCATGGTGGAGGCGGTCGGGGCCAAGAGCCTCGACGCGCTCCTCGACGACGTGATTCCGGCGTCGATCCGCGACCAGCGCCCGCTGTCGCTCGGTCCCGCCCTGTCGGAGACCGCCGCCCTCGCCCGTCTGCGCGAGATCGCGGCCCAGAACCAGGTGTTCGTCTCCCTCATCGGTCAGGGCTACCACGGCACCGTGCTGCCGCCGGTCATCCAGCGCAACGTGCTCGAGAACCCGGCCTGGTACACGGCCTACACGCCCTACCAGCCGGAGATCGCCCAGGGGCGCCTGGAAGCACTGATGAACTTCCAGACCATGGTGACCGACCTCACCGGGCTCGACGTCGCCAATGCGTCGCTGCTCGACGAGGCGACCGCCGCCGCCGAGGCGATGACGCTGGCCCGCCGCGCCGCCATCTCCAAGGCGAACGCCTTCTTCGTCGACCGCGCCGTCCATCCGCAGACCCTCGCGGTGCTGAAGACCCGCGCCGAGCCGCTCGGCCTGTCGCTCGTCGTCGGCGATCCCGAGCACGACCTCGATCCGGCCGCGGTGTTCGGCGTGCTGGTGCAGTATCCCGACACGTACGGCGCGGTGCGCGACTGGCGCGGCCTCTCGGCCCGCGTGCACGGCGCCGGCGCCCTGCTGGTGTTCGCCGCCGATCCGCTCGCCCTCGCCCTGCTGGTGCCGCCCGGCGAGCTCGGCGCCGACATCGCCATCGGCTCGACCCAGCGCTTCGGCGTGCCGATGGGCTATGGCGGCCCGCACGCCGCCTACATGGCGGTGCGCGACAGCCTCAAGCGCACCATGCCGGGGCGCCTGGTCGGCCTGTCGGTCGACAGCCGCGGCGCCCCCGCCTACCGGCTCGCCCTCCAGACCCGCGAGCAGCACATCCGCCGCGAGAAGGCGACGTCCAACATCTGCACCGCCCAGGTGCTGCTCGCCGTCATCGCCGGCCTCTACGCGGTCTATCACGGCCCCGAGGGGCTCACGGCGATCGCCCGCCGGGTGCATCGCCATGCCGCCGTGCTGGCCGCCGGGCTGCGCCGCCTCGGCCTCGCGGTGCCCGACACCCCGGTGTTCGACACCGTCACGGTGGCGGTCGGCGACCGCCAGGGCGAGGTGCTGGCCCGCGCCCGCGCCGAGCGCATCAATCTCCGTCCGCTGGCGCCGGGCGCCTTCGCGCCGGAGGCCGCGATCGGCATTGCCCTCGACGAGACCACCGAGGAGGCGACCGTCGAGGCGGTGTGGCGCGCCTTCGGCGGCAACCTGCGCTACGGCGACATCGCCGCCACGGTGGACGACCACCTGCCGCCGCGGCTCGCGCGCAGCTCGCGCTTCCTCACCCATCCAGTCTTCCATCGCTACCGCTGCGAGACCGAGATGCTGCGCTACCTGCGCCGCCTCGCCGACCGCGACCTCGCCCTCGACCGCGCGATGATCCCGCTCGGCTCCTGCACCATGAAGCTCAACGCCACGGCCGAGATGATCCCGATCACCTGGCCGGAGTTCGCGAGCCTGCATCCGTTCGCGCCGGCCGAGCAGGCCAAGGGCTACCGGGTGCTGCTCGACGAGCTCGCCCGCATGCTGGTCGAGATCACCGGCTACGATGCCGTCTCGCTGCAACCGAACTCCGGCGCCCAGGGCGAGTATGCGGGCCTCCTGGCGATCCGTGGCTATCACGCGGCGCGCGGCGAGCCGCACCGCACCGTGTGCCTGATCCCCTCCTCGGCGCACGGCACCAACCCGGCCTCCGCCGCCATGGCGGGCATGAAGGTGGTGGTGGTCGGCTGCGACCGCGACGGCAACATCGATCTCGACGACCTGACCGCCAAGGCGACCGCGCATGCCGACACGCTCGCCTGCGCGATGATCACCTATCCGTCGACCCACGGCGTGTTCGAGGAGCACATCCGCGACATCTGCGATGTCGTCCACGCCCATGGCGGCCAGGTCTATCTCGACGGCGCCAACCTCAACGCCCAGGTGGCGCTGGCGCGCCCCGGCGCCTACGGGGCCGATGTCAGCCACATCAACCTGCACAAGACGTTCTGCATCCCGCACGGCGGCGGCGGGCCCGGCATGGGGCCGATCGGCGTCAAGGCGCATCTGGCGCCGTTCCTGCCCGGCCATCCGGCCCTCGACGGCGGCACCGCGCCGGCCGGGCCGGTATCGGCGGCGCCCTACGGCTCGGCGTCGATTCTGCCGATCTCCTACGCCTACATCCTGATGATGGGCGATGCCGGGCTGCGCCGCGCCACCGCGGTGGCGATCCTGTCGGCCAACTACATCGCCCGGCGGCTCGCGCCGCACTTCCCGGTGCTCTACAAGAACCACAACGGCCGCGTCGCCCACGAGTGCATCGTCGACCCGCGCGCCCTCAAGGACAGCACCGGCGTCACCGTCGACGACATTGCCAAGCGGCTGATCGACTACGGCTTCCACGCGCCCACCGTGTCGTTCCCGGTGGCCGGCACGCTGATGATCGAGCCGACCGAGTCGGAGTCGAAGCGCGAGCTCGACCGCTTCGTCGACGCCATGATCGCCATCCGCCACGAGATCGCCGCCGTCGAGGCGGGCCGGCTGACCATCGAGCAGTCGCCGCTGCGCCACGCGCCCCACACGGTGCACGACCTCGCCGACGACGCCTGGGACCGCGCCTATTCGCGCGCCGAGGCGGTGTTCCCCGAGGGCGTGTCGCGCACCGACAAGTATTTCGCCCCGGTCGGCCGGGTCGACAACGTCCACGGCGACCGCAATCTCGTGTGCTCCTGCCCGCCGGTGGAGAGCTATGCGGAGTGAGGCGGACGGCACTGCCGCCCAGCCGATCGAGACGGCGTGGCCGGCCACGATGTGACCGGCGGTGATGTGGCCGGCCGTGATGTGACCGGCGGCCGCCGCCTTCACCCGATGGTGTCGATCCAGGCGGGCAGCTCGGCGAGGCCCGCGAGCCGGCGAAAGCGCGGATGCGCCTCCGGCGGCGCCGCGCACTCGTGGCTCCAGGCGAGATCGTGCGGCACGAAGGCGGCCCAGGCGCCGGCCGCGAGCGCCGGCAGCACGTCGGAGCGCATCGAATCGCCCGCCATCACGGCCGCCTCGGGCGCCACCCCGTGGCGATCGAACAGCCGGCGGAAGGTCGCCGCCGTCTTGTCGCTGACGATCTCGATGTCGGTGAAGCGGTCGCCGAGGCCCGAGGCCGCGAGCTTGCTCTCCTGATGCAGCAGGTCGCCCTTGGTGACCAGCACCAGCCGGCCGCGTCGCGCCAGGGCGTCGAGCGTCGCCTCGACGCCGGGCAGCAGCTCGACCGGATGCGCCAGGATGGCCCGGCCGGCCGCCAGGATCTCGGCCACCATGCGGCTCGAGATCCGGTCACCGCCGAGCGCCACGGCGGTCTCGATCATCGAGAGGGTGAAGCCCTTGGCGCCGTAGCCGTAGTGGCGCAGGTTGCGGGCCTCGACGGCGGCCAGCGTGGAGCGCGCCAGCCCGGCCTCGGCGAAGGGTTGCAGCATGCGCACCAGCGCCGCCTCGGCGGCCTCGAAGTGGCGCATGTTGTGCCACAGGGTATCGTCGGCATCGAGACAGATCAGACGGATCGGCATGGCGATCGCTCTAGCAGCGGATGCGGGGCCGCGCCACGCACCAATCATGCACCCCGACCGTGCCCGCCCCCACCGCTACCGCAGAATGCCGTCGAACAGCGGCAGGCTGAACAGGCCGGTTGCCGCGATCAGCCCATAGGAGACGGCGCGGAACACCCGGATGTCGGCGAGCCCGAACATGTGGGCGCCGATGAACAGGCCGAGACCGTAGATTGGCCCCATCACCAGCGCGAGGCCCAGCACCGCCTTGGTGAACATGCCGACCACCGCGTAGGCGGTGACCGACAGCACCATCGAGAGCGCGAAGTAGAGCACGAGGTTCGCCCGCACCAGCGCGGCGGGACCGCCGCTGCCGAGCCAGTACAGCACCACCGGCGGACCGCCGGTCTGCGACATGCCGCTGAAGAAGCCCGCCACCGCGCCGACCGCGACGGTGAGCGGCCTGCGCGGCTTGCCGCGGAAGCGCCAGCCCGACATCACCACCACCAGCATGCCGAGCACCAGCAGCGCGACCGCCCAGCGGATTCCCACCGGATCGGCATGGACCAGCACGAAGGTGCCGGTCGGCAGGCCGACCACGGTGCCCATCAGCATGGTGCCGACCTCGCGCTTGTCGGCGGTGCGCACCGCGCCGGGGATGAGGCCGGCCGACATCACCACGTCGACCGCGAGGAGAAGCGGCGCCGCCAGGCTCGGCGCGATCACGGTCGAGGCGAGCGGCACGAAGATGAGCGCCGAACCGAACCCCGAGAAGCCGCGCGACAGCCCGGCCACGAAGGCCGCGACCGCCACGAACGCGATGGTGCCGACCGTGTAGCTGCCGAGACCGAGAGCGAGCACCAGCTCGCCCATCACGCCCTCAGCACGCCGCCGGTCCGCCGTCCGACCTCGCCCACCACCTTGCCGACCACGGCATCGATCTCCTCGTCCGTCAGGGTCTTCTCCCGCGGTTGCAGGGTGACCGCGATGGCCACCGACTTCTTGCCGGGCTCGATGCCCTTGCCCTCGTAGACGTCGAACACCGTGATGCCGCTGATCAGCTTGCGGTCGGCGCTCTGGGCGGCGCGCACGATCTCGGCCGCCTTGACGCCATGGTCGACCAGGAAGGCGAAGTCGCGCGTCAGCGGCTGGAAGGCCGGCAGGTCGAGCGGCGGCTTGGCGCGCGTGGCCTTGGCCTTCGGCTCCGGAATGCGGTCGAGGACGATCTCGAAGGCGACCAGCGGGCCGGACACGTCGAGCGCCGCGAGCACGCGCGGATGCAGCTCGCCGAAATGGCCGAACACCAGCTTCGGCCCGAGCTGGAGCGTGCCGGAGCGGCCCGGATGCAGCCACGACGGCCCGCCCGGCACCACCTGCACGGCCGAGGTGGCGACCCCGCAGGCGCCCAGCACCGCCAGGGCGTCGCCCTCGATGTCGAAGGCATCGACCGGCGCGGCGCCGCTGCGCCAGTGGCGTCCGCCACCGCCGGCCCGCGCCAGGCCGCGGCGCACGCCGCTGGCGGCGATATGCTGATCCTCGGGACGGTCGCCAGCGAACACCTGGCCGACCTCAAACAGCGCCACGTCCGGGAAGCCGCGATCGGCGTTGCGCTGCGCCGCCGCGATCAGGCC
This sequence comes from Rhodoplanes serenus, assembly GCA_009720755.1. Taxonomy (GTDB): domain Bacteria; phylum Pseudomonadota; class Alphaproteobacteria; order Rhizobiales; family Xanthobacteraceae; genus Rhodoplanes; species Rhodoplanes serenus. The sequence goes on from WNKV01000001.1 coordinate 246,607, forward strand.
GGGCAGCAGGCTCGGCCGCATGTCGGACAGCTCCGCCGCAATCGGGTTGGCGAGCGCGAGCGCCGGCTGACCGCCGCCGAACAGCTCGGCCTCGGCCTTGGAGATGAACGACCACGTCACCGCCTCGGTGAGCCCGCGCGCCGCCAGCGCCCGCTTGGCGCGGCGGGTGCGGCCCTGGATCGTGGTCAGCACCGGCCGGCGGCCGCGATCCTCGCGCGGAAACGGGGTCAGCGGCACGCGGTCGACGCCGACGATGCGCACCACCTCCTCGACGAGATCGGCGACGCCGTCGACATCGGGCCGCCACGACGGCACCGCCACCTTGAGGGTCTTGGGCTGACCGGCGACGAAGAAGCCGAGACGCCCGAGCACCCGCTTGGCCTCGGCGAACGACACATCGAGACCGGCGAGACGCGGCAGCGCCTCGAGCGGGAAGTCGATCACCTTGTCGCGGATCGGCGGCTCGCCCGCCACCACCACCTCGGACGGCGTGCCGCCGCACAGCTCCATCAGCAGGTGGGTGGCGAGATCGAGGCCCGGCAGCATGAAGGCCGGATCGACGCCGCGCTCGAAGCGGTAGCGGGCATCGGAGACGATGCCCAGCTTGCGGCCGGTGCGGGCGATGGCGATCTCGTCCCACAGGGCCGACTCGATCAGCACGTCGGTGGTGCTCTCGTCGCAGCCGGAGGCTTCGCCGCCCATGATGCCGGCGAGCGACTCGACGCCCTGCTGGTCGGCGATGACGCACATCGTGTCGTCGAGCGTGTAGGTTTTGCCGTCGAGGGCGAGCAGGGTCTCGCCGGCGCGGGCGCGGCGCACCACGAGGTCACCCTTCACCTTGGCGGCGTCGAACACATGCAGTGGCCGGGCGCGGTCGTAGGTGAGGAAGTTGGTGATGTCGACCAGCGCGTTGATGGGGCGCAGGCCGATCGCCGCCAGGCGCTGCTGCAACCACTCCGGCGAGGGTCCGTTCTTGACGCCGCGCACCAGCCGCAGCCCGAAGGCCGGGCACAGCGACGGCGTGTCGCCGAAATCGAGGCGCACCGCGACCGGGCACGGGAAGGTGCCCTTCACGGGCGGGATCGGCTTGTTGATCAGGGTGCCGACATCGGCTGCCGCGAGATCGCGGGCGATGCCGAGGACGCCGGTGCAGTCCGGACGGTTGGGCGTCAGGTTGATGTCGATCACGGCGTCGTCGAGCTTGGCCCAGGCGGCCCACGGCGTGCCGACAGGGGCGTCGGCGGCGAGCTCGACGATGCCGTCGTGATCGTCCGAGATGCCGAGCTCGTCGCCCGAGCACAGCATGCCGTGGCTCTCGACGCCGCGGATGGTGCCGACCCCGAGGGTGACCTTCTTGCCGGGAATGTAGGTGCCGGCCGGCGCGAACACGCCCTTCATGCCGGCGCGCGCATTGGGCGCCCCGCATACCACCTGGATCGGCTTGCCGGTGCCGGTGTCGACCATGCAGACGCGCAGGCGGTCGGCGTTGGGGTGCTGCTCGGCCGAGACCACATGAGCGATGACGAAGGGCGCCAGCAGCTTGCCCTTGTCCTCCACCTCCTCGACCTCGAGGCCGATCATGGTGAGCTTGTCGACGATCGCCGCCAGCGAGGCGTCGGTGTCGAGGTGGTCTTTGAGCCAGGAGAGGGTGAATTTCATGATCAACGAGCCTTGACGAGCAGCGCGGCAGCAAGCGCTCGGCGATGGGAGTCGTCCAGATTATTCAGGATGACGATGGCGTTCGCGGCCTGCCCCACGAGAGATTCGGTGTCGGCGAAGTACTTTCCGAACGGAGCCGGGCCGTAGTCGGCCAGCTCGCGTTCTTTCTGGAGAAGGACGAAGGCCGCTCCGAAGCTCGCGAACTCGGAGGGAAAGGCTGCCAGCTCCTTCGAGCTCGTCAGAACCGCCTTGGCCCCCGTATGGCTCACGCCTCTGTAGACTCGCTCCCAAGCCTGCGATTTGTGATGGATGGCGCCGATGACGGTGTCGGCGCAGAGACGGCACAATGCATGGAAGACGGCGTAGTAGGCGGTGCTGACGGCGCGCCGCATGAACGCCTCACGCGGCCGCTTTCCGGTGCGCCGGCAAAGATCCCCCGCGACCGCGAGGAGCCTGTCCTCGAGCGCGCTCATTCCGGCGCGTCCTCCTCGTATCCCGTCTCCTCGCCCTCCGGACGATGGGTGAGATACGGAAACCGCTCTTCGCCGGCGTTCTGAAGCTCTCGCCGCAGGATCGCCAGCGTCCGATTGAGCACGTCGCCGCCCGGCAAAGCCGATCCGGGCTTGTACGTCGCGGTCATGAACAGCGCGTCGTCGTCGTCGTGATCCTTGCCGGCCGAGACGACCACGTCGTCGAAGCCGTAAGCGGCGAGCTGGGCGGATAACGTCTTCCGCGTGAGCTCCCTGACGTCGTCGAGAGTCATCGAAGTCTCCTCCCGCTCATCCACTCAACCCACCCGCCAGCGTCGGGAAATCGAGCGGGCGGAAGCCGTAGTGGTCGAGCCAGCGGACATCGGCCTCGAAGAAGGCGCGCAGATCCGGCATGCCGTATTTCAGCATGGCGATACGGTCGATGCCCATGCCCCAGGCGAAGCCCTGGTACTCGTCGGGATCGATGCCGCAGTTGCGCAGCACGTTGGGATGCACCATCCCGCAGCCGAGGATCTCCAGCCAGTCCTCGCCCTCGCCGAAGCGGACCTCACCCTTGTCGCGCCGGCACTGGATGTCGACCTCCATGGACGGCTCGGTGAACGGGAAGAACGACGGCCGAAACCGCATCTTCACCTGGTCGACCTCGAAGAACGCCTTGCAGAACTCGGCGAGAATCCACTTGAGGTGGCCGAGATGCGAGCCCTTGTCGATCACCAGCCCTTCAACCTGATGGAACATCGGCGTGTGGGTCTGGTCCGAGTCGCTGCGATAGGTGCGGCCCGGGCAGACGACGCGGATCGGCGGCGCCTTGCTCAGCATGGTGCGCACCTGCACGGGCGAGGTGTGGGTACGCAGCAGGAGCCGCGAGCCGTCCTCCTTCGGAGGGAAGAAGAACGTGTCGTGCATGTCGCGGGCCGGGTGCGCGACCGGGAAGTTCAGCTTGGTGAAGTTGTTGTCGTCGGTTTCGATGTCCGGCCCCTCGGCGATCTCGAAGCCCATGTCGGCGAAGATCGCGGTGAGCTCGTCGATCACCTGGCTGATCGGATGGATGCGGCCGCGCTCCAGCGGGCTCTCCGGCAGCGGCAGGGTGACGTCGATGGTCTCGGTGGCGAGCCGCTTGTCGAGAGCGGCGTCGCGCAGCGCCTGGCGGCGCGCCGTCAACGCCTCGGTCACCCGCTCCTTGAGGCCGTTGATGAGCGGCCCTTGGACCTTGCGCTCCTCCGGCGACAGCTTGCCGAGGGTGGCGAGCAGCGCCGAGACGCTGCCCTTCTTGCCGAGGGCGGCGACGCGCACCGCCTCCAGCGCGGCCTCGTCGGCGGCCTCGGCGATGGCGGCCGAGATGGACTGCTCCAGAGCGGCGAGTTCGGACACGATATCACTCCGGCATGAGCATGAGATCGGTATCGCCGGGCCGCGCCCCCGCCTGCGTCAGCATGGCGTGGACCTGGCCGCGGTGATGGGTCTGATGATTAAAGACGTGCAAGATGGTGCGCCAGCGCGGCTGCCGCAGCTCGCGCCCGGCGGCGCCCGAGAACCACACGAGGTCGCCGGTGAGCCAGCCGTCGTCGATCGCGTCCGCGAAGGTGACGAGGCGCTCGTCGAGCACGGCGCGGCGGGCCACCAGGTCGTCCCAGTCGGGATAGAGCGTCGCCGACTCGGCGACGCCGCCGGGCGGCCGCGGCGCGTCGGGCACGAGACGGCTCGTCCACACGCCGTCGGCCCACACGAGATGGCTCAGCGTGCCGTGGATGGAGCCGAAGAAGGCGCCGCGATCGCGGCGGCGCTCGGCCTCCGCGAGCGTCGCGGCGGTTCCGACGATGTTCTGGTTCTGCCAGCGATTGTAGTGGGCCAGCAGCCGCACGCAGGCGCCGTCGATCATCTTCCGCTCCCGGCACGGGCGACGGCCGAGACGACCGCCGCCGACAGGCGAAGTCCGGCCGGACGCGGCGCCCGGCGGGCGCCCGCATCCGGCGCGATCAGGTTCGCGCCCCGGTCGCCGGTGTGCCTCAGGCCGCCAGCGCGGCCTTGGCCTTCTCGACGATCGCCTGGAACGCCGCCGGCTCGCGGATGGCGAGATCGGACAGCACCTTGCGGTCGACCGTGATGCCGGCCCGGCCGAGGCCGTCGATAAACCTGGAATAGCTGAGGTCGAAGGGACGGACGGCGGCGTTGAGCCGCTGAATCCACAGCGCCCGATAGGTGCGCTTCTTCACCTTGCGGTCGCGATAGGCGTATTGCTGCGCCTTCTCGACGGCCTGCTTGGCGACCCGGATGGTGTTCTTGCGGCGGCCGTAGTAGCCCTTGGCGGCCTTGAAAATCTTCTTGTGCTTGGCGTGGGCGGTGACGCCCCGTTTGACGCGGGCCATGGCTGAACTCCTGAAGCGGTTCGGTTAAGCATGCGAAACGCCGCGCCGAGCGCGCGGCGACGGCGATCAGCCGTTGGGCATCCAGTACTTCTTGATGTTGTCGCCGTCGGTCTTGAACAGGACCGCGGTGCCCCGGTGCTCGCGAATTTGCTTGGTCGACCGCTTGATCATGCCATGGCGCTTGCCGGACTGCTGGTACTTGACCTTGCCGGTGCCGGTGATCTTGAAGCGCTTCTTGGCGCCCGATTTCGTCTTCATCTTGGGCATTTGGCTCGTACTCCTGGCCGGTCGCGACCGCGCCGGGCCACCTGGGCCCCCGAGGTCCGCCGGACCGTCTGTTGGTTGTGAGCGCACCCGGAAAACGGGCGCGACGCCGCCACGGCAGCCCATACTCAGCCGGGCGACGGGAAGGCGGCGTTATGGCAGACGTGCCCCGAAATGGCAACTCCGGCCGGGACTCCCGCGGCAGGTCGGAGTGGCGGGGCGCCGCGACGGCGCGCCGAATCGGACGAGCGCCCGAGCCGGAGCATCGCCCCGGCGGACGTCGACGAACTGCGCGATGGGGAGCCTCGCGGGGGTGCGAATGCCGAGGCGACGGGCAGCGGCCGCGCCGGCAGGGAGATCACGGCGGCCCCTCCGGCACGACCGATCGGATCATCGATCGTGAGCGAACGGCGGACGTGGCGCCTTAGCGCGGCGCCAGCACCATCACCATCTGCCGACCTTCCATCTTGGCGTCCTGCTCGACCTTGGCGAGCTTGGAGGTGTCGTCCTTGACCCGGTTGAGGAGCTGGAAGCCGAGCTCCTGGTGCGCCATCTCGCGCCCGCGGAACCGCAGCGTCACCTTGACCTTGTCGCCCTCCTCGAAGAAGCGGAGCATGGCCCGCATCTTCACGTCGTAATCGTGATCGTCGATCATCGGGCGGAACTTGATCTCCTTGACCTCGACGATCTTCTGTCGCTTGCGCGCCTCGGCCGCCTTCTTCTGCTCCTGGTACTTGAACTTCCCGTAGTCGAGCAGCTTGCACACGGGGGGCACGGAATTGGGGGCGATCTCGACCAGGTCGAGCCCCGCTTCCTGGGCCAGCCGCAAGGCCTCCGCGGTGGGAACGGTGCCGCGATTGGCGCCGTCCTTGTCGATCAGATGAACCTCTCGGACGCGAATCTCCTCGTTGACGCGCGGGCCGTCCTTTTGGACGGGGGGCGGCGCTCTCATGGGACGGCGAATGGCTCTGGTCTCCTCTGTGATTGATCCGAATGCGCGTATCGATCCCGACACATGATACCGAAAACGCCGGGCGCCGTCTCGGTGACGGCACGGCTCCCGGCGTCGGAACGACTCGTCCTAGAATCGCCCCCCGCACGGCGCCGGGCAGCCGCGCCACGACGGCAGCGGCCGCGTCCGGCAGCCGAACGCGAGGGATCATTAGAATTGGGACGTTCGCGTTGCAAGTCAACGTCGCCCGGGGTCCACCGCCGGATCGGCGGCGGATGGGGACGCGGCCCCCGGGGTGGCCGGCGGGCCGCACAGCGCCGCGTAGACGGCGAGCATGCGGGCGGCCGCGTCGGCCGGGTCGTACTCGGACAGCACCCAGGCGCGGGCCCGCTGGCCCATGGCGGCCCGCTGGGCCTCCGAATAGGCCAGCATGCGGATGAGGGCGGCGGCGAGCGCGGCGTCGTCGCCGGCCGGCACCCGCAACCCGGTCATGCGGTCCTCGCCGACGGCGGGCGGCGCCAGCACCGCCTCGGGACCGGCGGCGAGATGGGAGGCGATCACCGGCCGCGCCATCGCCATGCCTTCCAGCAAGCCGCGTGAAAGGCCTTCGAGCTGGATCGAGGCGCCGACCACGACGCTCGCGGCCGCACTCGCGGCGGCCGGATCGGGGCTCGGCCCGGTCAGGCGGATCACGTCGGCGGTGCCGGACGCCATCACCTGGTCCCACAGCTCGCCGCTGTAGCGCGAGCGGCCGCCGTCCTCGCCGGCGAACACGAAGAGGAAGTCGCGCAGCCCGCTCTCCTTGAGCCGGCGGGCGGCCTGCACGGCGACATGGTGGCCGCGACGGCGCAGGATGCGGCCCGGGAACAGCACCACCCGGGTCTCGGGGCCGACCCCCCAGGCATTGCGGGCGGCGACGATCCGCTCCGGCGCGAGCGTGACCGGATCGAAGCCGGCGAGATCGAGGCCCGGATGCACGACGACGAGTCGCTCCGGCGCCACCCGATGGCGCTCGACCATCAGGTCGCCGATCTGCTCGCTCACCGCGACCACCCGGTCGGCCCGGGCCATGACGCCGTTGTACCAGTGCTTGAGCCGGTTCTGCTCGCGGAACCCGGAATAGCAGGTGGTGACGAACGGCCGCCCGGTGGCGCGCGCCGCCGCCCAGGCGCTCCACGCCGAGGCCCGGCCATGGGCATGCACGGCATCGCAACCATGCTGGCGAACGAGGCGGCGCAGCCGATCGACGTTGCGAATGATCACCAGGGGGTTGTGGCTCGCCGCATCGAGCCGGACGAAGACGCCGCCCACCCGCGCGATCTCGCCTTCGAAGCGACCGCCGCGGGAAGCGACCACCGGACGGTGGCCGGCCGCCGCCAGGGTGCGGGCGAGATCGATCGCCCCTTCGTCGGCGGCGCCGACGTCGAGGGTCGGCACTGTCATCAGCACGGTCAGCCGCGGCGCTGCGTCGAGAGCGGAACGGGAGACATCCGAGCCGGCGCGATCTGACCCGACACCACCGGCGGCGCTCGCTCCGTCGTGCCCGGCCGGGCCGGCGCATGGCGCATCCGGCGAGGTCATCGGGCTCGACTGATCCTCCGCGACACGCGGATCGCACGACTCGTGCGAGGCGCCCAGAGCTGCCGGCAATCACCACCTCCTGGCTCGCGCCGCGCGACGGCGCGCGAGGGCGGGCGTTGCGCCCGGCGTGCTGGTATAGACCGGGCGCTGCGGGCCGGCAACATGCGCCGCCCGACACGGCGGAGGACCAGAATGACGACGGACGTGTCTCGCATCACGGTGGGCGACGGCGACGCAGCACGCGATATCGCGGTGCGCAAACGCGACGGCGCCGCGCCCGGCGTGGTGTGGCTCGGCGGCTTCATGTCGGACATGCGGGGCACCAAGGCGGAGGCGCTGGACGCCTGGGCGGCCGAGCACGGGCGCGCCCTCGTCCGCTTCGACTACTCGGGCCATGGCGAATCGGACGGTGCCTTCGAGGACGGCACCATCGGGCGCTGGCTCGCCGAGGCGGTGGCGGTGTTCACATCGTGCTGCCGCGGCCCGCAGGTCGTGGTCGGCTCCTCGATGGGGGGCTGGCTCGCGCTGCTGCTGGTGCGGGCGCTGGCGCGACGCACCGCCACGGCCGATGCGAGCATCGCCGGCCTGGTGCTGATCGCGCCGGCCGTCGACTTCACCGAGGCGCTGATGTGGGCGCGGTTCCCGCCCGAGATCCGCCATGAGATCGAGACCACCGGCCGCTGGCTGCGGCCACCCGACTACGACACCGGGCCGCAGCCGATCACCCGCCGGCTGATCGAGGAAGGCCGCGACCACCTGCTGCTCGGCGGCCTGATCGAGACCGGCTGCCCGGTCCACATCCTTCAAGGCGTGCGCGATCCCGACGTGCCGTGGGAGCATGCGCTGGCGCTCGTCTCCCGCCTGGCCCAGGACGACGTGGTGCTGACCCTGGTGAAGGACGGCGATCACCGCCTGTCGCGGCCGGAGGACATCGCCCGCATCCTCGCCGCCGTCGCCGAGATGGTGGAGGCCATCGCGGCATCGTGAGGCGCGGCGCCGGTCCGGCCACAAAGGCCCGCGACACGCGCGGGCCACGAGCGCGGGCCGACACGGTGGAAGGGACGGGACGGCTCAGTGCCGGAAGTGACGCACGCCGGTGAACACCATGGCGACGCCGTGGTCGTCGGCCGCCTTGATCACCTCCTCGTCGCGGATCGAGCCGCCGGGCTGGATCACCGCGGTGGCACCGGCGCGGATCGACACGAGGAGCGCGTCGGGGAACGGATAGAAGGCGTCGGAGGCGACCACCGAGCCCTTGGTCAGCGGCTCCGGCAGCTCGGCGAAACGCGCCGCCGCCTCGGCCTTGCGCACCGCGATGGTGGCGGAATCGACGCGGCTCATCTGCCCCGCCCCGATGCCCACCGTCATGCGATCGCGGGCATAGACCACGGCGTTCGACTTGACGTGCTTGGCGACCCGGAAGGCGAAGCGCAGATCGACCAGCTCGGCCTCGGTCGGCGCCCGCTTGGTCATCACCTTCAGATCGAGATCGTCGGCCACGATGTTGTCACGCGACTGCACCACGAAGCCGCCCGACACCGAGCGCAGCGTCACGCCGCGCCCGCGCGGATCGGGCAGGCCACCGGCCAGCATGAGGCGCAGGTTCTTCTTGGCGCGCACGATGGCGATCGCCTCCTCGGTGGCGTCGGGCGCGATGATCACCTCGGTGAAGATGCCGGTGATCAGCCGCGCCGCCTCGACATCGAGGGTGCGGTTGAGCGCCACGATGCCGCCGAAGGCGGAGTCCTGATCGCACAGCAGCGCCTTGCGGTACGCCTCGCCGAGCGTCTCGCCTTCGGCGACGCCGCACGGATTGGCGTGCTTGATGATGGCGCAGGCGGCGGTGCGCTTCGGGTCGAACTCGGCGACGCACTCGTAGGCCGCGTCGGTGTCGTTGATGTTGTTGTAGGAGAGCTGCTTGCCCTGCACCTGGCGGGCGGTGGCGACGCCGGGCCGCACCTCCGGGGTGCGGTAGAAGGCGGCGACCTGGTGCGGGTTCTCGCCGTAGCGTAGCGCCTCGATCAGCCGGCCGCCGAGCGCCTGCCAGCCGGGAGCACCGTCCTCCAGCGTGTCGGCGAACCAGCTGGAGATCGCCGCGTCGTAGGCGGCGGTGCGGCCATAGGCTTTAGCGGCGAGGCGACGGCGCAGCGCCAGCGTGGTGGCGCCGCCCTGCGCGGCCATCTCGGCCAGCACGGCGGCGTAGTCGCCGGCGTCCACCACGACGGCGACGTCGGCGTGGTTCTTGGCGGCGGCGCGCACCATCGCCGGGCCACCGATGTCGATGTTCTCGATGCAGGTGGCGAAGTCGGCGCCTTTCGCCACCGTCGCCTCGAACGGATAGAGATTGACGACCAGGAGGTCGATCGGCGCGATGCCGTGCTCGACCATGGCGGCCGCGTGGGCGGCATCGTCACGGATCGCCAGGAGGCCGCCATGCACCTTGGGGTGCAGGGTCTTGAGGCGGCCGTCCATCATCTCGGGAAAGCCGGTGAGATCGGCGACGTCGCGCACCGCGAGCCCGGCCTCGACGAGAGCGGCACGGGTGCCGCCGGTCGAGACCAGCTCGACGCCGTGGCGAGCGAGCTCGCGGGCGAAATCGACGAGGCCCGTCTTGTCGGACACCGACAAGAGGGCGCGATGAATACGGCGCGGTTGTTCGGTCATCGAGGCATGTCGTTCTGGTTGATGTGAGCTGGCGGCATCATGGGCCGCAGCGCCCGACTTTGCCAGCCCAAATTCCCCTGTGACGCCGCGCTTCACGGCGGATTCGCGCGACGTGCCGGTCCCGACGGCGACGAGCGTCTCAGCGCGGCAGCGTCGTCTGCTCGCGGCCGGGCCGGGCCGAGGCGGTCGCGGGCGCCGGTTCGGCGGTGAGGGCGAACGTCCACTCGATGCGCGGCGCCTTGCGGGCGCGGCCGTGGATGACGAGCTGGATGGTACGCAGCGGGCCGGTGCGGCCGCCGAGAAACACGCTCTCCTCGATGTCGACGCGATCCTCGTGCGACTGGAAGCTCCACACCTCCTTGGTGGGCAGCGTCAGCATGACGCCGTGCCCGTCCTGCACGCGGGTGGCGCGGATCGCCGGATGCAGATGGAAGCGCACCGCGAACTCGTCCGGCAGCTTGGGCGGCAGCGCCTCGCCGCGCGCCGGCAGGAAGATGTCCTCGCCCTCCAGCCGGCGGCCGTCGGCCGAGAGCGTCACGGTGCGCTGATGGATGACGCCGAAGCGGTCGGCGTAACCGTCGTGGCTGGCGCGCACCTGCTCGGCGTGGTCGTCGGCGTCGCGGGCGATCACCACGCGGCGTGGACCGTCGGCGACCAGCGTGCCGAACACGCGGCGCATCAGCCGCGTGTCGTGGAATACGCAGGACGAGGTCTGGTTGAAGGTGACGGTCGAATGCGCCGCGGTGGAGCGGGCGAGATGGCGCCAGTTGCCCTTGCCGGTGGCCGGCAGGCCGCAGTTCACCACGATGCGCTGCTGGCGCGACGACAGCTCGAAGGCGAGGCACCCCGCATGGGCGTCCGCCGACAGCGACAGCGGCGGCGGCGTGCCGGTGTCCATCAGCACCACGGTCTGCCGCGCCTCGATGCGCTGATAGCCCGAGTGGGTCGCATTGGCGACCGGCGCGCCGCGGGCGTCGTCGTAGGCCAGGATGGTGGCGAGCAGGTCCTGGGCGGTCGGCCCCATGCCGTTGAACAGCGCGAACGTCTTGTCGGCGTGCCGGAAGAACCGCAGCATCGGCATCATGCGGTCGATGGCGTTGAGCAGCGCCGGTGGCGGCGCGATGTTGCAGGCGGTGAACGCCTGGGCGAGCGGCAGCAGGTCGGCGAGCAGCTCGATCAGCGCGCCCGGGTTGCGGCCGACATGGCCGCCGTCGGCGAGGATCTGGCGGTCGAGCTCGGCCGACAGGCGGCGGACCGCGCGGCGCAGATGACGCGCCTGCCCGGTCATGCACAACGCCGCATAGGTGATGGCGATGTGGGCCTGGAGGCGCGGCACGCCGTCCTGGGCGTCGGCGGCGGTCCAGCGCAGGAACCGCACCTGGCGGGTCAGGCTGCGCAGGAAGCGCCGATAGAAGCGCATGTCGGCGTCGGCCAGGATGAGGCTCGCCTGGGTCAGCCACGAGATGACGCGGCGGGCGAGAATCTCGGGCCGCCAGGCGACCGGATGCCAGCCGCCCTGGAGCGCGATCCAGTCCTCGACCAGGGCACGGGCGCTGCCGCGCGGCACGCCGGCCGTCTCGGCGCTGCGCAGATGGCGGAGCCAGCGGAAGCCGAGCAGCGAGGCGGCCCAGTCGGGGGACGGCGGCTCCATCTCGAAGGGCGAGCGGCCGTCGCAGATGACGATCTTGCCGGCCAGCGCGAAGCGGCCCGCATAGATCTCGCTCGCCCGGGTCGGATCGGCCGTGCGCAGGCTCTGCGGCGCGATGGCGATGCGCTCGCCGCGCCCGGTGAGGCGCAGGGCGGCGAGCGGACGCAGCACGACGAGCCGGCCCGCCACATGGGCGAGGCCGCGCCGCATCGCGAACCAGATCAACCGGCCGCGGTCCGCGATCGCTACGCCGGACATCGCGCTTCAGCCCCTCGGCTCGCATCAGCCGCCCCGACGCGAGGCGGTTCACCATAACGAAGGGATTCCCGAGGGCAACACTGGAGAACCCGGCCGATCGGCCGCCCGGCGCCGGGTCGCCGACGCATCAGCGGCGGACGAGCCGCGCCGCGAAGAAGCCGTCGAGCCCGCCCATGCGCGGCTCGGCATCGGGCCAGTGGCACGGCAGCGTGCGCAGGTCGCCCGTCGCGGTCACCAGGCCGGCGAGGCCGGGCCGCTCGTCGGCGGCGATCGGCCGGCGCACAACGCGCGGGTCGCGCGCCAGCAGCGCCTCGATCTGCGCCTCGCCCTCCTCGGGCTCCAGCGAGCAGGTGCAGTACACGACGGTGCCGCCCGCGCGGACAAGCGCCACGGCGCGATCGAGCAGCGCCGCCTGGAGGCCCGCGAGCGTCGTGACCTCGGCTTCGCTCTTGCGCCACGGAATGTCGGGATGGCGACGCATGGTGCCGGTGGACGAGCACGGCGCATCGAGCAGCACGGCGTCGAACGGGCCGCCCTCGAAGGTCGCCACGTCGGCCGCCACCGTCTCGGCCGCGAGGCCGGTGCGCCGCAGATTCTCGCGCAGCCGGGCCAGGCGAGGCTCGGAGCGGTCGACGGCGGTGACTCTGGCGCCCGCCTGGGCGAGCTGAAGCGTCTTGCCACCCGGTGCCGCGCAGAGATCGGCGATCGACAGGCCGGCGACGTCGCCGAGGAGTCGGGCCGGGATCGCCGCGGCGGCGTCCTGCACCCACCAGTCGCCCTCGGCATAGCCCGGCATGGCGGAGACGGCGCCGTGCGGCACCAGACGCACCGAGCCGGTCGGCAGCACCTTGCCGCGCAGGCGAGCGGCCCAGCCCTCCGGGTCGGCCTTCACGGTGAGGTCGAGGGGCGGCTCCACCGCGTGGACGGCGGCGATGCCACGGGCCACCTCGGCACCGTAATGGCGGGTCCAGCGCTCCAGCAGCCAGGCCGGCGTGTCGAGGGTGAGCGGATCACGATCGGCCAACAGCTCGGCGCCGCTACGGGCGATCCGGCGCAGCACCGCATTGACCAGACCCGAGTAGCGGGCGGAGCGGCGATCGGCCTGGACCAGCCGGACCGACAGGTCGACGGCGGCGTGGTCCGGGATGTCGAGGACGTGGATCTGGGCGGCGCCGACCAGGAGGGCGCTCTCCAGCCGGCCGGCCTCGGGCGGCAAGCCGCGATCCAGCGTGGCACCGATCAGGTGGCGCAGGGTGCCGAGCCGGCGCAGCGTGGTGGCGACGATGCGGCGCACCAGCGCCCGGTCGCGCTCGCCCAGCATCGCGAGCCCCGGCGGGGCGCCCGCCCCGTCGAGCTGCTCGTCGAGCGGACGGCCGCGGTGCAGCACCCCCTCGACGATCTCGGCCGCGACCCGGCGGGCCGCGAAGCCGGGGGCCTGCGACGGAGGAGAGAAGGCGGGGCGAGGCATGGATCAGGGGCTCCGACCGGACGAGAGAGCGGCTGCGGTCCGCACCAGGAACGCGCCGGGGTGCCCCGGAAACGCGACGACGAGGGCGCCGGTTCGGACCCGGCGCGCTCCCTCATACCAGATCGATGCCCGGCCCGGGCAAGTCCCCCATACCACCGGATCGCCCGGCAGGCGCCCGGCGCGACCGATTCGCCACAGGACCGGGGGCGCTGACGGGATCAGCCCCAGGGGCCGCGACGCGGGGCTCCGCCGCCGCCCCACGGGCCGGAGCGCGGCACCGGCCGCTCGGGACGCGCCGCGGCGGCCCGGCCGCCGCTCCAGCCGCCGCCCGTGCCCCCGCCACTGCCCCAGCCGCCGCCGGCCTGGGCCGCGAAGCGCTCCAGCGCCGCAATGCGGTTGGCGGTCGCCGGATGGGTCGAGAACAGGTTGTCCATCCGCTCGCCCGACAGTGGGTTGATGATGAACATGTGGGCCACCGCCGGATTGCGCTCGGCCGCCTCGTTGGGGATCTGGTGGGCGGCGTTGTCGATCTTGGCGAGCGCCGAGGCGAGCCACACCGGGCGGCCGCAGATCTCGGCGCCGCGGCGGTCGGCGGCGTATTCGCGCGTCCGGCTGATCGCCATCTGCACCAGCATGGCGGCGATCGGCGCCACGATCACCATCAGCAGCGAGCCGACGATGCCGAGGCCGCCATTGTTCTCGCGGTTGCCGCCGCCGAAGAACATGCCGAACTGGGCCAGCATCGAGATGGCGCCCGCGATGGTCGCCGTGATGGTCATGATCAGGGTGTCGCGGTTCTGGACGTGCGCCAGCTCGTGCGCCATGACGCCGGCGATCTCCTCGCGCGACAGCATGTTCAGCAGCCCGGTGGTGGCCGCCACCGCGGCATTCTCCGGGTTGCGGCCGGTCGCGAAGGCGTTCGGCTGCGGGTCGTCGATCAGGTAGACCCGCGGCATCGGCAGGCCGGCGCGCTGCGACAGCTCGCGCACCATGGCGACGAACTCCGGCGCGGTGCGCTCGTCGACCTCGTGGGCGCCGGTCATCGACAGCACCATCCGGTCGGCATTCCAGTAGCTGAACAGGTTCATGGCGGCGGCCACCAGGAACGCGATGGTCGCACCGCTCCGCCCGCCGATCAGATAGCCGACGCCCATGAACAGGGCGGTCAGGCCCGCCAGCAGGATCGCTGTCTTCAGATAGTTCATCGGGGTCCTTCTCCGGGACGGCGGCGGGTCCGGCCCGATCCCGGGCGGCCGCCGGTTGCGCGTGATTCGCCCGCCATATGGGAGGGCGAGCGGAACCGGACAAGCGTACCGCGACGCGGCCTGGCGTCGCGCTCGGGCACCGCACGCCGCAGATGACCGACAGCAGGGAGGGCCGAGCGCAGGGTTGACGGGCGGCCCGCTCGGGGGTCTCTAGGCGCCATGAGCAAGCTCGATTCCGCCCCCGCGTCCGCTCCGTCTCCGCTCTCGACCCCGGAGGCCGGCCCGGCCTCGCCCGGCCCTGCCCGGCTGCTCAGCCCGGCGGCCGAGCGCGCGCTCGCCGAGGCGGCGGCTCGACGGGCCGAGATCGACCGCAAGACCGCCGAGCGCCCGGCCGAGATCAACGGCCGCGGCGGGCTCGAGCCCGCCCGCTACGGCGATTGGGAGATCAAGGGCATCGCCAGCGACTTCTGATCGGGCGGGCCGGCACGGCCGAGTCTGGCCCCCTTCCGCGTCTCCCTCCAGCCTCGTGATACCAGCGGCAGCACTCTCGGACTGCATCCTCCGTCATGGCCGGACATGCCACGCCATCGGTCCGTTGCCGGCCCTGGTCCGAATCGGTATCATAGGAATATGATCCGTATCGGTCGGAAGTATTCCTTTCGTGGGCGCTCGCGCCGCGGCTCGCTGGTGATCAGCCTGCTGGTCGCCCTCCTGCTGCTCGGCGGCGCGACGCTGACCTCCTGGTGGACCGGCGAGCCGCTCGGCCGCCGCCCGATGCCGCCGCCCCATGCGGACCTGCGCGGCGCGCCGGCGCGGATCGCCGCCGAGATCCTCTATGTGGTGGACGGCGACACTTTCGATGCGCGCCTGACGGTCGGCCCCGACCGCGTGGTGACGGCGCGGGTGCGGCTGCGTGGCGTCGACACGCCGGAGCTGCACGGCCAATGCGCCGCGGAGGAGCGGGAGGCCGCCACGGCGCGCGGCGTGCTGCGCGATCTCCTGGCCGACGGGGGCGTCATCCTGTCCTCCCCCGGCACCGACAAGTACGGCCGGGTGCTCGCCGACGTGTCGACCCGCCGCACCGCGAGCGTCGCCGCCGCCCTGCTGGCGGCCGGAGTGGCGCGGCCCTACCAGGGCGGCCGCCGGCTCGGCTGGTGCGATCGCGGGTGAGCCAGAGGGCCGGCGCCGCTTGCCGAAACAGAAACGGGCGCCGCAGGGGCGCCCGTCGGGATCGATGGTGCGGTGGAAGGCGCCGCGCCTCAGCGCGTCACCACCACGGTGGTGCCGACGCCGACCCGGCTGTACAGGTCGGTGATGTCCTCGTTGAACATGCGGATGCAGCCGTACGAGACATAGCCCCCGATCGAGCGCGGCACGTTGGTGCCGTGGATGGCGTATTCGCCGCCCGACAGCGTCATGGCGGCGGCGCCCATCGGGTTCTGCGGGGTGCCGCCCCGGATGACGTCCGGCAGGCTCGGCTTGTCGCGCTTCACCTCGGCGGGCGGCGCCCAATCCGGCTTGACGTACTTGCCGGTGATGCGGCTGACCCCGGTCCACTGCTTGCCGGCCTTGCCGACGCCGACCGGGTAGCGCAGCGCGGTGCCGTCGCCCAGCACCAGATAGAGGCGGCGCTCGCGCGTCTTCACCACGATGGTGCCGGCCTCGTAGCCGGCATCCCTGAACGCGACCTGCTCGCGTGCCGTGGCGGCCTGCGGTGCCGCGAGGCCGAAGACGAAGCCGGCCGCGACCGCGACGGCGGCGGTCCGAAGTCCGATCCGTGCCATTGGGTCCCCCCTGCGATTCTCCGATGGTGCGACGTCCACGGGATCGGCATGCCTGCCGTGGCCCGTCGTCCACGGATGGAACGCCGCCACCATTTGAGATTCCGTGTGGCGGGGGCAACCCCTTCAAAGCGTTCGTGATCGAAGTAAACGGCGGGTGACGCAGAATGATCACACTCGCTGTGGCCGATTTACCCGACCGGGCGAGGATCGCGGGCGCCCCAACCCGAACCCCGACGATTCACTTGACGGAAACGCTGAGCCTCCATCGCAGCCCCGCCGCGGGCCTGGGCCAGCAGTTCTGTTCGGCTAGGCAGGCGGCCCTGCTGCACCTCAAACGGGTAAAGCGGCAAGATGTCGCGCCTATCGTGTCGCACCCTCCTCCAGGCGGAGGACCATGTGCCTCACGACGCTGGCACTCGTCGCTTTCGGCCTCGCTCTCGCCACCCCCGCCGCCGCCCCCCCCCCCGCCGCAGCCGCTGGAAAAGGCCCCGTCCCGACCTGGGCCGAATGCTACGATCTCGGATGGAACCGCGGCGTTCATGTCGAGCTCGGCGAGCTGCCGGACTGGATGAAAAGCGGCCTGGCTGGCAAAATTCCGTTTTCCGTCCAACCAGTGCACGGCTCGGGATCGTACCGAGAGCACGTGAACCGGCGCGCTCATCGATAGAGCCCCGAGGTCGGGAGGTTCCGTCGGTTCCGGCGGGCGTCGCACCAGCGAGGCGCGCGCGGAGACTTCCGGGGCGCCCCAGCCTCCGACACCGGCACCAGGCACCTCGGCCCGACGGGACGCCCCGGCGAGCGGACCCGATGGCCGCGTGCCACAGGAGCCGCGAAAGCCGCGACACGGGGGAGGCTTGCCCCGGTCCGGCCAAATGCCACATATAGAAAAGTGATGGGAGCCGCTCCGGCTCCGGGCGAAGAGCCGATGATCCGACGCGCGCTGACGAGCATCCTGGGATTGGCGGTCGTTCTGGCCGCGATCCTGCTCGTCCCAGCGGCCGCCACTGCGCATCCCTGGCATGATCACTCCGGCCACGCCAGCGGGCACATCCATGCCGTCGCCAAGGTGACCCATGCGGACGCAGGTCCGGCCGGATCGGCGCAGGCGGCCACGTGCGCCGGGGCTTCGGTCGCCGAGGCGTCGTTCGCCAAGGACTGGGTCGTCGCGGCCCCGTTCATCGCCGCTCTCGCCACCCTGGCCACGGCAGAACCACGCACCACCTTGGACAGCCTGGCGACGCCGAGCACCGATCCCGGCCTCCGCGGCGCCATCGCGCTGATGGCCGGCGCCTGCACCGGCTCCGGCTGCACCGGCCCAAGCTGCTGCCCGGGCGGCGCCTGCTCGGCCTGTGGAGGCCTGACGGCCGAGGCCGAGACCGACCCACGGCCGCCACTCGCCGCCACTCGCCCCGTCAGCACTCCGGAGGCGATCCGCCCCGGCACTGCTTCGAGCGGCCTCGAGCGTCCCCCACGATCCTTCTCCTGAACCGCGCCGCTGCGTGACAGCCGCCGCCGGCCTGCGCGCCGTGCCGCAGACACGCCCTGCTCCGTTCTGGAACGAAGGATCGTTTCCATGCCTGCCATCTTTCTGCACGCGGTCCGCGCCGCCGCGCTGCTTCTCGTCGTCGCGTTCGGGAGCGGTCCGGCCGCCACCCACGAAGGGCACGACCACGAGGAGGCGCCGACCACGCCCGCCCATGCTTCGCCGCGCGGCGAAGCCCTGTCGGACACCTTCCAGCTCGTCGCGGTCGCCGACGGCGAGGCGCTGCGCATCTATCTCGACCGCCTCGTCGGCAACCAGCCGGTCACCGATGCCACCGTGGAGGCCGAAACTCCTGACGGGCCGGCGACCGCCGCCGCACAGCCGGACGGCAGCTATCGGCTTGCCGCCCCCTGGCTGACCCGCAGCGACCATGTCGACCTCGTCTTCACGGTGACGGCCGGCGACGTCGTCGATATCCTGCCGGTGACCCTTCTGCTGCCGCGCGCTCCGGCCGGTGGGTCTGCCACGCCGTCTGGACCATCGCTGCTGTCCAGGCTCGCGCCTCAACTCGGCGGCGGCCAGACCGCCACCCTCGCGATCCTCGGCGGCGGCTTCGCGGCCGGGCTCGCCATGGCGGGCCTGATGGGGCGCCGGCGCGCCGTGGCGGTGCCCCTCACGATTGCCGGCACCGTGGGAATTCTCGCCGCCGTGCTGCTGCTCGGCCCGCGCCTCGGCATCGCCCACGAGAACGGTCCGGCCACCGACGCGGCCGCGCCGCAGGCTGCCGCGCCGAAGCCCCGCAGCGCGCCGGTGACCGAGCGGGCGCAGCGCCAGCCCGACGGCACCCTGTTCGTGCCCAAGCCGGTCCAGCGCGTCTTCGCGGTCGAGAACGTCCGGGCCGACACCAGCGCCCTCCAGCGCGCCATCGAGCTGCCCGGCCGCATCATTCCGGACCCCGACGCCAGCGGCCATGTGCAGACCGCGGTGGGCGGCCGCCTGTCGCCGCCGCCGGGCGGCTTTCCGCGGCTCGGCACCAGCGTCAAGGAAGGCGACGTGCTCGCCTACGTGACCCCGCCCATGCAGGCCATCGACGTCTCGGACATGCGCCAGCGACAGGGCGAGCTCGACCAGCAGATCGCCATCGTGGAGCGCCGCCTCGTCCGCTACGAGCAGCTTTCGACCACCGGCGCGGTGGCCCGCTCGCAGCTCGAGGACACGCGGCTGGAGCTCCAGGGCCTGCGCGAACGGCGCGCCTCGCTGGATCGCATCCGCCGCGACCCCGAGGCGCTGGTGGCGCCGGTCTCCGGCGTCGTCGCCGAAGGCGTGCCGGTCGCCGGCCAGATCGCCCAGACCAACGCGGTGGTGTTCCAGATCGTCGATCCGACCCGGCTGTGGGTGGAGGCGCTGAGCTTCGAGGCCCTCGAGGGCCTGCGCGAGGCTTCCGCCCGCACCGCCACCGGCCGCACGCTGTCGCTGGTCTGGCGCGGCGCCGGCTTCGCCGATCGCGGCCAGTCGGTGCCGGTCCACTTCGCCGTGAAGGGCGACGTCTCCGGGCTGCGCAGCGGCCAGTTCGTCACCGTCTTCGCCGCCACCGGCGAGCCGCGCACCGGAGTCGCGGTGCCGCGCACCGCGGTGACGCGCACCGCCGACGGCCAGGACCAGGTGTACGACCACGTCTCGCCCGAGCGCTTTGTGCCTCGCATCGTGCGCACCGCGCCGCTGGACGGCGAGCGCGTGCTGATCCTCGCCGGCGTCGAGGCGGGGCATCGCATCGTCACCCAGGGCGCCGCCCTGCTCGACAACGTCCGCTGAGGCGACGCCGCCATGTTCACGACGCTCGTCACCCAGTCGCTGCGCAACCGCATCCTGGTGCTGGTGCTCGCCGCCGTGCTGATCGTGCTCGGCAGCTTCAGCATCACCCGCCTGCCGGTCGACGTCTTCCCCGACCTCAACCGCCAGACCGTCACCATCATGACGGAGGCCGAAGGTCTGGCGCCGCCCGAGGTGGAGATGCTGGTGACCTTCCCGATCGAGACGCGCATGAACGGCGCCCCCGGCGTCAAGCGCATCCGCTCGGTGTCGAGCGTCGGCCTGTCGATCGTCTATGTGGAGTTCGACTGGGGCGGCGACATCTACCGCAACCGCCAGCTCGTCGCCGAGCGGCTGAACCTGGTGCGCGAGCAGCTCCCCACCAACGTGACGCCGGTCATGGGGCCGGTGTCGTCGCTGATGGGCCAGATCCTGATGGTGGCGCTGACCAGCGATAGCGCCACCCCGATGGAGCTGCGCGAGACCGCCGATTTCGTGGTGCGGCCGCGGCTCCTGAGCATCCCGGGCGTCGCCCAGGTGATTCCGATGGGCGGCGAGGTCCGCCAGTACAGGGTGGCGCCGCAGCCGGCGGCGCTCCGCGCGCTCGGCGTCAACTACGAGCAGATCGAGCGGGCGCTGGCCCAGTTCGGCACCAATGCGGGTGGCGGCTTCACCGACCTCGACGCGCGCGAATATCTGATCCGCAACATCGGCCGCACCACGAGCCTGGAGGACCTGCGCACCATCGTGGTCGCCACCGTCGACACGAGGCCGATCTTCCTGCACCAGGTGGCGACCGTCGAGTTCGCGGCCCGCGCCAAGCGCGGCGACAGCGGCTACATGGGCAAGCCCGCCGTGGTGGTGGCGGTGGAGAAGCAGCCGCAGGTCGACACCATCACGCTGACCGAGGAGATCGAGCAGGCGCTGAAGGAGCTCGCGCCCGGCCTGCCGCACGACATCAAGGTCACCGGCACCATCTTCCGACAGGCCAACTTCATCGAGACGTCGATCCGCAACGTCCAGACGGTGCTGCTGGAAGCCGCCGTGGTGGTGGCCGTGGTGCTGTTCGCCTTCCTGCTCAACTGGCGGACCACGGCGATCTCGCTCACCGCCATCCCGATGTCGATCCTCATCACCGCGGTGGTGTTCTACTTCGCCGGCTTCACCATCAACACCATGACGCTCGGCGGCATCGCCATCGCCATCGGCGAGCTGGTCGACGACGCCGTCGTCGACGTCGAGAACATCTTCCGCCGCCTGCGCGAGAACTATGCACTCGGCTCGCCGCGCTCGATCTTCGACGTGGTGGTCGGCGCCTCCCAGGAGGTGCGCTCCGGCATCGTCTACGCCACCGCCATCATCGTCATGGTGTTCGTGCCGCTGTTCGCGCTCGGCGGCATCGAGGGGCGATTGTTCGCACCGCTCGGACAAGCCTACATCGTGTCGATCCTGGCGAGCCTCGTGGTGTCGATCACCCTGACGCCGGTGATGTCCTATTACATGCTGCCGAAGATCGGCCGCACGGCCGAGCACGAAGGCTGGCTCGTGCGTGTGCTCAAGCGCGGCTACGGCGCCACGCTCGCCCGCGCCTACGATCACCGCAACGCCATCCTGGTGACCGCCCTGCTGCTGGTGGGCGGCGCCGTGGCGGCCGTCGTGACGCTGCCGCGCGCCTTCCTACCGCCGTTCAACGAAGGCACCTTCACCATCATGATGACGTTCAACCCGGGCGTCTCGCTGGCCGAGTCGAACCGGGTCGGCGCCATCGCGGAGCGCCTGCTGACCGACGTGCCCGGCATCGCCTCCGTGGGCCGCCGCACCGGCCGGGCCGAGCTCGACGAGCATGCCGAGGGCGTGCATGTCAGCGAGCTGGAGGTGGCGCTCGCCGGCCGCGGCCGTGCCAAGGACGAGATCGTCGCCGACATCCGCAATCGCCTCGCGGTGCTGCCGCTGTCGATCAATGTCGGTCAGCCGATCTCGCACCGGCTCGACCACATGCTGTCCGGCATCCGCTCCGAGCTGGCGCTCAAGATTTTCGGCGACGATCTCGACGCCATGCGCAGCACCGCCGAGGCGCTCCGCGACAAGCTCGCCGCCATTCCGGGCCTCGTCGACCTCCAGGTCGAGAAGCAGGTGCGCATCCCGCAGCTCGAGATCCGCGTCGACTACGGCCGCGCGGCGCTCTACGGCGTGCAGCCCGCCGCCGTCGTCGACCAGCTCGGCCGCCTCTCCAACGGCCGGGTGATCTCGCGGGTGCTGGACGGCAACCGCCGCTTCGACGTGGTGATGCGGCTGCCCGATCACATCCGCACCACCCAGGGGCTCGGCGACCTCCTGATCGAGACGCCGCGCGGCTGGATCGCGGCGCGCCAGCTCGCCGAGATCCGCGAGACCACCGGCCCCAACCAGATCCTGCGCGAGAACAGCCGCCGCCGCATGGTGGTGCTCGCCAACACCGACGGCCGCACCGACATGGCCGAGATCGTGACGGCGATCCGCCGCGCCATCGATGCGACACCGCTGCCGGCCGGCAGCTACGCCCGCCTCGAAGGCACCTTCCAGGCCCAGGAGGAGGCGACGCGCACCATCGGGTTGTTGTCGCTCGTCTCGCTGTCGCTGATCTTCGCCATCCTGTACAGCCGTTATCGCTCGGCGGCCCTGGCGCTGATCATCATGGGCAGCGTGCCGCTGGCGCTGATCGGCTCGGTGGCGGCACTGTGGCTGGTTGGCCAGCCGCTGTCGGTGGCCAGCATGGTGGGCTTCATCACGCTCACCGGCATCGCGGCCCGCAACGGCATCCTGAAGATCAGTCACATCGTCAACCTCGCCGTCAACGAAGGCATGCCGTGGGGCCGCGATCTCGTCACCCGCGGCTGCCTGGAGCGGATGACGCCGGTGCTGATGACGGCGCTGTCGGCCGGCGTGGCGCTGGTGCCGCTGCTGATCGACGCCTCGGGAGCCGGCAAGGAGATCCTGCATCCCGTCGCGGTGACGATCTTCGGCGGCCTGATCAGCGCGACGCTGCTCGATGCGTTCGTGACACCGCTGCTGGTGCTGTGGTTCGGCCGCAAGCCGGTGGAGCGGCTCGTCGCCCTGGCGGCGGAGCGTGCCGCCGCCCCCGAAGGCGGCGTCGTGCCGGCCCAGACCTATTGATCCATCGACCCTAAAAGGAGCATACTCGATGCATGCCATCTCCCGTCGCGCCGCCCTCGCCGCCGCGCTGCTGATCGGCCTCGCCGGCACGGCTGCGGCGCACGACCCGAAGCCACGCCATGGTGGCCGCATCGTCCACGCCGGCTCGTTCCACATCGAGCTGGTCGCTGACGGCACGCGGCTCGATGCCTTCCTGGTCGGCCACGACGACAAGCCGATGTCGGCGGAGGGCTATCAGGGTGTCGCCATTCTGGTGCTCGATGGCAAGAGTCAGCGCATCACGCTCGCGCCCGCCGCGAACAATCAGCTCACCGGCACGGCGCCGGCGTCGGTGCCGGGCAACGCCAAGGCGGTGGTGCAGATCACCACGCCGACCGGCGGCACCGCGCAGGCGCGCTTCAACTGAGAAAAGGTCGCGAGGATCGGCACGCCGCCTAAAAAACTCGGCGCATGCCGCGAATCTCCGGACCCATCGCGAGTTGCCGACGTTGACGTGACGCATGCACCCTCCCGCATGCGTCACGTCAACAGAGGCGCCAAATGACGAATCGTACGCTTCCCATCCTCGCAGTGTCCGCCGCGC
The DNA here is from genome assembly GCA_009720755.1 of Rhodoplanes serenus. Taxonomy (GTDB): domain Bacteria; phylum Pseudomonadota; class Alphaproteobacteria; order Rhizobiales; family Xanthobacteraceae; genus Rhodoplanes; species Rhodoplanes serenus. The sequence continues at coordinate 269,975 of WNKV01000001.1, forward strand.
TGCTGTGGGCTCCCCCTGCGCTCACGCAGCAATCTTCCGAGACCAGCGGCCATGCCGCGGCGATGAGCGAGATGCCGGACATATGTCGAAAGGCCGTCCAGGACTCGCCGATGGCCGAGCGCATGCGCACGATGCCGATGATGCAAGGCATGATGCAGGACATGCCGATGATGCAGGGTGGCCAGAGCGGTGCCGGAATGTCGGAGGCGAGTCGCGCCTACATCATGGCGATGCGCAAGACGCACCCGCCGATGATGATGGGCGCCATGGCGAGCGATCCCGAGATCGCTTTCCTGTGCGCGATGCTGCCGCATCATCAAGGGGCCGTCGACATGGCGCGCGCCGCACTCGACCGGACCAAGAGCGAGGCGGTGCGCGAGATCGCCAAGGAGACGATCGAGGAGAACGAGAAGGGCATGAAGGAAATCCGGGCCGAGCTCGACAAGCGGGCCCGCTGATCGACTCCGGATCGCGCCACGACGGAGGGCCGCCACCACGGCCTTCCGCCCTCTCACCGCTCCGAAACAGGAGAAGCCTCGTGCCGGAACCCGAGCGATCATCGCGCCGCGGACGCCCCGACGTCGCTGGCTTCTTCGACGCGGCGACCAACAGCGTCCAGTATGTCGTCACCGACCCGGCGACGCGCTGCGCCGCCATCATCGACCCGGTGCTCGACTTCGATCCGACGTCCGGCGGCGTCTCCACACGGTCGGCCGACGCGCTGCTCGACCATGTCGCGCGGCACGGCGCCACGCTCCAGCACATCCTCGACACGCATCCGCACGCCGACCACCTCTCGGCCGCCGGCCATCTGCGCGACAAGACCGGCGTGCCGATCGCCACCGGCGCCCGCGTGGTGGACGTGCAGCGCCTGTGGCGTGACATCTACAACCTGCCCCCCGACTTTCCCGTCGACGGCTCCCAGTGGGACCGCCTCTTCACCGATGGCGAGCGGTTCACGATCGGGGAGATCGACGTCGACGTGCTGTTCACGCCCGGCCACACCCTGGCCTCGGTCGCGTTCGTGGCGGGCGACGCCGCCTTCGTCCACGACACGGTGTTCATGCCGGACGGCGGCACCGCGCGCGCGGACTTCCCGGGCGGCTGCGCCCGCACGTTGTGGCGGAGCATCCAGCGCCTGATGGCGCTGCCCGACGCGACGCGGCTGTTCACCGGCCACGACTATTGTCCCGGCGGACGACCGCCACGCTGGGAGAGCACGGTCGCCGAGCAGAAGGCCCACAATGCCCATCTGGTCGGCCAGACCGAGGACACGTTCGTGGCGATGCGCGAGGCACGCGACCGCACGCTGCCTCTGCCGGCCCTGATGCTGCATGCGCTCCAGGTGAACATCCGCGGCGGGCGGCTGCCGGAACCGGAGGACAATGGCCGGCGCTACCTCAAGATCCCGCTCGGCGCGCCCGGCCTCGGTGGGGAGGAGGTGGCGGAACCCGCCTCGTGACAATGCCCTGGAGCAAGCACATCGCCGTCGAGGCCGGCGATGATCGGGCAGTGCGGCCGGCCGTCGCCGTCGCAGGCGTCGGCCAGCGCCCGCAGCACATCGGCCATCTCGTGCAGGAGGCGCACCTGACGGTCGAGATCGGCGAGATGCGCGAGCGCGATCGCCTTCACGTCGGCATTGCTGCGGTCGCGGTCACTCCACAGCCGCAGGAGGTCGGCGATGCGGTCGAGCGGGAAGCCGAGGTCGCGCGCCCGCCGCACGAAGCGCAGGCGGTGCAGGTCGGCCGTGTCGTAGTCGCGATAGCCGCTCGTTCGCCGTGCCGGTGCCGGCAGGAGGCCGATCTGCTCGTAGTGGCGGATCATCTTGGCGGACACGCCCGAGGCCCGCGCCGCTGCGCCGATGTTCATGCTGCGATCCCGGTGTTGACCTTCCCATGATGGGAAGGTGCACACCGAATTTCAAGACAACGACCGGAGACCCCGACATGACGTCGAAGCACGACACCAGTACCATCCACCGCCCGCACGACGACGCGCGGCCTTCCGGCTGCTGCGGCGGCGCCCACGGCCACGGCCACGGCCATGATCACGACCGTCACGGTCATGGGCACGCCGCCGTGCCGACGCAACCCGGCGCCACCGTCGTGAAGGACCCGGTGTGCGGCATGGACGTCGACCCGCACACCACCCCGCATCGCGCCGAGCACGGCGGACGCACCTATCACTTCTGCTCGGCCGGCTGCCGGACCAAGTTCGTCGCGGCGCCCGAGCGCTACCTCGATCCCGGCGCGGCCGCCGCCGCGCCGGTGCCGGAAGGCACCACCTACACCTGCCCGATGCACCCGGAGATCCGGCAGATCGGACCCGGCTCCTGCCCGATCTGCGGCATGGCGCTGGAGCCGCTGATCGCCGAGGCGGACGCCGGCCCCAACGAGGAGCTGATCGACATGCGGCGCCGCTTCCGCATCGGGCTGGCGCTCACGCTGCCGGTGCTGGTGCTGGAGATGGGCGCGCATCTCACCGGGCTCGACCAGTTGATCGAGCGCCAGACATCGAACTGGCTCCAGCTCGCCTTCGCCACCCCGGTGGTGCTGTGGGCCGGCTGGCCCTTCTTCGTGCGCGGCTGGCAGTCGGTGGTGACGCGCCACCTCAACATGTTCACCCTGATCGCCATGGGCACCGGGGTGGCCTGGGTCTACAGCGTCGTCGCCACCGCCCTGCCCGGCGTGTTTCCGGCCGAGCTACGCGACGCCACCGGCGCGGTCGCGGTGTATTTCGAGGCCGCCGCGGTGATCACCGTGCTGGTGCTGCTCGGGCAGGTGCTGGAGCTGCGCGCCCGCGAGAGCACCAGCGGGGCGATCCGCGGCCTGCTCGACCTCGCCCCCAAGACGGCGCGGCGCATCGGCCCCGATGGCCGCGAGGAGGACGTCCGGCTGGAGGAGGTGCAGGTCGGCGACCGGCTGCGGGTGCGGCCGGGCGAGAAGGTGCCGGTGGACGGCACCGTGGTGGAAGGGCGCAGCGCCGTCGACGAGTCGATGGTGACGGGCGAGTCGATGCCGGTCACCAAGGAGAACGGCGCGAGCGTCATCGGCGGCAGCATCAACCAGTCCGGCGGGATGATCATCGAGGCCGCGCGGGTCGGCCGCGACACCATGCTGTCGCGCATCGTCCAGCTCGTCGCCGAGGCGCAGCGCAGCCGCGCCCCGATCCAGCGGCTCGCCGACCAGGTCTCGGCCTGGTTCGTGCCGGCCGTGATCGTCATCGCCATCGCGGCCTTCGCGGCGTGGTGGCTGTTCGGCCCGGAGCCGCGCATGGCCTACGCGCTGATCGCCGCCGTCTCGGTGCTGATCATCGCCTGCCCGTGCGCCCTCGGGCTCGCCACCCCGATGTCCATCATGGTCGGCGTCGGCCGCGGTGCCCGCGCCGGCGTGCTGGTGAAGAACGCCGAGGCGCTGGAGCGGATGGAGCGGGTCGACACCCTGGTGGTCGACAAGACCGGCACGCTCACCGAAGGCAAGCCGTCGGTGACCGCGGTGGTGCCCGCCGCCGGCTTCGACGAGGCCGAGGTGCTGCGCCTGGCCGCCGCCGTCGAGCGGCCGAGCGAGCATCCGCTCGGCGTCGCCATCGTGCGGGCCGCCGAGGCACGCGGGGTGGCGACCCCGGCGGTCGCCGACTTCGACTCCCCGACCGGCAAGGGCGCCATGGGCGTGGTCGAGGGTCGCACCGTGGTGATCGGCAGCGCGACGTTCCTGCGTGAGCACGGCATCGATGCCGGGCCGCTCGCCGGCGAGGCCGACCGGCTGCGCGCCGACGGCGCCACCGCGGTGTTCGTCGGCGTCGACCGCCGGCTCGCCGCAGCGATCGCCATCGCCGACCCGATCAAGGCGTCGACCCCGGAGGCGATCGCGGCCCTCAAGTCCGCAGGCATCCGCATCGTCATGATGACCGGCGACAACCGCACCACCGCCGAGGCCGTGGCGCGCCGGCTCGGCATCGACGAGGTCGAGGCCGAGGTGCTGCCCGATCGCAAGAGCGAGGTGGTGCAGCACCACCGGGGCGCCGGGCGGGTCGTCGCCATGGCGGGCGACGGCGTCAACGACGCGCCGGCGCTCGCCGCCGCCGACGTGGGCATCGCCATGGGCACCGGCACCGACGTGGCGATGGAGAGCGCCGCCGTCACCCTGGTGAAGGGTGACCTCACCGGCATCGTCCGCGCCCGGCGGCTGTCGCGCGCCGCCATGCGCAACATCCGGCAGAACCTGTTCTTCGCGTTCATCTACAACGCGGTCGGCGTGCCGGTGGCGGCCGGCGTGCTCTACCCGGTGTTCGGCCTGCTGCTGTCGCCGATCATCGCGGCCGCCGCCATGGCGGTGTCCTCGGTCAGCGTGATCGCCAACGCGGCGCGTCTGCGCAGCCTCCAGTTGTGACGACAGTGCGGCACCGGCCTCCCGGGGCCGGTGCCGCCCGGCCGCGCCGGCTCGCCCCCCGGCTTTTGGCAGTCCTCGTGTAACCGGACCGCGCTCGGCTGCGAATCCTCGACAGGGGACTCGATGACTGCAAACGAAACGGAGCTGAAGGCGCTGATGCTCGCCAGCTTGGCCGGCGACGGCCGCTCGCATCACGAGCTGCTGGTTCGGCTGAGCGGTTACTTGCGCGGCTTCTACCGTGGCCGCCTCAGCCACACCGGGCGCAGCGTGTCTGAAGCCGAGGATCTGGTCCAAGAGGCCCTGATGGCGATTCATACCGGACGCCACACCTACGATCAGGCAGCCCCCCTGATGCCGTGGGTGCACGCGATCGCCCGCTACAAGCTGCTCGATTACCTGCGACGCACGCGGCTCACCGTCACCGATGTCGGGCTCGATCATGCCGAGGACATCACCGCGGTGGACGACCACGCCGGAGCCGAAAGCGCCTTCGATCTCGGCCGCCTGCTCGCCCGCCTGCCGGAGCGCATGCGGCGCGCCATCGAGCTGGTCAAGATCGAAGGTCTGAGCGTCGCCGAGGCGGCGGCCCGCTGCGGCGCCTCCGAGTCCGCCATCAAGGTCAACATTCACCGGGGCCTCAAGGCCCTCGGCATGGAGATCGCCCGGGAGGGCAAGCCATGAAGACCGACGATCTGATCACCATGCTCAGCACGCAGGTGGAGCCGGTCGACCGCAACCGGATGGGGCGCTCGCTCGCCCTCGGCGTGGCGTTCGCGGCCGCCGTCGCGGCGCTGGCGACGCTGGCCACGTTCGGGGTGCGCTCCGATCTCGATCACGTCCACTCGCTCACCTACATGATCGGCAAGCTGACCTTCACGCTGACCGTGGTGGTGATCGCCACCATCTATCTGCTCCGTCTGGCCCGTCCCGGCGGCGAGCGTGAGACCTCGCTGCTGGTGCTCGCGGCTCCGTTCCTCGCCGTGATGATGCTCGGTGCGCTGACCCTTTCGACGGCACCGCGCTCGCACTGGGATCACGCCGTCCTCGGCACTCACTGGATCGAGTGCATCATCTCGATTCCGCTGATCGCGGTGGTGCCGTTCGCGCTGACCATCTGGGCGATGCGCCACGCCATGCCGACCGATCTGCGCCGCGCCGGCGCGGCGGCCGGCCTCGTCGCCGGCGGCCTCAGCGCCACCGGCTATGCCCTGCACTGCATCGACGACTCGATGCCGTTCGTGGCCCTGTGGTACGGCGCGACCATCGCGCTATGCGCCGTCACGGGCGCCCTGCTCGGTCCGCGGCTGCTGCGCTGGTGACCGGCTACGGCACACGCTCGCGACGGGCTTCGCCTCCGGATTCGTCCGGAGGACATGGCGGCTTCCTCTCGCGCGGCGTGCGGTTCACAATGATCCGAAGCCCCGCATCGGAGGAGACCGAATGCCCCTGATCACCCGACGTGCGTTCGCGACGCAGGCCAGCGCGGCGGCGCTCGTCGCTCTCGGAGGCGTCTCGGCGGCCTGGAGCCTGCCGGCGGCGGGCCGTCCGACCGTGACCATGCACAAGGACCCGTCCTGCGGCTGCTGCACCGGCTGGGCGCGCCATCTCGAGCGCGCCGGCTTCACGGTGCGGTCGGTCAACAGCGCCGACATTCTCGCCGTCAAGGCCCGCCTCGGCGTACCGGAACCCCTGCAAAGCTGCCACACGGCGGAGATCGCCGGCTATGTGGTCGAAGGCCATGTGCCGGTGTCGGCTGTCGAGCGGCTGCTTGCCGAAGCGCCGAACGCCACCGGGCTCGCAGCCCCCGGCATGCCGATCGGCTCGCCCGGCATGGAGGGTGGCCCGCCCGAGGTCTACGAGGTCGTGCTGTTCGGCCCCGGCGGGCCGCGCCTCTATGGCCGCTTCCGCGGCAGCGCGCCGGCCTGAACACAGCGCGTCCGGAACACCGGGCGTCATGAGAGCGGTATCCGATCCGACGGGATCGGCCCCGCTCTAGAAGTTCTTACTTGATCGCATTTTCGACGGAAAACCGGGTCCCACGTCGCCGGACAATGCTCTCGAAGTCCTTATTTGATCGCATTGTCGACGGCGAACCGGGTCCCACTTCGCCGGACAATGCTCTAGGCGGCCGGCACCCGCTCGGTGATCTCCTGGACCACCCGCCGCCCGCGCGGACGCACCCGGCGTGACAGCACCGAGATCAGCACCGGCAGGGTGATCAGCACCAGCACCGGCGTGAGCGCCATGCCGCCGACCACCACGACGGCGAGCGGCCGCTGCACCTGGGAGCCGATGCCGGTCGACACCGCGGCCGGCAGCAGGCCGACACCGGCGATGATGCAGGTCATCAGCACCGGCCGCATCTGCATCTCGCCGGCGCGCAGGATGGCGGTGCGCCGCCCGACGCCGGCATCGATCAGCGCGTTGTACTGCGTCAGGATGATGATGCCGTCCATCACGGCGATGCCGAACAGTGCCACGAAGCCGATCGCGGCCGAGACGCTGAACGGCGTGCCGGTGACCGCCAGCGCCAGCACGCCGCCGATCACCGCGAGCGGGATGACGCTCATGGCGAGCAGCGTGTCGAGGCCGGAGCCGAAGTTCAGGAACAGCAGGATGGCGATCAGCACCAGCGCGATCGGCACCACCACTTGGAGCCGCGCGATGGCATCCTGGAGATTGCCGAACTCGCCGACCCATTCCAGCCGCGCGCCCGCCGGCAGCTTCACCTGCGCGGCGATCTTCTCCTGCGCCTCGCCGATGGCGCTGCCGAGATCGCGGTCGCGCACGCTGAACTTCACCGGCAGATAGCGCTGCTGGTTCTCCCGGTAGATGTAGGCGGCGCCGGAGACCAGCCGCACCGTCGCCACCTCGCCGAGCGGCACCTGGGTGACGCCGCCCGGCCCCTGCACGCCGATGCGAAGATTCTGGATCGCCTCCGGGCTCTGGCGGTACTGCGGCGCGAGGCGCACCACGATCGGGAAAAAGCGGTCGCTCGACGGCTCGTAGAGATTGCCCGCCGCCTCCCCACCGATCGCGGCCCGCACGGTGGCGTTGATGTCACCGGGCGTCAGCCCGTAGCGCGCCGCCCGCGCCCGATCGATGTCGATCTGCACGGTCGGCTGTCCGAGCGAGACGAACACCGCGAGATCGGCCACCCCCGGCACGCCGGCGAGCACGTCGCGGACCGCGTTGGCCTGCTCCGACAGGGCGCCGAGATCATTGCCGAACACCTTGATCGAGTTCTCGCCCTTCACGCCGGACACCGCCTCGGCGACGTTGTCCTGGAGATACTGTGAGAAGTTGAAGGCGACGCCGGGGAACGCCGCGGTCAGGCGCGCCAGGATGTCGTCGGTGAGCGCCTCCTTGTCGAGCCCCTTGCGCCACTGGCTCGCCGGCTTGAGCGGCGCGAACAGCTCGACGTTGAAGAAGCCGGCCGGATCGGTGCCGTCGTCGGGCCGCCCCTGCTGCGACACCACGGTCTCGACCTCCGGGATGCCGCGCACCAGGGTCCGCATGCGGTTCACATAGGTGTTGCCCTCTTCCAGCGAGATGGTCGACGGCAGGCTGGCGCGAATCCACAGATTGCCCTCCTCGAGCTTGGGCAGGAACTCGAGGCCGAGCAGCCGCACCGCCACGAGGGCGGCGACCATGAGCGTGACGGCCAGCCCGAGCACCACGGCGCGGTGGGTGAGCGCGGCGCGCAGCACCGGCATGTAGAGGGCGTGGAGCACGCGCACCACCCGCGTCTCCGTCTCGCTCACCTGCTCGGGCAGCAAGAGCGCCGACAGCGCCGGCGCCACCGTGAAGGTGGCGATCAGCCCGCCGAGGAGCGCATAGGCGTAGGTCTTCGCCATCGGGCCGAAGATGTGGCCCTCGACGCCGCTCAAGGTGAACAGCGGCAGGAACGCCGCCACGATGATGCCGGCCGAGAAGAAGATGGCACGGCCGACGCCGGCGCCGGCCACGTAGATCTCGGCGAGCTTGCCGGCGAAGCCGGCACCCGGCCCGGCATCGACGAACGAGCGCTGCTCGAGCGGCGTGGCGAGCCGGCGATAGATCGCCTCCACCATGATCACCGTGGCATCGACGATCAGCCCGAAATCGATCGCCCCGACCGACAGGAGGTTGGCGGATTCCCCGCGCAGCACCAGGATGCCGACCGCGAAGAACAGCGCGAACGGGATGGTAGCGCCAACGATCAGGGCGCCGCGTAGATTGCCGAGGAAGACCCATTGCAGGAGAACGATCAGCCCGATCCCGAACACCATGTTGTGCAGGACCGTCGCGGTGGTGATGTCGATCAGGTCCTTGCGGTCGTAGATGCGCTCGATGCGCACGCCGGGCGGCAGGATGCCGGAGCCGTTGATCTGCGCCACCGCCTCGTGGACGCGGCGGATGGTCGGCATGCTCTGCTCGCCGCGGCGCATCAGCACGATGCCCTGGACGATGTCGTCGTCGTCGTCCTTGCCGGCGATGCCGAGCCGCGGCTGATGGCCGATCGTGACGGCGGCGACGTCGCGCACCAGCACCGGGTTGCCGCCGCTCTGGGCGATCATGGTGTCGGCGATGTCGTCGATCGTGCGGATCAGGCCGACGCCGCGCACCACCGCGGCCTGGGTGCCGATGGTGACGGTGTTGCCGCCGACATTGATGTTGCTGTTCTGGAGCGCCTGGACGAGCTGCGGCAGCGTGAGCCCGTAGGACAAGAGCTTGGCGACGTCGACCTGGAGCTCGAACGTCTTGGTCTTGCCGCCCCATCCCGTCACGTCGACGACGCCCGGCACCTGGCGGAAGCGGCGCGCCAGCACCCAGTCCTGGAGCGTCTTGAGATCGAGCACGCTGTAGCCCGGCGGGCCGACCAGCTTGTAACGATAGATCTCGCCAATCGGGCTCACCGGCGAGATCTGCGGCTGCGCGCCGCCGGGCAGCGGCGGCAGCGCGCCGAGCCGGTTCAGCACCTGCTGAAGGGCTTCCTCATAGGTGTAGTCGAAGGTGAACTGGAGGCTGACATTGGACAGGCCGTAGAGCGAGACGCTGCGGGTGGTGCGCAGGTTCTTGATGCCGGCGAGCTGGGTCTCGATCGGCACCGTGATGTAGCGCTCGATCTCCTCGGCCGAGAGACCCGGGCTCTGGGTGATCACCGTCACCATCGGGGGCGTCGGGTCCGGATACGCCTCGATGTTGAGCTGGCGAAACGCGAACAGGCCGCCGATGAGGGTCAGCACGAAGAGGCCGACCATCAGCACGCGGTGACGCAGCACGAGGGCGAGGACGTGGGTCATCTCGGGGGTCGTCGCATTCCAGGGACGCCGCGGCCGCGCGGCGGCCGCTCAGTGATGCGGACGGATCGCCGCTCGCCGGCGCCGGCGCGCGCAGCTCAGGAGCCGCTCGCCAGGCGATCGATGAACAGGCTGCCGCGCACCACGATCTGCTCGCCGGCGCGCAGGCCGTCGGTCACCTCCACCAACCGTCCGTCGCTGAGGCCGGTCCGCACCGGCCGCAGCTCGATGGCGCCGTCGTGGCGCGCCACCCAGGCGTGAACCGCGCTGCCCTCGTAGATCAGCGCCTCCTTCGGCACCGCTGCGGCGACCACCTCGGGACGCAACCGCAGCGTCACGTTGGCGAACATCTCGGGCTTGAGCAGGCCGTCGCCGTTGTCGACGGTGGCGCGCACCATCAGGCGGCGGCTCACCGGATCGACGGCCGCCGCCACATAGTCGACGGTCGAGCGGAACACCCGGTCCGGATAGGCCAGCACCGTGAAGGCGACCTCCTGGCCAAGCCGCACCTTGCCGATGTCGGTCTCGCGCACATAGGCGGTGAGCCACACGGTCGAGAGATCACCGACCACGAAGACGGGATCGCCGGCGCCGGCCGAGACATACTGGCCGGGCCCGACCTTGCGGGCCACCACGGTGCCACCGAGCGGCGCCGACACCGGGGTGTCGGGATTGATACGGCCGCTGCCCTGGAAGGTGCGGATGTCGTCGTCGCTGCGGCCGAGGATGCGCAGGCGGTTGCGCGCCGCCTCCAGCGCCGTGTCGGCCGAGCGCATGTCGTTCTGGGCGGCGATCAGCATGGCCTGCGCCTGCTGGAGATCCTTCAGCGGCGCCGCCTTGGCGTCGTAGAGATCGCGGGACCGCTTCTCGGTGATCTGCGCCAGCTCCAGCGCCGAGCGGGCCTTGTTCATGCCGGTCGCGGCGGCGATGAAGTCGTTCTGGGCCGACACCATGTCGGTCGCCTCGACCACGAACAGTGGCTGGCCGGGCTGGATCGCGTCACCCGCCTTGGCGAACAGGCGGGTCACCCGGCCCGCATAGGGCGAGAAGATCGGCGTGGAGCGATCCTCGTTGACGAGAATCTTGCCCTCGGTGGCGTAATCGGGGCTGAAGGCGTGCTCGACCACGGGCCGCACCGCCAGCGCGCTCCACTCGGCGTCCTTGGGGCGATAGAGGCGGCCGTCGGGCTTGGTCGTGACGACCGGCATCGGCGCCGTCGCCTTGCCGACCTGATGGCTGCTGAGCCATGTGGTGGCTCCCACCGCGCCGATGCCGAGCGCGAGCACGATCACGGCCGCCTGGGCCCGCCAGCCGATTGCGCGCAGGGCTCGCACTCCTGTCCGTCTGCGGATCACGATGTCCTCCGACCGCTCGCCTGGCTGCTGCCGTCGCGGTCCAGCTCGCGCGCGTGCCGATGCTCGCGCACACCATCGGGACCGCTCCTGCCGTTCCGCCCGCGGCGGCTTGCCGCCGACAGCCTCGAGCCTGAGACGCATCGGATCATCGGCGAGGTCGCCGCCGCACATGTCGACGTGCCGGGTCGCGGGCCGGGCGCATCGGTGACCGGGCGAACAACTAGCGCTTTCGGCTGACACGGTCCTTACGGATCGTGTGGACGATAGCACCAAGCCATGAATCCATACTGATACTTGCAAGACGAGAGTGATGCTCTCGTCGCGGCACGACGGGTCGCCGGCTCGGCAGCCCGACACGGCCGCGCCCGCCGCGGTCGCGGGCGGGCGCCAGCATCCGGATGCAGACGATCAGAGATCGAGTGGCTCAGGGATGCGGGAGGCCGGGAGCGCCAGGCACCGCCGCGCCGGCCCGGGACCGCGGCAGCGCCATGGCGCGAAGCCGCTCGAGCGCGCCACGCAGCTCGTCAGAATCGTCCCCGGTCGGCGCGTCGGCGATCATCGCCTCGACGAGATCGATCCAGCGCAGCGTCCATCGCTCGACGTGGTCGACCGTCTCGGACGAGGGCGCCTGCTCGGCCTGCAAGGCCGCCATCTCGGCGAGCGCGCAGCGGAGCATCTCGGCAATCCGTTTCTGCTCGAAGTATCGGCCTTCCATGCGGGACCTCCGGGCTGACGGTATTGCGATGTTCCGACACGGCATCCCGCGTCGCCAATCCGTGCAACCACCGATCGAGGCCGAGATGGGCCCGCGCGGCCCGCGACGGACGGCCGCAACGCAAGGCGGACGCCCGTCGGCCTGCGGCACACCGGCATGGGCCATAAACAAAGGCAGCACGGCGAGGGATCGCCGTGCTGCCTCGCAGCCAGTCGGCAGCAGGGTTCAGCGCCAGGTGCGCACGTCGACGAAGTGCCCGGCCAACGCGGCGGCGGCGGCCATCTCGGGCGACACCAGGTGGGTGCGGCCCTTGTAGCCCTGGCGCCCCTCGAAGTTGCGGTTCGAGGTGGAGGCGCAGCGCTCGCCCGGCGCCAGCTTGTCGGGGTTCATGGCGAGGCACATGGAGCAGCCCGGCTCGCGCCATTCGAAGCCCGCCGCCTTGAAGATGGCGTCGAGCCCCTCGGCCTCGGCCTGCTCCTTCACCAGTCCCGAGCCCGGCACCACCATGGCCTTGACGGTGGCGCTGACGGTCCGGCCCTTCACCAGCGCCGCGACGGCACGCAGGTCCTCGATGCGCGAGTTGGTGCAGGAGCCGATGAACACCCGGTCGACCGCGATGTCGGTGACCTTCTCGCCGCCCTGGAGGCCCATGTAACGCAGCGCCGCCTCGGCAGCGGTGCGCTTCCTCTCGTCGGCGATCTCGGCCGGCACCGGCACGCGACCGTCCACCGCCACCACCTGCTCGGGGCTGGTGCCCCAGGTGACCAGCGGCGGCAGGGCGGCGGCGTCGAGCGTCACCACGGCGTCGAAATGCGCGCCCTCGTCGGAGCGCAGCGTCTCCCAGTAGCGCAGGGCGCGATCCCACGCCTCGCCCTTCGGGGCCTTGGGCCGGTCCTTCAGATAGGCGTACGTCTTCTCGTCGGGGGCCACCATGCCGGCGCGGGCACCGCCCTCGATCGACATGTTGCAGATGGTCATGCGCCCTTCCATCGACAGCGCGCGGATCGCCTCGCCCGCATACTCGATGGTGTAGCCGGTGCCGCCCGCCGTGCCGATCTGGCCGATCACCGCCAGGATGATGTCCTTGGCGGTGACGCCCGGCGGCAGGGTGTTGTTCACCTGCACCAGCATGTTCTTGGACTTCTTCTGGATCAGCGTCTGGGTGGCGAGCACGTGCTCGACCTCCGAGGTGCCGATGCCGTAGGCGAGCGCCCCGAAGGCGCCGTGGGTCGCGGTGTGGCTGTCGCCGCAGACGATCGTGGTGCCGGGCAGCGTGAAGCCCTGCTCCGGCCCGATGACGTGGACGATGCCCTGCCGCTTGTCGAACTCGTTGTAGTATTCGAGGCCGAAATGCGCGGCGTTGTCGGCCAGCGCGGCGATCTGGGCGGCGCTCTCCGGGTCCTCGTTGGGCTGCGAGCGGTCGGTGGTCGGCACGTTGTGATCGACCACGCACAGCGTCTTCTCGGGAGCGCGCACCTTGCGGCCCGTCATGCGCAGGCCCTCGAACGCCTGCGGGCTCGTCACCTCGTGGACGAGGTGACGGTCGATGTAGATGAGACAGGTGCCGTCGGGCTGCTGATCGACGACGTGGTCGTCCCAGATCTTGTCATAGAGAGTGCGCGGGTTCATCGGCAGGTCTCGCGAGGTTCTTGGGGCGCTTGAAAGCAGATCGGCGGAAAGCGCGGGTGCGGCGCCGCGCGCCGTCAGCGCGGCCGGGCCGGGAGCGTGGCCGTGAGGCGGCCGAAGAAGCGCCAGGGCAGCCGGGCATGGTCGTCGAGCACCACGCGCGCGACCGGCTCCGAGCGCGTCACGCCCGCCCGCAGTCGCCCGCACTGTGCCTGAAACGGCGTCATGCGGGGTCTGTAGCAAATCCAAACTGGCGCCACAACGAATGTCGGTGCCGCGGCGCACACGCCGGCCGCCTCACTCGGCCACGGCCTCGACCTCGAGGCGGGCGCCTTCACGGCCGAGCCGGCGCGCCAGCACGCGGCCGTCGTCGAGGCTGTCGACCGGAATGCGGCCGACGCCGCCATGGACCGGCTCGCTCACCACGGGGCGCAACAGCGTGCGGCCGTCGACCCGGATGTCGATGCGCCGGCCCACATGGGCCGTGGTGAAGCGCGCGAACGCCTCGCGGCCGGCCGTCGTGAGGATGAAGTCGACCACGGCGCGACCGCTGCGCTCGTCGATGCCGGACACCGCCTCGGAGACGTCGAGACGCACCGGCTCGGCGGCGGCCGGCGTGGCGGTCCCGATGGCTGCCATCATGGACGCTACCATCAGGAACGTCGCGAGCACGCGGGCGACGCGGCGCGCCGGCCTGCGCCGACACGAAAGAAGGCCGGACGAGCCGGCCTTCGGAGGTGTCGGTGACACGGGCATCGTGGCCTTATTCGGCGGCCCCGGCCGTCGCGGTCTCGCGGTCGCTGCCGCGCTCGCCCGGGCGATCCTGGCGCTCGGTGATGCGGGCCGACTTGCCGCGCCGCGAGCGCAGGTAATACAGCTTCGCCCGGCGCACCTTGCCGCGGCGCACCACCTTGATGGAGTCGATCAGCGGCGAGTACAGCGGGAAGACACGCTCGACGCCCTCGCCGTAAGAAATCTTACGGACCGTGAAGTTCTGGTTGAGCCCACCACCCGAGCGGGCGATGCAGACACCCTCGTAGGCCTGCACGCGGGTGCGGTCGCCTTCCTTGACCTTCACGTTGACGATGACGGTGTCGCCGGGGCCGAAATCGGGGATGTCCTTGCCGGCGGACAGCTTGGCGATCTGCTCGTTCTCGAGCTCTTGAATCAGGTTCATGGGGAGGTCTCCAGCGCTGCGTCTGGCGCAAGCGCGCCGGTCTGTCAGTCGGTATGCTACGGGTTGGGCGTGCCTATACGCCATGTCGACGGCTTTGTCATCCGTCGGTCGTCTTTTTTGGATCGTCTCTGGGCGCGTTGGGCGTTGGGCTGCTGCCCGTTTCGGCGACCCCGGACAGGCGGGCGAGTTGGGCGGCCCACAGGTCCGGACGCCGCTCACGGGTCAGCCGCTCCGCCTCGGCACGACGCCACGCCGCCACCCGGGCGTGATCGCCGGAGACCAGGACGGGCGGGATGTCGCGCCCCTCGAACACCTGCGGCCGGGTGTAGTGCGGATACTCCAGAAGCCCGTCCGAAAAACTCTCCTCGGTGCCGGAGGCGGCGGCGCCCATGACGCCGGGCAGCAGCCGCACGCAGGCATCGATCAGCACCATGGCGGCGAGCTCGCCGCCCGACAGGACGTAGTCGCCGATCGACACCTCCTCCAGGCCGCGCGCCGCGATCACCCGCTCGTCGACGCCCTCGAAGCGGCCGCACACCACGACGACCCCCGGACCGGCGGCGAGCTGCGCCACACGCTGCTGAGTCAGCGGTCGTCCGCGCGGGCTGGTGAGCAGGCAGGGGCGGCGATCGCCCGCGTCCGTCCCGGCCGCATCGGCAGCCGTCACCGCATCGGAGGTCGTCACCGCATCGGAGGTCGTCACCGCATCGATGGCGCGGGCCAGCACGTCGGCGCGCATCACCATGCCGGGACCGCCGCCGGCCGGCGTGTCGTCGACGCTGCGATGACGATCGGTGGCGAAGCCGCGCAGGTCCACGGCCGCCAGCTCCCAGAGGCCGCGCGTCAGCGCCTTCCCGGCGAGGCTGTGGCCGAGCGGCCCCGGGAACATGTCGGGAAAGATGGTGATCACGCTGGCGCGCCACATGGTCGGCTCCTCGGACGCCTCGGATCAGCGCGCGTCGGAACCGCCCGGCGCGGCGGGCTCGTCGTCGCCGAGCAGGCCCGACGGCGGATCGATCACCACGCGGCCGGCGGCGACATCGATCTCCGGCACCGCCGCCTTGCTGAACGGCACCAGCAGGGTGTCACCACGCGGCGGCGCGATCTCCAGGATGTCGCCGGCCCCGAAGTTCTGCACCGCGATCACGGTGCCGAGCGCCGCCCCGGCGGTATCGACCGCGGCGAGACCGATCAGGTCGGCGTGGTAGTACTCGTCCTCACCGGCCGGCGCCAATTTGTCGCGGCCGACATAGAGCTCGATATTGCGCAGCGCCTCGGCGGCGGTGCGGTCGGTCACCCCCTTCAGGCGTGCCAGGAAGCAGTCCTTGGCGGGCTTGAGGGCGGCGATCTCGATCACCCGGCCGTCGGCGGTGGACAGCGGGCCGTAGCGGGCCACGGCGGCGGGATCGGCCGTGAACGACCACAGCCGCACCTCGCCGCGCACGCCCGACGGCGCCCCGATGCGGGCGACGCAGACGCGCTTGTCGGTGGGAGAGGCCGGCATCGGGGGGCTCGCGGTGGCGGCGGGGGCCACATCCTGCGAGGCCCGGCGGCGCCGGGCACCCGAGGACGAGGACGAACAGGGTCCGGCGCGGCGCACCGTCGATCCTCAAGGCGAGGAGCGGTGCACCGCACCGCGTCTCGAGCCATGCGGCGCCGGCGCCGCCGCGGCGAAGATCAGGCTCACGCAGCCTTGGCGCCCTTGGCCTTCGCCTCGGCCATCGCCTTGCGCTCCTTGCGCGGGATCGCCTTCTCGGGGTTGTTGTGCGGCTCGCGCTTCATGATGCCGGCCTCGTCGAGGAAGCGCAGGATGCGGTCCGACGGGGTGGCGCCCTTGGCGAGCCACGCCTTGGCCTTCTCCAGGTCGAACTTCAGACGGTCGGCCTGCTCCTTCGGCAGCAGCGGATTGAAGTAGCCGATGCGCTCGATGAAGCGGCCGTCACGCGGGCTGCGCGAGTCGGCGACCACGATGTGATAGAACGGCCGCTTCTTGGTGCCGGCCCGGGCCATCCGGATTCGCAGCGACATGTCTTGGTCCTCTCTTCTCGTCTGCTCGCGGCGCCCGGTCGGTCCGATGCGCCAGGGGTCGAAATTCCAGTCTCACTTCTTCTTGCCGAAGCCCGGAAAACCCTGGAAGCGGCCGCCGAGCCCCGGCAGGCCGGGGAACTTGGCGCCGAGGCCGGGCAGCGGCGGCGCGGCGGGCGCGGCCGGCTTGGCGGTCGGCTTGTCATCCTTGTCGTCGGGGCCCGACACCAGCGGGGTTCCGGGCGGGACCCCGGGGATGCCGGGCGGCGCCAGCGGCACGTCCGGCAGGCCGCCGGGCAGGCTGCCGGGCGGAGCGCCGAGAATGCCGGGCATCCGGTCGGCGAGCTTCTCCAGCTCCTGCGGGCTCGGCATGCCGCCGCCGAAGCCGAGCGCATTGGCGAGGCCGGCCATCGGGCCGCGCTTGCCGGAGCCCATCTGCTTCATCATGTCGGCCATCTGGCGGTGCATCTTGAGGAGCCGGTTGATCTCCTCGACCTTGGTGCCGGAGCCGGCCGCGATGCGCTTCTTGCGGCTCGCCTTGAGGAGATCCGGGGTGCGGCGCTCCTTCGGCGTCATCGACTGGATGATGGCGATCTGACGCTTGATGATGCGGTCGTCGACATTGGCGGCGGCGATCTGGTTCTTCATCCGGGCGATGCCGGGCAGCATGCTCATCATGCCGCCGAGGCCGCCCATCTTGAGCATCTGCTCGAGCTGCTCGCGCAGGTCGTCGAGATTGAACTGGCCCTTGCGCAGCCGCTCGGCGGTGCGCCGCGCCTTCTCGGCGTCGATGGTGGCGGCCGCCTTCTCGACCAGCGAGACGATGTCGCCCATGCCGAGGATGCGGTCGGCGATGCGGGCCGGGTGGAACTCCTCCAGCGCATCGAGCTTCTCGCCGACACCCATCAGTTTGATCGGCTTGCCGGTGACGGCGCGCATCGACAGCGCGGCACCGCCGCGGCCGTCGCCGTCGACGCGGGTCAGCACGATGCCGGTGAGGCCGACCCGCTCGTTGAACGAGCGGGCGAGATTGACGGCGTCCTGGCCCGTGAGGGCATCGGCGACCAGCAGCACCTCGTGCGGCTGCGCCGCCTGCTTCACCTCGGCGACCTCGGCCATCATGGCCTCGTCGAGGGTGGTGCGGCCGGCGGTGTCGAGCACCACGACGTCGTAGCCGCCGAGGCGGCCGGCATCGAGGGCGCGACGGGCGATCTGCACCGGAGTCTGGCCGGGGACGATCGGCAGGGTCTCGACGCCGACCTGCTGGCCGAGCACCGCGAGCTGCTCCATGGCGGCCGGACGGCGGGTGTCGAGCGACGCCATCAGGACCTTGCGCTTGTGCAGGTCGGTCAGGCGCCGGGCGATCTTGGCCGAGGTCGTCGTCTTGCCGGAGCCCTGGAGGCCGACCATCATGATCGGCACCGGCGCGGGCGCGTTCAGGTCGATCGGGTCGGCGGTCGCGCCCAGGGTCTCGATGAGCTGATCGTGGACGATCTTCACGACCATCTGGCCGGGCGTCACCGACTTGATGACCTCGACCCCGACGGCGCGCTCCTTCAGCTTGTCGATGAAGCCGCGGACCACGTCGAGGGCGACGTCGGCCTCGAGCAGCGCGCGGCGGACCTCGCGGGCGGCGGCGTCGACGTCGCCGGCCGTCAGGGCGCCGCGCCGCGTCAGCCGGTCGAGGATGCCGGACAGCTTGTCGGAAAGACCGTCGAACATGCGCCTGCCTGTTCCTGTCTCGTTCTATCTCGTTCCGTCTCGCTCCTGTCGGGTCACCCCGGCGCGCCGGGACGGCGCATCGGGACGGCTCCAGACAGACGGCTCCGGACCGGCCGCTCCAAACACCTGTGGCGCCCGAGGGCGCATCGCGCTGTCGGGCGTTGGCCTCCGGCCTCGCGGGCTGGTCGGCGGATCGGAATTCGGCTCTGGTCGAGAGCGGGCGGACCCTACTCCGGCCCGTCCGGTCAAGTCAAATGGCGCCGTTCAGGCGACGCCCGCAATCTCCCGGAACCGGACCTGCGTCTCCATGAGGCCGAACACCCTGGCTTCCGCGGACGACAGAAGCGCCCGATCCTCGTCGCGAAGATCGGACGTTTCGTCATAGACGACGTCTCTCTCGACGTTGGGATAGGCACGCCCCAGGTCGTACAGCATCGCAAAGCCCTGCGGAACACCGCTGCGGTTCGCCAGCGGCGCCACGAAGCTCAGCGGGTGCGCGCGCGCAGGGTCGAGAATGATCGGCACGCGCCAGAGTCGGCCGCTCTTGCCCCGGAACTCCTCCGATTCCCGGATGCGGTCACCGACGATCTCCCGCAACTTGTCGAAAACGGCACCACGAAAATCAAAATCGGCCTGCCGCCGCAGCTCGTAAACGTAGTCACCGACCGCGCGGGCGGCATTTGCAACCAAGCACACCGTCAAAGGAAGATCGTCCGAGGCGCGGAGAGCCGTCACGCGACCATCCGCGAACGTACAGCGATAGCGGTGTGCGAACTCGTCCAGTCGAGCACCGACCCCTTTGGAGAGGGCGACGCCGGCCGCCACGAGGCGCATGGCGCTGAAGCCGCCATCGTGGACCAGAAGCTCGCCACCGGCGCGCTCGACGACGACCGTGACCATCTCGCCGTCGCCGTAGACAACCGGCAGGCTGACCTCGACGCCGAAGTTCGTTTGCTCCACCGTCACGAGCGATCTGACCGCTTGTTCGATATCGGTGGCATCCAACTCAATCGCCATTGAAAAGCCTCAGCTGGACACCTTGCCCCCGGTGCGGGGGCGGCTTGATCGGGAACCGGCCCGATATTCTAGCGCGGAGCAGAAAACAGTTCAGCCAGCCGGCAAACATGAGGTCACGGCCGTCAGCTTCGGCCTCCATCGCCGGCCAACACTGCCAATGGGTCTCCGACACAGCTCCTTTCGTCAACAAATTGCGATGCGACCGCCCGGGGTTGACATCGAGAGCGAAAACCCGCTTGCCACGGAAGATCAGGGCGAAGCCGTATTTCCTGGGCACTCGTAGGACATGGGCCGTCATCACCAGTCGGCCCACAATCGCGTTCGATCCCGACACAACGACCTTGGCGCCGGCTGCCGCGAAGTCCGGGTGCGCCTTCTGCTGCCATTTCGGCTGATGAAGCATCAGCTTGGGGCGCGACAGGAACTCCGCAACCACTTCATCGAACGACTGCAAGTTTCCGCCCCGGACCCGACCCGTGGCAGTATCGCAGCACAACTATCGCGAGAGCGCCAGTCCGACCACGATGGCGAGAGGCATCCCTCACACGCCTTCGCATGGCTCAAGGGGCTTCGACAGGCGGGCCCCTACTCCAGCGTCGAGCCGGCCTCGCCGAGCGGCGAGCCGCGTAGCGGCCGTGCCCCGACCCGCTCCAGGATCGAGATCACCTGACCCATCGGGCCGACCGGCACCTCGCGCCCCTCGTGGGTATGGGCCTCCTGGGCCACGAACGCACAGGCCATCGCCAGATCGGTACGGGTGGCCCCGGTGGCGATGATCTCGGCCACGGTGGCGTCGTCCACCGGATGCACCACCGCCACCACCTCGTCGCGCGTCAATTCGGACATTGTCACCTCCGGCACAGTCACCACCGGCACAGTCACCACCGGCACACCCGCGTCACCGACGCCCGCCGCGTCTTGTAACGGACGGTCGATCACCTACGTTCCCTGCACCGGCCGCAGCTTCGCGGTCCTGCCATAGAGATGGGGCCGTGCGGTCGACTCGTCGAGGTCTGCTGATCGGATTGTCGAGCCTCGCGGCCGCTGCCGCGACGCTGGTGACGGCCCGCGCCCGGGCGGCGCGGTTCTACGACGGGCCGCTGAGCGACCATTTCGACGGCAGCGTGTTCCGCGACCCGCATGGCGCCGCTCCCAAGAGCATCGGCGACCTGGTGCGCTGGTGGGGCACCCGCGGCGGCGAGCCGTGGCCCGACCGGGCGCCGAGCCCTTTCGTCGACCGGCCGCCGCCGCGCGTCGAGGGCACCGGGCTGCGCATCGCCTATGTGGGCCATGCGAGCTTCCTGGTGCAGACCGCCGGTCACAATCTGCTGATCGACCCGGTGTGGTCGGAGCGCGCCTCGCCGTTCGGCTTCGTCGGGCCGAAGCGCGTCAACGACCCCGGCATCCCGTTCGACGACCTGCCGCCCATCGACACCGTGCTGGTGTCGCACGGCCACTACGACCATCTCGACGTCGACACCCTGTCTCGTCTCGCCGCCGCGCATCGCCCGCGGGTGATCACGCCGCTCGGCAACGACGCCGTGATGGCGGCGCACGATCCGGAGATCGGCGCCGAAGCCTATGACTGGCACGACCGGGTGGAGCTCGCTCCCGGCCTCGCCGTCACCCTGGTGCCGCTGCGGCACTGGTCGGCGCGCGGCGTGCTCGACCGCAACAAGACCCTGTGGGCCGGCTTCGTGCTGGAGACGCCGGCCGGCCGCATCTACCACGTCAGCGATTCCGGCTATGGCGACGGCTTCCGCTTCCGCGAGGCGCGCGACCGCTATGGGCCGTTCCGCCTCGCCATCCTGCCGATCGGCGCCTACGAGCCACGCTGGTTCATGCGCGACCAGCACATGGACCCGGCCGAGGCCGTGCAGGCATTTCAGGACTGCGGCGCCGAGCTGGCGCTCGCCCACCACCACGGCACCTTCAAGCTCACCGACGAGGCGATCGACGCGCCCGTCCGGGACCTCGCGGCCGCCTGCCGGGCGGCCGAGATCGGCGCCGAGGTGTTCCGGGTGCTGAAGCCCGGCGAGGTGTGGGCGCTGTAGGCGCGTTTCGGAGCACGCGGTTCGGCCCGGCCGATGACACCGGGCCGGCTGATCCCGCTATCGCAGCGGGACGTAGACCTCGATGACCAGCTTGTCCTCCGGGGTGGTCAGCGGGTCCGTCACATAGACCTCGACGAACTGGTCCTGCGCCTCCAGCCCCTTGTCGTCGAGCTGGTTGGTGATCGCCTCGTAGGTGGTGTCCATGCCGTCGTAGGAGCCGCGGTGAACGTATTTCAACGCCTTGCCGGAGGGCGACTCGCCGACCGCCAGATCCCCCTGTGGGGCCGGGCTCGGGGCCTTTTCCACCGGGACGCCCGCCTTGAACTTGAAGCCGGAATCGTCGGTCGAGGTGTAGATCGTCATGGCCGGGCCGGCGGCCGTGAGGCCCTGCTTCTGGAGGAAGCCGTTCACCGCCCGGATGGCGTCCTGGATGCTCTCGAAGGCGCGGTCCCAGGTGGCTTGTCCGGAGACGTAGACGATGGTCTTGGGGGCGAGGACGACGTCCTCGCCGAACACCTCGCCGGCGGTGGCCGGCGGAGCCGCAGCGGCCGGCGCAGACGCGGCGGGCGGTGAAGCGGCAGGCGGTGAAGCAGCGGGTGGGCTGCCCGCGGGCGGGCTCGCGGCCGGCGCATTGCCCGCGGCGGGCGCACCGCCCTGCTGGGCGAAGGCGAGCCCGGAATGCCACAGCGCAGCCACCGCGGCGAGGCCGGCGAGGGTCGCCACAAAACGGGAAGGTCGCATCGCGATGCTCCTGTCGGTCCTCTCGTCGCCCCACGGATAGAGCACGGCCCGGATGAACGGAAGCCCAACGCGCAGGCAGCCCAGCCGTTCGCGGGCGACGCGCCGCCGCACCCTGAGCGACCGGCGGGATCGCGGCGCCACAGCCCCGCCGGCCGGCACTCGCCCGGCGCCCGACTCGCCAAGCCGGGGCAGTTTCCCATATAAGCCCCCGACGCGGCCGCTCCGGCCGCACCGCGAACCCCCGACCATGAGCGCGCTCGCCAACCACCCCTTCGTCAAGATGAACGGCCTCGGCAACGAGATCGTGGTGGTCGACCTGCGTGGCGCGCCCGCGCAGCGCGCCGATGGCGCGCCGGGCGCCGGGGCGGCGCCGCTGTCGCCCGCGGAGGTGCGCGCCGTCGCTCGTCCCGAGGGCGCGCCGTTCGACCAGATGATGGTGCTCTACCCGCCGCGGACGCCCGGCACCGACGCCTTCGTGCGCATCTACAACACCGACGGCTCGGAGGCCGGCGCCTGCGGCAACGGCATGCGCTGCGTCGCCGATGTGGTGTTCGCCGCGACCGGCAAGACCGCCCTGACCTTCGAAACCCGCGCCGGGCTCCTCAACGCCTGGAAGGGCGCCGAGCCGCTGGTCTCCACCGTCGACATGGGTCCTCCGCGGTTCGGCTGGCGCGACATCCCGCTCGCCGAGGAGTTCCGCGACACCCGTGCCATCGAGCTCCAGATCGGCCCGATCGACGCGCCGGTGCTGCACTCCCCGTCGGTCGTCAGCATGGGCAACCCGCATGCGGTGTTCTGGGTCGACGACGTGATGGCCCACGATCTCGGCCGCTTCGGCCCGATGCTGGAGAACCACCCGATCTTCCCGGACCGCGCCAACATCTCGCTCGCCGCCGTCACCGGGCCGGACCACCTGACGGTGCGCACCTGGGAGCGCGGCGTCGGCCTCACCCGCGCCTGCGGCTCGGCCGCCTGCGCGGCGGCCGTCTCGGCGGCGCGCACCGGGCGCACCGGACGGCGCGTGCGCGTCACCCTGCCGGGCGGCGACCTCGTGATCGACTGGCGCGAGCGCGACGACCATGTGCTGATGACCGGCCCGGTCGAATACGAGCGCGAGGGCCGCTTCGATCCGGCGCTGTTCGCCGCGGCGTCCGTGCCATGAGCGTCGACGTCGTCACCTTCGGCTGCCGGCTCAACACCTTCGAGTCGGAGGCGATCCGCCAGCGGGCGGAGGCCGCCGGTCTCGCCGACACCGTGGTGGTGAACAGTTGCGCCGTCACCGGCGAGGCGGTGCGGCAGACCCGGCAGACCATCCGCAAGCTCAAGCGCGAGCGGCCCGGCACCCGCGTCGTCGTCACCGGCTGCGCGGCGCAGACCGAGACCGCGACCTTCGTGGCGATGCCCGAGGTCGACCGCGTGCTCGGCAATGCCGAGAAGCTGTCCGACCAGGCGTGGCGCGAGACCCGCGTGGCGCTGGCGCGCGAGGGTGCCACCGACCCGGCCGCCAAGGCCGCCGTCGACGACATCATGACGGTGAGGAGCGGCGCCGCGCCGCTGATCGACGCCATCGAGGGCCGCGCCCGCGGCTTCGTGCAGGTGCAGAACGGCTGCGACCACCGCTGCACCTTCTGCATCATCCCGTTCGGCCGCGGCAACTCGCGCTCGGTCGCCGCCGAGGACGTCGTCGCCCAGGTGCGCCGTCTCGCCCGGCACGGCCACCGCGAGGTGGTGCTGACCGGCGTCGACCTGACCAGCTACGGCGCCGACCTGCCCGAGCGGCCGCGCCTCGGCGCGCTGGTGAAGCGGGTGCTGGCCGCGGTGCCGGAGCTGCCGCGGCTGCGGCTGTCGTCGATCGATTCCGTGGAGGCCGACCCCGACCTGCTCGACGCCATCGCGGACGAGCCGCGGCTGATGCCGCATCTGCATCTTTCGCTCCAGGCCGGCGACGACCTGATCCTCAAGCGGATGAAGCGCCGCCACACGCGGGCCGACGCCATCGCGTTCTGCGACACGGTGCGGCGGCTGCGCCCCGACATGGTGTTCGGCGCCGACATCATCGCCGGCTTCCCGACCGAGACCGAGGCGATGTTCCAGAACTCGCTCGACCTCGTCGACGCCTGCGGCCTCACCTTCCTGCACGTCTTCCCGTTCTCGCCGCGGCCCGGCACCCCGGCGGCGCGAATGCCGCCGGTCGACGGCACCGCGATCAAGGACCGCGCCATGCGGCTGCGCCTGCGCGGCGAGGCGCGGCTCGCCCGTCATCTCGACGGCGAGATCGGCCACACCCGCCGGGTGCTCGCCGAGACCGCCGACAGCGGCCGCACCGAGCAGTTCACGCCGGTCAGGCTGGTGATGCCGGCGACCCCCGGCAGCCTCGTCGACGTCACCGTGGCGAGCCACGACGGCCGCCGCCTCGTCGCCGCGTGAGCGGGCCGCGATGCGCACCGAGGCGGGCGAGACCTTCGCGACCACCCGGCGGATCAGCTTCACCGAGGCGAGCGCCTTCGCCACCCTCGCGGGCGATCACAATCCGCTCCACCACGACGCCGCCTACGCGGCCGGCACCCGCTACAAGGGGCCGATCGTCTCCGGCCCGCAGATGGCGGCGCAGCTCATGGGCTTTCTGGCCAGCCATTTCGCGGCCCGCGGCGCGGTGATCGGTCACGACATCTCGTTCCGCTTCCACCTGCCGCTCGCGGTCGACCAGGACGTCACCCTGGAATGGACCGTCGACACGGTGACGCCGGCGCCGCATCTCGCCAGCGACGTGGTGGTGCTGCGCGGCCGCATTCTCACCGCCGACCGCAAGGTGGCGACCAGCGCCAAGGCGCGCATCCTGATCGGGGACACGCCTTAAGGACCTGTCGGAGTCTCTGAACGAGCCTCAATCGCGCGCCATCGGCGGCTCGCCTTTCGCCAGCTCCTGAAGCCGCTCGCCGACCTCGTTCAGAATCCGTCGAAACGTGTGCAGGTCGCTCTCCGGCACCGTGCCGAACAGCAGCCCGGCGAGCCGTGTCATCTCGGAGCGCATCCGCGCGACGGCCTGCTCTCCCTGCTCGGTCAGCACGATCATCAAGGCCCGCCGATCGGTGGGATGGGCGGTTCGGCGAACGAAGCCCGTGGCCTCCAGCGCATCGATCAGCGTGGTCACGTTGCGCGGCGTCACCTTCAGGACCTCGGCCAGCTCCCGCTGCGTCAGGCGCTCGGCGGTGCCGAGCTCCCACAGGACATGTGCCCTCGTCTCGGTCAGGCCGTAGCCGGCCAGTCCCCGCTGCATGTCGGCGGACATCAGCGACGTCACCCAGAGCAGCCGTGACAGAGCGTCGCGACACGCTTCTTCGTCATTGCGACTATGAATAATATTCACTATATACACATCACCCTATGTCCAGCCAGGATGGAAGCCCGCCCATGCCAGCGATCGCAGACACGGCCCGGACGAGCGACCTGTCGCATGCCAACATCGCATTGGTTCAAAACGGCTTCTCCGCCCTGAGGCGGAGGGATCTCGACGCCTGTGCCGGGCTCCTCGCGCCGGACCTGATCATAAACCTGGCCGGGATGCCCTTCCAGATGCGGGGCCCTGCCGCCTGGCGGCGGAATGCGGAGGTGCTGTTCGCGGCGTTCCCCGACGTCCAGATCCACGTCGACGACATCTTCGCGACCAGCGACAAGGTGGCGGTGCGCGCCCGCCTCACCGGCACCCACACCGGCCCGTTTCTCGGGAACCCGCCCACCGGCAAGCGCTTCGAGTACCACAGCAACGAGCTCTACCGCATCGCCGACGGCAAGATCGCCGAGGAGTGGATCTGCTCGGACATGCTCACGCTGATGACCCAGATCGGGGCCATTCCGGCGCGGCATCTGATGCTCATGTGGCTCGCCGGATTCCGCATCTGGATCGCGGCCGGATCGGGCCTCGTCATCGGCGCCGCGCTGATGCTGCTGTGGCAGCTCGTCCGGGCCTGACGCGCGATGGGGGCCGGCGATGGGCAGCCCCGGAGCGGCCAAAGAACGATGACCCGACACATGACGGGCGGGCGCGACATGCTCGCGCCCGCCGTGCTGGGTCAGGCGGCCCGCGCCGCCCCGCCGTTCGCCACACCCGCGATGCGATCGCGACGCCGCTCGGGTCCCGCATAGCCCGGATCGTCGCCCTTGCGGCGGTCGAGCACGCCGGTGCGCAGGCTGTGGAAGAACCTGTTCACCTGGTCGGAGAGCTCTTCGGCCTGGCCGGCGAGATCGTCGGCCGCCGCCTTCACGGCGCCCGCCGAATGGCTCGCCGAGGCGACCGCCCCGCTCACCGCCTGGATGGTGCTGGCGAGCGTCGTGTTGCCCTGCACGGCGGTCTGGGCGCTGTGCGAGATCTCCTGCGTGGCCGAGCCCTGCTGCTCGACCGCGCCGGCGATGGTGCTGGTCACATGGGTGATGTCGCGCATGGCGGTGCCGATCTCGCGCACCGCCTCGACGGCGCTGCGGGTCGAGCCCTGGATGGCGGCCACCTCCTTGGCGATCTCGGCGGTCGCCTTGGCGGTCTGGGCGGCCAGTGCCTTGACCTCCTGGGCGACGACCGCGAAGCCCTTGCCGGCCTCGCCGGCCCGCGCCGCCTCGATGGTGGCGTTCAGCGCCAGCAGGTTGGTCTGCTCGGCGATGGCCTGGATCAGCCCGACCACGGTGCCGATCCGCTCGCTCATGGCGGCGAGCCCCTCGATCTCCGACACCGAGCGGCCGGTCTTGGCGTCGGCGGTCTGCACGACGCCCGCCGCCTGGCCGATCTGCCGGTCGATCTCGCGGATCGAGGCGGCCAGCTCCTCGGCCGCCGCCGCGACCGTCTGGGCCCCGGCGGCCGCCTGCTGGGACACGCCGGTCGCGACCCCCACCTCGCTGGACGCCTGCGCGGCCGCGGTGTCGATCTCGCGGGCGCTGTCGCGCATGATCGCGGCGCTGTCGGTGACGGCGCGCAGCATCTCCTCGATCGACGAGCGGAACGCCTCGACGGCCTCGTCGACCTTGCGGTTCTGCTCGTCGCGGATGCGCTCGCGCTCGTGCTCCTGGCGCTCCATCTCCTCGTGGGCTCGCTCGATCGCCTTGTGCTTGAACGTCTCCACCGCCTGCGCGATGGCGCCGATCTCGTCCCGGCGGTCGACCCCGAACACCACCACGTCGGCGTTGCCGTCGGCGAGCGCACGCATGGCGTCGGTCAGCTTGCGCAACGGCCGCCGGATGTGCAGCGCCGTCAGGTTGGCCGCCACCATGGTGACGAGCAGGATCAGGCCGACGATCAGGCCGGTGCGCTTGAGCATCGCCCAGGTGTAGTCGTCGAGGTGGTCGACATAGACCCCGGTGCCGATGACCCAGCCCCACGGCTCGAAGCCGGCCACATAGGAGAGCTTGGGCTTCGGTGATGCCGCACCCGGCTTGAGCTGATCATAGGCGACGAAGCCGGCGCCGTGCCGCTTCACGGTGTCGACGAACAGCGGATAGAGCGCCCGTCCGGCGGCGTCCTTGATGCCGCCGACGTCGCGGCCGACCTGCTCGGGCCGCAGCGGATGCATCACCATCCGCAGCGTCATGTCGTTGATCCAGAAATAATCGTCCTGGCCGTAGCGGAGCGCCTGAAGGCGAGCCGCGGCCCGCATTTGGGCCTCGGAGAGCGATACGGTCCCGGCCCGGTGCGCAGCCTCCTCGTCCTTCACGATGCTGAGCGCCAGCGCGGTCAGGTTCTTCAGCTCGATCTTCTTCTGATCACGGACGGCCTCGATCACGTCGGAGGCGCCCAGAAGCGCGATGGTGACGAGACCGATGGCCCCGAACGCGATGACGGCATAGAGCTTGGCGCCCAGGGTGAGGGCAAGCCGCAATCTCGGCATGGTCAATGAACTCCTGCGGAAATCGATCGCCCGTCGTATCTCGCTACCATTAAGAATGCGTAAGGCTAAGCCGTCTTGGTATGAGAACTATCGCATCGGGCGCGTTGCACAGGCGGTGAGCTGCGCCGGCAGATCGCCGGCGCGACGATCGTGGGACCGTCAAGAACTCGCGCGACCAAGAACTCTCACTGCCAAGAACTCGCGGCCGCCAATAACTCGCTCAACCAAGAACTCGCGCGGCGCAGCGATCCCGGGTCGGCGCAGCGACCCGGGTCGGCAACCGTCGTCAGAGCCGCGGCGTCAGGGTTCCGGGCTGGAGACGGACCGGCGCCTGGCGCAGGATCAGGCTATCGAGCGTGGGATTGTCGCGCGGCGCCGGCGGGACGCTGCCGGCCAGCAGGCCCCCGGCCATCAACGATACCAGCCCTCGTACTGTCATCTCCGCCCCCGCGGTTGTCACAACCGCGGACGATGACACAACCCAGGGACGGTGGAGTACGGTTTTACTAGGTCAGGCGAAAGTTGCACGCCTGTGTCGCGCCGCTGCCACACTACACGTGATCGGCCGTTCCCGGGGCATGCAGGGTCGCGGCGGCGCGGGCCTCGCCCAGCGCACCCCTCTCCCCGGGCCAGCCGCAGGCGGCGAGACGGGCGCGCAGATGCTTCGGCACCGGCGCGGTGACCCGCACGGGCGGCTTCGACTTCGCCAGCGGCACCACGATCTCGCGGGCGTGCAGGTGCAGCCCCGGGCCGCCGAAGCGGGGGCCGTGGCCATAGATGGCGTCGCCGAGGATCGGATAGCCCTGCGCGGCGCAGTGAACGCGGAGCTGGTGGGTGCGGCCGGTGAGCGGCGACAGCGCCAGCCAGGTCAGCGCCGGCCCGTCCCCTTCGGCCGAGCGGCCCAGCACCCGCCAGGTGGTGACGGCGGGCTGGCCGTCGGGATCGGGCTTCATCCACCAGCCGCGGGTCTCGTCGAGGCGGCCGAGCGGCAGGTCGATGGTGCCGGTGTCGGACGCCGGGCCGCCCTCGACCACCGCCCAGTAGGTCTTCTGCACCTCGCCGTGCTTGAACAGGAGCCCCAGATGGGCGAGCGCCTTGCGGTGGCGCCCCAGCACCAGGCAGCCCGAGGTCTCGCGGTCGAGCCGGTGGGCGAGCGCCGGCGGCCGCGGCAGGCCGAAGCGCAGCGCGTCGAACCAGTTCTCCAGGCAGTCGCCGCCCTTGGGGCCGCGATGCACCGGCAGCCCGGCCGGCTTGTCGATCACGATCATCAGCCCGTCCCGGTGCAGGACGCGCCGAACCATCTCTTCCGGTGTCATGCGGAAAGCTGCTATCACGACGCCCGACATGACCGATAGCACCGATCCCCAAGACACCGGCAACGACACTGGCAGCGATGCCGGCAGCCGCCCGAGCTGGTGGCGCCGCCTTTCCAGCGGCCTCAAGCGCACCTCCGCCTCGATCGGCGGCGCGATCGCCGATCTGGTCACCAAGCGCAAGCTCGACCATGCGGTGATCGAGGAGCTGGAGGAGGCGCTGATCCGCGCCGATCTCGGCATCGAGACCGCGGTGGCGATCGCCGGCAAGGTCGGCGAGGGCCGTTACGACAAGCAGGTCTCGGCCGACGAGGTGAAGGCGATCCTGGCCGAGGAGGTCGAGAAGATCCTGGTGCCGGTGGCCAAGCCGCTGGCGATCGACGCCGCCCGCAAGCCGTTCGTCGTCCTCGTGGTCGGGGTCAACGGCTCGGGCAAGACCACCACCATCGGCAAGCTCGCGGCCCGCCTCACGGCGGAGGGCCGCAAGGTGGTGCTCGCCGCCGGCGACACCTTCCGGGCGGCCGCCATCGAGCAGCTCAAGATCTGGGGCACCCGCACGGGCAGCCCGGTGATCGCCGGCGCCCAAGGGGGCGACGCCGCCAGCCTCGCCTTCGAGGCGCTGGAGGCCGCACGGACGCGGGCCGCCGACGTGCTGATCGTCGACACTGCCGGCCGGCTCCAGAACAAGACCGCCCTGATGGGCGAGCTGGAGAAGATCGTCCGCGTCATGCGCAAGGTCGACGCCACCGCGCCCCATGCGGTGCTGCTGGTGCTCGACGCCACCGTCGGCCAGAACGCGCTGTCGCAGGTCGAGGTGTTCTCGAAGATCGCCGGCGTCACCGGCCTGGTGATGACCAAGCTCGACGGCACCGCGCGCGGCGGCATCCTGGTCGCGGTCGCGGCCAAGTTCGGCCTGCCGGTGCACTTCATCGGCGTCGGCGAGGGCGTCGACGATCTGTCGCCGTTCGCCGCCAAGGATTTCGCCCGCGCGGTGGCGGGGATCGAGTAGGCGGAGCCTCCTCGACCGCTCGTCCCCGCGAAGGCGGGGACCCAGGAGCGCTACGGCACGACGCCCCCTGGATGCTCACCTGCGCGGGCATGAGCGGAGTGCTGGGACGCGCAGGGTGCCTGCGCCCGTCAGCCCGCGATCAGTGCCTTGTAGCCAGCCTCGTCCAGCAGCGCGTCGACCTCGCCCCGGTCGGCGATCTTGATCTTGAACAGCCAGCCCTTGCCGGTCGGGTCGGAGTTGACCAGCCCCGGCTCCTGGGTCACCGCCTCGTTCACCTCGGTGACCTCGCCGGCGACCGGCGCGTAGATGTCGGACGCCGCCTTGACGGACTCGACCACGGCGGCCGCCGTGCCCTGGGTGAAGGTGCAGCCGACCCCGGGCAGCTCCACGAAGACGAGGTCGCCGAGCTGCTCCTGGGCGTGGTCGGTGATGCCGACGGTCGCGACGTCGCCGTCCAGGCGCAGCCACTCGTGGTCCTTGGTGTACTTCAGCATCGCGGGTCTCCGGAGGGTCAGGATCGCGTCTCGTCAGGATCGCTTGTAGCGGGGCGGCACGAAGGGCAGCGCCGCGACCCGCACCGGCAGGCGCTTGCCACGGACGTCGGCGAACAGGACGGTGCCGACCGCCGCCGCCGCGACCGGCACATAGCCCATCGCGACCGGCGCGCCAATGCTCGGGCCGAAGCCGCCCGACGTCACCACCCCGACCGGCTCGCCACCGTCCGCCGCGCCGAACAGGGCCGCCCCCGCCCGCACCGGGGCGCGCCCCTCCGGGGCGAGGCCGACCCGCCGCCGCGCCGCGCCGTCCGCGAGCTGGCGCAGGATCACCTCGGCACCGGGGAAGCCGCCCGCCCGCACGCCGCCGGTGCGCCGCGCCTTGGGGATGCTCCATTCCAGCGCCCCCTCCACCGGCGTGGTGCCGGGATCGAGATCGCTGCCGTAGAGACAGAGGCCCGCCTCCAGCCGCAGTGAGTCGCGGGCGCCGAGCCCGACCGGCTGCACCGCCGGATCGGCGACGAGCGCCTCGCACAACGCCACGGCGCGGTCGGCCGGCACGCTGATCTCGTAGCCGTCCTCGCCCGTGTAGCCGGAGCGCGACACCAGGCAGGCAGCCCCCGCGAGAGTCAGCGGCCGCACGTCCATGAAGCGCATGGCGGCGGCCTCGGGCGCGAGCGCCGCCAGCACCGCCTCGGCCTTGGGTCCCTGCACGGCGATCAGGGCACGATCGGCGAGCGGCTCGACCGCGCAGCGCCCGGCCAGCCGCTCGCGCAGATGCGCCAGGTCGGCGGCCTTGCGGGCGGCGTTGACGACGAGCACGAGGTGGTCGCTCTGGTTCGACACCATCAGGTCGTCGAGGATGCCGCCGGTGTCGTCGGTGAACACGGCGTAGCGCTGGCGCCCGGGCGGCAGTGAGACGATATCGGCCGGCACCAGCGTCTCCAGCGCCAGGGCGGCGTCCTCGGCCCGGCCGGACGGCGCCCGCAGCACGATCTGGCCCATGTGGGAGACGTCGAACAGCCCGGCGGACGCGCGGGTGTGCAGGTGCTCCTGGAGGATGCCGGCGGGATACTGCAACGGCATCGCGTAGCCAGCGAACGGCACCATCTTGGCGCCGAGGCGGCGGTGCAGGGCG
Source organism: Rhodoplanes serenus (assembly GCA_009720755.1). Lineage (GTDB taxonomy): Bacteria > Pseudomonadota > Alphaproteobacteria > Rhizobiales > Xanthobacteraceae > Rhodoplanes > Rhodoplanes serenus. Next base: position 301,901 of record WNKV01000001.1, read on the forward strand.
TCGAGCGGCGTGAGCGCCAGGGTGGCGGTATCGGAGGGGTCGGTCATGGCAGTCCCGGGGAGCCCGGGCGGCAACGGCGGCGCGGGCGCGCGCACTGTGCGAGAAGCGCCCGGGACTGGCAAGCCGCGAGCGGCGCCACGATGTCGGCGCCAGGGTCTCGGCGCCGGACACTCGGCCCGCGGCCGCCGCGGCAGCGCCCGACTTTCGCGCGTGGCCGGCATACGCCCGAATCGAGACGCCCGCGCCTGGAATTGATCCGGACGCGCATGGACGGTCTCGCCGATCGATGAAAGCATGTCGCCGCCTGCATCGGTAGCGATGGCGCCAGAGCCGTCACCGATCCTCCCGCCTGAACGACATTTCATCCGCGCGCGCGGCGGCCCCCCGCCGTGCGCGGTGGCGGACAGGATCGGCACGACAACGATCGAGCGGGCGAGGAGGAGACAAATGCCCCCACCCGACCCCGATCCCGCCCTCGGCCGGATGCAGCGCAAACGCCTGTCCCGCCGCTCCTTCCTGGCCACCGCCTCGACCGGCGCCGCCGGCGCGGCGATCGCCGGCACCGCCGCGGCCGGCACCCTGGCCGACGTGCCGGAGCGGCTGCCCGGCGCTCCGGTGGGCGCCCGTAGCGCCCGCTCGCCGCATGTGGATCTCGGCCGCATCCCGGAGGCGACGCCCGGCCGGCGCAATCTCGCGCCGGAGGACGCCATCAACTCGAAGACCCCGCTCCACAAGCTGGTCGGCGTGGTGACGCCCTCGGATCTCCACTACGAGCGCAGCCACTCCGGCGTTCCCGATCTCGACCCGGCCCAGCACCGGCTGCTGGTGCACGGCATGACGAAGAAGTCCCTGGTGTTCACCATGGACGAGCTGTGGGCGATGCCGTCGGTGTCGCGCATCGCCTTCCTGGAGTGCTCGGGCAACGGCTGGGAGAACTGGAAGGCGGCCGACGAGACGCTGACGGTCCAGCACACCCACGGCCTGATCAGCACCCACGAATGGACCGGCGTGCCGCTCTCGGTGCTGATCGATCTCGTCGGCAAGGAGCGCGGCTCGACCTGGATGCTCGCCGAGGGTGGCGACGCCACCGGCCTCGCCCGCAGCATCCCGCTCACCGACGAGATCATGAACGAGACGATCGTCGCCTACGCCCAGAACGGCGAGCCGCTGCGACCGGCGCACGGCTACCCGGTGCGGCTGCTGATCCCCGGCTGGGAAGGCAATCTCAGCATCAAATGGCTGCGCCGGCTGAAGTTCGGCGATGCGCCATTCATGACCCGCTGGGAGACGGCGCGCTACACCAGCCTGATGGCGAACGGCAAGGCCAAGCAGTTCCAGCTCCGCCAGGAGATCAACTCGGTGATCACCGCGCCGTCCGGCATGATGGAGATCCGGCCCGGCTACAATCGCATCACCGGCCTCGCCTGGAGCGGCCACGGCAGCATCGTGCGGGTCGAGGTCAGCACCGACGGCGGCCGCACTTGGGCCGACGCCACCCTCAACCGGCCGGTGCTGCCGAAGGCGCAGGCGCGCTTCCATCTCGACTGGCGGTGGGACGGCAAGCCGACCAAGATCGTCAGCCGCTCGACCGACGACAAGGGCCACGTCCAGCCGGACCGCAAGACGGTGATCGGCGAGATGGGGACCAACGCCCTGTTCCACTACAACGCCCAGCAGACCTGGAGCATCGACGACGCCGGGAGGGTGCGCAATGTCCTGTCGTAACCCCCTCCTCGCCGTCGCGAGCGCCGCGATAGCGGCCGTCGCCCTCGCCGGAGCGGCCGGCGCCAGCGCCCTGGAGTTCGGGCGGCCGGCGAGCCCCGACGAGATCGCCCTGTGGGACATCGACATCAGCCCCGACGGCCGCGGCCTGCCCAAAGGCAGCGGCACGGTGGCGCGCGGCAAGGCCGTCTATGCCGAGCAGTGCGCCGCCTGCCACGGCACCGACGGCACCGGCGGCCTCAAGGACCGTCTGGTCGGCGGCCAGGGCACCCTCGCCTCCGACAAGCCGGTCAAGACGGTGGGCAGCTACTGGCCCTATGCCACGACGCTGTTCGACTATGTGCGCCGGGCGATGCCGTATCAGGCGCCGGGAACGCTCGGGGTGGACGACACCTACGCGGTCTCGGCCTATATTCTGAGCCTGAACGGGATCGTGGCCGGCGACGCCACCCTCGATCAGGCGAGCCTGCCGCGGGTCGTCATGCCGAACCGAGATGGCTTCGTGCCCGAGCCCGAGTTCCGGACGATCACCAACTCCCGCTAGGGGCTGGGGTCCGGGCCGCAGCGGGCGCGGTGCCGCAGCCGGCGCGAGACGCGCAGCGGGACCGACCGCCGGCCACCCGGCCGGCGGAGCTTCGGATCGCACGAGCGAGACCGGCGGGGCGGGCAGGCGGAACAGCCTGCGGCGGCCTCGCCGCGGCTCGCCGAGGAGACGGCATGGACCAGCATGCGGCCCGTGACGGCCTGTCCCGGCGACGACCGCGTCCGCGCGCGGGCGCGCCGGCCGAGGACGCACAGTCCAAGCCGGCGGTCGGGGCGCCGCGACGGCGGGCCGATCCCCGGCCACCGCACGAGCAGGTCGATGTTCTCGGCGAGCTGATCACGCTCTGCGCCCTGCGCGGCTCGCTCGACCTGCGCTGCCAGATGGCGGGCGACTACCTGGTCGACCATCCCGCCTCGACGGGCGGGGAGGCGGTGTTCCACATGGTGCTCGCCGGGAGCTGCCTGGTGTCGCCCGCCGACGGACCGTCCTTCGTCGCCGCGAGCGGCGCGCTCGTCCTGTTTCCTCGCGGCGGCGCCCATCGGCTCAGCAGCACGGCGCCGGTGCGGGGCCGGGCATGGCACAGCCGGGCGCCCGGCCTGCACGCCGCACCCTGGCCGGCCGCGGACGTGGCCGTCGAGGTCGATCTCCTGTGCGGCCGGTTCCGCTACGACACCGCCGCCGCGCCGATCCTGTTCGACGCCCTGCCGGGTGCCATGCATGTGCCGGCGGACACCGGCGACGGCGGGGCCGGCCCGATCAGCCGGCTGATCCGGGCGGAGGCCGAGGCGGCCCGGCCGGCCGCCGTCGAGGTGGTCACCGCGCTGACGACGGCGCTGCTGGTGATGGCACTGCGCCGCCATCTCGACACCCCGCAGCTCGGACCCGGCATGCTGGCGCTGCTCGCCGACCGCGCGCTGGCGCCGTCGCTGGTGGCCATGTTCGGCAGCCCGGCGCGGCGCTGGACGGTGGCGACACTGGCGGCGCGGACCAACATGTCGCGGGCGACCTTCGCGCGCCGCTTCGCTGCGGTGGCGGGCCAGGGGCCGGCCGAGATCCTGCTGGCGGTGCGCTGTCATCTGGCCCTGGAGATGCTGCGGGCCAGCCGCCTGTCGGTCGGCGAGATCGCCGCCGCGGTGGGCTATCGCTCGGAATCCGCGTTCGGCAAGGCGTTCGCCCGGCGGATCGGCGTCACCCCGGCGCTCGTGCGACGCCGATGGGCGCAGGGCGACCGCCGGGAAGCATCCCCGAGCGGCGCGACCGCGCCATTGCGGGGAGAACCTGCTCCGGCCTGATGCGACGCGCCCCGCGCCGGAGAGCTTCCGCCGCGGCGCCGACGCCGGCTCCGCGCGATGCCGCCTCCGCCCACGCCTCCCGACCCGACTCTCAGAAATGCCCGAGATCGTAGTCCTCGCAGGAGCAGCCGAACTGATCCAGCGCATCCTCCAGATGGTCGGGCAGCATCGGCTTCGACAGGAGATAGTCGGCGGTGCGCTTGTTGTGGGCGCGCGCCGCCTCCTCGCGCAGATCGTCCCACTCCTCCAGCGAGGCGTCGCCGCGGCCGAGCCAGGTCAGCGCCACGAGATCCACCTGCTCGTCCTGATTGAGGGAGCGGATGAACGCCTTCAGCTCGTGATAGGTGGGATCGTCGCGCCGCGACTCGAGCGCCGACGAGGTGCCGCCGTCGCTGTCGGAGTCGTCGCCCGGCGCGGCGTCCTGCACCTCGAACTCGCGCGCCTTGAAGATGACGTAGCAGACCTTTTCGGGCGAGATGGTCAGAGTCGGCGCGGTGATCATGGCGAGCCCTTTCGCGGCCCAGCCCCATGTCGACGTCGAAACCGGCTCTCGACCTCCGTCAGCGTCGTCGACAGGCACCCGGCCGCATGCAACCCTTGAAAGATTATGGGGCGCAGGGCCACCAGCCTTGATCTGAGTCAACCGGCCGGATGGCGGCCCTGCCGGACCGCCCCTTGACGGCATTCGGCAAGTCTATTCAAGCTGCCCGCCCTTTCACGATCGACCCGTTCCAGCAGCGCACGAGGCAGGCGGCACGAGGCCGCCGGAGGCAATCATGACACGGACCTATCGGGTGGCAGTCGTCCCCGGCGACGGCATCGGCAAGGAGGTGGTGCCGGAGGGCGTCCGCGTCCTCGAGCAGGTCGCCAAGCGGCACGGCTTCGCGTTGCAGCTCGACTGGTTCGACTTCTCGTCCTGCGACTACTACCTGAAGCACGGCCGCATGATGCCGGAGGACTGGAAGGAGCGCATCGGCCGTCACGACGCGATCTTTTTCGGCGCCGTCGGCTGGCCCGAGAAGGTGCCGGATCACGTCTCGCTGTGGGGCTCGCTGCTGTTGTTCCGGCGCGAGTTCGACCAGTACGTCAACCTGCGCCCGGTGAAGCTCCTGCCCGGCGTGCCGTGCCCGCTGGTCGGCCGCAAGCCCGGCGACATCGATTTCATGGTGGTGCGCGAGAACACCGAGGGCGAGTACTCGTCGGTGGGCGGCCGCATGTTCGCCGGCACCGAGCGCGAGTTCGTCGTGCAGGAAACGGTGATGACCCGCGTCGGCATCGACCGGGTGCTGAAATACGCCTTCGAGCTGGCGCGGCGGCGGCCGAAGCGTCACCTCACCTCGGCCACCAAGTCGAACGGCATCTCGATCACCATGCCGTACTGGGACGAGCGCGTCGAGGCGATGGCCAAGGCGTATCCGGACGTGCGGTGGGACAAGTTCCACATCGACATCCTGACCGCGAACTTCGTGCTGCATCCGGACTGGTTCGACGTCGTCGTCGGCTCCAATCTGTTCGGCGACATCCTGTCGGATCTCGGCCCGGCCTGCGCCGGCACCATCGGCATCGCGGCTGCCGCCAACATCAATCCGGAGCGCGCCTATCCGTCGGTGTTCGAGCCGGTGCACGGCTCGGCGCCCGACATCGCCGGCCAGGGCATCGCCAATCCGATCGGGCAGATCTGGTCGGGCGCCATGATGCTCGACCATCTCGGCGAGGCGGAGGCGGCGGCCTCGATCCTCCAGGCGATCGAGCGCGTGCTCGCCGAGAAGACGCTGCGCACCCGCGATCTCGGCGGCAATGCCGACACGGTGGCGTGCGGCAAGGCGATCGCCGAGGCGATCTGAAGCCCCGGTCCGGTCCGCTCCTGTTTTTTGGGTGATCAGCTCACCGTCGTTCCGGGGCGCGGGCGATCAGCCCGCGAACCCGGAACCCAGCGACACACGTCATCCCGCGGCAAACTCTGGACTCTCGGCTTGATTCCGGACAGCCGCTTCGCGGCTTCCGGAATGACCGCCAAAGTGATCAGCCGGAGTTCGTTCTGATATATGAGAGAGCCTGACGTGAGGGCCTCGTGCCCCGGACGCGGCGCGCAGTGCCGCGAGCCGGGGCCCAGAGCCACAAGCTCCGCAATTGCCGCCTCTGGGTCCCGGGTCTCCGGCGCGTCGCGCCTCCGCCCGGGACACGCGACCTCCGACGATCAGACCAACGGCAGCATTCTCGGACTGCATCTTCCGGCCGAAGGTCGGGCACGACGAGTCGACATCAGCAGCCATCGGCATGACTTGTCATGACTGGCCTCGTGCGGTGGCGTGCGGGACGGCTACGGCTCACGCCCCGTCGGGCATCTCCTCCGGCGCGTCCTCCGCCGGCTCGTCCTGCGCCGGCACGTCGGCCGTCTCGCGCCAGCGCCGCACCGTGCCGACATCAATGTCGAACAGGTCGAGCACGCGGCCGACCGTGTGGTCGATCATCTCGTCGATCGAGGCCGGCCGCGCATACATCGCCGGCACCGGCGGATAGACGATCGCGCCCATCTCGGTGACGGCCGCCATGTTGCGCAGATGGCCGAGATGCAGCGGCGTCTCGCGCGCGACCAGCACCAGGCGGCGACGCTCCTTCAGCACCACGTCGGCGGCGCGGGTGAGCAGCGACGCCGTGATGCCGTTGGCGATCTCGGCCAGCGTGCGCATCGAGCACGGGCAGACGATCATGCCGGCGGTGCGGAACGAGCCCGACGAGATCGCGGCGCCGATATCGCCCGGCTGGTACACCACGTCGGCGAGGTCGTGCAGATCGGCGAGCGCCAGCTCGGTCTCCAGCGCCAGCGTCACCTTGGCGGCGCGGCTCACCACCACATGGGTCTCGACGGCGGTGCGGCGCAGCAGCGCCAGGAGCCGCACCCCGTAGACGATCCCCGAGGCCCCGCTGATCCCGACGATCAGGCGGCGCGGTGTCGTCGCGGGCATGGCGGGCTCTCCTGTGGCGGCATCGCGGGCGGGTTGCACGGTGGTCGGGCAGCGGGCGGCGGGCGGCGGGCGGCACCATCCCGATACCGGCGGGTCCGGGTTGCGGGGATTCGCTTTGTCTTTACCAAATTCTCAGGGTTGGAATGCAGTCTCGCAGGGCCGAAGGGGCCGTTTTCCGCCTTGTTCCTGCCCTATCTTCTTCCCACAAGGCCGGCAAATTCGGGCTGAATCCGAGGGGAACGAGTTTTGCGCGCAACCTGTCTGGTCCTGCTCGTCGCCGGCATCGCCGGATCGATCGCCGCGTCGACGGTGGACGCCAACGCCCAAGCCTATCCGCCCGGCCCGTATCGCCAGCCCGGCGCCTATGGGGCGCCCGGCCCGTATGGTGGCTCACCCGCTCCGTATGGACGCCAGGCCGCCGCCGAGGACGACGACTACGACGGTCCCGATGCCGGAGCCGCCGCCGGCCCGTCCGATCTGCGCGGCCATCCCGCCGCCGCCCCGGTCCCGTTCGAGTCGCAGCCGCTGCCGCCGCCCGGCGCCAGCGCCGATTACGGCCGCGCCGCGCCGCAGCCCTCGCCCTATCGGGACGGCCAGCCCGCGCTGTTCCGCGAGCCGCCGCCGGCCTCCGGCTATCGCGACACCTATGTGGTGCCGGAGTCCGGGCCGCCCGCGGCCGCGCCGCGGACGATCCTGCCCGGCGCCGCGGATGGGCCGATGCGGCCGCCCGGCGACATCGGGGGCCTGCCGGCCCCGCCGCCCAATCCCGGCTATGCGTCGGCCCCGCCCGCGCCCGGCTACGGGGCTCCGCCTCCCGGCTATGGCGCCGCGACCGCCCCGCAACCCGGCTACGGCACCCCGCAGCCCGGCTATGGTCCCTCCCCGTTCGCCGGCCGTCCGGCCGAGGCCGACCGGGCGCCGGTCGGGGCGCTCCCCGCCGGCCGCGGTCCCGGCGCCGGCGCCTATGCGTCGCTGCCGCCCGACTACCGCCCGGAGGAAGGCCAGCCGAAGGAGCTGCCCGCCCATTTCCGCCGCCAGGTGGTCGACTATCCGACCAACGAGCCGGCCGGCACCCTGGTGGTCGACACCCCCAACACGTACCTCTACCTCGTGCTCGGCAACGGCAAGGCGATGCGCTACGGCATCGGCGTCGGCCGCGAGGGCTTCACCTGGTCGGGGGTCGAGCGGGTCTCGCGCATGGCCGAGTGGCCGGACTGGCATCCGCCCAAGGAGATGATCGAGCGCCAGCCCTATCTGCCGCGCTTCATGGCCGGCGGGGAGAGCAACCCGATGGGCGCCCGCGCCCTCTATCTCGGCAACACCGTGTACCGCATCCACGGCACCAACCAGCCGTCGACCATCGGCTCCTTCGTGTCGTCGGGCTGCATCCGGCTGGTCAACGAGGACATCGAGGATCTCTACCGCCGGGTCTCGGTCGGAGCCCGCGTGGTGGTGAAGCCCGGCAAGGCGCCGGGTGGTGCCCAGGCGCCGGCTGCCCCGGGCCGGCCGCACAGCGCCGGCCTGCCGCAGGTGATCCGCTGAGCGGCCGACCGATCGACCGAAACGACGCTTCGACGGCCGGGCCTCGCCCGGCCGTCCTGCATTCGGAGCCGTGATCCGTTGACCGGGCAGCGACGCTGTCCCACCATCGCGGCGAGGGGGACGACGACGGATGAGACGCGCGACGAGAGGCAACTTCGCCGGCTTGGCGGCCGGCGTGGCTTTGGGGCTCACCGCCCTGTCGCTCACCGCCTGCGCGACGCCGTCGACGACGGCGCCCAACACCGCCCCGCTCGAGCTCGGCATGACGCCGGCCGCCGCCGCGATGGCGCTCGGCGCGCCGCTCGAGCCGATGGCCGGGCCGCCCGGATCGGAGGTCTATGTGGCCCGCGTCCCGGCCGGGACGCCGGGCATCTTCACGGTCGACGGCCTGGTCTGGCTCCAGTTCCGCAAGGGCCGGCTGACCGGCATCAAGCGCGACTGGCATGTCGGCCCCAAGGGCGGGCTCCAGAGCCGTCCCTTCTGATTCGCGGGGCCGGTGGACGGCGATCGGGTGGCGGCGATCAGGCGGGAGCGATCACGTCGGGACGCCGGCATTGTGCCGGCGCACTGCCGCCATGTCGGCATCGACCATCTCGTTCACGAGCTGCTCGAAGGTGACCTCGTGGCGCCAGCCGAGCCGCTCGCGCGCCTTGCTCGGATCACCCTGCAACAGATGCACCTCGGTCGGCCGGAAGTAGCGCGGATCGACCTCGACCAGCACGCGGCCGCTGGCGACGTCGGTGCCCTTCTCGTCGACCCCCTCGCCGTGCCAGGCGAGCGTGATGCCGGCGCGCGCGAAGGCGCGCTCGGTGAACTCGCGCACCGTGCGGGTCTCGCCAGTGGCCAGCACGTAGTCGTCGGGCTCGTCCTGCTGGAGAATGCGCCACATGCCCTCGACATAGTCGCGGGCATGGCCCCAGTCGCGCCGCGCATCGAGATTGCCGAGGAACAGCTTCGGCTGCACGCCGGCCGCGATCGCCGCCACCGCGCGGGTGATCTTGCGGGTCACGAAGGTCTCGCCGCGCAGCGGGCTCTCGTGATTGAACAGGATGCCGTTGGAGGCATGGATGCCGTACGCCTCACGGTAGTTCACCGTGATCCAGTAGGCGTAGAGCTTGGCGACCGCATAGGGCGAGCGCGGATAGAACGGAGTGGTCTCGCGCTGCGGCGTCTCCTGCACCAGCCCATACAGCTCGGAGGTCGACGCTTGGTAGAAGCGGACCTGCTTCTCGAGCCCGAGGGTGCGGATCGCCTCCAGCAGTCGCAGCGTGCCGAGCCCATCGGCATTGCCGGTGTACTCGGGCGACTCGAAGCTGACCGCGACATGGCTCTGGGCCGCGAGATTGTAGATCTCGGTCGGTCGGACCTCCTGGACGATGCGCAGCAGATTGGTCGAGTCGGTGAGGTCGCCGTAGTGGAGCGTCAGCGGCACGCCCTGGACGTGCGGATCGTGCAGCAGGTGGTCGATGCGGGCGGTGTTGAACGACGACGAGCGCCGCCGCAGCCCGTGCACCACATAACCCTTCGCGAGCAGCAGCTCGGCCAGATAGGCGCCGTCCTGCCCGGTGATCCCGGTGATCAATGCGATGCGGTCAGCCATGGTGTTGCCCGTCGAGATAACGCCAGCCGGGCTAGTGCACGCCCGCGGCTCCCTGGGGACCACGGCTTTGCAGACTGCGCCCGGCAAAGCAAGGTTCAATCGGCCGGCCGGCCCGCCGAGCCCGGACGGGGCGGCGTCGCCGCCGGCGCCCCCGGCGCCGCGGGGTCTCCCGCCGCGGCGTGGCGGGCGAGCAGCCGCACCTGCATGAGGGCGAAGCCCAGGGTCAGCGGCACGAAGCCGAACAGCTTGAAGTTGACCCAGAAATCGGTGCTCTGCGTGCGCCAGACCAGCTCGTTGACGGCCGCCATGACGACGAAGAACACGGCCCAGCGCACCGTCAGCCGCCGCCACCCCTCCGGGGTGAGATCGAACACGGTGTCGAACACCATGGCCAGCAGCGGCTTGTCGCGCCACAGGCCGACCGCCAGCACGCCGGCGAACAGCAGATAGATCAGGGTCGGCTTGAGCTTGATGAAGGTCTCGTCGTGCAGCACGAGAGTGAGCCCGCCGAACACCACGACGATGACGGCCGAGACCATCGGCATCACCGGCAGGCGCCGGGTCAGCGCCCACGACACGCCGAGCGCCGCCACCACGGCGACCATGAACACCGCGGTCGCCGCGAAGATGCCGAAGCGGGCATTCGTCGCGAAGAACAGAACGAGCGGCCCGACGTCGAGCGCCAGCTTGAGTCCGGGGTGCAGGCTTGTATCGGACATTGGTGGAAATCCTGATCGGGGCGGAGGACCTATCACGCGAGCGGCGCCGGCGCCACCCGGGCGGCACGCTCGGTCACAGGCCATGAGGCCGATCGCCGGCCCCATGTCGCCCACGATCGGTAGCCGGCCGCCGCGCGTGTGACTGCGCGGCCACAGCCGGCGGATGTCCACGGTGAACATCGCGGCAAAATCATGGTTCGAAATTGACCGACCGCCAAAACGCCTCACACTGGCGAATCAGGGAGCGAGGCAACGCCATGTCGGATTTCAGGATCAGGGATTTTCTGGACCGGCTCGGGGGCCTGGGCCTGATGTTCTCGGCCACCCGCATGGCCGACGGCAGCATTCGCCTCAATCAGTGGCGCGGCATCAACTACTACGAGAACGAGGCCGAGATCCGGTCGATCTGGTCGGCCAGCATCGACGGACGGGAAGGCCGCCTTCAGGATGTCGCCCGCTATGTCGAGCTGACCCAGAGCCGCCCGCGCACCCTCGACGCCGCCTGATCGCATCATCGCCGTTTCTCCGCCCGCTCGGCTTGCCATGCCCGCCGGCGGCGGGCGCATGCCCGCGGCGCCGTGATCGCGCCATCGAATCGGCACGTCCGCCCCACGAAATCGCCCCTCCGGTCTGGTCGAACCATACCGGGGCAAGACCGCGGCCGTCGTCCGATCGACCGCCGCGGAGGGGAGAGGCGGATGCGCGTGTGGGTGAGAGAGCTGGCCGTCGCGATGGCGGTGGGGGTGCTGATCGGCGGAGGGCCGGCGGTGCACGCCGCCCCGAACGACGCCGAGATCGCCCACGCCGAGACCGCCCACGCCGAGACCGCCCACGCCGGACCGAGCCGCGAGACGGCCCGCGCGCCGGCACCGGCACCGGCGGCAGCCGCCACCCCGGCCCCTGCCGGCTTCGAGTCCGCCGACGCGGTGCTGCGCTGGATGGCCGGGTACCGGGGCCGGCCGGAGCCGACCCGCCTGCCCGCCGCGATCGCGACGCTCAGTGCCGCCGGCGCCTTGGCGATCCCGGAGCGGGCCGGCCTGCCGGTCGGCTTCCTGGCCGGCGTCATCGCCGCCCAGCCGACCCGGGCCGACAAGCTCGTCACGGCGCTCGACCGGCTGCCCCCGCGCGACTCCTGGGTGATCGTCCGCGCCATCGCGTATTCGGGCCATCCCGACTGGAAGGGCCTGCTCGCCCGCACGGCGGCGCGGCTGCCCGCCCAGCGGGCCGCCATCGAGGGTTATGTGCAGGACCGCCTGCCGGTGCTCGACCGCCTGGCCATGGACGATCCGCCGTCGGGGTGGAGCCGGCTGCGCGCCTGGCTGCCGTTCGCCGCCGAGGCCGTGTCACCCCCCGCCCTCGAGGTCCGCCCCGAGGTCCTCGACACTCTGTGGGGCGTCTACTTCGCCACCGGCGACGCCGCGCCGCTGCGCCGCATCGTGGCGCTGCTGCCGTGGTGGCGCGAGCGCGACGACCTCCGCCGCCTGACGGTGGGCTGCATGGCGCGCTTCACCTTGGTGGCCAATGCCACCCGCGACCCGGCCCTGCTGGCGCTGCTGCGCGAGGAGGCGACCCGGCAGCCGGCAGCCGGCGCGGCCGATCTGCGCGACGCCCTCGCGGCCGCCGAGAGCGACGATCTCGCGCGGGTGCGAACCGAATCGCTCGCCGCCATCCAGGCGCTCGAGCGCAAGACGCGCGACCGCAACCCGCCCGACCGCAGCAAGACGCTGGAGCCGAGCCCCGCCGGCGATCGCCCGGCGGCGGCGCTCCGCCGCCCGCGCGCCGAGCCCGACACCTTCACGGCGGCGGCCGGAGCGCCGGTCGATCGCTGACGACGGCGGCGGCCCGAGGCCGGCACACCCGGCCGCGCCACGCAGCTTCGGTCATCGCCGAATCAAATCCGCCGGCGCGGCGCTGTCGAGCGCCGGCCGGCGGAGATCGTGATGAAACGACTGGATCAATGCTGCTGGCGCAGAGGACCGGCCCGTGGGCCGATCCGGTAACGCGGAGACGCGATTACTTCTTCTCGACCTTCTCGGCAGCCGCCTTGGCGTCGATGAAGTTGTAGCGCGGGTTGTTCAGCACGAAGGCGTGGACCGCGATCGCCACCAGAAGGGCGACGATCCAGATCACCGGCAGCCAGGTCGACGGATTGAGGACCAGCCAAATCTTGTAGTCGTCTTGCGGGTTGGCCATGACAGTTCTCCTTCAGCTCAGAACCACGGCTTCCACGCCCAGACGAGAACGTGGGCGAGAACGGCGATCACCACGAAGGCGCTGAACGTGGTCTTGAACTGCGAGTGGAACTCGAGCGCCTCCTGCTCCGTCAGGCCCGACAAGCTCCTGTTCAGATCAGCCATCTAGATACCCTCCATAAGGGTTTGCCAAGGAACGCCGTCCGTCGGCGCTCCACGCGGGTTTGCCGTGACGGAAATCGTCACGACCTTCTCTCCACCCGGCGACGCCGGGCGAGAATGACGAGCGCACGCGATGTCGCTGGAGAAAGCACGTCCAGGCGAGCGACACTGAGCGGCACATTTCGCAGCAGAACCAGGGTCGACAAAGCCCGACCGCGGCCGGGTCAACGATCTCCACTGCCGATCCGAAAAAGCCGATACGGCAAAGCCTATCCGAGCTTGTGCAATCGAGATACGCACGGACCCGCTCTGTCGAAACGTGTGTAATGCTACCTTTACGGACCTATGTGTCAACGATGACCAATACGTAGCACGGCAGCATTACGGAAGTCGCGCCGGCGCGTTACGACGATCGATCGAAGCACCCGCGCGCGAGCGTCGCGCGGCGGGGCAGGTCGGCCCCAGGCGAGGGTCGAGGGGGCGCAGGGGCGAGTAAAAAACTGAAAACGCCCGGCACGGGCCGGGCGTCTCCACCACGCGAACGAAAGCTCGGAGGTCCCGGAGACCGGGCCGCGTCAAGCTACTTCTTCTCGACCTTCTCGGCCGCCGCCTTGGCGTCGATGAAGTTGTAGCGCGGGTTGTTCAGCACGAAGGCATGGACCGCCACGGCGACGAGCAGCGCCGCGATCCAGATCACCGGAAGCCACGTCGACGGATTGATGACGAGCCAGATCTTGTAGTCGTCTTGCGGGTTGGCCATTTCGAAATCTCCTCAGAACCAGGGCTTCCAAATGAAGACGAGAATGTGAGCAAAGGCGGCGAGCACCAGGAACGCCGTGAACGTGGTCTTGAACTGCGCGTGGAATTCGAGCGCCTCGTCCTCGCTCAACCCTGACAAACTCCTGTTCGGATCAGCCATCACGACTCTCCATGAGCAGGGCCGGCGACGGTCGTGACACCGTCCCGCCGCGGGCCGGGTGGATCTTCGGAAGATCGTCGGAGGTCCGGTGGCGCACGACGGCCGGATTCGGACGCAGGTCCGGCCGGTGCATGTCGCAGACACGATGGCGTCTCTCCGCCGGACCCGACCCGTCGCCGCGACAATGACGCTCGACCAAGCCGGGCTTCACGGAGAAACCCCCGCCGAAAACCATCGGATAACAGGCGATCTCCGACTGTACTGGAGGCTTTACACCGGCCCGTGTCAACGCTCGTCACTACGTAACACCGCGCATCTATTCCGTAACTCCTCGGCGCTATCTCGGCGACCGTCGAGCGCCGTCATGCGGCACGCCGAAACCATGGCGCTCCCCGATAGCCGCGCGGCATTATGGTTTGACGAAGGCCCCACGCCGGACATCGGCGCAGCAGAGGAGAAAACCACGACGGACACGCCCAAAGCCCCGGATGGCGGCCGCAGCCGCCACAGACCATCCATCATGTTCCGGTGTTACGTATTAATTGTCGTTGACCCCGGCCGGCATCTTTCTATGCTCATTGTCGCTAGGTAATAGCCTCTTATACTCTCCGTTTCGCCCCTCTCAAGCCGTCGAGCCAGACGGCGCGGGTGGGGCGAGACACCAAGCTGCCGGCGGACCGTTCACGCGGGTGCGTTATTGCCCGTCGTGTTCGGTCCCTCGGCCGTTGGAGAGGCCCGGTCGACGCAGCCGTCCCCGCGCTGCTCGTCCCTGCGCTCCCTGGCCCTGCGCTCCCTGGCCCTGCGCTCCCTGGCCCTGCGCTCCCTGGCCCCGTGTTCACTGGCCCGTGTTCACTGGCCCCGCGCACCGGCGATGCGGTCTCGACCCGGTTCGCCGTCGACATGCGATCACGCAAGGACGCCGCGGGCAGCTCGCCCCCGGCGGCCCGAGATCGTCTGCGTCAGTTGCGGCGACCCGGCAGCCGGGCGCCCAGGGCGACGGCCTGCATGCGATTGTCGAGCCGCAGGCGGCGCAGCACGGCGGCGACGTGCAGCTTGGTGGTGTTCATGGAGATGCCCAGCAGCGCCGCGATCTCGGTGTTGCTCCGGCCCTGTCCGATCAGCGCCAGCACCTCGCGTTGACGCGGCGACAGGCTCGCCAGGTTCGACAGGCCCGGCCCGTCGTCCGGCCCTCCGTCGGAGGGCGGCGCCGGCCGCGAGCGATCCGGACCGGGCGGCGCCATGGACTTGAGGATGGTCTGCTCGATGGCGCTGACGATCCGATCCAGCTCGTTGCCCGGTTGGGCCGCGGTTGCGAGCGCCAGTGCCGTCTCGCTCGGCAGCAGGCCCGAAACATCGAGATGGAGCAGAACGATGTCCGACGGCGGCTCGCGGTCGTAGGGCAGCGCGACCACCAGGACGAGACCGCCGCCTCCCTCGCACAACCGCACCCAGCTGAAGATCGGCTGCCGCCCGTCGCTCACATCGTGCAGGCTGCGCGCCTGCTCGGGCGAGCAGGCGCGGAAATAGTTCAGGCGCCCGAAGCGATCGGCCGTTCGCAGACCGGCGAGACCGGCGAGACGCCGCGAGGCCGCGTTCTCGTCACGCACCGATCCGTCCGGAGCCACGACGGCGATCCCGACCGGCAGAAGCTCGGACGACGTCATCCCATCGGCCAGATCGTACATCTCGGGCCTACTCCCTCCGCGGCGGACGCGAGGAGCGATCCGACGTGCGCAACGCAAGGTCGGTAGCGCGACGGTATTATAGGGATCGCGGCCACGACCCAGATAGGGACCATCGCCCCTACACTCCCGCGGCTATCGCGTATGGTCGTACCGGCTAGAGCATTGTCCGGCGAAGTGGACGCCGGCTCGCCGTCGCGACTGCGATCCAATCACGATTTTCAATCACGACTTCTGAAAGAACCCGACCAGGCCGGATCGAAATCCGCGGTGACGCAACCTTGCGGACGGACGATCTCGGGCGCCGCCATCAGAGCGGCACGCGCGCGAACAGGGTCGTGCCGCGATCGAGCATCGATTCGATCTCCAGCGTGCCGCCCACCAGCGACAGGCGTTCCCGCATGCCGAGCAGGCCGAGATGACGCGACGGCGATCCGGCCGGCGGCGCCTCGTCGATCACCATGCCACGCCCGTCGTCCTCGACGATCAGACGGGCGCCGTCGTGATCCTCCTCCAGGATGATGCCG
This sequence comes from Rhodoplanes serenus, assembly GCA_009720755.1. Classification (GTDB taxonomy): domain Bacteria; phylum Pseudomonadota; class Alphaproteobacteria; order Rhizobiales; family Xanthobacteraceae; genus Rhodoplanes; species Rhodoplanes serenus. The sequence continues at coordinate 317,768 of WNKV01000001.1, forward strand.
ATCCGGCGGGCTGCCGCGTGACGAACGATGTTGGTGATCGCCTCCTGGAGAACGCGATAGAGCGCCGACTCGATCGCCGCCGGCAATCGGCGTTCGAGGGCGAGGTGAAGATCGAAGTGGAGCCCGCTGCACGGCTGCCATTCGGCCGGGATCTGCCGGATCGCCTCCTGCAAGCCGAGATCGTCGAGCACGGTGGGTCGGATCTCCCACGCCAGCCGGTGCAGCTCCTCGCTGATGCGCACCGTCAGGCCCTTCATCGACGCGACATCGCCTGCAATGTCGCCACCCGCGGCCGCCGCGCGCGTGACGGCATCGAGGCCGAGCTGCAACAGCGTGAGCGACTGGCCCAGGCTGTCGTGCAGCTCGCGCGCGATGCGCCGGCGCTCGGCCTCCTGGTCGTTGACGACGCGACGCAACACCTCGGACAGCTCGGTCTCGGCGATGGCCCGGCGCTCGGTCTCGTACTTGAGCTGGCGCGCCGTCGCCTCGGTCTCGATCAGCCGGCGGTCGAGCTCGGCGAGCGCCTGGGCGTTGCGCTCGGCGTACCGCATCGTGCGTTCGAGCAGCACATGATCGAACTCGCCCTTGACCAGATACTCGTTGGCGCCCGCCGCGGTGGCGGCCCGGTCCACCGCATCGCTGCCGAAGCCGGTGAGCACGATCATCGGCTTGAGAATGCCGTGGGCGCGCGCCACCCGGATCAGGTCGAGCCCGCTCTCGGGGCCGAGCCGGATGTCGACGAAGTAGAAGTCGTGCGCATCGGCGGCGATCGCGGCCGACGCCTCGCCGTAGCTCGCCACCCAGTCGAGCGAGCGGTCGGGTCCCGGAATCCGTCGCAGCATCCGGCCGAGCGTGAGGAACTCGATCTCGGCGTCATCGACGAGCAGGATGCGACGGGCCGCCGTCACGGCCGTCCCTCCAGGCTGGGCAGCGAGGCGGTGGACATCCAGAACTGCCACAGCGACGAGATCTTGGCGACGTAGTCCGGGATGCTGGCCGGCTTGACCAGATAGGCGTTGATGCCGATCGAGTAGGCTTCGGTGATGTGCTTCGGGCTCTCGGAGGTCGACAGCGCGATCACCGGAAGCTGCCGCAACCCGTCGTCGGCGCGCAGGATGCGGACCACCTTGCGGCCGTCCAGGCGCGGCATGTTGAGGTCGAGCAGCACCAGCGCCGGCACCGGCGCGGCGCCCGCCGCCGCGAACGTCCCGCGCCGATAGAGATAGTCCAGCATCTGCTCGCCGTCGTCGACGAAGCGCAGATCGGCCTTGATGCCGGCCCGCTTGAACACCTCCTGGAGAATGAACTTGTCGTGGTTGTGATCCTCCGCCACCAGCACGGTCGGCGCGGCACTATCGCGGGTCATCGCACCAAGCTCTCCAGAGCGTCGAAGCCACGCAGCGGCAGCACGATGCTGAACGTCGAACCGTCCCCGGGTCGACTCGCGGCGGTGATCGACCCGCCGTGTCGCTGCACGATCTTGCGGCAGATCGCCAGCCCGATCCCGGTACCCTCGTACTCGTCCGGACCGTGCAGCCGCTGGAACGGCTCAAAGATCTGCTCGCGGTACTTCTCGTCGAAGCCGATGCCGTTGTCCTCGATCGAGATTCGCACCCGCCGCGCCGGCTCTCCGGTCGCGGCGCGCTCGCCGTCGGGCGCGGCCGCGCCCGCTTCCGTCACGCTCCGCAGCGTGATCGTCGGCCGACGATCGGGATGACGGTACTTCACGGCATTGGATACGAGGTTCTGCAACACCTGCCGGATCTGGCTGCGATCGCACAGAATCTCCGGCAGCGGCAGCGCCGTCACGGTGGCGCCGGTTTCCTCCAGCACGGGCCGGAGATCGGTCAGCACGTCGGCGAGGACCTCGTCGAGCGCCACCGGGGCCAGCGGCCGTGCCTGCCGGCCGACCCGCGAGTATTCGGCGAGGTCGTTGATCAGCGCCCGCAGGCGCCGGGACGACGTCTCGATGCCGCCCACCATGGCGCCGAGCCGGCCCTCCGGGTCGGGCGGCAGCCCCTCCTTGAGCAGCCCGGCGAACGCCTCGATGTGGCGCAGCGGCTCCTTCAGGTCGTGCGACGCCACATAGGCGAAGGATTCGAGCTCGTCGTTGCTGCGGGCGAGCTGACGGTTGACGCCTTCCAGCTCCTCGGCCTTGCTGAGGATGACGTCGACCACGAGATCGCGAATCTCGCCGGCCGCCACCACCTCGTGCGGCTGCCATGGTCGTGCGCGCCCGCGCACCACCTCGCGCCAGGCCGCGAACGAGGCGCGCGTCTGCAACCGCTCGCCGAGCGGCCCGATCCGCACCGGCTTGTGCGGATCACCACCCCAGGTGACGGTCTGCGCCACCTCGGGACGGAACCACAGCATGAAGCTGGCGGAGGCGCGGCCGAGCGGCACCGCGAGCACGCCGCTGACCTTCTCGGGCTCCGGCGCGAAGGCCGGATCAACGGCCGCGATGCAGTCGGTCTCGAACACGTCGCGCGACTCGCGCCGCACCAGCCAGTCGACCAGAGCGGCAATCGCGGCCGGGGTGGGCGTCTGCCCGTAGCTGGTGCTGCCGTCCGGCCCCGACAGCGCGAAGCCGGTCGCATCCATCAGGGCCAGCATCTCGTCGCCGCCGCGCACGAGGCCCGCATGCAGCTCGCGGCGGCCACCGAGCTCGTGCAGCAGGCGCTGCTGGATGGTGCGCACCCGTACGCTGTGGCGGCTGATGGCCGCCTCCTCCAGCACCGCGATCTGCCAGGTGAGCACCTGGGCGATCAGCTCGCAGGCCTGCCGCACCTCGAAGGACACGAAGCGCGGCAGCGTGTTGTGGCAGGAGATCAGGCCCCACAGGCGGCCGTCGCGGACGATCGAGATCGACATGGCACCGTGCACCGCCATGTTGACCATGTACTCGATGTGGACCGGCGAGACGCTGCGCAGCACGGCGTGACTCAGGTCGATCGGTGCGCCAGTCCTGGGATTGAGATTGGGCACCAGCGGTGACGGCCGGTAGCCGATGTCCGGGATGATGCGGACCGGGTTCGCGGTGTAGAGCGCCCGCGACTGCGCCGGAATATCGGAGGCCGGAAAGCGGAAGTCGAAGAGCGACGGGATGGTGTCGACCCGGTCCTCGGCGATCACCTGGCCACTCCAGTCCGGCGCGAAGCGGTAGATCTTCACCCGGTCGAAGCCGGTGATGCGGCGCACCTCGCCGGCCGCGACGGCGCATGCCTCGTGCAGATCGCCCGCTGTCTGCAACCGGCGGATCGCCGCCCGGATGCCGCGAAAGAACGTCCCCGACGGGCGTGGCAGGTCGTCCCGCGGCTCCAGCTCCAGGATGGTCAGGCCGTCGTGGCGATGCAGGATGGCGTCGCAGTCGCGCTCGCCCGCCGTGGTCCGCAGCCCGACCGGCAGCGGGTTGAGGGTGGCGAGGTCGTCGCTCGCCAGCGCGGCGACGATCTGGGCCACGCCCGCCTCGGACAGGTGGGCCGCCAATGGCGCTCCCAGCACCGCGTCGGGCGGCCGCCCGGCCAAAGCCTCGACGCTGGCACTGACCGCGACGGGACGCAGCTCCGGCTCGACGAAGGCGAGCAGCACGCCGTGCGGCTGCACATGGCCGGGTACGTGGATCGGCTCGCGGTCGCAGCTCGTCAGGTCCACCGCGACGTCGGCGCCGGTCGCCGGGCTCGTGGGATCGGCCATGGCGCAGTCCCTTGTTCCTTCACTGTGTGCCGAAGCCCGGGCCCGGCGTCTCGTCGGCGGCGGGCAGCGGCAGCGAGAACCAGAAGGTGGCGCCCTGATCGGGCGCCGTCTCGACTCCCACCTTGCCACCGTGGCGCTGCACGATCTTGCGGCAGATGGCGAGCCCGATGCCGCTGCCCTCGTACTCGTCGGGTCCGTGCAGCCGCTGGAACGGCTCGAACACCTGGTCGGCATATTTGGGATCGAAGCCGATGCCGTTGTCGGCGACGCAGATGCGGGCGAAGGTCTCGTCGGCCCCGTCGCGATAGGTCCGCTCGCCGCTCTCCAGCGCCGAGATGCGGATGCGGCAGGGCCGCGCCGGATGCCGGTACTTCAGCGCGTTGGACAGGAGGTTCTGCAACACCTGGCGCATCTGGTTGCGATCGCAGCGCACCACCGGCAGCCGCTCGCAGGTGACGGTGGCGGCAGCCTCGTCGATGCGTTGCCGGAGATCCGCCATCACCTCGTCGGCGATGTCGCCGAGATCGGCCGGTGCCAGCGGCTGGGCCTGGCGGCCGAGCCGCGAGAACTCGGCGAGATCGTTGATCAGGTTGCGCAGCCGCCGCGACGAGCTTTCGATCCCGCCCACCATGGCGCTGAGCCGATCGTCGCCGGACTGGCGGATCGACTCGCCCAACAGGCCGGCGAACGCCTCGATGTGGCGCAGCGGCTCCTTGAGGTCGTGGGAGGCCACATAGGCGAAGGATTCCAGCTCCTCGTTGCTGCGAGCCAGCTGGGTGTTGACGCTCTCCAGCTCCTCGGCCTTGCGCAGGATCACGTCGATGACGAGATCGCGCAGCTCGACGGCGGCGACGATCTCGTGCGGCTGCCACGGCACCGCCCGCCCGCGCGACTCCTCGGTCCACGCAGCGAACGACTTGCGCGGTTGCAGCCGGTCGCCATCGGGACCGATCTCGACCGACTTCTCCGGGTTGCCGCCCCAGCGCACCGTCTGCGCCACCTCGGGGCGGAACCACAGCATGATGCGGCGCGGCGGCGTGCGCGACAGCGGCACGGCGAGCACCCCGCTGGCGACGTCCGCATAGGCGGCCGCCTCCGGCAGCAGGGTCGACAGCCGGTCGGTCTGGAACAGCTCGGAGCCGTCGGTGCGGCTCGCCCAGTCCACCAGCCGCTCGATGGCGGCGTCCGGCGGCGTGCGGCCGATGGTGGTGACGGCGTCGCGGCCGTAGAGACAAAGCCCCGAGGCGCCCATCAGCTCCAGCAGGGCCTCGCTGTTGCGGATGAGGCCGGCGCGGTGGTCGCGCAGCTGCTCGATGTCGCCCAGCAGACGGCGCTGGATCGCCTTGCCTTCGAGGCTGTGGCGGGTGACCGCCTCCTCCTCCATCACGCCGATCTGCCACGCCAGCACCTGGGCGACCATCTCGCACGCCTGGCGGGCGTCGTGGCCGATATGACGCGGCGCCCGGTTGTGGCAGGCGATCAGCCCCCACAGGCGATCGCCGCGCAGGATCGACACCGACATGGTGCCGCGGATGCCCATGTTGCGCATGTATTCGAGGTGGATCGGCGACACGCTGCGCAGCACCGCAAAGCTGAGATCGAGGGGACGGCCGGTCGCCGGATGGCGATCGGGCACGATCGGGGACGGCCGGTAGTCGATATCGGGGATGAGCCGGATCGGGTTGAGGGCGTAGAGGGCGCGGGCCTGAGCCGGGATGTCGGACGGCGGGAAATGCAGTCCGAGAAACGACTCGATGTCCTCATGGCGGGATTCGGCGACGACCTCGCCGCTGAAGTCCGATGCGAAGCGATAGATCTTGACCCGGTCGAAGCCGGTGATGGCGCGGACCTCGCGGGCTGCCGCCGCGCAGGCGTCGCCCAGCGTGCGGGCCGCCTGGAGCCGGCGGATGGCGCCGCTGGTCCGCCGGAAGAAGGCGTGCGCCCCTTCGCTGTCGGGGCCGCGTGGCTCGAACTCCAGCAGCACCAGGCCGTCGTGCCGATGCAGCACCGCGTCCAGCCCGAGCTCGCCCCCATCCCGCCGCTGCATGGCGACCGGCGAGGCGGCCGGCCCGTCGACCTGGTGCAGCAGCGTCCGCAGCCGGCCGATGCTCGCCTCGTCGAACACGGCGCCGAGCGGCCGATCCAGCACCGCGTCGGGCTGCGGGCCGATCAGCGCAGGAAGGTTGGCGCTGACGCCGACGATGCGCAGGTCGGGCTCGCCGAGCGCGAACAGCACCCCGTGCGGCTGGATCGCGCCCGGGACGTGGATCGGCTCGCGGTCGCAGCTCGTCAGGTCCAGGGCGACGGCTCGGGTTTTTCCGGCTCCGATATCGATGCTCATGCGTTACGGCTGCGCCCCTTCCGTCTCGTCGCCTGTGCGCCGAGCGCCGCGGCCCAGCCGGCTCGCCCGTCACTCATGGTCGAACCACCCCTTGCCGAGCACATATCGCACGATCTCGACGCGCGAGTGGAAGCCGAGCTTGCCCATCGCGCGGGTCTTGTAGGTCTCGACCGTCTTGATGGCGATCCCGAGCCGGCCCGCGATGGTCTTGTTGCTGTAGCCCGCCGCCGTGAGGCAGAGCACCTTGATCTCGCGGTCGCTCAGCTCGGGCTCGGACAGCGCCGACCCGCCCTCGGCCGCAGGAGCCGCAGGATCGGCCGGCCCGGCGGCCCGCGCCCGCAGGGCCGGATCGAGATAGGAGCCGCCCTCGGCAACGGCATGCACGGCGCGCAGCAGGTCCTCGCCGACCGAGCGCTTGAGCACGTAGCCGACGCCGCCGACCTCGAACAGCTGCCGCAGATAGGCACCGTCCTCGTGGACGGTGAGCGCCACCACCTTGCAGTCTGGACAGTCCCGCCGGAGGTGCTTGGCGACGTCGATGCCAGCGAGCCCCGGCATCGAGAGATCCAGCACGGCGATGTCGGGGGCGAGCGCCCGGGCCAGTCGCACGGCGGCGCGGCCGTCGCGCGCCTCGCCCACCACCTCGATCGCGGGGTCACCAAGCAGCAGCGCCTTGACGCCGGCCAGCACGACCGGATGGTCGTCGGCCAGCAGGACGCGGAGCTTCTTGGCAGCCACGGTCGCCGTCCTCGGTTCGACACGACCCGACGGGATCGTTCCCCAGGCGCAGGGGCGGGATCGTCCCGCCCCACTGTAGTGGGGCGACCCGGCGTTCGGAACGGCGTCTTGGCACGGACTTTTACCTACGCGGCCGGCCCGGCCGCAGCGGCAATCGATGCTCTAAGTTGTTGAAAGGATTGGAGCGGGTGAAGGGAATCGAACCCTCGTCATCAGCTTGGAAGGCTGTTGCTCTACCATTGAGCTACACCCGCCCGCGGTCCGGCCCGATCGACAAGTCACGCGGCGGACACGGACGATGGCCGACGAGCGGCCCACCGGCTTCTCGCACAGGCGATGAACGACTGCAACCGCCTGTGCGACGCCGGTCGGTCGCAGAGCCTCTCGAGGAACCCCGCTCGTGGTCGCTGGCCGCGCGTGGAGCCGGTCGGCCGGTCACGCCCGCTTTCGGGAAACCGCATCCCAGGACCGGATTTCAGCAGAGCGTCGAGCCGCGCGCCCGTTCGAACGACGTTCGGGCCCACCTTATGAGAGTCGGCCATGCCTTCCGGCCGAAATGGCGCGCCCGACACGATTCGAACGTGTGACCTTTGCCTTCGGAGCAATTTAGGCTGCCTATCCGAAAAACGCGATAGGGCACGCCATGATACGCCATACACTTGAAGCTGCTGGATTTTTTGAAACGGCGGCACGACACATGTATCCGAATGTTTGCCCTGGCTTTCCTCCTGCTGCTTACGTGATGCTTACGCGGGAGCGACCGCTCATCCGGGAGGAGTGCCTTGCCTAAACTCACGAAGAGAGTCGTAGACGCGGCAGAGGTACGCGAAAAGGACTACGTCATCTGGGATGACGAACTGCCCGGCTTTGGGCTGCGATTGTTCACCACCGGCAAGCGAAGCTACGTCATTCAGTATCGCGCTGCAGGCCGTTCGCGCCGCTACACGATTGGACTCCATGGCGTCTGGACGCCCGAGACAGCGAGGCAGGAGGCGAAGGTCCAACTCGGCCGCGTGGCGAAGGGAGATAATCCCGCTGAGGAGCGCGAGCTTGACCACAGGGCCATCACGGTCAAAGAACTGTGCAATTTATATCTAAATGACCTCAGCGCCGGCCTGATTTTGGGTAAGCGAGGACGTCCGAAGAAGCCAACGACAATCGTAACTGACACAGGGCGTATCCATCGGCACATCGTCCCGCTCATCGGAACGCGGCGAGTCAAGGACCTGACCAAAGCTGACGTCGGTAAGGTCTTAAAGGACATCATGGCTGGAAAGACACGCACCACAGTCAAAACAAAGAAGCTGCGGGGTAAGTCCATCGTACGCGGAGGGGTCGGCACGGCAACTCGAACTGTCGGTCTGCTCGGAGGCATCCTGACGTATGCCGTCGAGGCCGGCATTATCGAGACCAACCCGGCTCACGGTATCCGCAAGCCTAAAGACAGGGTACGAACGCGCCGCTTGTCGGAGGCGGAGTACCGGACTCTTGGCCAGCTCTTGCGAGAGAAAGGCGAGCAAGAGAAGTATACGACGACCGTGGACATTGTTCGTCAAATCGCGCTGACGGGATGCCGGCGCAGCGAGATCATTCAGCTGAGATGGTCGGAGGTCGATACCGAGGCAAGCTGCTTGCGGCTCGAGGACAGCAAGGAAGGCGAATCGATCCGGGCTATCGGCTTGCCCGTCGTGGAATATCTCGAACGTCGGCGTGCATGCGCGGTCGGCACATACGTTTTCCCTGGGCAAGGCGAGGACAACGCATTCGGCAGCTTTCCGAACCATTGGAAGCAAATCTTCAAGAAGTCGCCGCTTGCCGACATTACGCCGCACGTTCTGCGCCATAGCTTCGCGAGCATCGCAAATGATCTGGGCTTCACCGAAGTGACGATAGCCGCGCTCGTAGGGCACGCCAAAGGATCCGTTACGAGCAAGTACATTCACACACTAGATACGGCGCTGATCATGGCTGCGGACACCATCGCAGGCTATATCCAAGGCCTCCTGGACGGGGTGACTTTCAAGCAGACGGCTTACGCAATCGATCGTGATTCCCGGAAGGCGTCGCTTGCGCGCTTCTTCCATGCGGCTGTAGGCGATTGTCGGATGAAGAATGAGGAAGCGCCCCTGGCGGCGTAAGGTGAATGATGGCGAGCTTGTGGGGCCGGTCTAGCTAGTCGCCGCTCGCATTTCTCGAATTGGACCAGAGCAGCGAGCCGTTGCCGCTCTCAATAGCACTGCATCAGTTTCCAGCAGCGGACAAAATGCCGTGCGGCAAAAGTCATTGCCGCACGTCGGCATACGCTATCAGTTCGGGATCCACCTTTGCCGGGTAATCGAAAGTACCCTGACAGGCGTCTCCGTGAGCGGCGAGCGTGACTTTGCCTAACCCCGATATGGTTCAAGCGCGAGGTGAGCGGGGGGGCCTAGGGTTCATGCTTAGGCCGCCAGCAGCTTGGGTATACGGATGAGGTTGTAGGCAAGGATTGAGAAGATAAAGATGCGAATCGATCTCGTTAAATCGAGCCGACAACGTGCCGAGCACCTTATTCACCAGCACCAGGATCGCCCTCAATGGGTGATCCAGCGCGAACCGCTCCTCCAGCCGAATATACGAAAAAAGCCCCTCCGACCTTCGTTGCTCGCCCCGCATCGAAAATCACCCCGTCGTTTCAAACAACGGAATCAGGATCAGCCCTCGCAGTCGAGACAGTTTTTTCAGCAGCCTGCTAGTGCAAATGCGAGCCCTGAACTAACATTCCAACCGGACCCCTCCACTGGAGGCCGGTCAAAATCAAATCCGCGCTCCTCTGAAAAAGTGGATTGGTAAGTCAAGAGCGCCGCACTCCTTTGCCGTTTGTCGCCTCTGGTGGTCATGTTGCTCATGGGGCGGTATGCTTATGATAACTAGGGTCAAAACTCATTAATTCTTGTGCTCTGACAATACGAGCCTGATTCGAATTTGAAAGGGGATCGGGATCATGCGCGGCAATCCTTTTTGGCTGAGCGGCGAGCAGTGGAAGCGGATCGCCCCCTGTCTGCCGACAGATGTGCGGGGTGTTGAACGCGAAGATAATCTCCGTGTCATCAGCGGTATTGTGCATGTGCTGAAAAGCGGCTGCCGCTGGTGCGATTGCCCGCCCGAGTACGGCCCTTCGACGACGATCTATAATCGCTTTGTGCGCTGGGCCCGGCGGGGCATCTGGGAAAACATGTTCCGGGAGCTTGCTGCGAGCGGACGTTCCGCCGACACGCAGATGATCGATTCCACGCACATCAAGGCGGATCGCTCGGCGGTGGACGGAAAAGGGGGGAGCAGAAGCAGGCTATTGGCCGCTCGCGCGGAGGGCGCAACACGAAGATTCATGCACTCGCTGATACTAAAGGACGCCTTCTCGCCATCCTCCTGACGGGAGGCGAAGCGCACGATTGTCCGGTTGCGGAACGCCTGATCCGCCGCGTGAAGCCACCCAAACGGATGCTCGGCGACAAGGCCTATGACAGTGCCGAGCTGCGCGAAGAGCTGGACGAGCACGGAACCAGGCCGGTCATCCCCAATCGCTGCAACAGAAAGCAGCCATTCAGCTTCAGCAAACGGCTCTACAAGCTTCGCTGGCGCATCGAGAGCGCCTTCAACAGGCTGAAGGACTTCAGACGCATCGCAACCCGCTACGACAGGCTGGCCAGAAATTATCTGGCATCTGTATGCCTCGGTGCAGCTCTTGTATGCTGGATTTAATGAGTCTGAACCCTAATACCGGGTCCCTGAAATTATGACTCTTGGTCGATTCCCAGATTGAGGCGGGTCAGATTCGCTGGGTGAACCAAGGAGGTCCGTCATGTTGGCTCCGATACCGTTGCGCCGCGATTTCGATGGCTCACAGCTTCGCGCTCTGGCTAGGAAGACCAAGGACGGGCCTGAAGCTCGGCGGCTTCTGGCGCTTGCCACGATTTATGGTGGCGCAACACGCACCGAGGCGGCCAAGACGGCGGGGTCGGCCTTCAGATCGTCCGGGACTGGGTGTTGCGCTTCAACGCGCGAGGGCCTGACGGTCTCCTGGGACGGCAAGTCGCTGGGGCAGCCATCCAAGCAACGACAGCCAACGCCAGGCGCTGGTCCGCATGATCGAAAGCGGTCCGATCCCGGCGGTCCATGGCGTGGTGCGTTGGCGGCTGATCGATCTGGCGCAATGGATATTCGAGGAATTCCGCATCACGATCGCCAAGCAGACGCTCAGCCGGGAGCTGCGCGCTATGGGCTACCGCAAACTCTCCGCCCGACCGCGCCACCAAGCGCAAGCAGCGGGCGCCATCGAGGATTTTAAAAAAGCTTCCCCACCCGTCTGGAGACGGTCGCGCGCCAGAAGGGCGTCGGCTGCGACACGATAGGAATCTGATTCGCCGACGAGGCCCGCATCGGCCAGAAGAACAAAATCACGCGTCGCTGAGCCAAGCGTGGCACCTGCCCCAGCGCGCCACGCGACCAGCGGACTGCTTCCACCTATATCTTCGGCGCGATCTGCCCCTAGGAGGGCAAGGGCGCGGCCTTGATCCCGCCGGCCTGCAACAGCGAGGCGATGAACCTGCATCTTGCGGAGATCGCCAAAACCGTTACGCCTGCTGCCCATGCCATCCTTCTGGTCGACCAAGCTGGCTGGCATGTGTCGAAGCGCTTCGTCGTGCCGGCCAATATCACCATCATTCCGCTGCCGCCAAAATGCCCTGAACTCAACCCGGTCGAAAACATCTGGCAGTTCATGCGCGACAACTAGGCTCTCCAACCGCGTCTTCAAATCTACGACGATCTCGTCGACCATTGTTGCGCGGCCTGGAACAAGCTCGTCGATCAGCCCTGGCGCATCATGTCAATAGGACTGCGCCAATGGGCACACGAGTTCTGATCAACGAGACTTGGTATAACTCCAAGGAGATAAGGAAATAATCATGAGTGCCCATGATCATATCTCGCTCCGCGCTCTTCCACGCTGGGGGGCTCCGTCGCGATGATGGCGGCAGGCAGGCGAAGAATTAGCGCAAACCGTTTTTATTCGATCGCGTACTTAGTTGAAAGCTAAGCCTTGTATCTGGCCGCAATTTTCGTGCGCGCCGCCAGCTATCGGTTCACCATCCTTGCTCCGTTGTGCCATTATTTTTACCTTCGCGTGCGCAAGTCTCAAAAAGAGATCGCGGCGACGAACGATTGGCCACCATGCGTATAAAAAGGTCTCGATCGGCTTCCAGTTGGCAACCCAGCCGAAAATAATCAGACTTTCCTCGAACACGCGGTTGAATGGTGTCGGAGCGTTGGCGTGAATCGCCTGACTTGCCACGATCGCGGCCGTGAGCACGGTTAGTCCGACTGCGAGCGATCGCCACCCAATTCGAAACGTCTCACGAAGCTCAAATGCAGCTTGTTCGGCACGATGGGCAAAATGCTGGTTGATTCCAATCGGAATCTCTTGGGCAAGTGGCTGACTGAATCCGGCTTGGGACAAATAGATCAAAATATGGACGGTCGCCGACCGGGGCAGGTCGCGCGCCCAACTCACGATAAAGTCTTCGGCGTCTCGATCAAGATCCCTCTCGCGAAATGGAAAGGGATCAAGGGTGTGAAAGAGCTGCGAGATATCCTCGACACGAACCTCTATCGTGTTGTCCGGCATGTCATCTTTCCGGCGGAAGCAACATCAGCGGATCCATCAGTTTGACGATTTGCTTTCGGCCTTCTCCATCGACAATTTCCAAGTTTGCAAGGCCGGCTGCTCCCTCGTCCGCAGCTAAGCTCCGGGGCTTATGGATGATGTGATCGAGGCCTTCGAGCGCCACTTCAATGATATCGTCCTTCGGATCATAAGTAATGCCAAAGATGAGAATCTGCTTGGCGACGATTTGGTCCCCTATCGGAAGACCCGCAACCTCAATTTCTGCCCGCTTTCCCTCTAGGCCATTGGAGATTCGATCGCAGTAAGATTTCCATTCGCTCTTTTGAAGTTGACGGACAGGCATTTGTTTCATGCTCCTCTAGCGGCGACACTCTCGTTTATTTTCGACATCAAATCAAAGGCCATTAGGTTCGCCCGCAACGGCGAAAGTCAGGGCATCAGTCGAAAACACCTTTCTGGCCGTACGTCTCACTAATTCCGGATCAATTGACTCGATCCTATTGCGCCATTGCTGAATGTAATCGATACCTTGCATCATACGTTGGACAGCAAGAAGTCTTGAAGAAATAGCGGACGTGCCGTCCATCGATACGGGCAACATGTCCTTGAGATAGGACTTCGCCGCTGTGATTTCTTTGTCTGAAATCTCTCCTTGGGCCATACGGCGCCACTCCGCCTGAATTGTTTCGATCGCTGGCTGTGTCTTGACGTTTTCCGTCGCGAACCGACCGATGAGAAGATCGGCTTGCGAAAGTGTCTCCGGGGCGGTGCGAATTGAGTACACGAGTCCCCGTCGTTCTCGCAGTTGAACGAACAATCGCGATGTCAGTGTCCCGCCTCCCAGGATGTGATTTAGCACGAGCAGGGGAAGGTATTCGGCCGAGGTCGGAGAAATGCCCGGTTGGCCGAAAACACATGCGGATTGGGGAAAGGGCAGACGCACAATGGCAGGCGCAAATGTTCGATACTCGGCCTTTGCACGAGCGTCGATTCCTCGACCCTTCGACCCATTTGGGAAACCACGATCAAGCAAATCCGATAATTCAGCGGCATTCACGTCGCCCGCTGCTGCCACAACGAGTTTCGAGTTCGTTAATCGAGACTGAAAGTTTTGCAAATCAGCCGACGTGATGCGGCCATTTGCTTCACGAGAGCCGAGCGGAGGATACTTATACGGATGTTCCGGGAAAGCAGCCTCCCACCACGCGCGTGAGGCGACATAAGCTGGATCGTTGTCAAGGCGCGCGAGATCAACGTCCCGTTTGATCCTGACCCGCTCGATGGCTTCAAGATCGAAGCGCGGCTGCAACAAAGCCAATCGGAGCAAATCGAATGCACGATTTCGATGCTCGCGTGCGACCTCGAGGTGTCCGACCAGCGCATCTCGGTCTGCGGCAAAGGATAGCGTAGCTCCGATATCCGCGAGTTGTTCCTGAAATGCCTTGGCATCAAATACACCGGCGCCCTCGGAAAGCATCTGAGCACCGAAATTGGCGAGTCCTCGTTTGTCATCAGGGTCAGACGCAGAGCCGGCTCCGATGAGGGCAAAGTCGACGACAATGATGGGAAGCTGCCGAGAGTCCGACAGCCAAGCCACGATTCCGGAGGAACTGTTGACGGTATGTATGTCCAAGGGAAACGCCTGGTGAGTTTGCAAAAACATAAAAGTGGTCACCCATAGGAGATGCGAGGCGCTTTTTAGCCGCACAGACATGCTTCATTCACCTTTCGGTCAACAAAAACGATGTTACCGAGCGCGTTGGTTGGAAGAGATCGTGAGCGACAACTGCGATCTCTTCGGCGGTGACGGAGGAAATCAAATCTTGTCGTTGTTCGATGTCATTTAGCGCCGCTCCAGTCATGAGAGCAGATCCAACTGTAAGTGCGGCTTTGTAGGCTCCATCGCGGGCTTGCAAGCCAGCCATGATGAGCTTCTGTTTTGCGCGCGTCAGATCGGCAGGGGCCGTTGAAAGAGTCTTTGCGACAGTATTGATCTCCTCGTCGATTGCGCCCCCCAACTGTTCCATTGTAACACCCGGCTTAGGAATCGCGTTGATCGCGAACATCGTTTCGTCGATCGCAGCGGGGTCGTAGCTCGCGGACACGTCAGTCGCCAATCCGCGCTCCATCACCAGACGACGATGAAGAATACCGGTCGCTCCGCTGCCAAGGAGTTCAGCCAGAACTTCGATTGCAGCGGTCTTGGACCGATTTTCCGTTCCATAGGACGGAGCCAAATACAGACGAAGCCATAAGGGACGGCCCGCTCGCTGGTCCTTCATGATGACGCGCCGTTCCGCGAGCGAGGGCGGCTCGGTGGCGCGCTTACGCGTTACGGCGTGAGCAGGTAGCTTCCCATAGTGCTTGGTCGCGAGACGCCTGAGCTGCTCAAAATCGACGTCGCCGGAAACGACGAGCAACGCATTACTAGGCCCATACCACCGACGATAAAAAGAAAGTGCATCCTCTTGAGTCCAAGAGCGAATTTCATGCATCCAGCCAATGACAGGAATTCCATAACGATGGTTGAGAAAAAGCGACGCAAGGGCTTGTTCGAGAAGCAATGCTTCCGGTTTGTTATCTGTACGCAAGCGCCGTTCTTCGACGATCACCTCCCGTTCGACAGCGACTTGTTGCGGAGTGAGCGCGAGATTGACCATGCGGTCGGCCTCAAGCTCCATGACTCTCTCAAGGTGAGCAGAGCCTACGGTCGCGTAGTAGGCGGTGAAGTCATAAGACGTAAATGCGTTCAGCTCGCCTCCAACCTCACCGATGAAACGGGCATAGGAGTCACCCGGATTGGCTGGCGTCCCCTTGAACATCAGATGCTCGAAAAAGTGAGCAAGACCCGATTTGCCCGGCTCCTCGTCGGCTGAGCCGACGCGATACCAAAGCATATGAGTGACGATCGGGAGACGGCGATCGGGGACATAGATGACCTTCATCCCGTTCGGCAGTTCGAAGGTCTGGGCATTTAGCGATTGTGCCTGAGCGATTGTCTGCAAGCTGCTCATGGTCGCATCGCCAATTGTAAGCGCCCAAACACAAACGACAGCCGTAAGCGACAATTTTCGAAGCGCAACGATAGCGCGCCAGCCTCTCGCCGATAACCTCCAAGAGGACATAGCCGATGCGCTCTGCCTACGTGATCAAGATAAAGAGCGACATGTCTCCACGCAGCACATCGAGCGCGGCGACACGGCCTGCCTCCTGCAGGGCGGCCTGGAATTCAGCCACATTGCGGACGGGTTTGCGGTTGACGGCGACGATCACATCGCCGGCGCGCAAGCCGCGCGCGGCTGCCGGGCTTCCGTCCTCAACCTCGGCGACCACGACGCCCTGGACCTTGCCGTACATAGGCATACCCGGACCGATGTCGCGAACAACCGCGCCGCGTAAACGCGGGATCGTTGTGCCCTTGTCGGTCTGTAAAGCGGCCGTTTGAGGAGAGGCCGAGCTTCGCTCGACGCGCGCTCGCAGCCGCCGCTCTGCGCCGTTTCGGAGGACTTTCAACTCGACGTCCTCACCGACGCGGGTCAGTCCAATGCGGTTACGCAGGTCGGATGCGCCGCGCACCGGCCGCCCGCCGAGGGCGGTCACGACATCTCCGGCCTTGACGCCGGCTTTGTCGGCCGCCGAACCCGGCTCAACCTGCACGACGACCGCGCCTTCAGCCGTCGCGGGTACGCCTATCGCCTTCGCAATATCCGGCGTGATATCCTGCACCACGAATCCGAGCCTACCGCGTTGGACTTCGCCGTAGCGAATGAGCTGATCCATGACGGAGCGAGCCATGTTGCTCGATACCGCAAAGCCGATTCCGACATTTCCGCCGGAAGGTGCAATGATGGCCGTATTGATCCCGATCAGTTCGCCACTGAGGGACACCAGGGCCCCACCGGAATTGCCCGGATTGATCGAGGCGTCGGTCTGAATGAAGTCCTCATAGCCTTCGGCATTGATGCCGCTACGCCCGAGCGCGCTCACAATGCCCATAGTAACGGTCTGCCCGAGGCCGAAGGGGTTGCCGATGGCGAGGGCGTAATCTCCGACTCGGACCTTGTCGGAATCGGCAAGCGGGAGCTGGGTCAGCCGATCAGCTTCGATTTGCACCAGCGCAATGTCGGTTGCGGAATCGCTGCCGATGAGCTTTGCCTTGAACTGTCGGCGGTCGCGCAACGTAACGACGATTTCGTCGCCTTGTCGACCACGTGATGATTAGTGATCACGTAACCCTTACCGACGTCGACGATGACGCCTGAACCCGCGCTCATCTGCGGAGGAATCTTGTCGGGATCCGGCAACTCAAAGAAGCGACGGAAGAACGGATCCCGGAGCAGTGGATTATCCTGCACCGGCGACCGCGACAGCACGGAAATATTGACTACCGCGGGCGCCACTTTTTCGACCAGCGGAGCGAGGGTTGGCTGCGACGGAACGAGTGCTGCCTGTTGCGCGACTGCGGGAGCACTCCCGATCACGGCGGCAAAGCACAGGGTCAGAAGGACAGTTCGCACGTGCATTCTCATCGCAGCCACCTTCATTGAGGGCTTCTGGATCAAGCGCGCCGCACAGTAATCCGCTTTGTGGCGGCCGCAGCTTCCGGCTTTTTTGCAAGCTTGACGGTCAAGACACCATTCTTGAACGTGGCGTTGGCGGAGTCGAGATCGATGGTATCGGGCAGCGGCACGACTCGTTCGATCGAGCCAAAGGTCCGTTCCTGGAGATAATAGTCTTTCTCCTTCTTCTCGACCTCTGATTTTTTCTCGCCGCGAATCGTCAGCACGCCTTCAGCGAGGCTGATATCGATGTCTTTTTCGTCTATGCCGGGGAGTTCCGCCGTCACCTCGATTTCCTTGTCGCTCTCCGAAACATCAACGCTCGGCATTGAGATCGACCACGCGGACGACGTGGACGGCCAAGGCAGATCGAATCCCCGCCAGAAACTGTCGAAGGCCCGATTGATATCGTTTTGCAACGATTGGAGCGGCTGGCTTTGCTCGCGCCGAACCGGCACCTGCCGTTTGCCCCAGTTCCAGGGGATAAGATCGCGGATATTCATTGGAGTCCTCCTTGAACGGTCACGCCGCGCGGACATTGATCTTTTTGGCCGGGGATGGCGTAGCCTTCGGCAGCGTCAAACGCAGCACGCCATCCTTGAATTCGGCGTCGATCCGATCGCCGTCGACCAATTCCGAAAGCGTGAATGCTCGTTCGTAGTTACCGTCCTCGTACTCGGCATGGACCAGCGTATACCCTTGAGGCGCGAAGGGCTTGGAACTCGCGGTGATGGTCAACGTCCGCTTGTCCAGCGTGACGTTGAGGCTCTGCGGATCGGCACCCGGCATTTCCAGCAGCATGACCACCGCATCGTTGGTCTCGTAGATATCGGCAGCCGGGAGGAATGTCGGAGCCTGGCTTACAGTCTCGGTCTGCGCTTTAGCGCCTGATGTGTTGTCGGTCATGGAGAACCTCCCTCGTTCACGCCGGGTTGATCTTGATCTGGCGGGGCTTGTCGGCAGGCGGCCGCGGCAGTTCGAGAATGAGAACTCCCCGCTCGAAGCGTGCGGAGGCCTTTTCGGAGTCGACGCGGAAAGGAAGAACCAGTGTTCGGGCGAATGCACCCACCGTGCGTTCTTCCCGGTGAACCGTCGCGTCCTTGCCAGGCGCCGCAGGCTCGCGCTTTCCGCGCAGCGTCACCGTATCCTGGTGCACCGTAATGTCGATTTGGTCGGGCGCGACGCCCGGAATTTCCGCGGTGATGATGGCGCCGTCCGCCCCCGCCCAGACGTTGACGGGCGGGTACTCGGCCGGGACGGCAAACCTGAAGCCGCCGAAGGTGCGGTTCATTTCTTCCTGAAGTCGGCGCATATCGCGGGCCACGTCGGGCCACCGGCCGCCGAGCGCTAGATCAGTGAGCATGGCTAAAACTCCCTTTATCCCCTTCAGATCAACCGATAGCGCCCTCACGCATCGGCGCCTTGACATCAAGGCTGCATTTGCGTGGCTCAGCATTGACGGTCGTCAATGTGGCGCACCGAACGGAATGCCATCAATGATCAATGGCCAAGCGCATCAGGCTTGCATATTGTAGCACTTCGCCAGTCCGAGGGTGAGCCGGCTCACGATCACTCTAGCAACGGTCAAGTCTGGCAGCTTCGATGAGACTATTCGGCAGGTTGGTTTGAAAGGGCCTAATCATGAGCTACCAGAGTTTCGCAGAAAAAGACGTCAACTATGACGACTCCGGCCGTCGGCTGTTGTGCTCGTTGAGCACCAATTGGTGGGCATTTGTAATTCGCGGCGTTTTGGCGTTGATTCTCTCTGCTCTGGCATTCTGGATGCCAACACAGGCGTTGCTGGCGTTTACGCTCGTTTTTGGTGCTTTCTCGTTTGCCGACGGTGTGTTGGTCTTGATCGCGGCAGTGTACAATGTCCGCAAAGGCGAGCGCTGGGGATGGCTTGCCTTCAGCGGCATCCTGGGCGTTCTAACTGGCATTGTGGTGATCGTCTGGCCGCTCACGGCTACCTTGGCGCTCGCGTCGTTTTTATGGGCGAGCATTGCGGTCTGGTCGATTTTCACCGGAGCCTTTGAAATTTTCGCCGCTATACGCCTTCGTCATGAAATTAGGGGCGAAATCTGGCTAATTCTTAGCGGAGCGATTTCGGTTGTCCTCGGAGGCATTGTCGTTTGGCTCTTCTTGACCAAGCCTGTTGAAACTTTTGTGGCCGCCGGTTGGCTGCTGGCGACCTACGCTTTGTTTTCTGGCATCATTCTCACGATCCTGGGGCTGAGGCTGCGCCGACTGCGCTGATGGATTAGGTCGAGCCCGCGGATCCCCGGAGTGCGCCGCTCGTCTGGCGGCTTTGCGTCGAGCCCCCGACCGTAGCAGAATTAGCTTGTGCGCATCGGCTCTGCAGACCGGGCCGGTCACGGAAAACCACATATTGGTTCGGGGGCCCCGATTGAACGCAGATCCCTACAACGTCCTCGGCGTCAAGAAGGACGCTAGTCAGGACGACATTCAGAAGGCCTACCGCAAGCTTGCCAAGAAGCTGCACCCCGACCTCAACCCCGGCAACAAGCAGGCAGAGGAGCAATTCAAAGCCGTTTCAGCGGCTTACGATCTCCTGAGCGATCCGGAAAAGCGCGCGCGATTCGATCGTGGCGAGATCGACGCCTCGGGCCAGGAGCGGCCGCGGCAGCGCTACTATCGGGATTTTGCCGGCGGGGCGGCCGGTGACCATCCTTATGCATCATCAGAAGGATTTTCCGATTTCAGCGACGAGGGTGATCTTTTTTCCAGCCTGTTCGGCCGGGGCGGCCGGATGAACCTGAAGATGCGCGGGCAGGATGTGCATTACCGCCTGCCCGTCGAGTTCCTGGAGGCGGTCAATGG
The DNA here is from genome assembly GCA_009720755.1 of Rhodoplanes serenus. GTDB lineage: Bacteria > Pseudomonadota > Alphaproteobacteria > Rhizobiales > Xanthobacteraceae > Rhodoplanes > Rhodoplanes serenus. The sequence continues at coordinate 337,602 of WNKV01000001.1, forward strand.
TGCGACGCGACGCATCACGCTCTCGGACGGCTCCACCGTCGATGTTACCGTCCCGCCCGGCGCGCGTGACGGCCAGCTTCTGCGGCTTGCCGGCAAGGGGGGCGCGGGGATCGGCGGCGGTCCGCCGGGCGACGCGTTTGTTGAAATTGTTGTGAAGCCACATCCGCTGTTCACGCGCAAAGATGACGATATCCATCTGGAATTGCCGGTCTCGCTCACCGAAGCCGTGCTGGGCGGTAAGATTTCCGTTCCCACACCGACGGGAGCCGTGTCGATGAACGTCCCAAAGGGCTCCAACACGGGCACGGTTCTGCGCCTGCGCGGCAAGGGTGTCGCGCGTTCGAACGGGACGCGGGGGGACGAGTATGTGAAACTAAAGGTGGTCCTGCCGGAGAAGCCCGATCCCGAGTTGGAGAAGTTCGTTCAAAGTTGGACCGCTGGCAAAGCCCACGATCCCCGCCGCGGCATGGAGGCGTAGATGCTCCATATCCCAGAATTTGTTTTGCGCTTGAAGGTGAGCCAGGACGTTGTCGAGACGTGGGTTGAGGAAGGATGGCTACGCCCGCAAAGAACCGACCAAGGACTGGCCTTTACGGAAATGGACATGTCCCGCGCGCAAATGATTCGCGATTTGCGCGAAGATCTGGGCGTCAACGAAGAAGGCATCGCCATCGTTCTCGATCTGATCGACCAGATGCACGGTCTCAGAAAGACGCTGCGCGAATTGTGCGAAGCCGTCGGCGTCCAGTCGCCCGAGCTGCAACAACGTATCCTTGCCGATATGCGCAGCCGGCGGCCGATACCGATGAAAGGCCCGGAGACCCCATGAGCACGCTCGATCCGTTACCATTTGGGACGCGCCATGCAGTTCAGTAAGGAAACGACTTTCAACATCTGGTATGTGGTTGCGGCCGTTTTCGGCGTTCTGTTGATTCAGCATTTCTGGATCGAGAGCCAGCGCGTCGAGCCGATCCCCTATAGCGAATTCGAGCGTTATCTCGATGATGGAAAGATCAACAACATCGTCGTCGGCAATCAGTTCATCCGCGGTTACTTCAAAGAGCCGCGCGACGGTCGCACGCAATTTGTGACCACGCGGGTCGATCCGGCTTTGGCCCAGAAGCTTGCTGAAAAGGGCGTGCGCTTTACTGGGGCCGTCGAAAGCACCTTACTTCGCGATATCCTCTCATGGGTTCTGCCCATCCTGCTCTTCTTCGGCCTGTGGATGTTCGTGTTTCGGCGAGTAGCGGAGAAGCAGGGGCTGGGCAACTTTCTGCCGATCGGCAAGAGCAAGGCCAAGGTCTATGTCGAGAAAGATATCAAGGTCACGTTCAACGACGTCGCTGGCGTCGATGAAGCCAAGGAAGAACTGAAGGAGGTCGTCGCCTTCCTGCGGGCGCCGCAGGAATACGGCCGGCTTGGTGCGCGTATCCCGAAGGGCGTCCTTCTGGTGGGACCGCCGGGTACGGGCAAGACGTTGCTGGCACGCGCGATCGCGGGCGAGGCCGGCGTGCCGTTTTTATCGATCAACGGCTCCGAATTCGTGGAAATGTTCGTCGGCGTTGGTGCGGCGCGCGTGCGCGACCTGTTCGAGCAGGCAAGAAGCATGGCACCCTGCATCATTTTCATCGACGAGCTGGATGCGCTGGGCAAGGCGCGCGGCGCATTTCCGGCCGTCGGCGGTCACGACGAGCGCGAACAGACGCTCAATCAGCTTCTGGTCGAGCTCGACGGCTTCGATCCGGCGCAGGGCATCGTACTTCTGGCCGCCACCAACCGCCCGGAAATCCTCGATCCCGCTCTGTTACGCGCCGGCCGCTTCGATCGACAGGTTCTCATCGACCGTCCCGACAAGACCGGCCGCGTCCAAATTCTGAAGGTGCACATGCGGAAAGTGACCTTGGCCGAGGATGTCGACCCAGAAAAGATCGCAGCTCTGACCACGGGATTCACTGGTGCCGACCTCGCCAATCTGGTTAACGAGGCCGCCCTCCTGGCCACCCGCCGGGGCGCGTCGGCGGTTGCCATGCAGGATTTTACGGCCGGCATCGAGCGCATCGTCGCCGGTCTGGAAAAGAAGAATCGGCTGCTCAACCCGAACGAGCGAAAGGTTGTTGCCTATCACGAGATGGGCCATGCGCTGGTTGCACTCGCGATTTCCAAAACCGATGCCGTTCACAAGGTCTCGATCATTCCACGCGGGGTAGGCGCGCTTGGCTATACGATCCAGCGGCCGACCGAGGACCGCTATTTAATGACCCGCGACGAACTCGAAGCCAAAATCGCTGTTCTGTTGGGCGGGCGTGCTGCCGAGAAATTGGTGTTCGGAAAGCTTTCGACCGGCGCCGCCGACGATCTCGCCAAGGTGACCGACATTGCCCGCAATATGGTGGTGCGCTACGGCATGGACGAAACCCTCGGCTATGTCGTGTACGAACCCGAACGGCCTTCCTTCTTGGGCAATGTGCCAGGACAGGCGCCGAGCGAGCGTCAATTCAGCGAAACGACGGCTGAAGCGATCGACGCTGCCGTGAAATCGATCGTCCATGCCGTGTTCGATCGGACAACCGTAATCCTTACCGCCAACCGTGATGTTCTGGAGCGCTGCGTCAAATCCTTGCTCGAAAAAGAGACGTTGAACGAAGACGAACTGCGCGAGCTTACCCGCGATCTGCGTTCGCCTGGCACTCAGGCCATGGCCGCGCCGGCCATGACGGCCGCCGCTCAAGCCGCGAGGGCATGACCGATGTTTCCGATCCAAAATGGCGTTCCGCACCGCAGCGCACCTTTTGTCACCTGGAGTCTGATCGCCACAAACGTGGCCGTGTTCCTCTACCAAGTCAGTCTCTCGCCGCCAGCACTCGATCGATTTCTCGTGGACTACGCGCTTATTCCGGGACGTTATTTCGTTCCTCTGCCTTTCGTGCCCGAACCCACGCTTTCGGATTATCTGCCGTTTGCAACCCAATATGTTCCTGCATGGCGGATGGCTGCATCTGATCTTGAACATGTGGACCCTGTTTCTGTTCGGGCCGACGGTCGAAGATCGAATGGGAGGAGCCCGTTATTTGCTTTTCTATTTGTTTTGCGGGATCGCGGCCTCGACAGCGCATGCGTATTTTAATGCAACATCGTTTGTTCCGGCTTTGGGCGCCTCCGGTGCGATCGCCGGCGTCATCGGCGCCTTCGTCCGTCTCTTTCCGCTGGCGAATTTGATCGTCGTCATTCCGATCTTCTTCTTTCCGTTCTTTTTTGAAGTTCCGGCACTCTTGTTCGCCGGACTGTGGTTTTTGATGCAATTCGTGCAAGGAACGATCGAACTTGTCAGTCCTTCGGCGGGGGGAGGTATCGCGTGGTGGGCGCATATCGGCGGATTCATCGCGGGGGTGTTGCTGACATCCGTTTTGACGCAGCCGCGGCGAACTTATCGGAAATACTACCTTGACGAGGGAATCTATGGTTTCACGCCCAATGGCCGACGCTGAGCAATCCGGAGATCTGCCTTCATGAGCATCAACGACATCTTCTGGCTGTTCTTCATGTTCACTATGCTGCAGCCGTTGCTTCGGCAACGCATGCTGGAGGCCATGCGAACGCGAAAGATCGCGCAGATCGAGCGGGATCGGAACTCGCGCGTCATCCTGCTTGTGCATCGGCAAGAAACAATGCGGCTGCTCGGCTTCCCGCTGATGCGTTACATCGACGTGAACGACTCCGAGGATGTGCTTCGCGCCATTCATATGACCGATGACGATGTGCCGCTCGACATCGTGCTGCACACGCCGGGCGGACTGGTGCTGGCTGCGTTGCAGATCGCGCGCGCCATCCGCGCGCACAAGGCGAAAGTGACCGTTTTCGTGCCTCATTACGCGATGTCCGGCGGTACGCTCATTGCACTCGCAGCCGATGAGATCGTCATGTGCCGGCACTCTGTGCTCGGCCCGATCGATCCGCAGCTCGGGCAATCGCCCGCGGCCTCTTTGCTTAAGGTGATCGAGCAGAAGCCGATTGCGGAGATCGACGACCAGACCCTGGTTCTTGCCGATGTCGGCCGCAAGGCGATTGCCCAGGTTAAAGCTGCTGCCAAGGAACTCCTGACGGATAAAATGCCCGAGGATAAGGCCGAAGCGCTCGCTGAAAAATTATCGACCGGACAATGGACGCACGACTATCCGATTTCGCCGACGGAGGCCAAAGACTTGGGCCTGCCTGTCAGCACGAACATGCCGGACGCAGTGCTCGAACTGATGACGCTTTATCCCCAGCCGGTACGGTCGCAAGGGGGCGGCGTCGAATATCTTCCGGTGCCGCGACAGAAGGAAGCGTTGCGAAAGTAACTTAAACAGGCGTGGTCAGAGAAAAGCCGGTGGCGCAGCGGACGGAGTCAACTATGAAATTGCTCGAACATTTGGACATCAAGACCACGCAATGGGAGGTCGCCAGCGTCTACGAGAAATTCGAGCAAGTGGTCGTTCTCATTCTGACCGGCTTGATCATCGTCGTTATCGCCTCCGCGGTCTGGCATCTGGCAATTAAGATCCTATTCGGCCTCGTCCTGGCCAGTTTTGATCCGACAGATCCTGCTGTTTTTCAGACAGTGTTTGGCATGATGTTTACCGTCATCATCGCCTTGGAATTCAAACATTCCATCCTAATCATGGTGAAGCGGGAACAAAGCGTCGTGCAGGTGCGCACGGTCGTCCTGATTGCCATGCTCGCGGTGATCCGGAAATTCATCATCATCGATTTGTCATCCGCTACGGCCAATCAAATGTTTGCGCTGGCGGCGGGCGTCATCGCTCTTGGCGCCGTCTATTGGCTCGTGCGCGATCAGGACCGAAAGGCCGAGATCGCAGAGCGTGAGAGGCCGGCAACATGAGTCAACACGTCACGCATATCGTTTGTCCTCATTGCGATGCCGTCAACCGCATCCCTGCGGACAAGCCGGCCAAAGAGGCCAAATGCGGCCGCTGTCATCGTGCGCTCTTCGACGGTCATCCGGCGGAGGTCATCGGCGAACGGCTGGAGAAGCATATCAAGTCAAATGAGATACCGGTCGTCGTCGATTTCTGGGCGCCGTGGTGCGGACCATGCCGCATGATGGCGCCGGCCTACGAGCGCACTGCGGGACAACTGGAGCCGAACGCGCGGTTGCTGAAGTTGAACACCGAGAATGATCCAAGCGCTGCGGAGCGTTACGACATAAGATCGATTCCCACCCTGATTATGTTTCGTAACGGCCAGATCGTAGATCGCGTGAGCGGCGCCATGGATGAACGCCGCCTTCAGCAATGGATCGCGTCGCACGCGCATTGAGTGCCTTAACGCGCTAAAAATGAGAGTATGCAAATGGCAAGGAAACCTGAACCGGATCCTCCTGAAACCGATGACGATCCTGTCCTTGAAGCGGACATCGAGTCGTTTCCCGCCAGCGATCCGCCGGGCTGGATTCCGGCGCGAATCGGTCCTGCGGTGCCCATCCCGGCCGAAAAGTTGTCAAGCAAGCGACTTCAGGAGGTAACCATGCATGACACCCGAATCGATTTGCCATCCAACGTTCGTGGAACCGCCATCGGATTGCTTCAGGCACGATTGACGGACGCCGTCGACCTCGCAAGCCAGGCCAAACAGGCTCATTGGAACGTCAGGGGACCAAGCTTTATAGCGCTGCACGAACTGTTCGATCAGGTCGCAACGACCGTGCGTGAGCATGCAGACATAATTGCCGAACGAATCGTAGCGCTCGGCGGCACGGCAGAGGGCACGGCGCGCGTTGCCGCCAAACAATCGACGCTTAAGGAATACCCACTCGAGATTATCGATGGGCGCGCCCATGTTTCCGCACTTGCTGATGCACTCGCTGCGTTTGGCGCGAATGTCCGTCGCAACATCGACGAGGCGGTTGAGGCGGGCGACCAGGGGACGGCCGACTTATTCACTGAGGTCTCCAGAAGTATCGACAAAACATTGTGGTTTGTCGAGGCCCATGGTCAGGCCAAGGCGTGATCTTTCGTGAAAAGACTGCAGGCGCTGAAGGAGACACCGTGCGCCTGCCCCTTGCGGCTCAGCGCCGCCAACAGGTGATATGACTGTTTTCGTTCAACCGGCCAGCGGAGACGCCCCTGTCCATGACAGCAGACTTAGGTCAAAACGCCAGTCACTTCAGCTGGAATATCGTCACGCGCAACCTGCACGGACACCCGTTTTTGCGAGAGAAACTTTACAGCAAAATTCGCGCTCTCGAACAGCATCTGCAACGTTTTCCCCCGGATGCTGTGCATCTTCTTATTGAACTCGACCGGCACGCGCGCAAGGAGGAGCATCGGGCCGTTCTTACGCTCCGGCTGCCGTCGCACATCTTGCATGCTGACAAGTCGGCAAAGTCAGCTATCACCGCATTGACGCATGCGGTAAAGGCGCTTCTGCAAGAACTAAAGGCTCTCAAAGAGAAGATGCGGGAAGAGCCGCAATGGAAACGCAAAGCGAGGCGCAAGAAGCTGTCATTTGCGTCCGGACCAAGCGAAGGTGGCGCGGTACCGCAAAGCGCCGCCGAAATCCGCGAAGCTTTCGTTGAAGGTCACCGCAGCCGGTTGACACGGTTCGCGCGCAGAGCTGTCAATCGCATTCCTAGCCAAGATGAGTCAGTCACCGATCGAGAGCTTGCGGAATTGGTTGGGGAGGCAAAAGACAAGCTTGCGGCTTTATCGAAGCGCCAAAAGCTGACAAATGATCGCGCGCATCTCTATCGCCTCGTCCGCAAGGCCATCGCACAGCGCGGCAGCGGCTCGCGAAAAGGGCATCCTCCGATCGCGCCCTCATCGCTTACCGGAGAAGCCTCTCCGAAATCCGGTTTGTTGTCGGCGATGGATCAGGTGCTAGCTACGTTATCCCCTTTCGAGCAAGAAGTGTTCGATTTGCATTACGTCGAAGGCTTTGAGACGGACGAGATCGCGATGGTCACCCGAAAGCCAGAGAAACAAGTCAAGGATGCTCTTGATGTCATCGAGAATCAAATTCGTCGGAGTCTGCGCTCGGAGCCGGTTGAGACATAGGAAGACAGCACCGAAGCGGTGTTAGGGGGTCAGATCCATGGCATTTGGCGAAATCGAGCGGTGGATGTGGGCGGATGCTTGTGAGCTCCTGGCTCGCGCGGAGCGCCTTCATCGTCAATTTTTCACGCCTCTTGCCGTCGAAGGCACAATCGGTTGGTCGCCGCCCGTCGACTTGTATGAGACGGAAAACGAATTCATTGCACTGATCGCGTTGCCGGGCGTGGCCCCGGGCGATGTCGAGATCAGTGTCCTGGGGCGGACGCTTGAAGTGCGTGGCCATCGTCGACTGCCGGCATTAGTCAGAGGCGCGGCCATTCATCGGCTCGAGATTCCTCAGGGACGTTTTTTGCTTCGGTTCAACTTGCCCGAGGCGGGCTCAGCGCTCGCGGCGCAGGGTTTTGAGGATGGCTGTCTCCTTCTCCGTCTCGCAAAATCGGCACAAGGCGCGAAACGATGAACGAACAAGTATCGCCATCAAATCAAAGCAACACCAAGCTTCCGCCGGGCGCACTGATATTGCTGCCCGTGCGCAACATGGTGCTGTTCCCCGGAGTCGTGATGCCGCTGACGGTGGGGCGGCAACGTTCCCAGGCCGCCGCTCAGGAGGCTTTGCGCGGCGAACGCCCGATCGGCATCGTGTTGCAGACCGATCCGACGGTCGACGAGCCAAGCGACGATCAGCTTCATCGTATCGGCACAGTCGCAGAAATCCTGCGCTACGTGACGGCGCCGGACGGCACCCATCATCTGATCGCCCGCGGCACGCGCCGGTTTCGTATCCAAAGCGTCTTGGCAGGATATCCCTTTCTGGCCGCGCAGGTGGAGGAAATCGGGGAAGCCGAAGTCCTCACGCCGGAAATCGAGGGCCGGGTGCAATTGCTGCGACAGCGGGCGCACGAGGCCATGCAGCTCTTGCCGAATGTCCCGGCCGAGCTTGTCGCAGGACTTGACGGGGTTCAGTCGGCCTCGGCGCTGGCCGACTTCGTCGCCAACCTGATGGACATCAAGCCGTCTGACAAGCAGGACATTCTCGAAACATTCGACGTCAAAACGCGGCTTGAAAAAACGATTCGGTTCCTGACCGAGCGTATTCAGGTGCTCCGTATCAGCAAAGAGATTGGCGAGCAGACGCAGGAGACACTCAGTACGCAGCAACGCGAGCACATCCTGCGCGAGCAGATGCGGCAGATCCAGCGCCAGCTCGGCGAGTCCGACGATCGTTCCGCCGAGCTCGAAGAAGTGAAGCGCGCTATCGAATCGGCAGGCATGCCGAAGGAGGTCGAGGATCAGGCCAAGAAGGAGCTGCGGCGTCTCGAACGGATGCCAGATGCCGCCGGCGAGTATTCCATGATCCGCACCTATCTCGACTGGCTCATCGAATTGCCCTGGTCAAAACTGGCCGACGAGAGGATCGACATTCAAGAAGCGCGCCGCATCCTCGACGAAGACCACTACGATCTCGACAAGGTCAAGAAGCGCATTCTCGAATATCTTGCGGTGCGCAAGCTTAATCCGGATGGCAAAGCGCCGATTCTCTGTTTCGTCGGCCCGCCGGGCGTCGGCAAGACCTCGCTTGGTCAGAGCATCGCCCGGGCGACCGGACGTCCCTTCGCGCGCCTGAGCCTCGGCGGCGTTCACGACGAGGCGGAGATTCGCGGGCATCGCCGAACCTATATCGGTGCGCTTCCTGGGAACATCATTCAGGCTATTCGCAAAGCGGGCGCGCGCAATCCGGTCCTGATGCTCGATGAGATGGACAAGCTTGGCGCCGGGTTTCACGGCGACCCTTCGTCGGCCCTGCTCGAAGTGCTCGATCCCGAGCAGAACCGCACTTTCCGCGATAACTATCTGGGCCTACCCTTCGACCTATCGAAAGTGCTGTTCATCGGAACCGCCAATATTCCGGACAGCATTCCCGGCCCCCTGCGCGATCGCATGGAGATGATCTCGGTCCCCGGTTATACGGAAGATGAAAAACTGCAGATCGCCAAGCGCTACCTCATCAAGCGACAGCTCGATGCTGCCGGCTTGAAGGCCGAGCAATGCGACATTTCCGACGAGGCGCTCCGGGGGATCATCCGGTATTACACGCGCGAGGCCGGCTGCCGCAACCTGGAGAGAGAAATCGGCGCGCTCTGCCGCCACGCCGCGATGCGTATTGCCGAGGGCAAAGACACCGCGGTCAAGATCGGCGAGGCGGACCTGCCAACGATTCTCGGGCCCCATCGCTTCGAGGACGAGGTCGCGATGCGCACCAGCGTCCCGGGCGTCGCCACCGGACTTGCCTGGACGCCGACCGGCGGCGACATCCTGTTCATTGAGGCAGCGCGCGTGCCCGGAAGCGGCAAGCTCATTCTGACGGGGCAACTTGGTGACGTGATGAAGGAGAGCGCGCAAGCCGCGCTCAGTCTTGTCAAATCGCGCGCCGAGAGCCTCGGCATCGATCCTGCCCAGTTCGAAAAGTCGGATATTCACGTTCATGTGCCGGCAGGCGCGATTCCGAAGGACGGCCCGAGCGCGGGCGTTGCCATGTTCATCGCCTTGACCTCGCTTCTGACCGCCCGTACGGCACGAGGCGACACCGCGATGACAGGCGAGATTTCGCTCCGTGGACTGGTTCTGCCGATCGGCGGCGTCAAGGAGAAGGTCCTCGCTGCGGTGCGGGGCGGCATTGAAACGGTCATGCTTCCCGAACGAAACAGAAAGGATCTCGAAGATATCCCTCCTGATGCGCGACAACGGATCAAATTCGTTTGGATGCGGACCGTCGATGACGCAATCGCGGCGGCGCTTGAACCGCCTAAGGGGAAATAGCTCGCGTGCCGTCGACGCTGGAATTCGTCATTACGACCTTCGTCACATTTTTTGTGGTGATCGACCCACTTGGCATTCTCCCGATCTTCATGGCCTTGACCGGAAAAAAGAGTGTCGCGATCCGACAACAAATTGCAGTTCGCGCCGTCCTTCTTGCTGGCCCGATTTTGATCGTGTTTGCGTTCGCCGGCGATACTGTTTTTCGCTTTCTGGGCATATCGCTCCCGGCGTTTCGAATTGCCGGCGTCCCAGCGGACTACGGACTGCAACCGAGGCCGAAGAAGACGAGGCAGAGCAAAGCACGGACGTGGCGGTTTTTCCACTTGCAGTACCGCTCTGCCGGTCCGGGCGCAATGACCTCCGTCATTCTTATTATGGGAAAGGCAGGCAGCGATTTCCTGATTCAGCTTATCGCAATGTCTACCCTCCTCTCTGTGTTGCTGCTTTGCCTATTGGTCTTCCTTTTTGCATCGCGACTGATGGCCGTGCTCGGATTGACGGGCGTCAATGTCATAGGGCGCGTTTTTGGGATCGTGCTTGCGGGACTCGCCATTCAATATATGCTCGACGGGTTTGCCGCTTATATTGCAATTCTGAAACCATTTGACGCGTGAAGCCTATCGGCCAGCGGTCAGTCTGCAGATCGATCGCAGGCTCACAATTCGTCGTGGAAGCACGGCTTGTGCGATAAAACGTATGCAAGACCTTCTCGCTATATCGGTCGTGTTGATCGCCGCAGCTGCGATTGCGGCTGGTCTATGCGCTCGAATGCGAATTCCAACCCTCCTTGGTTATATTCTAGCCGGGGTCATAATTGGCCCATCGGTCGGAAGGCTCGTGCAGCCCGGCGACGCATTGACGTTTCTCTCAGAAATCGGCGTCATTTTGCTGATGTTCACGGTCGGTCTCGAACTGTCAGTCGCCGAACTATGGGCAACACGCTGGCGTGTTCTTTCGGCCGGCGGGCTACAGTTTGCTTTGGGTAGCGTCGCATTCGGAGGAGTAGCGTATTTGCTCGGCGCCTCTCCAAGTGCGGCCGTCATGGTCGGGGCGGCCGCAGCGGTGTCATCGACGGCGATCTGCGCCAAACAATTGGCTGATCAGGGCGAGCTTACCACGCGCCATGGCCGAACCAGCGTGGCCGTTCTGCTATTCCAGGACATTGCAACCGCTCCTCTTCTCGCGGCGCTTCCATTGCTAGCCAGTAGGACCGAGGCTGGCACCCAAATTGCGATTGAAGTGGTTCGAATTCTGGCGATCCTCGGCATCATCGTCCTGGTGGGAAAACCGATTCTTTATCGGTCGTTGGCATGGGTTGCCCGTCACGGTCATTCTGAAGCCTTTCTGCTCGCTTCAATCTTGCTCGTTCTGATAACAGCGTGGATCAGCCATTATCTCGGAATTGAGCCTGCTCTGGGGGCATTCATTGCGGGTCTTGTTCTAGGGGAGAGCGACTTCCGACATCGCATCGAAGACGACATTCGTCCCTTCCGGGATTTAATGGTTGGATTGTTTTTTATCACGACTGGAGTGCAACTCAATCTTGCTCTTGTCACGCAATCTCCGCTCAGCGTGATTTTTTGGCTGTTCCTGCTGGTGCCAATCAAAATTGTTATCAGCGCGATAGCACTACGTCTCGCGAAGCTCGGTTCGCTTGATGCCGGACGAGGGGCAATCATCCTGGGCCACGGGGGCGAATTCGGATTGCTGCTCGTGAGCTTGGGAATCAGCGCAGACTTTCTGCCCGCAACCATCGGACAGCCAGCGATGATCGCGATCGCAATATCCATGGCGCTGGCGCCGCTTTTGATTCGAGAACATGATCGGTTAGTGCAACACATATTCCGCGCCCACCGGCAACCACACCACCCTCAGCTCGAGGAGCTGGAAGGATTTGATCAGTCGAAGGACCTACAACAGCACGTGCTCGTTTGCGGTGCCGGCTCCCTTGGCCGGATCGTATCGAGAGCGCTCTTGAAAGCCGGCATATCTCATCTTTTGTTCGAAACGCGCTACGAGCCATTTGTGCAAGCGAAAGAGTTGGGATTGCCCGTCATTCTCGGAGATGCGAGCCGGCTCGCGACTCTGGAAGCGGCTGGTGTGGAGCGCGCCCGGGCGGTTGTCGTCACCTTCCACCAGCACCGACCGGCATTCAGGATACTTCGTGCGTTGCGGCATCGCTTTCCAAACCTGGCTTTGATTGCCAGCGCGAGAACCGAAGCAGCGGCGGAGGAGCTTCAGCTCATCGGGAACGTCAACGTGTTTCATGAACATATTGCCGCTGGGCTGGCGCTTGCGAGGCAATGTTTGCAGGAAGTAGGATTGCCCCGCGATCGTCTTGAGGTATTATTCTCGCAAATGCGCCGGGAGCTCCACACCGAATGAATATCAGTCGGGGTTATCGCGCAACTGAATAGGACTTGTTGCTCATCCCAATGGGTGCCTCGCGACCGGGTGTAGAGGCCGCAAAGAAATTGTCATGGAGAGTCCTGACGTGGCGAAAAGGCGCATAACAGATGCTCCTTGAGCAACGCCCACGCTTCTTCCGCATCGTCGGCGAACATAAACAGGCTCGTGTCCTGAGGCGCGATCATGCCTTCCGACACCAAGACATCAAGATTTAGAAGCGAGCGCCAGTAAGAGTGATCGAAAAGAAGAATTGGAATTTGTGAAATTTTGGCGGTTTGCTTCAACGTCAATATTTCAAACATCTCATCCAGAGTGCCAAATCCTCCGGGAAAGATTACGAGCGCATTCGCTCGCATCGCGAGATGCATTTTGCGTATAGCAAAATACTGGAATCGAAATGTCAGCTCGGGTGTCGAATAGGCATTGGGCTGTTGTTCGTGAACGAGCGTGATGTTGTAGCCGATGGAAGGGGCATCGGCATCACATGCGCCTCGGTTGGCGGCCTCCATCAAGCCCGGTCCTCCACCGGTCGCAATTACGTTATCGCGGACCGGGCCATTTGATCTCTTTGCGCCGCCACGTTCCGAAACGATGCGGGCGAATTCGCGAGCTTGCCGATACCAGGTCGCATGCCGGGGAGGCCCATTTTCACGCACGCGTGCACTGCCGAACACGACGACCGTCGAGCGCACGCCCCACGCGCGCAGAGCCTCTTCCGCTTTGGCGTACTCAAGTTGAAGCCGGATACCGCGTGTCGACTCTCCAAGAATGAAGTCCTGGTCGAGCGCGGCGATCTGATAGGTCCGAGACTGAAGCTGTTTTCTATTGTCGATAGGGGTCGTTTGCGCTGTCATCCGGTAGTCCTTCTTAGTGGCACGATGAAATTCGCGTTTTTGCCGAGCCCCGGTCCGGAAATCCGGTTGCCGTCTCGGGAAATCCGACGCAGGATGCTGATCGAAAGATCGGAATGTTGATATCCGTCAACGTGATCGGGCAGCATGTCGGTTGAAATACAAGTAACGCCGAGATCCGGCTAGGCGTCGGGCTGATTTAACTCGTCCCCGGAACGAGAGGAGAACGTGATGGCAAAGGCGATCGGGATCGATCTGGGAACGACCAATTCCTGCGTTGCCGTGATGGAAGGCAACCAGGCGAAAGTGATCGAGAACGCAGAAGGCGCCCGCACCACTCCCTCCATGGTGGCCTTCACCGATACGGGGGAGGTTCTCGTCGGGCAACCCGCCAAGCGCCAAAGCATCACGAATCCCGAAAATACGATCTTCGCCATCAAGCGCCTGATCGGTCGCCGGTACGACGATCCGATGACGCAGAAGGACAAGGGCATGGTGCCCTATAATATTGTGCCAGGCCCCAATGGCGATGCCTGGGTGGAGGTCCGCGGCAAGAAATATAGCCCGAGTCAGATCAGCGCATTCATTCTTACGAAGATGAAGGAAACCGCGGAGGCCTACCTTGGCACCAAAGTAACCGAGGCGGTCATTACGGTTCCTGCCTATTTCAACGATGCTCAGCGCCAAGCCACCAAGGACGCGGGGCGTATCGCCGGACTCGACGTGCTGCGCATTATCAACGAGCCGACCGCGGCAGCATTGGCCTATGGTCTTGAAAAGAAGGGAACCGGCAAGATCGCTGTGTACGATCTCGGTGGCGGAACCTTTGATATTTCAGTTCTCGAGGTTGGCGACGGAGTATTCGAGGTCAAATCGACGAACGGTGACACGTTTCTGGGAGGCGAAGACTTCGACAAGCGGATCATCGATTACTTGGCGGATGAGTTCAAAAAGGAGAACGGGATCGATCTTCGCGGCGACCGGCTCGCCCTCCAGCGCCTAAAGGATGCCGCCGAGAAAGCCAAAATCGAGCTATCAAGCGCGACGCAGACCGAGGTCAATCTGCCGTTCATCACCGCCGACCAGCACGGTCCGAAGCATCTCACGATCAAGCTGTCGCGCGCCAAACTGGAAGCGTTGGTTGACGATCTCATTCAGAAGACGGTGCCACCATGTCAAGCGGCACTGAAGGACGCCGGGATCGCAGCCTCTCAAATCGACGAGGTCGTTTTGGTTGGCGGCCAAACACGCATGCCTAAGGTTCAGGAGACGGTGCAGAAGCTGTTCGGGCGCGAACCGCACAAGGGCGTCAATCCGGATGAGGTCGTGGCGGTCGGTGCGGCGATTCAGGCGGGCGTTCTTCAAGGCGATGTTAAGGATGTCCTTCTGCTTGACGTGACGCCGCTTTCGCTTGGCATTGAGACGCTTGGCGGTGTGATGACTAAGCTAATCGAGCGCAACACGACCATTCCGACCAAGCGCAGCCAGGTATTCTCGACCGCCGAGGACAACCAGACCGCGGTGACGATTCGCGTTTTTCAGGGCGAGCGTGAGATGGCGGCTGACAACAAGCTGCTTGGACAATTCGACCTGGTCGGGATTCCGCCTGCCCCACGAGGATTACCTCAGATCGAGGTTACTTTCGATATTGATGCCAATGGAATCGTCAACGTGTCCGCTAAGGACAAGGCAAGCGGCAAGGAGCAGACAATTCGCATCCAGGCTTCCGGCGGACTGACCGAAGCCGACATCCAGCGTATGGTCAAGGAAGCCGAAGCGCACGCCGAGGAAGACAAGCGCCGCAAGGAGCTGGTGGAGGCACGCAACCAGGCGGATGCCACTATCTACGGTGCGGAAAAGCGTCTCCAAGAGGTCGGCAATCAAGTTGCCCCGGATGCAAAGACCGCAGTCGAACAAGCAATTTCGGCTGCCAAGGACGCCATGGCTGGCGAGGATGTCGGCGGCATCCGGCAGGCGACCGAAAAGCTTGCGCAAGAAGCCATGCGCCTGCAGCCGACAGGCGGTGGAACCAGTACCTCCTCTGGTGCTTCTAGTGCCCCGGAGTCAGATGTTGTCGATGCCGAATTCGAGGAAGTGGACAAGCGAAAATCCGGTTAGCCGAGAGGTTTGTCTCTCACGAAACGTGTCGACAGGAACAAGAGTACCGCCATGCAGATCGAGAAATATACCGACCGGCTTAAAGCGCTGGTGCAATCCGCACAATCGCTCGCGCTACGAAGCGGGCACCAGCAACTCACGCCGGTTCATGTGCTGAAAGCGTTGCTGGACGATGAAGACCGGCTAGCCCTCAATCTGATCGATGCCGCTGCGGGCGCTGGGGCGAGTGCCCAGGTTAAACAAGCGGCCGAACAGGAGCTGCAAAGGCTGCCCAAAGTCGAAGGCAGCGGCGCAGGCCAGATTTATCTCGCTCCGGAGGCGGCGCGGTTGTTCGATCAAGCCGAACAGCTATCGCAGAAAGCCGGCGATGCCTACGTCACCGTCGAATATATGTTGATGGCTCTGGCGATGGCGAGCGGCGCCGTTGGCGACCTCCTCAAGCGCGCAGGTGTCACGCCTCAGGCGCTCAACAAGGCGATCGGTGACATCCGGAAAGGGCGAACCGCGGACACGGCATCGGCCGAACAGGGCTATGACGCGCTCAAGAAATATACGCGTGATTTCACCGAGGAGGCGCGTCAGAACAAGCTCGATCCGGTTATTGGTCGTGACGAAGAGGTCCGGCGCACCATTCAGGTGCTTTCGCGACGGACCAAGAACAACCCTGTTCTGATCGGCGAGCCAGGAGTCGGAAAGACGGCGATCGTGGAAGGCCTGGCGCAACGCATCGTCAAGGGTGATGTGCCGGAAGCCTTGAAAAGCCGTCGGCTGCTGGCGCTCGATCTTGGAGCGCTGCTGGCTGGGGCCAAATATCGAGGCGAATTTGAAGAGCGCCTCAAGGCCGTGCTGCAGGAGCTTAGCAGCGCGGGCGACGTCATTCTGTTCATTGACGAACTCCACACCCTGGTTGGCGCCGGCAAGGCGGAAGGGGCGATGGATGCTTCCAATATGCTCAAGCCTGCGCTTGCGCGTGGCGAACTGCACTGCATCGGCGCAACGACGCTGGACGAGTACCGAAAGCATATCGAGAAGGACGCGGCGCTCGCTCGACGCTTCCAGCCGGTGTTTGTTGGCGAGCCGTCGGTCGAGGAGACGATTTCGATCTTGCGCGGTCTCAAAGAAAAATACGAGGTCCATCACGGCGTTCGCATTACCGATGGTGCGATTGTCGCCGCCGCGACCCTGTCCAATCGCTACATCACCGATAGATTTTTGCCGGACAAAGCCATTGACCTTGTGGACGAGGCGGCTAGCCGCGTCCGCATGGAAGCCGATTCCAAGCCGGAGGAGGTCGACGAAATCGACCGCCGCATCATTCAGCTTAAGATCGAGCGTGAGGCCCTGAAGAAAGAGACAGATGAAGCGTCGAAGGAGCGCCTCAAGAAAGTCGACCAAGAAATCGCCGAGTTGGAAAAGAAATCGGCCGATCTCACCTCGATTTGGAAGGCGGAGAAGGAAAAGCTCGCCTCCGTGCAGAAAATCAAAGAGCAACTCGATCAGGCACGCAGCGAACTGGAGAGCGTGCAGCGGCGCGGCGATCTCACGCGTGCTGGCGAGCTTATGTATTCCATTATCCCGCAACTGGAGAAGAAGCTCGCCGAGACCCCCGCGCAAGGACGGATGTTCAAGCAGGAGGTAACCGCCGAGGAGATCGCAGAAGTCGTGTCGCGGTGGACTGGAATTCCGGTTGACAAGATGATGGATGGCGAGCGCGAAAAACTGCTTCACATGGAAGATAAGCTGCGTGAACGCGTGGTGGGGCAGGACCAGGCCATTGTCGTCGTCGCGGATGCCGTGCGGCGAGCACGGGCCGGTCTTCAGGATCCCCATCGGCCGATCGGCTCATTCCTGTTCTTGGGCCCCACCGGCGTCGGCAAGACGGAGCTTTGCAAGGCGCTTGCGGAATTCCTGTTCGATGACGAACAGGCAATGGTTCGCATCGACATGTCCGAATACATGGAAAAGCATTCGGTTGCCCGACTTATCGGCGCGCCTCCCGGCTATGTCGGCTATGAGGAAGGAGGTTCCCTGACGGAAGCCGTCCGCAGGCGCCCGTATCAGGTGATTTTGTTCGATGAGGTCGAGAAGGCACACAGCGATGTTTTCAACATCTTGCTGCAGGTGCTCGACGACGGGCGGCTTACCGACGGACAAGGCCGCACCGTCGATTTCCGCAACACGATCATCGTGCTCACCTCAAACCTGGGGGCCGAATATCTGGCCGCGCTTCCCGAAGGAAAACCGGCCGAGGAGGCGCGCGAACAGGTGATGGAGGTGGTGCGGCGCTCCTTCCGACCGGAATTTCTCAACCGTCTCGATGAGATCATCTTGTTCAACCGGCTCGGTCGCAGCGAAATGAAGCGGATTGTCGACATTCAGCTTCGGCATCTGCAGTCGCTGCTGGCGGATCGCAAGATCACGCTCGAAGTCGACGACAAGGCGAAGACGTGGCTCGGCAACACCGGTTACGATCCGGTCTACGGCGCGCGACCGCTCAAACGCGTCATTCAGCGACAACTCCAGAATCCGCTCGCCAGCATGCTTCTGTCAGGAAAAATCAAAGATGGCGATACGGTCAAGGTAACCGTGCTTGATGGCCAGATTGCAGTGAACGGCTCCAAATTGGCGCAGGCAGCATAGGATCTGTGACGATGTCATCACCGCATAGCATAGAAGACGAGGCGGTTGCCACCGAAGCCACCGATGTCGCCACGCTTTTGTCCGAAAATGCGTCGTTGAAGGATCGTCTTCTGCGCGCGCTCGCCGACGCCGAAAATGCGAGGCGGCAAGCTGATCGGAAGGCTGAGGATACGCGCAAATTTGCCGTCGCAGAATTCGCACGCGAGTTATTGCCGGTTATCGATAATCTTCAGCGTGTGATCGAAGCAAGAAAAACGGTGCCATCTACACAGCATGATGCGCTATTGGAAGGCGTCGAGACGACCTTGCGATTATTTCTCCAGACGCTGGAGCGATTTGGCGTCAAGAAGATCGCTGCGTCCGGGCAACGATTCGATCCATCCCTGCATGAGGCGCTAATGGAAGCAGAGGACGCATCGCATCCACCGGGAATAATAACGCGGGTGCTGGAAGATGGTTATATGATCCATGACCGCTTGTTGAGGCCAGCACGAGTGGTCGTGTCAAAAAAGCACCCACCCACCGACCACGGGTCCATATTGCAAGATTGATACTTCATGTCGGCGGATCGCGATCACAATCGCTGCAAGGGATGGCCAAAGCTGCCTGGCACTGACATGGCCGTGCCGGGAAGCGTGCCGCCAGTGCTGATATACAGAACCGAACGCTCGGTGACCCAGTCTGCTCCGGGTCGGCGCCGTTGGATACTGGAGTTTGAGCGAAGCGCGGCGCCGTTCATCGAGCCGTTGATGGGATGGACCGGAAGCAGTGATCCCTTTGCTTCGATTCGTCTGGAGTTCCCAGATTGCGAAAGTGCCGTCGGTTTTGCGGAAAAGAATGGGTGGGACTATCGGGTGATCGATCCTCCAGCTCGAAAACCGCTGATCAAAGGTTACGCGGATCGGTTCAAATATGAGCTTGCCGATGCGATGGCTCGCGCCGCTCACGGCAGATCAAAATGCTCGGAACAATCGAGCATAACCAGGACAGAGTCTCCGAGCGGCTGGCCGAACCGGAAGTAGCCGCGTAGTCAGCCCGTTATTGCGATACTGAGCAGGAACAAGCCACGTCGATGTTTTATCGGTGTAGCCCGATGATAGGCGCAAGGCGCGTGAGAGCGGTTGCGGCTGTTCCGCCGGCTCACGAGCCCCGTTTGTACCGGGGCCACGATGTTCATGGACCATCAGCGGAGGTCCGTCGATCCACGGAGGCGGCGTGCACCTCATCCGTGATTGGCAAGGGCACGCCAATGAGCCGCCGCGGCTTGCTCCGATCTGCCCAGAAAACACGGACAATTTGCAGGGATCGCCACTAAACGGCCTTCACTTCAATCTTCTTTTCCGGCTTCTGCGCCCCGGGTGCCTTCGGGCGCGTTACGGTGAGCACGCCCTTTTTGAAGCTGGCATCGATTTTGTCGGCGTCAACGCCCTCGGGTATTCGGAAGTGACGCTCAAACGAGCCGAAATGCCGCTCGCGTAGATGATATCCCGTTTTCTTTTCTTCCTTGTCCTCTTGTTTTTCGCCGCGGATGGTCAAGGTATTGTTGGACACTTTGACCTCGATATTCTTCTCATCAAGTCCGGGAAGCTCCGCGCTGATTTCGTAGGCATTGTCTTTTTCGACAACATCAACGGCCGGAGTTGCGGCCAAAGTCAGCTCCCGCCGCCAAAAAGGATCGGCATCGAAAAGCGAACGACGGAAGGGAAGGCGCCAGGAACCTCGATCAAACTCGTCGAAAAGGCGGTCAACCTCGCGGCGCAGGCTCTCAAACGGTCTCCACGTTTGAGCCAACGCTCCCTTCTCACTCGTTTTCGTTTCGCTTTGAACCGTCAGACTTTTTTCCGTTTCAGCCATGACTGAGCCCTCCTACGATGGTTGAGTATCTTGGTGTGTCATTGCAAAATAGACCCTCGGCCCACGTCCGCGTCGCCACAACTCAGCGTGCCGGCCGCCATACTTAATTGCTAACCGTGATGTGGTTTTCGACGTCGGTAACTGCCGGAGCGGCCCACGCGGCTCGTTCTGCTTCCTCTCGCTCCGCCCAGGAACGAACAGTACCTCTGAGAACGACCTTGCTTCCGCTTGTATCGACCGTAATGCGCTCAGCATCGACCTGGGCACTCCTGTGTAGCGCGGAAACAATGCGTCTTTTCACCTCCTTGGGAGCGATGTTGCCCTTCAGCGTGATCAGGTTGCTTATGCCCTTGACGCCGCGCAACCGGCGGATTGAGTTCGCCGCAATGCTTCGTTGGTAATCCCACCTGACCTCACCTTCGAGTGTGACCCAGCCCGCCTTTACGACAATCTTGATGTTCTCCCAGGAACCCGGCAGTTGAGCCTTGATTGCCGCGACGGCATCCCGGGCGATTTCCGGATCAGGCCTCTCCGTGATGCTCGGCAATCGCACCTCGATATCATTGGCGACTGCATGGACGCCTGTTACGCGCTTCGCTGCCACTTCAGCTTCCAGCTTTTCATTGTAGCTTCGCACAAAGCCCGTGAGCGTCACAACGCCATCTTTGACCGCAACCGCGATGTCTGTTGCTTCGATGTCCGGATCCCACCGAAGTTCTTCCTCGACGTCCCGTTTAACCTCGCGGTCATCGCGCATGGATAGCCCCTCTGAATACCGGTGCGGTAAAACTCTTAAGCATACGCTTTTTGTCAGACATTGACGCTAATCAATTTCATGATGGGCGCCGTTTTTACAAATCAGCGACGGGCGTTTGCCCCGCGGGGTCGAGCGCATCATTTGATTGGCGGCCATTCACTGTTCGGTCCGATCTCGCCCCAATCGCCCCAACTGACGCGCGCAGTTTGATCAAAATCGCTCCCGCCCCGTTGTCTCGGGACGGGAGCGACAAAGAAGCGCACACTACGGTGAGATCACGATGTTGTTGGTGACGCTGCTGACCCCAGGAGCGGCCCGCGCGGAGCGCTCCGCTTCCTGCCGTTCCGCCCAGGATCGCACCGTTCCTCTCAAGGTGACCTTGCTGCCGTCGACGTCAACGACAATCTTGTCAGCGTCGACTTTGGCGCTGCGGACCAGCGCGTCCTCAATCTTGCGTTTGACATCGCTTGGACTTACGCGCGGCTTGACGTGAATGAGATTCGAAATTGACTTGATGCCCTTGATCGAGCGAACCGCACGCTCAGCCCATTCCTTTTGATAGAACCATTCCACGTCACCTTCGAGTGTCAGGTAACCGTTCTTTACGACGACCTTGATATCGTCGCCGGTGGTCGGCAAATCCCGCTTGATCGCCTTCACAGCCTCTTCGGCAATTTCTGGGTCGGTCCGTTCGCTGGCTAGCCGCACCTGAATGTCGTTGGCCACTCCTTTGACGCCGGACACCCGCTTTGCCGCTTTCTCGGCGTAGTAGGAGTCCATGTAGCTCTTCGTGAACCCCGTAAGGGTTACCACGCCATCCTTGACAGTAACGGCAATATGGCTGCTGTCGTCGATTGAAGGATCGTACTTGATCTCATCTTCGACATCACGCTTGATTGTTGAATCCGTGTGAAAAATGGAAACCATGGTGGCGTCTCCACGTTGAACCGGACAGGATTGTCCCATACGTTTTTTCACACAGCTTCGCAGCCAACCGGCTCTCCTGGTCAATATTATGCGCTCGAATAGGTGGATGATTTGCCACATGTCGTGACACCGCGGCCGGATCGCGGCGATCATGCAACTCATTCCTGGTGAGCACGGGCGCTGCCGCTGCATAGGATTAGATGTCATGGCAGGCATGCTTTCGGCCGCGCTACCTGAAGAGGTAAGGACCGGGGCACGCAAGAGGCGGCAACCAAGTTGGATAGCGCCGATGCTGGCGAGCTTGACGCAAGAGCGATTTTCCAGGGAGGACTGGCTCTTCGAACCGAAATGGGACGGCGAGCGCTGCCTGGTGTTCAGTCACGGCACCGAATTGGAATTGTTGTCACGTAACAGGACACGTCTGAATGAAAGATATCCCGAGCTTGCACCGGCATTCAATCAGTGTGCGATGAACTCTTTCATTGCTGATGGTGAAATCGTTGCATTCACGGGCGGCATAACGAGCTTCATGCAGCTCCCAAAGCGCATGCAGGTCGAGAATCCATCTCGCTCCTTGTTGCGACAGGTGCCGGTCTATATGTACCTGTTCGACCTTCTGTACTGGAACGGTTACGATTTGCGGCGCGTACCCTTTCGGCATCGTAAAGCACTGCTTCACGACGCATTCCCATTCGGGCGCCGATTGAGATTCACCGCGCATCGTGAGAAGGATGGCGAAGCCTATTACCGCGAAGCGTGCCGCAAGGGCTGGGAAGGGATTATCGCTAAGAATGGCAACAGCCAATATGTCTCAAAACGAACGCGAGACTGGCTGAAGTTCAAGTGTGAGCAAGGTCAGGAGTTTGTTGTCGGCGGATACACAGAGCCCCAGGGACATCGGATTGGCTTCGGGGCTTTGCTGCTAGGAGTGTACCGAGACGAGCGACTTCATTATGCGGGAAAGGTTGGAACCGGATTCGATAGCGCGATGTTGAAAGTTCTTGCGCAGCGACTTCGAAGTATCGAAACGAATGTCTCGCCATTTGCCGACTACGATATCCCGCAACGAGGCGTCTACTGGGTCAAACCGGAGCTCGTCGCACAGATTGCCTTCACGGAATGGACCAAGGATGGCCGGCTCCGCCATCCACGGTTTCGCGGTTTGCGTGACGACAAGCTGCCGTCAGAAGTGATACGGGAGGGTTGAGTGGGCGCGAGCGAATTGCGATTGCGTGTTGAAGGACACGAAATAGCGGTTACAAACCCGGCCAAGTTGCTGTTTTCGGACGATCATATCAGCAAGTACGAGCTCATTGACTATTACCGGTGGGTGGCACCGCGGATGCTTCCGTTTCTGCGTGATCGGCCAATTGCCTTGGAGCGATATCCGAATAGCATCGGACAAGTTGGGTTTTTTCAGAAGTCTGTGCCCTCCTATTTTCCTGACTGGGTCAAAACGATTGAAGTTGAAAAGAAACAAGGAGGCGTAACCCGTCATGTGATCTGCAATAACGGGGCCGTGCTGGTGTATTTGGCAAATCAGGCATGCATCACGCCACATATATGGATCAGCCGGGTCGACAAGCTCGAATGCCCAGATCAAATGGTGTTTGACCTCGACCCTTCAGCCGATGCGTTCGACTGGGTTAGGGCAGCGGCATTAGCTCTCAATGAACTCCTTCAAGAATTGACGCTGTCGGCCTATGTCAAATCGACCGGTTCGCGAGGATTGCATGTCATCGTGCCTCTTAAGCGGACTGAGTCATTCGAGTCAGTGCGCGCCTTCGCTCGCGCGGTCGCGATGCGTGTTGTCATGGAGGAACCAAGTCAGCGAACTCTGCAGCAGCGCACTGGCTCGCGGCATGGACGCGTGTTCTTCGACATCAACCGCAATGCTTACGCACAGACCGTTGCGCCGCCGTATGCGGTGAGAGCGCGGCCCAACGCTTCGTTGTCGATTCCGCTCTTCTGGGAAGAGGTGCGCTCCAAAACATTGCGGCCGGATGGCGTAACTCTTCGAGACATACGCAAAAGGCTCGATGGAATGATTGATCCATGGGCTGACTTTTGGCGCCGCGCAAGCGCACTCGGGAGTGCACGGCGTAAATTGGAGTTGCTCGGTGTCTCTGTCAGAGTACCGCAAAAGGCGAAATTTCGCTAAAACGCCAGAACCGGCGGGGCGTTTGCGCGCCCGGCGCCGCGGGCGCCTATTTGTTGTACAGAAGCATTGTGTAAGCCGTCTGCATTACGATTTCAGGCTTGAGGTCGGCGGTGTGTTGGCATCATGGGCGATCCCCAAGGGCCCCTCGATGAACCCCAGACAGAAACGTCTTGCCCTCAGAACTGAAGATCATCCTCTGGAATATGCGACATTTGAAGGCGTAATCCCGGAGGGTGAATATGGTGCCGGCGTAGTGATGGTATGGGATAAAGGCGACTATCGCCCGCAACACGACAAGTCGATTGAGGTTCAGTTGGCTCGCGGCAAAATTGATCTTGTGCTTAGCGGCGTCAAGCTCCGGGGCGGATTTACATTGATACAGATTGCCGTCCGGTCCGGCAGACCTAATCAAGGAGATGCTTGGCTGCTGATTAAGCAAAAGGACGAATTCGCCGCCACTTCGTGGAATATCGAACAGGCGGCTCCTGATCGCTCAGTGATAACCGGACGCACTCTTGAGGAAATTGCGGAGGGTCGTTCGCGCCGACAGCGGGGACTTTGACCTGCCAAATATGTAGGTTGCAGTGGGGGTTGGCTAGCCCCCAAGACGAGCGGAACCGGCGGACCCCCGTCTTGACAGTCATCAAGGACTCGCGCTCGGCTCTCATGCCATCATGTTGTTGTCCTCAGTGGGGTGTGTTAACGCATCGATTCACGAGAACCCTGATGATCAAAGATGTATTCACTTGGCTCGACGGAAGCGTCTCGGACGAAATTCGTATGAGCGCCGCTCTCGATATCGTCCGGCAATTCGAAGGTCATGCGACAGGCTTGTTTTTTAGCGTATTACCTCCACCTCCAGCACCCATTGAAGGCGACCTCACAGGCGCACTTGGCATCGCGGCCCTGATGGATCAGGCGCGTGCCTCAGGCGATAAAATGGAAAAGACCATTGTCGACCGGTTAAAGCGGTACGGCGTGGCCATCGAGCTTCGCAGGTTCGACGTTCTAAGATCAGACATTGCAGATGTTGCCGCTCGCGAAGCGAGGTGCGCCGACGCCTTCGTCTTGATCAGACCAAACGGCTCGCAAGATCCCGATCGCCTCGTCGAGGGCATTCTGTTTGGATCAGGCCGGCATATTTTGTTGGTCCCCGAAGTCGAGCGCCCGAAATCCATTGTTTTCAACCGGATTTTGGTCGCGTGGAACGCGAGCCGCGAATCGACGCGGGCTGTGGCCGAAGCAATGCCCTATTTGCGGATAGCGAAGGACGTCTCGGTCGTGATGGTTACCGAAGAGCCTCGCAAACAGATGGAAGGATCCGTGGGTGACGCGATCAAAAAGCATTTGAAGCATCACGGCGTTGCGGCGGAACTCCATCGGGTCAAATGCCGGAACGGTAATGTAGGCGAAACATTGCTTGCGGAAGCCAAGAAAGCGAGAAGTGACCTGATCGTTCTAGGTGGATACGGCCATACTCGCCTTCGCGAGATGCTTCTCGGCGGTGTAACCTATCATTTGATGCACAATTCGCCGGTGCCGCTTCTCATGGCGCACTAATTAAACGAATACAAATTCAGGACGCAAGAGACGATCAAATGTTCCACACTCACGTTGTGGCGTTGTGGCAACAGTCGATCTAGCGTTCAAGTACATAGGTGCCGGGCGCATCGGCAATTGGCGCAAGGCCGGTTGCCGGGTTCCCGAGTGGAGGCGGCGCGATCCGCCCGGTCGAGTGACGAGCCAGCCAGGACTGCCACACAGGCCACCAGCTCCCTTCAAAGTGCGGTGCGGTAGTCCGCCATGTCTCAGGATCAGTATCGCGGTCGGCTGAATTCTTTGTCGCCATCTGGAAACTGCGATTCTTATGGCCAGGTTCACTGACGATACCGGCATTGTGTCCGCCTGTCGTAAGCACAAACGTAACATCCGTATCGGTCAAATGGTGGAGTTTAAACACAGACCTCCAAGGTGCGACATGATCTTTTTCCGTTCCGACTGCGAAAATCGGAACGAGAATGTCCGTCAGGAAGATCGTCCGACCGCCAACTTTATAGCGGCCGCTGACGAGATCATTATCCAGATAAAGATGGCGGAGATACTCAGAATGCATGCGATAAGGCAGTCGGGTCGCGTCGGCGTTCCATGCCATTAGGTCGTTCATCGGCGGCCTTACGCCCAATAGATAGCTCCGCAGCGCCCGCGACCAGATCAAATCGTTCGATCGGAGCAGATGGAACGCACCGGCCATCTGATGCGTGTCGAGATAGCCTTGCTCCCATGTTATGCCCTCAAGAAACGCAACTTCGCTCTCGCTGATGAACAATCCTAGCTCGCCAGGATCTGTGAAATCGACCAGCGTTGCCAGCAATGTGATGCTTGCGAGCTGATTGATCCCGCTTCGCGTCATCGCGGCCGCAGCGATCGCCAATAATGTTCCGCCAAGGCAATAGCCGACCGCGTGCGTTTTGCGATGATCGCAGATTTCGTCGATCGCCCTGAGTGCGGCGACTATGCCAAGTTCGCGATAGTCGTCCATACCAAGATCGCGATCCGATCCGGCCGGATTTTTCCATGAGATCATAAAAACCGTGTGCCCGCGCTCGACCAAATATCGAACAAGGGAATTGTGCGGGGAAAGATCGAGGATATAGTATTTCATGATCCATGCCGGGACGATGAGTACGGATTCGGCATAGACATCATCTGTAGTCGGCGAATATTGAATGAGCTCAATTAGGCGATTGCGATAGACCACTTTTCCCGGCGTAACGGCGACGTTCACGCCCACTTTGAATTGCTCGGCTCCGACCGGAGGCCTGCCGTCGACCAAACGCAGCCAATCCTCATGGAAATGCTGCATCCCATTAACCAGATTCAATCCGCCCTGCTGAATTGTAGCAGCGCTAACCTCCGGATTGAGCCATGGAATATTTGAACGCGATATAACGTCAAGGAGCTGGCGAGTAACGAATTCGACCACCCGCTCGTGATGTTTGTCGACTCCGTCAATGTCGGTGGTGGCGTTGTGCCACCATTGCTGGTGCAACAAGAAGTTCTGATAAATCAATTTGTGCGGCCACTGTTGCCATTCCTCGGCAACGAAGCGTTCGTCCTGCGGAAGGGGATCGATACAGGGCGAAGGGTTGGATGCACTGATACATCGCATCCAATACAACCCGATTCTGCCCGCCTTCCGCCACGCCTTTTCGACAAGCTGTGCCTGTTTCCCCGGCGACATCCAAAGATGCCCGAACCAATCAAAGTACGCTTCCGATAACCCAACCGGACTTATGCCGGCGGTAAGCCGCCCAATACGAGCTTTAAAGACACGGTCGATACTTCGCCAGGCAACATCAGATGCTCGATCCTTGTCGTGGCTTGCATCCGCAGGCCGTGTGTGAAAATCCGCCTGGACAGGCTCCGTTGTCACCCGAGCTTCACCCTCAAGCGAAGGCGTTTTACTCGTGTCGTTCATGGCTAGCGCCCTAACAATCGTCAAGTCCTGGTTATCAAGGATGACTATAGCGACATATTCTCATTGGGACGATCCGAAGCGAGGCAATATTGATAGATGAAAATAGCATCATTCTGTCTATTTGATCGTACTTTCAATTGTATTTTGAAATCCATTCAGCGTAACGATTCATGAAAGTCTGAAGGAAGCTTTTTGTTGTTTCGTTGTTGATGTTGCCGTGCTCATCGATCAAACCCTGGGAGAAATGAATATACACTTCTGGCTGTCCGAGCGTCGGAACGTCAAGATAACCAAGCACACTGCGTAGATGGGCTTGAGCTACCGCGGTGCCGATCGCGCCTATCGAAGCACCCGCTATTCCGGCTGGCTTGCCAGCCCACAAATTTTTTCCATATGGCCGCGATACCCAATCTAGAACATTCTTAAGCGCGGTCGGAAGCGAGCGATTATGCTCAGGTGTCACGAACAGAAGGGCATTTGCTGCGGTGACTTGCAATTTCGCGCGCGATACCGATTCGGGCGGCGATTGATCGAGATCTTGATTGTATAGCGGCAGATCATCGATTCGGACGAAGTCGCAATCGAAGTCGCTCGGTGCGAGTTTTACCAAAGCCTTTGCGAGCTTCAGATTGATCGAATCCTTGCGGATACTTCCAACAATGATTGCAACTTTGCGAGCCATGAAAGCGATCCTCGTCGAATTTACAAGTCAATTGCCTCGGCTTATGTCCCATTTGGTCACTTCTCTTAATCCGCCAGTCTACTCCTGCTCAAATAGAACTATATGACGCGGAGCAAGCATTGAATTGACAATAGTCAATGTTTCTCGTCAAAGAATCTTTTGTGAGGTCACACATTGACCTGCCAATCAAGTGTCACTTCTGTCATCGCCGAGCCACGGGTCAGGATTGATGGAAGACAGTGGAACGTCGGCCAAGGTCTTCTTCAGTTCCACCTCGTGAACGTGAACGTGCTCCGCGCCACACCGGCGCATGATTTCCTGCGCCTTATGTTCTGCTTCTGGGTCGCGAACGCGCACCAATATGACTAGACCGCTCATCTTCAACTCGTCCTCCAAATCAATACTTTCCCCGGTACTGACAAGGCGATTTTTGATGATCTTGGCCAGCCCAGCCGCAGCAGCACCGCCGGCAAGCGCCGCAGCAGCTGCGGCAGCCAAAGCTCCACCTGATGCCACGATTGGGAGCACGGCTCCCACGGTGCCAATCGTTATCAGGGTTCCGAATACCAAGGCGGTCGCGGTGGTTTCATCATCCGGTTTGATCAACTCACGTCGGGGGGCATCGGGATGCTCCGCCGCAACGACCGGCGCGGAATAGTACGCTCCCAGGGCGCGCATGACCGTCATTCGGCTCGCCATAAGGTCGATATCGCCTCGGTCGAATCCGGATCGAGTTAGATCATCCACGAGCCGATCAAGGCCTTCGCGGTTCTTAACCGTTCCCACCACCTCTCGAACACGGATCGTGTCTAGAACTTCATCCGCGGAACGATTATCGGTCATGAGATTACGTCCTGGTTATACTACAATTGGCCATCTCGGCCTGGCCGTACCAAGGATGTTCGGTTTGGCACATACCGCCATGACAACGATCAATATTGAGTCGCCTCAGCCTAAAGAAACAGCCGCAACAAATTGTCAGCGACGTGAATTGAGCTGAGGTTCGTGCCGCTCAATGCAACCGTGTGCGCTGATCGGCAGATTGCAAGACAAGCGCCTTGTATATCAAGGCAAAACCCTGCATCGCAAGCAGATACTGGCGCAACCGCGTCGCGAAATTGTGCGCCATCTGAAGCAGCTCCGGATTGCTGCGTTCAAATTCCGCAATCGCTTCCATCGTGAACGCTTCAGTGCCTTGTGTGTCGATTTCCCGCACCAGCCGCGCACGCGTTTCCTCGCTGACAGCAGGAAGCGGTGATAGATCGCCTGACGTCGGCAATCCCGGGACCAGCAGACGGAAGAATATCGCAAATCCCAACATGACCTTCTGCGAATCGCCGACGTCTGCGGCACACCGCGTCGCCATATCCAAAATTTCCGGATTGTGCCGCTTGAGATGCGCTACGACTTCTGCCGTACAGACATCCGGCCCGCGTGTGTCGAACTCGCGGGCAATTAACTCTCGAGTTTCTTCGGTGACACGCGGAAGCATGCTCATCTCGAATCGAGTTCGCCTTCAGTCTCCGTTCGCTAGCGCAAGCATTCGCTGTCTTGCAATGCACATCGTCGCGTTTTCGACAGCGCGACATTGCGCACCCATCGTGGAATGAAGACAAGTAAATCATTCCCAACCCGGCGAAAAATTGACGATTGTCAGGGCTGATCCCTGACCTTTGACTATTCAATGAGGCGCCATACTGAGCCTTCCAGCATCAGCAAAGGCAAGTGTTCTAAGTTGGCGAGAATAAGAGGAGGTGTTGGCAATGCGGTCAGATCCCGACATCGAACAAGAGCTGAAACGACGCATTCAGTCCGATCCCGATACGAATAACGCCGACATTGCGACAACCGTCAAAGACCGGATCGTCACACTGACGGGCTTTGTGCGCAGCTTTCGTCAAAAACGGAAAGTGGAACTGTTGGCCAAAAGCATCGCGGGCATAAATGGCCTTGTCAATGACGTCCAGGTGCGCTTGCCATTATTGCAGCGTCGGCCCGATCCAGAAATTGCTCGGGACGCACTGGAAGCGATCAGCCGGCGCTTGCCGTACTCGGGGGACCGAATACGCATCGTGGTTGAGGACGGGCTGATATGCTTGGAAGGTCAAGTGGAATGGGCCTACCAGAGCGAGGCAGCCGAGGAAGTTGCGGAAGCGGTACTTGGTGCCAGAGGCGTGGTCAACAAGCTAGACGTTCAGTCCTACGTTCAGTCCAGCGAGATCAGGCAGAAGGTCAGCCAAGCGCTCCTGGAGGCGGCGGCCTTCGACGCAAATAGCCGATCAAGTGAGTCCAATCACAACGAATTTATTTTGCTGGGAGCGGTTCGCTTTTGGGCAGAACGGGGTGCCCCCCGCCCATCAAGGTGAGCAGCAATCAATTCGATAATGCGCCGTCGCAGTTCGATGAACGCGGCAACGAAACACTTATGCGAATGACAAATAATGTATGATATATGATTTCAAGCTGAAGCCGTAAAGCAGCAGTCATGAATCGTGCAATATCGGGCGCGCCGTCGTCCACCCAACCGCGGGCTTCGCCTAAGTGGCATGCAATCGGCGCCGATGCTGTCGATCGATTGCAGAGCCGATCGGGCGGCCTTACCGTTCTGGAAGCCAAGCAGCGTCTGGAACGGCATGGACTTAACAGGCTGTCGGGATCGCAACCACGCAGCGTCATTTCTCGGTTCGTAGCGCAATTCAACAATCTTCTGATCTACGTCCTGCTGATCTCCGCCGCCATAACTGCTCTGCTCGGCCACGGAATAGATGCAGGCGTCATCTCGGGTGTCGTTGTCATCAATGCCCTCGTCGGCTTCGTTCAAGAGGGTCGTGCAGAACGTGCTCTCGGCGCTATCAAAGCGATGATCAGCCCTCGTGCAACGGTTTTGCGCGATGGTCATAGACTCGCGATCGATGCGGACCAGCTAGGCCGCGTGGACGAACCGGCACAGGGGGGATTCCCCCGAGGCGGATGACGTGATTCGAGGCTGACCTCTGGAGAGGAGGTCGGCCTTGGTTCGGGATCGTTTGACGGATGCGGAGTGGGCGATCTTCGCCCCGTTCCTGACGGAGCAGTCGGCCCGCGGCGGCCGCCCACCGAAGGACCACCGGCGCACGCTGGACGGCATCTTCTGGATCACCCGAACCGGCGCGCCGTGGCGTGACCTGCCCGAGGAACTCGGGAAGTGGAACTCGGTCCACCGCCAGTTCCGGCGCTGGACCACCTCCGGCATCTGGGACGTGCTGTTGCAGGCGCTCGCCGACAGCGGCGGCGAGGCCGACATGCTCCAGATGATCGACAGCACCATCATCCGGGCGCACCACTGCGCTGCCGGAGGAAGGGGGGGACCCAAAGTCAGGCTCTCGGCCGCTCGCGCGGTGGCTTCTCGACCAAGCTCCACCTGCGTGCCAATGCCGATGGCCTGCCCATCAGCGTCGTGCTGACGCCCGGCGAGGCCCACGACCTAATCGCCTATGACGACCTCATGGCCGAGCGCGACAGCGATCCCGGCGTGCTGCTCGGTGACAGGGGCTACGACAGTGACCGCCTGCGGCAGGATGCGCGCGACCGGGGGGGCCCAGCCGGAGATCCCGACCAAGCGGAGCCGCAAGGTGCAGCACAGCGTCAACCGACGCCTCTACGCCCTGCGTTCCCGCATCGAGTGCTTCATCAACCGTCTCAAGAACTGCCGCCGCGTGGCCACCCGCTACGACCACACCGCTTCCAGCTTTCTCGGCTTCGCCCTGCTCGGCTGCATCCGCTTATGGATCAGGTTCGTCCACGCGGCCTAATGGGGTGAAAAAGCATACACTCCTGAGCAAAGAGAGGGGCGCGACGCGCCCCTCTTACGCCCTATCCAGCGGTTTCAGAACAACTTGGACAGCTTTGCCTTGATTTCATCGAGCCAGCCTTTTCCGCCGCCTCCCCCAGCCGTCTTTTGCTTGACTTTCCTGAGTTCAGCATACAGGGGCTCAAAGTCCTTCTTCTTTCCATAGCCCAGCAGTTCTGCCATTTCCAACTGCTGCCGCGCTTCGTTCAAGAATGTCTCCAGGCGCTCATTGGACGCTTCGCTCCGCTGACCATCTTCTACCAAGGTCTCGGCGCGCTCCAGGAGCAGCCTGGCGCGCAGGGCGGGCAGCGGATGCACGCTGCGCGTCTCGACCAGCGTGCTGAGCGCTGCCTGCAGCGCGGCTTTGGCTTCTTCAATCTTGCCCTGATCGATCAGCGGCACGACTGACTTCACGGCTGCGGGATAGGACGCCAGAGGGATGTTGGTGACCGCGATCACGATTTCACTGGCCAGCAAAGCCAGCACGTGACGTGCCTGTTGCACCTCGCCATGTTTGAGGGCATCCAGCGCCTCGTCGGTCATCGCCTCAATGGTTTCCGTGTTGGCGAACAAGTCGTGCACGATGGTGCGCACATCAACGGGGGCCAGGGCAAGCGTGGGTTCGCGCGCAACAATCAGCTCCAGCTTTCCAGTCACTTCGGCCAGCATTGCCAATGCGCGTGCAGCGTCCTTGCCGTCAAGTGCGGCCAGCGCTGATTTGGTCAGCGCCAAGGCCGAGACGGCCTCATCGAGGACTTGTTTACGTTTGTCTGCCGCCTGCGAGCCCGTTTCCTTCTGAACCTCAGGCTGTACCTCCGTGACGACTTCAGGCTTGGCCTCTGGACTGACAGGAAGGCTGCTTACCGCGGCCTGTTCGTTTATTTCTTTGTTCGTCGCATTGGGATTCGATGTTTGCTCATTCATGGTGATATGCCTCGTATGAGTTAGTGAAAATAGGCGAATCTATTGGGGCTGACTGCGAACATCGCGAGACTGACCGACCGAACAGTCGGCCCCTTCATCACCTCAAAACAGCTTTTGGAGGCGCGTCTTCAACTCGTCGAACCATCCCTTGCCGCTTTTGCCACCAGCCGACTTTTGCTCAATGGACTTCACCTGATCGAAGATGGGTTTGAAATCCGCCTTCTTGCCATAACCCAGGATCTGCGCCATCTCGATCTCCGTGCGCACGGACGACAGCAAGGTGCTGAGCTCCTCGTTCTGCTTGGCATCGCGCTTGTCGGTCTCGGCCAGCTTTTCAGCTTTTGCCATCGCGGCTTCAGCCCGTAGCACGGGCAGAGGAAAGGCGACCGAGGTCACCACCAGCGTGTTCAGTGCTCGGGCGAGTTCCGCCTTGGCGTCGTCGATCTTGCCGCTGTCGATGAGCCGTGCGGCCGACTTGATCGCTGCCGGGTACGTTGCCATCGGCAGGTTGTCGGTTTCGATCACGATTTCGCTGGCCAGATTGGCGACGATGGGCCGGGCCTTTTGCACCTCGCCATCACCCAACAACTCCCGAGACAACTCGACCGCTTTCTTCACCGTTTCCACGTTGGCGTGGATATCGTGGGTGATGACGCGTACATCGACCGGCGCCAAAGCAAGTTTGGCGTCGCGTGCCAATACCAGTTCCAGCTTTCCGCTGGCCAGTTCCAGCGCAGCGAGCGCCTCCTTGGTCTTCTTTGCATCAAGGAGTGTCAAAGCCTCCTGGGTCTTGGTGAGCGCCGTGATGCCGTCCTGAGTGAGCTCAGCACGCTTTTTTTCGGCTTCCCGGGCGGCCTTGTCATCTACCTGTGGCTGCGCCGCCTTGGATGCGGCAGAGGGTGCTGCAGCACCTGGGCTAGAACCTGCCGCCGATTGGGCCTGAGCCGGTCCGCTAAGTCCGACGACGACCGCCAGGGCAAGTGCGGAGAAGGTTGATTGGGGCTGTTTGATATTCATGATCTTGGGCTCCTAATTAAAGTTAGTTGACTGAGATTTCAATCTGTTTCGGTTTGGCTTGCTCGGCCTTGACAAGCCGCACTTCCAGCGCGCCGTCTTTCATCGAAGCCGTCACCTTGGTCGAATCAACGTTGTCAGGCAAGACAAAACTGCGCACAAAGTGACCTGCCACTGAACTTTCATCCAGCGGCGATTAGAGTCTCGACCGTTTCTGAACCGATCCTGAAGTTTGGACCACCTGCGGTTAGAGTTTCCCGGCTTCGATCAGGGTGACGGGCTGGCTACGTCACCCGATTTCGTCAGCACAATCGGGGACTTGTTCCCGATGGCACCATGGGGCCGTTCCTCATTGTAGTATCGACGCCAATCCTCCAGCTTTTCGCGGGCATCCGCAAGAGACAGGAACCAATGCTGGTTCAGATGGGGTAATCGGGGCTTGGGCTCGGCCAGCGTTGGCGCTCATGCTGCCGGTTTTTGGAGAGGAGCGCCCCATGTCCTTGCTCTACGCCGGTCTCGATGTTTCGCTGGAGATGACCAGCATCTGTGTGGTCGATGCGGACGGCCGCATCGTCCTGGAGACGAAAGTGGCTTCCGATCCGGAAGCGTTGACCTGCTGCCTCGGCGAACTTCCGGGTTGCTTTGAGCGCGTCGGCCTGGAGGCTGGTCCGCTGTCGCAATGGCTCTATTTCGGATTGCGCGATGCCGGCTTACCCGCGGTCTGCATCGAGACCCGGCATGCGAAGGCGGCGATCACGGCCATGAGCATGAACAAGACCGACCGCAATGATGCGCGCTCGCTCGCCCAGCTTGTCAGGTCAGGCTGGTTCAAGTCGGTGCATGTGAAGTCGGTCGAGAGCCAGGAACTGCGGACGCTGCTTGGTAGCCGCGAGTTCTTCGTCAACAAGCTGCGCGACCATGAGAACGAGATCCGCGGGTTGCTTCGCCCGTTCGGCTTGAAGGTCGGCCAAGTCTCGAGTTCCGGCTTCGCCGGGCGCATACGCGATCTGGTGACGGATCGCCCGCGACTCAAGCTCTGCATGGAGGCCCTCCTGACAGCGCGCGAGACGCTCATGAAGCAGTTGGCGGCCCTTCACGGCGAACTGCTCAGGGTCACGAAGAATGACGAGCTGTGCGTACGCTTCATGGGGATTCCGGGGGTTGGGCCTGTGACGGCTCTCGCCTTCAAGACCGCCATCGACCGACCGGATCGATTCCGCCGGTCGAGCGATGTCGGCGCCCATCTCGGCCTGGCACCAAGGCAGCATCAATCCGGTGAGGTTGATAGAAGAGGACGGATCGCCAAAAACGGCGACCGGCTTACGCGCAGCGCCCTGTTTGCCGCCGCCAACGTGATGCTCAGTCGCTCGACCCAATGGACGGCCTTGAAGCACTGGGGCGTCTCGATCGCCAGGCGGAGTTCCCTGAAGAAGGCAAAGGTGGCGGTGGCCCCCAAGCTGGCCGTGATCATGCACCGAATGTGGCGAGATGGCTCGCCCTTCCGCTGGACCGCCAAGGAGGCTTGAGCTCCCATACTCCAAGATCGAGGCGAGGCACCTAGCCAGCCTGACCGAGGTCCCGGCAGGGACGGGGGATGAGACGAAGGCCGCACGAGTGCATGGGCTGCAATGCTAGCTACGAAGCCCGCCGTTTAGCTTGGTCCGTCTCACCTTCGAAACCCATTATGCGGCGCACAGCGACCGCGGACAGAAGCGTGACCCTATGCCGGTGCGCACCACGGTTCGTGCTTGACGCCCAAGCCCCGATTACAGAAGCTCCCATACTCCAAGATCGAGGCGAGGCACCTAGCCAGCCTGACCGAGGTCCCGGCAGGGACGGGGGATGAAACGAAGGCCGCACGACAAGTCCGCCGAGTGACAGCGCAAAAGACTGGCCCGGCGCGATATCGGTCGCGCCGGACCATCTCTTCGGAGAGTTATAGGAAGGTCCACGGCATGAACGTCATTAGATCATTCCGCAATCTCGACCGGCACGGCCAACAGCGCGCGCCTGAGGTCATCGAGGAGGAGGTGCGGCAACTTGAACCGCACCTTGCGCGCTTTCGCGTGGATCTGGTCCGGCTCGAAGTCGTTGCCTCGCAGACGAGGGGCAAGAAGCGCATCAAAGTCAGCCTGCGCCTGCAACTGCCGTCGGGCGTGATCGCGGCGCGGGAAGAGGGATTCGAGATCGAGCCTGTCCTGCGCAAGGCCTTTGCCGACCTGCGCCACCAGGTCGATCGGCATGTGGCGCGCCTCAAGCACGAGCCTGAATACAAGCGTCCCGCCCGCCGGCGCCGGATCGGCGCCCCGCTGCCGCCCGCGCGGGATGCGGCGGAAGCGGACCGGCGCCAGCTCTTCTTTGACCTGATCGAGGATCATCTCGATACGATCTATGACACCGTCAGGCGCGAGTTGACCTATCTCGAATGCAGCGGATCGGTACCGGAGGGATATCTGAGCGTTCGCGGTCTCTTCGATGCGACGATCCTCAAGGGGCTGGCCCGCTTCGAGGATCGGCCTTCGGAGTTTTCCGTCGGCGACTGGCTGAAACGGCTGGCTTTTGAGACCATCGAGGAAGAATCCCGCGCCGCCCGCCGCGCCGTGCCTGAGGATGCCGCCTCCATCGAGGCGGAACCCGAGGCCCCGGCGGAGGATCCGACCGAGGCGGATCAGGCGATGTTCGAGTTCTACCAGCCCGACGAAGTGCTGATGCTGGAGGACCTCCTCGCCGACGACGGCGGCACAGACCCCGAGAGCCAAGCGGATCGGCATAAGATCGCCATGGTGCTGCACCGGGCAATCGCCGATCTTCCGTCGGTCGAACGCCGCGTTCTCTATCGGCTCCACCTCGACAACGCTACGATCGCGGAGACGGCAGACCTTTTCGGCCTGACCGAGACAGTGGTCGCCGAGATCGCAGAAAATGCGGGCGCGACACTACGCGCGAGGCTTGCCGAAGCCGGGTTGGTCAGAGATCCATCAGGCCGCGCGCCCATCGAACGGGAAATCGCTCACACGCGGCGTCTGCCTCAGCCGATCGAGGATCGCCGCCGCGTGGCCGCCGCCCTAACCGGCGAGGAGGCCGGCTCCGACACCTGACATGGAACTGAATAGGAGATCGACCAATGACCATAGCCTCTGAAAACCCGACTGATAAGATGCAGGACATGCTGTGCAGCCTGTCCCGGAATTGGTGGGCATTCGTGTTACGCGGCGTGCTCGCATTGATCATCGCAGTGCTAGCCTTCGTCATGCCTGCGGAAGCGCTTCTGGCGCTCACGCTGGTCTTCGGCGCGTTCGCCTTTGCCGACGGCGTGTTCGGCCTCGTCGCCGCGATACGTAACATCCGCAAGGGCAAACGCTGGGGCTGGCTGATGTTCAGCGGCATTCTGGGCATCGCCACGGGCGTCGTCGTGGTTGTCTCGCCTTTTGTCGCGACGCTTGTGCTTGCGACATTCCTCTGGGCCAGCATCGCATTCTGGTCCGTGTTCTCGGGTGCCCTCGAGATCGCGGCAGCGATCCGCCTGCGAAAGGAAATCAACGGCGAAATCTGGCTGATCCTGAGCGGCCTTCTCTCGGTCGTTCTCGGTGTCGTCGTGACCTGGATGCTGCTGACGCGCCCGGTCGAAAGCTTCCTCGCGCTCGGCTGGCTGATCGGCTTCTACGCCGCGGTCTTCGGGGTGATGATGATCCTCCTCGGGCTACGGCTTCGCAAGGCGGATCGTTCGGACGGTGCGGCCTTCGATGACGCTCCCCCATCGGCAAAGGCGTGAGGTGCCCTGTGGTGGATGACGGGCGACTTGCCGGCGAGGAGCACGATTTCACCCGATGGGACGAAACGATCTTCGACCGTTGCCTGAGCACCGGCTTCAATCCGTTCGGCAGCGGTCCGACGCCAATCTTCCTGCGGCACCGGGACGCAGAGGCGCCGGACGCCGATGCAAAGCCGTGCATGCCACCTGACACCGAAAATGCGAGGTGCTGATGTCGAACCGCCTGCCTGACTTGGCATTTGCTGCTGCGGCCGCTGCCTTGGGCATCGGCATCGTTTTCGTTTTTCGTTCGATGTATCTTGCCGAAGACATACTGCCTTTCGCGCAGGAGATGACGCTCATCTTCCTCGGCGCTGTCGTGACGATCATTCTGACCGCGGCGCTTCTCAATCGCCAGACCGATCTCGAGCTTCGCAAGGAAGGAAGGGTCATCATCCTCCAGCAGCAATGCGACATTTACATGGCCTGCATCGAGAAGGTCGCAGAGATCGTGGAAACCGCAAGGCACGATGCGAAGCTGATCGATGAACTGCGTGTTCTCAGCCACAAGCTGGCTGTGGTCGCGAGTGCAGGGGTCGTGTCCAGCTTCGAGCAGGTACTGGAGAGCTTGCAGTCCGGTTTTGCTGACGGCACGCTCTCGGACGGGGACGGAGAGGGCGTGATGAATGCCGTCGCCGATCTCACGATAGCGATGCGGTCGGACGTCCTGCACGCTGCTGCCTTTCCTTCGCAGAACACCGAACGCGCCGTTCGCCTGAATTCGAGGCGAATGGAAAAACTCGACGATCTCGAACGTCACCTTCTCGTATCCACCGACACCCGGGAGAACTGATATGCGCGGCCATAATCGCCCACCATTCCCGCCGAAAATTCCCGGAACCGATCTGCCATCCTGGGACGTGCCGACGGCAATCATCTACCGTCCTGCCCGTTCCGCGATGACATCGGCGCCTCGGCCCAACTACTGGGTCCTCGAGTTCGAGCCGTCCCGGCCGCCGCAGATCGAGCCGCTGATGGGATACACGTCCAGCGGCGATCCCTATCGTCCGATCCGGCTGAAGTTTCCGGATCACGACCGGCGCTGCGGCCTTCGCCTCGCCGTCGAACACGCCCGCTGCCCCATCGAGGAGCTGATTGCGCCATTGCGTGATCTGGTTCGGATGCACGTCGAACTGCTGCGCCAGCTCGACGATCGTCTTCTCGCCCCGCACGGCTGCAAGGGCCACCTTCGCCTTGAAGGCCGGCGTATGGTTCCGCCGCGGTCGTTTCGCCATGGTCTCTCCTGTCGCGGCCATCATGCCGCCTTCAGGCAGAAACTCCACTTATCCGACCTGTCCAAATTTCCCGAGCCAGCTCTTACTTGGCCTTCCAGTTATACAGCGTCGCCTCGCTGACACCGTGCTTGCGGGCCAGATCGCCCGCCTTCGCACCCGCCTCATGCTCGCGCAGAACGGCGATGATCTGCTCTTCAGTGAACCGCTTCCGCTTCATCTGTCCGTCCTTCAATCGAGGCCGGACTCTAATCTCAGATGGAGGAAAAACTCAGTGGCAGGTCACGTTCGAACAAAGCACCATCACAGTTTTCAACGCCACTCGAGACAGTGCGTCTCCATCGCGACAACCGAGCGTATAGTCGATCCCTAAACCCGGAGTGCCTATGACGGTCCGCGTGGGAACGGCTCGCGGTTCATTTGGGACGAACTCTAATCAATTTTTCGGCCCACTCATATGCTCTCTAATTGAAACCAACACGCTCTCGAATTCGGCGTCATCTCGTGTCCAAAAACGAGCGATTGCGTACAGGGGTAAAACTCCCTGTCCACAAATTATCTTGACATGATTTCGAACAAATAAGATATTTCGGACAGCCTATTCGGACGAAATTGACCTCATGCCACGCACCTTTGCCTATGTCCGCGTCTCCACGATCGGGCAGACCACCGAAAACCAGATTCAGGAAATCGAGGCCGCCGGCTTTCACGTCGAGCCGCGACGGATCGTCACCGAGACGGTTTCCGGCAGCACGGCCATTGTGCAGCGCCGTGGCTTTTCCCGGCTCATGGACAAGCTGGAGTCCGGGGACATTCTCATCGTGACCAAGCTCGACCGCCTCGGCCGTGATGCGATCGATGTCAGCACCACCGTCAGGACGCTGGCCGAAATGGGCGTAAGGGTCTATTGCCTCGCGCTCGGCGGGGCCGATCTCACCAGTTCGGCCGGTACTATGACCATGAACGTGCTCAACGCCGTCGCCCAGTTCGAAAGGGATCTGCTGATCGAGCGGACGCAATCCGGCCTCAAGCGCGCCAAGTCGGAAGGCAAGGCCCTCGGCCGTCCTTCGACGCTGAGCGATAAACAGAAGCAAGATGTGCGCGGCGATCTCACGACGGGGATGAGCGTTTCGGCGATCGCACGGAAGTTCGCGACCAGCAGGCAGACCATTATGCGGGTTCGCGACGAAGGTTCACGGTCCGTTCGACCTTAGCGTGTCTGGGGGAACAAAGCTTGTTCCGACCCCAAGACGCAGGGCTGCGCGCTGCCCAGGACAGCACCGCCTTGACGTTAGGTCATGTTGACAAATGGCGGACCCATAGGCGGATCGAGGTTATGTCGATGAAGGCCAGGAAGCTTTCTGCGGTTTTGTCGTAGCGAGTGGCGACGCGGCGGGCGTTCTTGAGCTTGTTGAAGCAGCGTTCGACGAGGTTGCGTCGCCGATAGAGGGTGCGATCCACGGCAACCCGCAGCTTGCGGGATTTGCGCATCGGGATGATCGGGACGACATTGCGCGCCTCCATGGTTTTGCGAACATTGTCAGAGCCATAGCCGCGATCCGCTAGCAGAACGGCGGGCTCTGGCAGGTTGTCGCCCATGACCAGATCGAAGCCCAGGTAGTCCGATGTGTGGCCCGGTGTGATGTCCGATCTCATGGGGAGGCCCGCGCCGTTGACGCGGAGGTGGATCTTGGTCGTGAAGCCACCTCGCGAACGGCCGAAAGCTTGTCGCGGAGTCCCCCTTTAGCGCCCGCTGCCTGATGATGGGCGCGGACGACGGTGCTGTCGATCATCTGCAGGGTGGCTGGGACCAGCCCGCTCTCGTTCAACGCATCCATGATCTGCTCCCACAGCCCTGCCAGGGTCCAGCGCCGGAACTGACGGTAGACGGATGACCACTTGCCGAACTCCTCGGGCAAGTCACGCCAGGGCGACCCTGTTCGCGCTATCCAGAAAATCCCATCCAGAACAAGACGATGGTTCAGGGGTTTGCGTCCGTTCGGGGCGCGGGCGGCAAGGATGAAGCGTTCATGAAACGCCCACTCCTCGTCCGACATCAGGTCTCGTGCCAAGCTGGTCTCCATCGCAGATACCAGCTTGAATCACGTTCAGACCGCCATGTGAATCCATTTTGTCAACACGACCTAGTCCCGGGCGACATCGTCTTGATCGAAGCTGGAGATCGTGTGCCTGCGGATCTGCGGCTATTGCGGGCCCGGAATCTGAAGATTGATGAATCCGCTCTGACTGGGGAATCGATTACGGTCGAAAAAAATGAGAAGCCCGTCAGCGAGCATGCGGCATTGGGAGACCGACGATGCATGGCTTATGCCGGTACGTTCGTCGTTGCGGGCCAAGGGCAGGGAATAGTGATTGCAACGGGTCTTGAAACGGAGATCGGGCACATCAGCTCGATGTTGCGAGCGGTCGAGACGCTCACTACCCCGTTGATCCGCCAGATCGATCATTTCGCTCGCTATCTTACCCTCGCGATCCTTGGCGTTTCATCCATCATGTTTATACTAGCAGTCTGGCTTAGGTCATATCCATGGGTCGATGCGTTTATGATCGTGGTCGGCCTTGCGGTCGCTGCGATTCCGGAGGGACTTCCGGCGGTGATGACCATCACTCTTGCGATCGGCGTGCAAAGAATGGCCCAGCGTCATGCCATCGTCCGTCTGCTGCCTGCCGTCGAAACGCTTGGGTCGGTTTCCATCATCTGCTCAGACAAGACTGGAACTCTCACCAAAAATGAAATGACCGTGCGGACAGTCGTTACAAAGGCCGGCTTCACCGAAGTTACTGGAACCGGGTATGACCCACGCGGAGCATTCCGGCAAGGCGATCGCGAAGTCGACGGCGTGGCG
This sequence comes from Rhodoplanes serenus, assembly GCA_009720755.1. Lineage (GTDB taxonomy): Bacteria > Pseudomonadota > Alphaproteobacteria > Rhizobiales > Xanthobacteraceae > Rhodoplanes > Rhodoplanes serenus. The sequence goes on from WNKV01000001.1 coordinate 379,022, forward strand.
GATCCGGCTCTTAGAGAATTGGCATTGGCGGCATTGCTTTGCAATAACGCGGTGTTGCGCCGCACGGAAACTGGCTGGGCCGTCGATGGCGATCCGATGGAAGGCGCGCTCGTGTCGTTTGCGATCAAGGCAGGATACGACGCCGAGACGACGCGGCGTCAATTTCCTAGGACCGACGAAATTCCATTTGATTCTCGATATCGTTATATGGCGACGCTGCATCATGGCCACGACAACGGATTTGTGGCTTATGTGAAGGGCGCGCCTGAACAAGTGATTGCCATGTGCTCCAGCCAATACACATCGCAGGGACCAGAGCAAATCGACTTGGCACACTGGAACCGGATGGTTGACGTACTAGGCGCGAATGGCCAGCGCGTGCTGGCGCTGGCGAAGAAGCCGATGCCGCACAGCGCTCATGACCTCACATTTCGGGAGGTCGAACGGGATCTGGTCCTCATCGGTTTGGCCGGACTGATTGACCCGCCACGTGAGGAGGCCATTACCGCTGTCGCAGAGTGCGCAACCGCCGGTATTCGGGTCAAGATGATCACCGGAGACCATGCTGCGACCGCTACAGCCGTTGCGCGCCAACTCGGTCTGGAACGGCCAAACTCCGTCATCACTGGGGATCGGCTGGATTCCCTGGATGATGAGGCACTCCGTCTAGCGGTCAAAGGGACGACTGTTTTCGCGCGCACGACCCCCGAGCACAAATTGCGTTTGGTGGAGACGCTTCAGGCGGACGGCGCGATCGTTGCCATGACTGGAGATGGCGTCAACGACGCCCCGGCGCTCAAGCGAGCGGATGTGGGGATTGCCATGGGCCGCAAGGGTACCGAGGCAGCGAAGGAGGCGGCTGAAGTAGTGCTGGCCGACGATAATTTTGCCACGATCGTCGCCGCAGTCCGCGAAGGCCGCACGGTTCATGACAACTTGACCAAAGTAATCGGCTGGACTTTGCCCACGAACGCCGGTGAAGCCATGACGATCATCGTGGCGATCCTGATTGGTTTGACGCTACCTCTAACTCCAGTCCAAATTTTGTGGATCAACATGGTAACCGCGGTCGGACTCGGATTAACGCTCGCATTCGAGCCCCCGGAGCCGGACATAATGCAACGACCACCACGTGCACCGGACGCGCCAATCTTGACCGGACTGTTGCTGTGGAGGGTTATTTTCGTGTCGTTGTTATTTGCGGCAGGGGCGTTCGGCATGTTCTTCTGGGCTGAAAAACGTGCTCTGTCGATCGAAGAGGCGCACACCGTGGTCGTGAATGCCATTGTCGTTATGGAGATATTCTATTTGTTCGGAATGCGGCATCGCCGCGCGAGCGCTTTCACTTGGCCGGGCGTCCTCGGTACGCCGGCGGTCATAGCTGGAATCGCGTTCACGTTATCGGCCCAACTGCTGTTCACTTACGCACCATTCATGCAGACGATCTTCGCAGCACGCGCGATCTCCGTTGCCGATGGGCTGCTCATCATAGCGACGGGCGTCGCGTTTCTGCTTATCCTTGAGCTTGAGAAGTTCATTATGCGCAGATTGCATCCACAGTTAGAAGCTGTGGGAATGACGGCATAGCGTGCCGCACCGTGCTGGGCATCGCACAATCTTCGCCGCGCAATCTCTTTGAATGTCACGCAGGAGCAGTCGATTGACGGCTGTCAGTGAGGTTTCCGCTTCCCGGCAAACTCAAGAGTGTCCTGTCGGATCGTGCGCGACGAGCAAGTCCTCGAGTTGAAGCAATTCGCGCAAGGCACCGATCGCCTCGGCTGCATCTTCAGCGCTGGCGGCCGATGAAAGGCGGCGGTGCAAATCCCTCCAGGCCGGCGGCCGCCCGCGCCGAAGTTCCTCTTCGACGAAGGCCCTGGCCTGAGAAAGCGTCGCCAGTCGCCGCGGCTTCGGCGTATCTTTGACGATGATCACCGGTTTGATTTGCAGTTCAATCATGGGGGGCATGCTCCATATGCTCCGCGGTGACGGTCGATGCGTGGGCGGAGTCGTTTCAGTTAATTTTTCCATCAACAACTTTTCGCAGTGTAAAATCAAAATGTTCGGGAGCGATCTTGATCTTGCGAAGCCACGCGCCGCCAAGGTTTTGCCACATTTGCGCCAGCACACTGCTCTCTTGATCGAGATCAACGATGAGAGTAGAATGAAATCAGAAGCTTGATTTTAAGTTATGGTACATGGGGCATCTGTCATGGTCACGCGTGCGGCAACCCACGATCGGGGCTTCGATCATTGCAAGTTCCATTCTCGACTTACAAAATGGCGAACGGTTGTAGCAGTTTCGAAGGGCCAACCGATTTGCGAACCGGACCGATTGGCAGACTACTGGTGGCATATCAAATCCGGCGCGGTCAGGCAGGCCCGGCTGCAAAGTAATGGCTTGCGATGCATACACGAATTCTTTCTGCCGAATGAGTGGTTCGTTTGCGACAACGCAGGCGAAGACACGGTTGTCGACGCCGTCTGCGACGGCACTGTGCTCGGTCGGTACAAGCGGGCCGATCTTGAGGGTCTTGCCGAGGAGGGCGCCTCGATTGCGCAAACTTTACGCGAAGCTCGGCTTCGACGTATCGCCAGAGCGGAGGAGCACATTTTCAATCTTTGGCATCAGCGATCGGTGGACAAGGTGCGTGTCTTTCTCGATCAGATGAGCGCGCGCATGCCCGCTAGAGCCGACGGATTTGTATCATTACCGATGTCGCGTTACGATATCGCTGATTATCTTGGTCTTTCCGTCGAAACCGTCAGTCGGGCGCTAGGTGACCTGCAAGCCCGCCGTATTGTAGAGTTCGATGGCGTTCGGCGACTGCGCATTCTCCGGATGTTGGCAACTTTACCCCCCCCCCCCCGGCAAATTGGGGCAAAGGGTCGCCAAGGGGTACAGTTTCTTTCGGCAGCATGATTGATGCATCAACGATAAGCTCATCTCGCGCCGATCGCTGAGGGCAGGGCATCAAGCGTCAGAGTCGAGTCCCTTCTGAGTGGGAAGGCACGCCAGAACCCGGTCGATCTCTTGTTCGACCTGAGCAATTGAAAGCATGCCGTTCACGGACTGCAAAAGGCCTTGTCCCCGATAATAATCGAGAACCGGAGCTGTCTGTCGATGGTAGGCATCGATCCGCGGCCGCAGCACCTCGGCATCGTCGTCGACCCGCCGCAACTCTCCACGGCTCCCGGTGTTTGCGTTCCGCGCAGCAATCCGATCAAGCAGTAACCGGTCATCCGCCTTCAGCTCAATCACCGCATCGAGATCGCGGCCTCGTTTCTTGAGCCGACGGCCGAGCGCCTCAGCCTGCGGTATTGTCCGCGGGAAACCATCAAGGATGAATCCTTTGGCGGCATCGGGACCATCAAGTTGCTTCAAGACGATAGTTTGCACGATATCGTCCGATACAAGATCGCCGCGCGCCATGGCATCCTTGATTAGCGGTCCGACCGGCGTGTCAGATGCGACCGCTGCCCGCAGTAGATCGCCGACCGAGAGGTGTGCGATTCCATACTTTTCAGCCACGCGCCGCGCCTGTGTACTTTTGCCCGCCCCCGGCGGCCCCAAGATGACAAGCCGCATCGGCTGACCTCCTTTGCATCTTGCCGCTGCGGAGCTGTCCACGATTGGCCTCGCCCCTGGAGGAGGTGAAGTAGCCTCGGGGCTGCTGCTGCGGGCCCCGCTTGAAAGACGCCTATTCGCAATCGTCCCAGACACAGAAAAATATCAAATATGTGGTGGGTGTGGAACCCATGTGCCAGTGTGGCAATTTTTTGACCTGAGCCCTTGAAACATATTTGACGCTGCCCAAATAATGCGCGCGCGATCTTTTTCAGGTCGCTCCCTCCGCCCAGTTCAATCAGCTATCGCATGCCACGTGCGGCCGCGCCGCTTTCGCGCGACTCGTCTCGCGCGCATGCGGCCAGAATACCGCAGTGTTACGAAAACTGATAGAGTTGCGAACCGCAGTCGCGTGCGCGAAAGGGCGAGAGGTATGCCCACCGGAACGCTTGAACGCATACTGGTGGCAAGTAGAAGCCGGTGCTGCTCGAAAGGTGCTGCTATCGCCCAGTGGGCAGCGGTGCATCTTGGAATTCCTCCTTCCGGGCGAATTCTTTGCATGCCATACCGATGGCCGCGCAGACCTCGTCATAGAGGCCATCGGCGATGGCACAATCCTGGGACGCTACGATCGCGCAGATATCGAGCGCCTCGCACGAGAAGATGGCGCCATCGCTGAAATGGTTCGGGACGCGACTGTCCGTGCGGCATTTTACATGGATAACCACATCAATAATCTCTGGCATCAGCGTTCGATCGATAAAGTGCTTCTATTTCTCACAGAAATGCAGACGCGTTTGGGGCAGGCGCCAGATGAATTCTTTTCGTTGCCAATGAGCCGTCATGACATGGCAGACTACCTCGGGCTTTCCATCGAAACAGTCAGTCGCGCACTGACGGAATTGAAGGAGCGCGGCATCATTGAATTTGACGGGACTCGCCAAGTGAAATTCGCTCAGCCGATCGATCGTGGCCCTCGGAGACGCTAGTGTCCGCGGCGACCTGCAGGCTTCGCTTGTTCTTTCATGAGCGGGCCAATCATAGGCGAATGGCCTCGGCCCTAAATGCTTGATCTGCAGCCCTTCTGAGCCGCATTGAGCATTGCCGGGCCTTTAGATTTGGCACCGCCTGGCAGGCTTGTCGCCACCATGTCCCTTGGGCGTCAGACCAAGACAGCTTGCCAGATATGCAGCCATACAATCGCGAGCCGTCCACCGGTCAGTACCCGCCTTTGCGCGAGAGCGAAAATGGCTGAAAATGAGTGATTTGTCAGACTCTTGACTCTTGCGGAGAATAATAATTTTTAACGCTTCAGCTCTTGAAATACAGATCGGGCCTACCCAAATCGACCGGCGCCGCCGCTATCCGGCGTCTCTCGCTCGACAAACGGTTTTGTATGGAGGAATTCATGCAGCTCCGCGCTTGTCACGATGACTTCGCGCGATCCGCTCCGCGTTCGCCTCATCATCGTCCCGAACAAAATCTCCAAAAACTACGGACAACTGTGGCGTGCGCGAAAGGACAAGAAATATGTCCGCCGGATTGCCTAAACGCTTATTGATGGCAGGTGGAGACGGGCGCTGCTCGAAAGGTATTGTTGTTGCCCAGCGGACAGCGATGCATCATGGAGTTCTTTTTTCCGGGCGATTTCTTTGCATGTCACACTTATGGCTGTGCAGATATCGTCGTGGAGGCGATCTGTGAGGGCACGGTTCTGGGGCGCTACAAGCGTGTCGACATCGAGCGCCTCACGCGCGAAGATAGCAACATAGCCAGAATGCTGCGGCATGCGGATGTTTGCGCAGCCTTCCACATGGAGACTCATATTCTCAATCTCTGGCATCAACGTTCCATCGATAAGCTTCTCGCTTTTCTTACTCAGATTCAAAAGCGCCAGCGACGAAATGAGTTCATATCGTTACCGATGGGCCGGCAGGATATCGCTGACTATCTAGGGCTTTCCGTCGAGACGGTCAGCCGCGCGCTAACAGAATTGAAGGAACATGGCATCCTCGAATTCGACGGAACCCGCAAGCTGAAGATCGCCCCCCAAGCGTATGATTTTCTATCATTGCCTACCAATGCAAATAGCAATCAACTTATGACTGCGGCTTAAGGCGATGTGAATGGCCGCGCGATCGCCGGCCATGGGCCAGCCGGGTACGGAACAGAAGCATGGCAATCAAAGGCGAACGGCCTCAGTCCTGAATGCTTGATCTGCGGTCTTTTGAACTGGAGCAAGAGCAAAATACGCAACGATTGCCAGGGCGACCGCGGCGGCGACCGCGCATAGAAATGCGCGCATTGGAGTACTCCTTCGAATAAAGGCCAGTCGTCAGGCGAACGTGGAGAAGGGCGGCAGCAAGACCCGCCGCCCGTACCCCTGCGGCTGTCAACCTACGGGCTGACGACGATGCGGTTGTCAACCTTGGTAACGCCCGGCGCAGCCCACGCTTGCCGCCCCGCTTCCTCTCGCTCCGCCCACGACCGAACGGTGCCTTTGAGGATCACCTCGCCGCCATTGGCTTCCACGGTAATCCGATTCGCGTCAATCTCGGCAGTGCGCTTGAACGCGTCTTCGATCTTACGTTTGATTTCCGACGGCTGCACGCGCGGCTTGATGACGATCGAATTGATCACACCACGGACACCCTTGAGCCGGCGGACGGCCGATTCCGCCGTACTTTTCTGATAGTACCACTCGACATTTCCTTCGAGCGTAATCCAGCCGTTCTTGACGACCACGCGAATGTCATCGGCGGACAAGGGAAGTTGACTCTTGAGTGCGGAAACGGCATCTCGCGCGATATCTGGATCGGGACGTTCGTCGACGTTCGGGAGGCGTACCTCCAAATCGTTGGCGATGCCGCGGACGCCAGACACGCGCTTGGCTGCCATTTCTGCTTCGTACTTGTCGCTCCAGCTTTTGACGAATCCAGCCAGCGTTACGACCCCCTGTTTGACCGAGACCGCGATATCGGTCGCGTCAAGGTCCGGGTTCCATTGCAGCTCGTCCTTCACGTCACGTTCAATTTCATTGTCCGTACGCATTGTCATCTCCAAAGCTTCAGCTCGGTTGCTGATCCCTATCTCGATTTCCGAAAAGCGGGGCTTTCGCAGATCAGAATTGTTCAGGTCGCGGCTTGTTGCGCATTGACCGCCGTCAATTTCCTAGCTGGATGCATCTTCTATGGTGACTTCAATAATTGGAACCGGTGAGGTCCCCATTTTGGACATCCGCGGCAAGACGATTGTCATCACCGGAGCTGGTCAAGGCATCGACCGAGAATTGGCAAAGACCCTGGCTCAGTGCAAAGCAAACCTTGCGATCATCAATCGCGACGCTTCCATGCTCGAGGAGACACTGCGGCAATGTGCTGGCTTGGCTGGCTTGGACGGCATGAACAAATTCTTCACGCTCGACGTTACCGACGAGCCGGCGGTTGAAAATGCGTTCCGCAAAATCCGTCTTGAATTTGGCTCCATCGACGGATTGATCAACAACGCCGGCGTGGTGAGCGATGCGCTTCTGGTCAAGGCCGTCGACCACAAGGTGCAGCGGAAAATGTCGCTCTCAGAATTCAACAAAGTGATCGCCGTCGATCTGATCGGCGTGTTCCTGTGCGGGCGCGAAGCAGCCCTTCACATGATCGAGGAGCAACGCGGCGGGCTAATCATCAACATTTCAAGCATTTCTCGCTACGGCAATGTGGGACAAACAAATTACTCGGCTGCCAAGGCAGGCGTGGCGGCCATGACCGTGACCTGGGCCAAGGAGCTCGCACGCTATAACATTCGCGTCGCCGGTATCGCGCCGGGTTTTGTCGATACAAGAATGGTGGCCGGAATCCCACCAAGAATCCGAGAAAAAATTGTTTCAGGCATACCGATGCGCCGTCTGGCGACCCCTGCGGAAATAAGTCATGCAGCGACGTTTATCTTGCAAAATGACTACTACAACGGCCGCGTCCTTGAGGTCGATGGCGGGCTACGCTTATGATCCGGTTGAGGTGGTGCAATGACCTTATTGACAACTGTCAAGGCGAACCCTTGCACCATTTCAGAATGTTCTGCTGAACAGCCACGGAGAAGCCTCAATGCCGACGCAAGCTGAAATAGAGGCCGCAGCCCGCGTGCTCTGTCGGACGGTCTATTTTCAGATTCCTGCAACCGAAAGAAATTGTAGCGCCGATCAATGGCCGGACGAGGACGTTGTCGATCACAAGCAGCCTCACCGTACTACACCCTATAAGCGTTGGGAGACGTTTGTTCACGAGGCGCGGCTTGCGCTTGAAGCTGCAGAAAGCGTGAAAGGGACATAATTCAATGTCCTCCTGAAGCCAGTCGCTTCCGATGAAGATGCGGGAGGGATAGCACTGACATACCGAGCCGTTCGTAGCAACAACCAGTCTGAAAGAATGAGTCAGCAATAGGCTCTTTCGCAGATAGTGACCGGAAGTGTTTGTCCTTTGAGAGACGCCCGATGACGAAGCTAAAAATCCCGCATGGCGCCTTTGTCTTCGTTGGCGACGGCCGTAAAGCGCTATTTTTGCGGAATGACGGCGACGAACAATATCTGGACTTGAAGACTGAGCGCGTATTTGTCGACGACAATCCCCCAGCACATGAGCAGGGCAGAGATCGACCTGGGCGCGTTTTCAAGCGTGCTCGAACGAATTTGCGCAGCGCTGTGGCACAGACCGACTGGCACGAACTAGAGGAGCATCGCTTTGCCAAACGAGTAGCGACGGCCATGGAAGACCTGGCACGCGACCGTAACGCGCGAGCGCTTGTGGTTGTTGCCCCGCCGCGAACGTTGGCAGACGTGCGCGAGGCGCTCAATCCTGCCATTAAAAAACGCATCATCGCGGAAATCGGAAAGGATCTGACCAAATATCCGATCTATGAGATCGAGAAACACTTACACCATTTCGTTGACTGAAGTCCGATGCTTGGTTCTGTGGACTTGCGGCTTGTCATAAAGCTGCCTTCTGAGGCCATGAGCAAACTTGATCATGCGTGTGTCGATTGACTGACGGGGTTCGGATAGCCAAGGGCATCAACGGAACCGAATGGCTAGACCACCGAGTGCCCAGAAAGTTCGTCGTTGCAGATCGGTGAGTCGGGTTACAATGGGTAACTCTCCCGCGCTTGCCCCAATGTCTCGATATCCAGGCTGCTCCTGATGAGAACGCGGCATGTCGACATACAGGCTTGAAAAGCTCTTGAATCCTGGGTCGATCGCGGTTGTCGGAGGAAGCCTGCGAGAAAAATCGCTTGGACGAGCGGTACTTCGAAATTTACGCACAGCTGGCTTTACCGGGTCAATCAGCCTGGTCAATTCACGATATCCTGCAATCGATGGCAACATATCTGTAAAGGCGCTTGCCGATCTCACCTCACCGCCAGATTTGGTTGTCATTTGCGTTCCTCCGGTCAGTGTACCGTCGGTCGTTGCGGAAGCAGGAGCCCGAGGTGCTGCCGCAGCTATCATTATCACCGCGGGACTCGGTCATGGCTCCGGCTCGCTTGCGGACGTATGCGAGCGCTCGGCCCGCGCGGCGGGACTAAGGCTGGTCGGCCCGAATTGCCTTGGCGTGCTGGCTCCCGGAGCGAGACTCAATGCAAGTTTTGCATCGCGCATGCCGCTGGCCGGAGACCTTGCAGTCGTCTCGCAGTCCGGCGCCATTGCGGCTGGTATGGTCGAGTGGGCTTCTCAGCGCACAGTCGGCTTCTCCGCGATCATCTCTATCGGCGATCAACTCGACGTCGACTTTGGAGACTTGCTTGATTTTTTTTGCTTTCGATCGTGCAACGCGTGCCGTTCTCCTTTATGTGGAGTCCGTCAAGGATGCGCGCAAATTCATGTCGGCCGCACGCGCAGCAGCTCGTACCAAGCCTGTGGTTGTTGTGAAGTCCGGACGTCATGCTGCGGCCGCAAAAGCAGCGGCGACGCACACCGGCGCTATGGCCGGCTCGGACGCTGTATATGATGCTGCTTTCCGGCGAGCGGGTCTGTTACGTGTGCTTGACCTTGGTGAATTGTTCGATGCGGCAGAGACATTGAGTCGAGTCAAGACAGTCGCTGGAAAGCGGCTTGCGATCTTAACCAATGGTGGCGGCGCAGGTGTGTTGGCAATCGATCGCCTGCTGGATTTCGGCGGTGTTGCAGCCGAACTCTCGGAGGAGGTCCGCGCGCGTCTTGATACAGTCCTGCCCATTACTTGTTCGAAGTTAAATCCTGTTGATATCATCGGCGATGCCGATGCTGTTCGTTACGAAACGGCATTGGAAATCCTCGCCTCCGACTCCGCAAATGATGCCGTTCTGGTCATAAATGTGCCGACGGCGCTTGCCTCGGCAACGGACACTGCCAATGCGATTGTGAGATTCAACGAAAAGCAACAGAAAAAAGACGGTCTGCCGAAACCACTCTTTTCGGTCTGGCTTGGCGCTGGCAGAGACGTATCCGAAATCTTTGACCGCGCAAGGATACCACACTACCCGACCGAAACCGACGCCGTTCGTGGGTTCATGCACCTGGTCCACCATAGCGAGGCTGCAACGGCGCTCATGGAGGCTCCGCCAAGTCTTCCGGAGACTTTCGCCCCGGACACGTCGACCGCTCGCCGCGTCGTCATGGCCGCCATTTCCGAAACACGGGATTGGCTCGATCCGCTGGAGGTTGTCGAGCTATTCAATGCCTATGCTATTCCAATCGCTCCGACGGCATTCGCCGCTACGCCTGAACAGGCCGAAAAAGCCTGCGCCCCCTTCCTGACTGATGGTAATAAAGTCGCGGTCAAGATCGTTTCTCGCGATATTACGCACAAATCGGATGTGGGCGGGGTGCGGCTCAACCTTTCTAGCCCAATGGAGGTGCGAAGAGCAACCGAAGAAATGTTTGTGAAAGTCAAAGCCGCAAGGCCACAAGCACGAATAACCGGGGTCAGCCTTCATCCCATGATCGTGCGACCGGCCGCCCGCGAACTCATAGCCGGAATCGCAGATGATGAGACCTTCGGTCCCGTAGTTCTATTTGGCCAAGGAGGCACTGCGGTTGAGGCGATCAACGACAAAGCGTTGGCGCTCCCACCGCTGGATTTAAAGCTGGCGCATGAACTCATTGAACGAACGCACGTTTCACGTCTGTTGCGCGCCCATCGCAATGTTCCACAAGTCAACGTAAACGAGGTCGCCCTGGTATTGGTCAAGCTCGCGCAGCTTGTCACGGACGTGCCCGAAATCCGTGAGCTCGATATCAACCCCCTGCTCGCGGACGACACAGGGGTCCTCGCTCTTGATGGCCGAGTAGTTGTGGGGAAAGTAGTTCCGAAAGTTACCGGGCGTGGCCACCCTCGTCTCACTATCCGGCCATATCCGAAAGAGTGGGAAAGGCATGTTTCTATTGATGAAGATTGGCGTCTGTTCATTCGCCCGGTCCGCCCAGAGGATGAACATCTGGTTCGCGCGTTCTTCGAGCGCGTATCACCAGAAGATTTACGGCTGCGTTTTTTTACTCCAGTCAAAGAGTTTAGTCGTATCTTCATCGCGCGCCTCACCCAACTCGACTACGCGAGAGCGATCGCATTCATTGCCATCGACGAAGCCAGCCACGAAATGATTGGCGGCGTTCGCCTTCATGCCGATGCAGACTATGATGTTGGAGAATATGCCATTCTTCTTCGCTCCGACGTCAAGGAACGCGGGCTTGGCAGGACGCTTATGAACTTGATTATCGAATATGCTCAAGCCGAGGGTATCAAAAACATCAAGGGCCAGATCCTACGTGAAGATGGGGCGATGCTACGTATGTGCCGAGAGCTTGGCTTTAACATCGTCGATGATTCCGAGGATCCGGGAATTTGCACCGCCGTGCTATCGCTTTCGGATAAGAAAAAGCTTCCGTGAACTCAATGATCGTTGTTTGTCGGCTAACGGTCAATGGAAACTCGGTGTGCTTTGTCTGTGCTGCTGTCGCAAAAGCCCGGACAGAACCAAGAGTGCCACAGCAAAAGCCAGTGCGTAACCGATCAACCAGCTACTGACCACATCCGCCGTGCTATCCGGCAAAGGACCTACGACGCCCAGCAGCAAACCCCAGACAATCGACACCAGCCCCGCCAATGCGAGTAGTCCCTGGACGTGGGTCTTCGACGTGCGCCGCGCAGCGGCGAGCAACAATGAACCGGTCGCGACAGCCCAGATACTGGCCAGCCGGACAAAGGCTGTCGCAGCGATGGCAGGCCATACGAGAATGGCGCTTGCGAAAAATAGATTGAGCGCGCCTTCAAAGATCAAGGTCCGCCATGCCTCACCATGCTTCATCTTGAGCAATCCAGCAGCGATCGCGGCTGCACCATCAGCCGCAACATAAATTGCAAAGAACACAACGAGGGTGGCGAATGTATGCGTGGGACCCCAAAAGAGGCTGATTGCAAGCCCAGCAGCAAGCACTGCGCGAATCGCAATCGCCCACCAATTGCGAGCCAGCCCAGCACCGCTCAAAGCGGAATGAACATCTGAAACGTCTTGGCCATTGGTGCTATCAGATGAAGTCATCATTATGGATCACAAAGATCACACGGGTCGCGCCAACGACGCTATTTCCGTTTGAACTTTCTCACATGATCGTTTATTTCGAGGCAAGTCAGTAGAGACGTGTAGGTCGCGCCTACATCGCCTAAAGTCGCCAAGCGCGTGCAGTGGGCGCGATCAGCCGGATCAAATTCCTTCCATTTATGTATGATTGTTTCATATGCCTCTCGCTCCCTGCGTATGCAACTATCGAAGACTAAAAGTGGCGCGGCAAGTTCCGCAATTGTTCGACAGTGCTGCTCGACTTTCAGATGCGGAGCACCCTCTGAAACGAACAAGACGGATGCGGCAACGACAAGCCTGATCAAGTGGCCATCCATTAAAGTTATAATAGTCGAGTAAGCCATATGGCGAGGGTGAATGGCCTGCAGGATCGCCGTCGTTCGAGAGCTATTCTGCTCACGCCTCGGTGGCAAACATTGACAACGGTCAATGATCGTTAACCCGTCACGCAAGTGCCTAAAATCTAGGTGCATACATTGACGATCGTCAATGCGATGTTGATCCAGTGTTGTAGACTTGAAAGCTATCCGAAAGCAGCGGAAGCAAAAATGATATCTCTATTTTGTGCGGACTCAACGATCAAACGCGACGTCGAGGATGAGATCAAGTGGGATTTGTCGATTGGCGATTCCAGTCATATTGCCGTCGCCGTCAAGGATGGTGTGGTGATCCTCCCTGGCTCCACAAAGAACTACATGGTTTCCTGCTCCAGGGGTTAGTAGCGTTGAGAACAAGATTGTCGTGTCGCTTTAGAGTTAGTCAAATTCGAACGCGCAAGGTCGAGATAGTAATGCGCGCTCAAACTTTTGCGAATTGAATGCGCTCGCTGTCTGTGCTGTCATTTAGGACACGGTCAGCGAACTGCACCCGAGGCTGCCTTGCACGTCACTTTGGGAGTCCTGGGGCGAAGGTGAAGATCGCCGGCGGATAGCGGGGGCCCTGGTTTATTCAAAAGGTCCCTGGCGAGTTGGCACTACTGCGCGCAGGGCGGTAACAGGAGCCGAGCGATTCGCGATGGTGTCATCACCTGACCGTAAGGCGCGAGCAGGAATGGACGACGCGATTTCCAGCCTCGGAAACGGGCTCATTTCCGCCATTGCTGGATCGAAGATTAACCTGCATGCAATATTGCAGTCGATTGTGGTGTTGGAGCAGCGAAGCTTCCATCGGGCTGCAAGCATAATCGGGACTGACCAGTCGGTAGTCAGCCGCAGAGTCCGTAAACTTGAGGACGAATTAGGTGTCTCGTTGTTTGAGCGGCATCGTGCGGGTGTTCGCCCGACAGCAGCTGGCAAGGAATTTATTTTCAAGGCGAAGGCGGCTTTATGCGATCTCGACTATGCGGTGAAGTCGGCACGAAGCGCCGGAAGTGGATCCACGGGCTTCCTTAGAGTTGGCTTTCTCTGCTCGCTCGCGTCCGGCTTTCTCCGGAAATTGCTGATAGAGTTTGGCCAAGGCCATAGTGCCGTTACCGTTGACGTGGCGTATGGAGGATCCCGCGATCACATTTGTCAGATACGCGATCGCAGTATGGATATAGCTTTCTTCACAGGAGTTCCTGAGCTCCCAGATTGTGATGTTGAGTTGCTCTGGCACGAGCGCGTTTACTGTGCGCTGCCGGAAGAACATCGGCTTTCTTCGCTCAATGCAGTTCAATGGCCGGATCTTCAAGCAGAAAGCTTTATAGTCAGTCGAGACGAGCCTGGTCCCGAAATCCACGAATACCTCATCCGCCGGCTCGCAACACTCGGCTTTCATCCGCGAGTAAGACGCTTGTCCGTCTGTCGTGAGAGTCTATTCCACCTAGTGTCGATGGGCTTTGGGGTGACGCTGACGAGCGAATCGGCCGTTGCAACTCCATTCCATGGCGTCCGATTCAAACCCGTAGACGGCGATGGAGATCTCCTACCGACGGTGGGCGTCTGGCTTCCCGGCAATGACAATCCGGCACTCCGGCGCTTCGTAGGCCTCGCTCGAGCGATGAAGAACGCGCAGACGTCTGGTCGGAATCCCAACTGAAACGTACGCATCCGGCGTAGGTCGCAGGCTGATTGGATCATTCCCGTTGCCAGCGCGTGAGCAGCTTGGGGTTTTCTTTGTAGAACCTGACGAGCTCGATCAGGTTTTCGATGCCAAAGTCGGTGAACGCCTGAACACCATCTTCGCCGACGCCATAGACCCAGATCAGGCCGTCCTCGATCTCCATTTCGATGGCAATGTCGCGCAGCCAGTCTTCGTCTTCACCGAGGTCCTTTGCGACCTGGGTGATGGTGGTGACGTGATGAACCTTGTTGACGTGCGTGGTCATGCCGCTCGAGCGGAGAACGCTGATGCCGGCGTCCAATTCCAGGGCAGAAGCTCGTCCAGCCGGTGAGCTGGGTGGGCGGCGATGCGGGCAAGGATATCCGTGAGCCAGGCCTGTGGATCGACGCCATTCATTTTGGCCGTGATGATCAAGCTATACATGGAAGCCGCGCGCCGTCCGCCGCGATCAGAGCCGCAGAACAACCAGGATTTTCGTCCAAGGGCGATGCCTCGCAAGCCTCTTTCGGCGGCATTGTTCGAGAGACAGACTCGGCCGTCCTCCAGGAACCGCGTGAAGCTCGCCCACCGCTTCAGGATGTAGTTGAACGTCTTGGCCAGGTCGTGCCCACGGGACAGCTTGGCGAGCTGCTCCCGCATATAGACCTGCAGGTCCTCGACCAGGGGCCGGCTCAGCGTCTGTCGCATCTCCAGACGCTCTTCGGGGCTCCTGCCATTGATGGAGCGCTCGATCTCGAACAGCGCATCGATCCGCCGCACGACCTCGACGGCGATGGGCGAGAGCGGGATCTCTTTCTTGCCGGTGGCCTTGCGACGCGCATTCTCTTCTATATCAGCCATGGCGAAGAATGGGCGCCGCGCATGGACCCAACACGCCGCTTCCCGGATCGGTCCAGGGTGGCGTCCCGCCAGATAGAGCTGGTTGTACCCGTCATAGGCGTCGGCCTGCAGGATGCCGGCATACCCGACCAGATGCGCCTGGGGATGCTCGCCCCTACGGTCGCGGGAGTAGCAGAACATCGCCGCCGGCGGCCCGGCGCCGCCAAACGGCCGATCGTCTCGGACGTAGATCCAGCACCGTGCCGTATCGGTCTTGCCCTTGGCCAGCACCGGCACCGTCGTATCATCGGCATGCAGGCGCTCGGCCGCCATGACATGGGCTTCGACCAGGCGCAGCAGGAGATCCAGCGACGCACTGACCGATCCCACCGCGTCCGCCATGGTCGACAGCGCGATCGGCACGCCTTCCAGGGGGTAGCGCTCAGC
This sequence comes from Rhodoplanes serenus, assembly GCA_009720755.1. Taxonomy (GTDB): domain Bacteria; phylum Pseudomonadota; class Alphaproteobacteria; order Rhizobiales; family Xanthobacteraceae; genus Rhodoplanes; species Rhodoplanes serenus. The sequence continues at coordinate 394,497 of WNKV01000001.1, forward strand.
CTGGCGGTTTAAGGGCTGATGTTGGCCGAACTTCTCGAACATGATCATGGCCAACAGGCTCGGGCCGGCCCATCCCCGTGCGACGGCATGGAATGGCGCCGGGGCCTGGCTGATCTTCTCGCAGTCGCGGCAGGAGAACTTCTCCCGCACCGTCTCGATCACCTTCCGCTGGCGTGGTACCACTTCCAGTGTCCTCGTCACGTCCTCGCTGAGCTTGCGCAGACGATTGCCGCCACAGCACTCGCAAGCCGTCGGCGGTTCGATCACCACTCGTTCGCGCGGTAAATGCTCAGGGAACGTCTGGCGTTCGCCGCGCTGGCGCGTAAATCCGCGCACCGTCGTCGCCTTGGCCACAGCGCGCTCCGCCGCCAGCTCGTCTTCAGTGGCGTCACTTTCCAACTTGACGTGCTCCCCTGAATTCCGGCCAGGGATACCCGCAGCTTGCGGCCGGTTGCCAGCTGGTCGTGCACGAAGTCCATGGCCCAGGTCTCGTTCGATCGTGTGGCCGGTCGGCGGTCGTCCCGCAGTTTGGCCTTCACGCGACGCTTGGGCGTTTTGTTGAGCAATTGTAGGCCTAACTCGCGGTAGATGCGCCGGGTTTTGTTCTGACCATGACACCAACCCCCTCGTCGCAGCAGCACGTGAACACGCCGATAGCCATAGCGCACGCGCGTCTGGTGACGTTGCCCCCAACTTCTATCCAGGGTGACGTAGACTCTGACGGTTGGTTTTACCCATCTGGGCGGGGTGAGCGACGGGGGCTGGCGTGGAGCTGGCCATTGAGCGCAGCGCCAGATCCCGTCGCGGGTTGAAGGTGTCGGCGTATTCGGCAGGTGTTAGCCAGCCGAGCCGCGAGTGGGGTCGGTTGAGATTGTAGTCGGCTCGCCACGACGCCACCGTCGCCCGCACGTGCGAGAGCGAGGGGAACAGCGTTTCGTTGAGCAGTTCGTCGCGTAGCCGGCCGTTGAAGCTTTCGATGAAGGCGTTCTGGATCGGCTTGCCCGGGGCGATGTAATGCCAATCGATCCGCATGCGGTCGGCGAAGCTCAGGATGGCGTTCGAGGTAAACTCGGTGCCGTTGTCGCTGACGATCATTGCCGGCTTCCCGCGCCTGGCGATGAGCGCCTCGAGTTCGCGCGCCACCCGCAGTCCAGACAGCGAAGTGTCGGCAACCAGGGCAAGGCATTCCCGCGTGCAATCGTCTACCACCGTCAGCACCCTGAAGCGCCGGCAGTCGGTCATCTGGTCGGAGACGAAGTCAAGCGACCAGCGCTGGTTCGGCGCCATCGGGATCAGCATCGGTGCCCGCGTGCCCATGGCCCGCTTGCGGCCGCCTCGGCGACGCACAGTCAGCTTCTCCTCGCGATAGATCCGGAACAATCGCTTGTGATTGACCACATGTCCCTCGCGTCGGAGCAGAACGTGCAGCCGTCGATAGCCGAACCGTCGCCGCTCATGGGCAATGGCCTTCATCCGCTCGCGCAGCAAACCATCATCGATCCTGGTGGCGTGGTAACGCATTGTCATCCGACAGCACCCCAGCACCTGGCACGCCCGCCGCTCGCTCATCCCATAGACAGTCTGGAGATGGGCGACAGCATCCCGCTTGGCAGCGGGCGCTACCATTTTTTTCCCAGGAGGTCCTTCAACGCCGAGTTGTCCAGCATCGCATCGGCCAGAAGCTTCTTCAGCCGGGCGTTCTCGTCCTCGAGTGCCTTCAGCCGCTTCGCCTCGCTGATGTCCATGCCGCCATACTTGGCCTTCCACTTATAAATGCTGGCGTTGCTCACACCATGCTTGCGGCACAGATCGGCGACCGGAACCCCGGCCTCCTGCTCCTTCAATATCCCGATGATCTGCTCTTCGGTGAACCTGTTGCGCTTCATCTCTGGTCCTTGTCGTGGGGCCAGAGCTTACTTCAAACTGGATTAAGCCGAGGGGGCAACGTCACCTGGCTGATCCCGGCCTTGCGGCAGATGTCCGCGACCGGCATTCCGTCAGCCCCTTGCTTCAGAATGAACGCCTTCTGGGCGTCCGGAAACTTCGAAGCCTTCATCGCTCTGCGATCCTCCCAGCCGGGGAATCGGCGCCGAAGACTCTAACCAAAAACGATCCAATTTTGCGGCCTCAGAGCACAGGCATTTCAAGTGTCGCGCTGCCGACGCGCTTTGGCGAACCCGCGATCTGTCGCCATGAATCGACGGATCATGTGAGGAATAAGTTTCACGGGATCGGACACGGGCTTGCTCGTCTCTCGTCCCAAGACCTCGGCATAGGCGATCAGCTCGCGGTGCACCTCAGCGGGCAGATCGAAGGACACCCTGACGGGCTTGTCGTCTTCGAGTGCGGCGAGTCTGAGTTTTGTCATCGCTATCCTCGATAGGGTTCGAGCACGAGATCGCGGGTGACGATCACGCGGACCGGAAAGCCAGGCCGGATGGTGAGCGTCGGCGCGACGTTGAGCTGCCGGCGGATGATTTCCTGGCCGGCATCGTTGATTGTATCCTGGCCACCGTTGCGGATGGCGCGCAGCAAGCGGTCATCGTCGTCGATCGCGAGCTCGGTGCCGACGCTCAGGAGCGTGGAAAGGCCAGCGGCTTTGGCGAGGTCCCACCAATGGTAGTCGACACCGTCCTCGAGGCCGGCGTATCCGGCCGCATCCGCGCCTGGCTGGCGCTCCAGGACGATTGACCGGCCGTTCGGCAGGATTAGGCGATTCCACACCAACAACACCCTGCGTTGGCCGAATTGCACGGCATTGTCGTACTGGCCGATGATCCGGGTGCCTTGCGGCACCAGAAGTAGTCTGCCGGTCGGACTGTCGTAGATGTTTTCGGTCACCTGGGCGGTGATCTGTCCGGGAAGATCGGAGCGAATGCCGGTGATCAAGGCGGCCGGGATCACCGCCCCGGCTTGCAGCACGTAGGGCGAGGCCGGCGGCATCACACGATCCGGAGCGACAGTGCGGCGATCGGCAGCGGCGTTGAGGAAGGCCAGTTGCCGATCCTGCGCGCGTTCTTGCGCCGTCGGCATGTTGAACTGGCCGGGAAGCCCGAGGCCGGACAGGTTCGTGTTGGTGGCGGCGCCGGCCAGGTGCAGGCGAAGCGGCAAGCGCCCGCGCCTCGGTCTGGAAGAAGACGCGGCTCGTGCGCGCAGCTTCCTGCTCGGCGAGGCGACGCTGCTCCGCGGCATCCACGGTCGGCTGGATCGTCGGGGGGACGACCGGCTGTCCGCGATCTTGCGCGCTCAGGATGGGGCGGCCCAGGTCGCCCGGCAGCGGTGGTCCAAGCCGCGGGCCGGTATAGTCGCGCGGCAGCCCGGCGAGTCCATCGGCCGTGGGCCGGTTGGTGGTGGAATAGAGTTCCTCGTTGCGGGGGCCGGCATCGCGGGTTTGCAGCGCGTAGATCAGGGCGCCGCCGAGGCCGATCGACGCGACCAGGCCGATCCCCGCCAACGCCTTGCGGGACAATCGGGTGACGCGGGGCGGGTCGCCGCGCAGACGCATAGGCGCCGCGGAGTCACGCGGACCTTGTTCTGTCTCAAGGCGGTCAGGATTGTCAGAGCTGGTCATTACGATGGCCTCCCGTCGCTGCGCGAGATCCTGATCTTTTGCTGGCGGTCACCGCTGCCAAGGCGAAGCTCGGCGGCGCCGAAGAGGCGATCGACGATTAGGACGTTCTGGTAGATGCGGCTGTTGGCGATCTGGAGCTCGCCTTCCGAGCCGATGACGAAGAGCGGCGGCATCTCGCCCTGAACGATGCCGCGCGGGAACTCGACATAAACCCGCCGTCCATCGTCATAGATGGCGATCGGTCGCCAAGGCGGATTGTCGCCGCTCAAAGCGTAGCGATAGTTGCGCGCCGCGGCGGCGGGGATGACCGGCGTCGCCGGGACACCCGCACGCTGCGAAGCGGGAAGTTGTGGATAGGCCCATGCCACGGCCGGCATGTACGGATTGGCGCCGGCCCGCAGCTCGATCATGTAGCTGCGGCGATCGGTGGTGATGACAAGGTTGGTGGTGATGTCGGGCCGCGTCGGCTTTACTAGCACGTGGACACGGCGCGTGATCCCCGATCCGCTTTCGGTGTCGCCGATGATCCAGCGCGCGGTGTCGCCGGCGGCGATCGGGCCGGCGCCGGTCAGGCTCTCGCCAGGCTCAAGCGCGATGTCCGTGATCTGTCCCGGCGAGGTGTAGACCTGATAGAGCGCGCCTTCCGACCATGGATAAATCTGGATGGCGTTGTAGTAGCCCTCTCGGCGAGGCTCGACGCGGGCGGCGGCATTGGCGTTCGCCACCCGCGCCGTCGGCGAATTGGCGGCGGCCCCGCCATGGCTGGGAGTCCAAGCGGGCGGAATGTGCAGCGGCCGCTCGTCCGCGATTGCCGCTGGAACGGCCGGCAATGGCGGGACATCGGAGTCATAGCTGATCTGCGGCGGCCTCTGCGTGGCGCATGCGCTCAGCAGCGCGGCCGACAGGAGCGCGGCAGGGATTGCGTATTTACGGAAAACCGGCTTTGCGGCACAAACGTTCTCTCGATTCATTTACCCCAGCTCCCGCGACCAGTTGATCGCATTGATGTAGATGCCGAGCGGATTGGCGCGCAGCCGCTCTGCGTCACGCGGCGGCTGCACCACGATGGTGAGGATGGCGGTCCAACGTTCGGTCGATGCGAGCTGGCCGTTCTCATAGCGCCGCTCGGTCCAGGCCACGCGGAAGCTGTCGGGCGACGCTCGAATGACGCTCGAAACGTCGACCGCGACCTGTTGCTTGCCCACTTTGGTGAAAGGGTCGTTGGCGCGTGCGTAGTCGTTCAGAGCCGCAGCGCCACGGTCGGTCGTGAAGTCGTAGGCGCGCAGCCAATTCTGCCGAACCACGATCGGATCGGCGGGGATCGAGCGGACCTGCTCGATGAAGCGCGCGAGATGGAACGCGATCTGAGGATCGGTCGGGCGATAATCGGCGACCGCAGGTGCGACTGCCTGGGCTTGGCCGAGATTATCGACCTGCACGACCCAAGGGACGACGGTGCCCCGCGCCGATTGCCAAACCAGCGCACCGGCGAAGGCGGCCGACAGCGCGAGCGAACTGAAAGCCATCAGCCGCCAGTTTCGGGCCTGCACGCGGGCCGAGCCGATGCGCTCGTCCCAGACCTGCGCGGCGCGCTGATAGGGCGTCTCGGGCTCAGGTGTCTTGCCGTAATGCGTCGAAGGTCGCTTGAACATTATGTGTCTCGCTGGGAAAGGTTAACGGAGCTGCCGCCGCCATGGCTGTCGCCGCTGCGGATCGCGTGCGCGGCGGCCATGACGCCGTGATGGAGCTGCTGGGAGCGCTTCATGCGGCGGGCCCAGGCGGGCGGACCGTCAGACACGGGAGCTCCTGACGCGTCGACCGCGCCGCCGATGGTGCCCATCGTTGAAGCGCCGCCGGTCGCCTCGAAAGCGGACTGGGCGCCTCGGGCGTAGCTGGAGCGCATGCTGTCGGCCGCGTGAGAGACCGCGCGGCGAAGCGGCGAGATGGCCGCGCCTCCAGCCGCCCGTGCGACACCGCCGAGGCCGGAGGCAACGCCGGCCGGACCGGATTGTCCGGCCGCCCCGAGGCTGTAAGCGGTCGCCGCGCCGCCCGCGAGGGTCGCGCCTCCGCGCGCTGCCGCGGCGGTGCCCGAGATCGCGGCCGCGCCGCCGCGCAAAGCGAGACCGCCGGCGGCACCCGCTGCGACCACCGCGCCGCCGGCGGCAAGGCCGGTGCCCACGGCCGCGCCGGCGCTGAGCTGCGGGCCGCTGCTGACGAGGCCGTTGGCGATGCCGGGCCCGAAGATCCCGAGGCCGAGAAGCGAGAGCGCCGCGAGCACGATCGCCATGGCCTGATCTATCGTCGGGCTGGCGCCGCCGAAGCCGGCGGTGAACTCGGAGAACAGCGTCGAGCCGATGCCGATGATGACGGCGAGCACCAGCACCTTGATGCCGGAGCTGATGACGTTGCCGAGCACGCGCTCGGCCATGAACGCGCTCTGCCCGAACAGCCCGAACGGGATGAGGACGAAGCCCGCGAGCGTGGTCAGCTTGAACTCGATGAGAGTCACGAAGAGCTGCACCGCGAGGATGAAGAACGCGAGCAGGACGAGCGCCCAGGCGAGGAACAGGCAGGCGATCTGGATGAAGTTTTCGAAGAACGACCAGTAGCCCATGAGGCCCGAGATCGAGTCGAGCAGCGGACGGCCGGCATCGAGGCCGGTCTGCGCGACGCGGCCCGGGCGGAGCAGATCAGCCGTCGTGAAGCCGGTTCCGCTCGCCTTCAGTCCGAGGCCGGCGAAGGACTCGAAGACGATGCGCGCGAGGTTGTTCCAGTTGCCGATGAGATAGGCGAACACGCCGACGAACAGCGTCTTCTTGATGAGGCGGGCGAGGATGTCGTCATCGGCGCCCCAGCTCCAGAACAGAGCGGCGATCGTGACGTCGATCACGATCAGCGTCGTCGCAACGAACGCGACTTCGCCGCCGAGCAAGCCGAAACCGGAGTCGATATATCGAGTAAATACCTCGAGAAAATGGTCGATGACGCCAGTGCCGCCCATGATTCTACTCGCCGTTCGGCGCGGCGCCTTCGCCGCGCGTCTCGCCGGTGGGCCGGCTCGCATCCGACGGGCTCGTCGAAGGTGTTGTCCGCGGCATCAGAAATCGTCGGCGGCTCTCCGCCCAGGCGCGGAGGCATGCCCGATCGCGCGGCCCGGCCTCGCCGAGGCTCTGGCATCGGAACAACTCGTCTCGCAGCGGGTCGGCCGCACCCACCTCCGCTTGCCGGGCTGGAGTGGTTTCAGGCCGCTCCACTTTCCGGGTCAGCTCGATGACCGTCGCGGTGATCGCGACGGCGACGAACGCGACAGCTCCGATTCGGGCGAGAGTCTTGGCGTCCACGGGACGCGCCCTCATTTGCCGCTATTCGGGAACATGCGGGCGTTTCCGGCCTGATAACCGGCGCCGGGCGTCAGGAAGCGCCGGCGCTGTTCACGTCCTTGCTCGGCCGCGGCCGCGCGCTCGGCATCGGCGAGAGCCCGTGCTCGCCCATCGGCTGCCACGACAGCAGTCAAGTCGGCGAGTTGTTGCGCTTGGAGTGCGAGGATCTGGTTGCCAGCCTGTGTTGCTTGCAGCGCGCCCGTGGCGCCTTGGCTCTGGCCGACCAGCGCCGACATCTCCGTGCGGTTTGTGTCGATGTTGCCGACCACACCGGCCTGGACGCGCATCGCGTCCTGAAGTCCGCCGACCGTATTCTGCCAGCGCGTGCGCGCATCCGCGATCAATTGCTGATCCGATGCCGAGAGTGACGCGTTGCCATAAGTGGTCTGGAACGCGCGGTCGACCTGCTGCACGTCGAAGGCGATGTTCTGCGCCTGGCCGAGAAGCTGCTGGGTGCGCTGGACGGACTGATGGAGACGCTGCAACGAGGAATACGGCAAGCTCGCGAGATTGCGCGCCTGGTTGATTAGCATCTGCGCTTCGTTCTGGAGCGAGGTGATCTGGTTGTTGATCTGCTGCAGCGCGCGCGCCGCCTGCAGCACGTTCTGCGCATAGTTGGTCGGGTCGTAGACGATCCACTGGGCTGCGGCAGGCGCGACCAGGACCGGCGAAAACCAAAGCGGAAGTGAAAGAGCCGTCGCGGCAAGAAGCGCCGCGCGGGAACGACGGACAATCATGATTGTGTCTCCAGGTTGGTGAGGTTTGGGATGAGATCGGCGGCCCACGCGACGCCGCGCAGGTGCAGCCATGCCGGCAGGAAATTCTCACGGCCATGTTCGGCGACGATGCGCTCGATGGCGGCTTGATCGGCCTTGGAGGACGCGGCGCACAGGGCGAGAGCGACGTCGGAGAGGCCGAGTTCGAAGAGCCTGTTGCCGCGTCGCGACTGGCAGTAGTAGTCGCGCTTCGGCATCGCGCGCGCGAGGATTTCGATCTGGCGATCGTTTAACCCGAACCTGCGGTAGATCGCAGTGATCTGCGGCTCGATCGCCCGCTCGTTCGGGAGCAGCACTCGCGTCGGGCAGCTCTCGATGATGGCCGGCGCGATCGGTGAATTGTCGATGTCGGAAAGCGACTGCGTGGCGAAGACGACGCTGGCGTTCTTCTTTCGGAGCGTCTTCAGCCACTCCCGGAGCTGGCCCGCGAAGCCTTCGTCGTCGAGCGCCAGCCAGCCTTCGTCGACGATCAGCAAGGTCGGCCGCCCGTCGAGGCGATCCTCGAGGCGGTGAAACAGATAGGCGAGCACGGCCGGCGCCGCGCCGGTGCCGATCAGGCCCTCGGTCTCGAAGGCCTGGACCGATGCCTCGCCGAGATGCTCGTGCTCGGCGTCGAGCAGGCGGCCATAGGCCCCGCCGACACAATAGGGCCGCAGCGCCTGCTTGAGATCGTTTGATTGCAGGAGCACCGCGAGGCCGGTGATCGTGCGTTCGACGACGGGAGCGCTGGCAAGAGAGGTCAGCGCGGTCCAGAGATGCTCCTTGACCTCGGGTGTGATCGCCACGCCCTCGCGCATCAGGATCGCGACGATCCAGTCGGCGGCCCAGGCGCGTTCGGGGACATGGTGGATGCCGGCGAGCGGCTGCAGCGAAACGCTCTCGGCGGACCCGTCCGTGAGACCGCCGCCGAGGTCGTGCCAGTCGCCGCCCATGGCGAGCGCGGCGGCGCGGATCGAACCGCCAAAGTCGAAGGCGAAGACCTGCGAGCGGGAATAGCGCCGGAACTGAAGGGCCATCAGCGCCAGCAGCACCGACTTGCCGGCGCCGGTCGGGCCGACGACGAGCGTGTGACCGACGTCACCAACATGCAAAGAGAACCGGAACGGGGTGGACCCTTCGGTCTTGCCGAACAGCAAGGTGGGTGCACCGAAGTGCTCATCCCGTTCCGGCCCCGCCCACACCGCCGACAGCGGGATCATGTGGGCGAGGTTGAGGGTCGAGATCGGCGGCTGGCGCACGTTGGCGTAGACATGCCCCGGCAGCGAGCCGAGCCAGGCGTCCACGGCATTGATCGTCTCGGGCATCGCGGTGAAGTCGCGGCCCTGGATGGCCTTCTCGACCAGCCGCAGCTTTTCGGCGGCGATGCGGGGGTCATCGTCCCAGACCGTCACCGTCGCGGTGACATAGGCCTCGCCGGCGTAGTCGGCGCCGAGCTCCTGGAGCGCGAGGTCGGCGTCGGCCGCCTTGTTCGCGGCATCGGTGTCGACGAGAGCCGAGGCCTCGTTGGTCATTACCTCCTTCAGGATCGCCGCGATGCTCTTGCGCTTGGCGAACCATTGCCGGCGGATCTTGGTCAGCAGCCTGGTTGCGTCGGTCTTGTCGAGCAGGATCGCGCGCGTCGCCCAGCGATAAGGAAACGCCAGCCGGTTCAGCTCATCCAAAATGCCCGGCGTGGTTGCCGTCGGAAAACCGACGATCGTGAGCACGCGAAGGTGTGCGTCGCCGAGCCGCGGCTCGAGGCCTCCCGTCAGCGGCTGGTCGGCCAATAACGCGTCGAGATATATCGGCGTCTCGGGCACGCGCACGCGATGGCGCCTGGTCGAGATGCAGGAATGCAGGTAGGTCAGCGTCTCGCCGTCATCGAGCCAGGCGCATTCGGGCATGAAGGCTTCGATGAGCTGCAGGACGCGATCCGTGCGGTCGACGAAGCCGCTTAGGATCTCGTGCGGATCGACGCCGCGGTCGGCCTTGCCCTCGTAGAGCCAGTTCTCGGCGCGCGCGGCGTCCTCGGCCGGCGGCAGGTAGGTGAAGGTGAGGAAGTAGCTCGACTCGAAATGCGCACTCGCTTCCTCGAAGTCCGCCTTGCGCTCGGCGTCGACCAGCGCAGACGCGGCATCGGGAAAGCGGCTCGACGGATAGGCGCCGACGCCGTGACGCTGCGCCTCGACGAAGATCGCCCAGCCGGAGCCGAGGCGCCGGAAGGCGTTGTTGAGGCGGCCCGCGACGGCGACCAGCTCGGCCGGCACGGAGGAGTCGAGGTCGGGGCCGCGGAAGCGTGCCGTGCGCTGGAAGCTGCCGTCCTTGTTGAGGACGACGCCCTCTGCGGCGAGCGCTGCCCACGGCAGGAAGTCGGCGAGGCGCGAAGACGTGCGGCGATATTCGGCGAGGTTCATCATCGGCCGCCTCACACGCCCAGGAAGCCGGGAATGCGCAGGTGCCGGCGCGTGACCTCCACGAACATCGGATCGCGCTTCGCCGCCCACACCGCCGCGAAATGGCCGACGGCCCAAAGGCCGAGGCCGACGAGCCAGAGCCGCAGGCCGAGCCCGAGCGCGGCGGCGAGCGTGCCGTTGAGGATGGCGATCGAGCGCGGCGCGCCGCCGAGGAGGATGGGCTCGGTCAGCGCCCGATGGACTGGCACCGAGAAGCCGGGGACCTCGGCGGTCTCAAGCACACCAGCCATCACACCACCGCCCCACCGCCGAAGTTGAAGAAGCTCAGGAAGAAGGAGCTGGCTGCGAATGCGATCGACAGGCCAAAGACGATCTGCACGAGCCTGCGGAAGCCGCCGCTCGTATCGCCGAAGGCGAGCGTCAGGCCAGTGACGATGATGATGATCACCGCGATGACCTTGGCCACCGGGCCTTCGATCGATTGCAGGATCTGCTGAAGCGGCTGCTCCCACGGCATGGACGAGCCGCTGGCATAGGCCGGCGCCGCGTAGAGAAGCCCTGTCGCGGTCAGACCGATGGCGCCGATCCGGTCGAGAACCGAGCCGACGAATAGGCGGTGCTTAGTTGATGGCTGTCGGGCGGCGGTCATGCGTGATCTCCTGCTGGGCCTGCTGTCGCGGGGGTGATGCGGTAGTCGCCGCCGGGTCCGAGGCCCTCGACGCGGGCGAGCTCGGCGAGACGGCGCGAGGCGCCGCGGCCGCTCAGCACGGCGACGAGATCGATGGTTTCTGCGATCAGCGCGCGCGGGACCGTGACGACGGCTTCCTGGATGAGCTGCTCGAGGCGGCGAAGCGCGCCGATCGCGGTGCCGGCGTGGATGGTGCCGATGCCGCCGGGATGTCCGGTGCCCCACGCCTTCAGGAGGTCGAGCGCCTCGGCGCCGCGCACCTCGCCGATGGGAATGCGGTCGGGGCGCAGGCGCAGCGAAGAGCGCACGAGGTCGGAGAGCGTGGCGACGCCGTCCTTGGTGCGCATGGCGACGAGATTGGGCGCCGCGCATTGAAGCTCGCGCGTGTCCTCGATCAGGACGACGCGATCGGCCGACTTCGAGACTTCCGCGAGCAGTGCGTTGGTGAGCGTGGTCTTGCCGGTGCTCGTTCCGCCGGCGACCAGGATATTGCGGCGGTCGGCGACGGCGCGGCGGAGAATCTCCGCCTGCTCGGCCGACATGATGCCGGCGGCGACATAGTCGTGCAGCGTGAACACGGCGACCGCGGGCTTGCGGATCGCAAACGCCGGCGCGGCCACGACAGGCGGCAGGAGGCCCTCGAAGCGCTCTCCCGTTCCGGGCAGTTCGGCCGAGACACGCGGGCTGCCGGCGTGGACCTCGGCGCCGACATGGTGGGCGACGAGCCTGACAATGCGCTCGCCGTCGGCAGGCGACAGTCGCTCACCCGTATCGGCCAAACCCCCGGAAAGCCGGTCGATCCAGAGCCGCCCGTCCGGGTTGAGCATCACCTCGACGATCGACGGGTCTTCCAGGAAGCCTGCAATGGCCGGGCCAAGCGCCGTGCGCAGCATCCGCGTGCCGCGAAGGACCGCCTCGGATTGCTGGAATGAAACCGCCATGTCGTCCCCGTTCTGCGCGGGACCGCTCGCGAGCGGCCCTGGATCGGGGATGAGTAGAAGAGGCAGAAAATCGGTCGGTGCAACAAGCGCGATGGGGTCGTCGTAGTGTGGCGTAGAAATACAGGGAAACGGCGAAGCCGCTGACGACTTGCGAGCGTCGTGATCTCGCTTATTCGTTACTCGGTTCGCCCGGAACGTCCTCGGAGATTTCTTGGCCGAGCTTTGGCCCCTTGGCGAGTCGCCGTCCGAGCGCGGCGACAAACGCGTCATAGCGTTCGCCTGCCTTCGCGCGCGCGGCGGCCTGCGCAGGCTCTGGCAGCGGCGGGTTGGTGGTCAGCCAGAAGCGGACGAAGACGGCGAGCGTCTCGACGGCGATGCCAAGATCACGCTCCAGGCGCGCCATGCGCCGGTCGAGCTGATCGAGCCGCCTGGTGAGCGCCGCCTCCTGCCGCTCGGCGGCGTCGGGTGAGAGGAATGAGGCGATGGCCGCCTCCGCGACGAGCGAGCGCGACTGGGCGCGGCGTGCGGCGTATTCCGCCAGCGCCCTGGTCACGCCGGGTTCGAGATAGACGGAAAGCCGCCGCTTCTTGTTCGGATTCGGCATGGCGTCCTACAGCTCCATGCCGTCGTCGGGATCGAGTGAGACCTGGCGCGCGAGGCCTTGCACGAGACGGTTCATGCGGCTCAGCCGTGCGGCATCGTCCGGCTCGTCATCGTTGGGGTCGATCTCGAACTCGTTGTCGATCGGCGGCTTCTTCTCGACCGGGGCCACGCGACTGAGCTCGGGCTGGCGCCGCCTCTCGGAGCCCGTCGGATCCTCGTCATTCATGCCGCTCACGGGTGGCGCGGCTTCCGGCAAAGGTTGCGGCGGCAGGGGCCTGCCGGTCCAGTCATTCGCTTGATGGTGTTCCGCCGCCTTCAGCACCGGCGGCGGCAAGATGCGCGCCTGTAATCTCCGGTCCTCGAAGTAGCGCGCCTTCTTGGCGCGGATGGGCGGCGTGCCGGCGACCATCACGATCTCGTCTGTGGGCGGGAGCTGCATGATCTCGCCGGGCGTGAGCAGCGGCCGGGCCGTCTCCGAGCGCGAGACCATCAGGTGTCCGAGCCAGGGGCTGAGGCGATGGCCGGCGTAGTTGCGCATGGCGCGGAGCTCGGTCGCCGTGCCGAGCGCGTCGCTCACGCGTTTGGCCGTGCGCTCGTCGTTGGTCGCGAAGCTCACCCGCACATGGCAATTGTCGAGGATCGAGTTGTTCGGGCCGTAAGCCTTCTCGATCTGGTTGAGGCTCTGCGCGATCAGGAACGACTTCAGCCCATAGCCGGCCATGAACGCCAGCGCGCTCTCGAAGAAGTCGAGGCGGCCGAGTGCGGGGAACTCGTCGAGCATGAGAAGCAGGCGGTGACGGCGGGACTTCGCATGGAGATCTTCCGTCAGCCGCCGGCCGATCTGGTTGAGGATCAGCCGGATCAGCGGCTTGGTGCGGGCGATGTCGGACGGCGGCACAACGAGGTAGAGCGTCGTCGGCGGCGCGCCGCCGACGATATCGGTGATCCGCCAGTCGCAGCGGCGCGTGACGGCCGCGACGACGGGGTCGCGGTAGAGGCCGAGAAAGGACATGGCGGTGCTCAACACGCCGCTGCGCTCGTTGTCCGACTTGTTGAGGAGCTCGCGCGCGGCGCTGGCGATGACCGGGTGCGGTCCGGCCTCTCCCAGATGCGGGGTCCTCATCATCGCGGCGAGCGTCGACTCGATCGGTCGGCGCGGATCGGAGAGGAAGGAGGCGACGCCGGCGAGCGTCTTGTCCTCCTCGGCGTAGAGCACGTGGAGGATGGCGCCGACCAGCAGCGCATGAGAGGTCTTCTCCCAATGGTTCCTCTTCTCGAGCGAGCCTTCCGGGTCGACCAGGATGTCGGCGATGTTCTGGACGTCGCGGACTTCCCATTCGCCGCGCCGGACTTCGAGCAGAGGATTGTAGGCAGAAGACTTGGCGTTCGTCGGATCGAACAGGAGCACGCGGCCGTGCCGGGCGCGAAATCCCGACGTGAGCTGCCAGTTCTCACCCTTGATGTCGTGGACGATGGCGCTCCCCGGCCAAGTGAGGAGCGAGGGAATGACCAAACCCACACCTTTGCCGCTCCTGGTCGGGGCAAAGCAGAGGACGTGCTCGGGGCCGTCGTGGCGGAGATAGTCGCGGCCGAGCTTGCCGAGCACGACGCCGTCGGGGCCGAGCAGGCCGGCGCCCTTCACCTCATCGGGGCGGGCCCATCGTGCTGAACCGTAGGTGTCGACGTTCTTGGTTTCGCGGGCCCGCAACACCGACATGGCGATCGCGACAGCGATCGCCATTAATCCGCCCGATGCTGCGATGACAGCCCCTTCCACGAAGATCGCCGGCGCGTAGGCGTCGTAGAAGAACCACCACGCATAGAACGCTGGGGGATAATAGACCGGCCAGCCGAACAGGATGAACCAGGGCTCACCGAGCTGCGCCTGAAAGTTCAATCGCCACGCCGTCCATTCCGTGGCGCCCCAGGTCGTCGCCAGGATGATCAGCGCGACGACCAGAATCTGACCCCAGAGAATCTTCGTTGCCGACATCACGCGCTCTCCTTGGCCGATCGTCTCGTCACAAGCCGATCCCCCGTTTGCGGCCGAAGCTCCAGTCGATGCCGCCGTCGCCGCGCGCCATACCGGAGACATGGCGGCCGAGATGCTGTTCGAGCGAGGGCGACCACGGCACGAGCTGGAAGCCGAGGCCGTCGTCGAGCATCGCGAAGCGTCCAGAGGCGAGATCGAAGCGGCGGCGGTAGGTGCCCGCGACGTACTCGCCGGCATTGGATTTGACGGCCGTCCGTCCGGTCCCGGCGGCGAGGCGCTCGCTCAGCGCATCGAGCTCGCGACGCCGCAGCGTCTCGATCAGGTTGCGGCTGAAGCTGACCCCGCGGCTCTGCCGCTCGGCCAGGCCCTGAGCGATGAGATGCTCGGCGCGACGGTCGAGCGCGTCGCGGACCTCGGCGCCGAAGCCGCCGGCGCCAAGCGGGACTGGCTCGCGCGCAATGGCCTGGCGGTCGAGCCAGGTGGCGCCGTTCGCCGTGATCTGCTGCTCGAGCGGAAGGTCCGACCGGACGGCGAGCGCGACACGCCGCCGGCCCTGCGCATCGTCGAACCGGCGCAGCTCGACGATCGAGCCCGGGGCGGAGTCTCCGGCCGCGTTGAGATCGGCGAGCCTGATGTGATGGGTGCGGCCATCGACGCCGTCGACGACGGCGTAGGCGGTGCCCTTCAGCTCGTCGTCGAGCCCGCGCGCCAGCAAGCGGCCGACGATCGGCTCGTCCAGGCTTTCGCCGGCCAGCACGTAGCTCGAAGGCCCGCGTTCGATACCGCGCTCGGCGAGGCCGCGATGAATCCGCTTGATGATGTCGCCACGCTCGCCGAGCTCCCGCAAACTCTTCTCGGCCTGATCGAAGATGACCCATTGACTTGGCCCAATCTGGTCGGCGAGCCCGAGGGCCTCCAGCTTGCGCAGGCGTCCGACCTTCAGCGCGTGGAATTCGTCGGGCTGACGGCCGGCGCGCGGCGCGAGGTCGATGATACCGGTGCGATAGGCATCGCGGGCAAGCTGGCGGTCGAGGTTCGTCCAGCGCTCGGCTTCGATTTGGCGCTCCAGCGCGGTGCGGATGTCGTGGTCGGTGCGCAGGCCGAGTTCTTGGGTGATCAGGTCGCGCGCGCGGTCGCGCATGCCTTCCTTGATGTAGTCGCGCGCGATGACGAGGTTCTCGCCGTCGTCACGAACGCCGCGCACGATCAGGTGGACGTGGGGGTGCTCGGTGTTCCAGTGGTCGACCGCCACCCAGTCGAGTCTTGTCCTGAGATCTTTCTCCATCTGGCCGACCAGGTCGCGGGTGAACCGCTTGAGGTCCGCCATCTCGATCGCGTCATCCGGCGACACGATGAAGCGGAAGTGATGGCGGTCGTCGGCGCAGCGCTCCGCGAAAGCCTTCGGATCGGCTTCATCGGTGCCGGGACCGAAGAGCCGCGCCTTCTCTCCGTCCCGGGTGACGCCCTCGCGCCGGAGATAGCCGAGATGGGTCACGAGCGAGGCGCCGCGTGCGCCGTGGCGGACGACGCGTGCCTTGACGACGGCGCCGCGCGAGCGCGACGTGATGAGCCGGTTGGCCTGGATCGAGGCGCGCTGGCCGCGGCCGAAGCGGGAGCGATGGCCGGGACCGATCGTCCCTTTGCGGGAGACGGAGCCGCCGGCGCGCTGGGCGGCGGCGAGCGCCTGCGCGATGAAGGGCCGCGCCCGCTGCGTGCGCGTCGAGCGGATGCGGCCAGGCCGGATGCGGAAGTCGTCCTCGGCGCTCATGGCCGCGGCCCCGCACATCGCGCCAAGCGACGGAATTCATTGAAGAAGTGCCGAAGCCGCAGGCTGCGCCGGGACGGCGCACCTCGCGGCTTCGGCATGTAAGCTATTGAAAACGCACAACCGTCCTGGCGCGCACCTCGCGCCCCTTTATCCTGCCATCGTGCGGACGTGGTTGCGCCCTCCCGCCTCACCACACGCTCTTGTGCGCTGGGGGTCGCTACATCGCGATTGGGCAACGAGCGCGTCATTGCTGCGGGTCCGGACTCGCTTGCGCGACGAAGAGGCCGGAGGAGCGCGGTGAAAGCGCTGCCGCGTCCCGCGCTCGTGGTGCTGTCGCGTTGTCACCGGGCGCGCGCTGTTCTTGCGATGGGGCTGCATTCGCGTTGCCGTTCGCGCGCACGACGAACAAAGGAGAGCGCGTCCAGGCGAGCGAATCAGGCGCAATCGCGGTCACGCGCTCGAGCGGTTCGCCGCCGACAAGGGGCGCGAGCAAAGCGACATAGGCACGCGTTTCGGCCGGCAGAGCGCGCACGCCCGCAAGGTATTCGTCATAACGCTGCGGGCCCGCATTGTAGGCCGCGAGGAAGCCCGGCGATCCGTAACGGTCGTGCATCTCGCGCAGGTACGCGGCGCCGGCCAGGATGTTGTCGCGCGGATCGAACGGATCGCGGCCGAGACCGTAACGGGCGCGCAGCTCCGACCACGTGTCCGGCAAGATCTGCATCAGGCCCATCGCGCCGTTGCGAGAGACGGCGCGCACATCGCCGGCGCTTTCCGCGTCCATGACGGCCCGTATCCAAGCGACGGGCAGGCCGAAACGCCGCGCCGCTTCCGCGATGTAGTCAGCGATTGTGTGGTCGCTCCGAAGACGCGCGGTAGACGCGTTCTGCGCAAGCGCAACGCTGGTGAAGGGCGCGGCGATCAGCAGGCCGGAAAGGAGAAGAGCGGGAAGACGCCGGGCGAGCGAGCCCCGCCCAGCCGTCTCACTCCGTCTCCGCGAGATCAAGCGGATGACCATCGCGTCAATCCCGCTCGGGGCGCTTTTGAGGGCGGTTCCAGTGCAGGCCCCAGATCGACTTTGCGTCGCCGGACTGGAACAGGTTGGCGCGGATCGGCTGGCTGAGCGCCGGGTCGTCGATCTGGACGGAGACGTAGTCGCCGGCCTTCTCGCCGGTGCGCTTCCAGCCGGCGCCGATCTCAGGCCCGTTGCTGTCGCCGAGATGGACGCGGTAGTCCGGCGCGTTCTCGGCGTCCGAATGCTCGGCCGGAATGAGCACGATCTCGCCGTTCAGCGTGAGCGTGCGGACGTGCCCGGCATAGCCGTTCTTGGTGCGGGTGAACTCTCCGATCTGTGGCATTGAAAGCTCCCTATGTGCGGTGAAGGGGACGTGCTCGGCGCGCCGTCACCGCGTTGCGGCGTGCCATTGGAAGCGGCCGTCGCCGTCCTCGTCGGTCCACAGCGGCACCGCGCGGCCGATGATCGTTTTCGTGGCGAGCGGGCCGAAGTAGCGGCCGTCCATGCTGTCGGGAGCGGCCCAGTTCATCAGGAAGACTTCGCCATGGGCGATGCGGCGGCAGCCCTGCCAGGACGGCAAGACACGGCCGGCGCGGTCGCGCGCCAGCGCGTCGCCCATGTCGATCCCGTCGACCGTGATGCGCGATCCGTCCCGGCAAACCTGCTGGCCAGCAACGGCGGCGACGCGCTTCATCAGCGGCACGCCGCGGGGCAGATAGCGGCGTTCGGCCATGAAGGAGGCGAGCGGCTCGGGCGTCTCGACCGCCACGAGATCGGTGACTTCGAGGTGACGCGCCGGCGCGATGGAATAGAGGCCGAGCGGTACGCTGGCGGACGCATTCCAGATGAGCCTCGGCGTCACTGGAAGGAAGGAGAGAACGCCGACCGCCACCACGGCGAGGGAGGTCGTCATGACATAGCCGAGGCGCGTCACGGCTCGACCCTCCGCCGCAGGAGGATCGCCCGATGCTGCTCCACGGTGTAGCGGCGCGGCTCCTCGCCGGCGGTCAGGCGGTGGTGGACGTGGCGCCAGTGATGCGGCGACACCTCGGCCGGGTCGATGCCGATCGCCTCGATCGCATCGACGATCTGGAGGACGCGCTCGACCTTCGGCCAGCCCTCCATCTTGAGCAAGATGTCGCCGCCGGGGCGCACGAAGGGCAGCGTCTGATAGCGCTCGCCGGGCGTGATCGCGCGCACGATGTCGATGCGCGACAAGATGGTGCCATGGTCGTTGGAGGCCCAGCGCACGAAGGCGAAGACGCTGTTGGGCGTGAAGGCGAGCACGCGGCGGTGCCGGTCGAGGATCTGCTCGTCCTTCTCCTTGCCGAAGTGGATCCAGTATTCGACCTTCTTCTCGATCCAGGTCAGCTCGACGCGTGTCAAGCCGTCGGCGGGAAGCGGCGACGGCACGAGGCGCAGGTGAGGCGCACCGGTCATGGGTGGTCTCCTTCGGCTGGAGGGAATTCGCGGGCGAGCAGGTCGCGCAGCATGTCCGCGACGGTCAGGCCGTGCTGGAAGGCTGCGATCTTGATGCGGCCGCGCAGCTCCGGCGTGATGTCGATCGTCAGCCGCGCGGTGAAAGCGGCCGCGTCGTCGTTGCTGTTGGGGCGCGGTGCAGATGCCTTGATCCAGCGTTCGGGATCGGCCGGCCGCGCGATGAAGGCGCGTTTCGGGGAGCGCTGCGTCATCGCGCCAGCCTCCCGACTTCGGCCGCAAGAGCGGTGATCTCGCGCGCCGCCGGACTTTCTGTGTGTGCTTCCCAGACGAGGCGGCCGGACTGCGCGGCCTCCGCGAAGGCGACACGCTGACCGATCCTGGAGGCGAGCAGCGGCGGGTCGTGATCGGCGAGGGTGAGCGCGGTCTCGCGCGCGATGACAGTGCGCGCGGCGCATCGATTGAGGACGAAGCGGGCGACGAGCTGCGGGCGATACACGCGCGCCTCGCTCAGCAGTGCTAGCATCTCGGCCGATCCCCAGCCGTCGAAGGGCGACGGCTGCACCGGGATCAGGACGATGTCGGCCGCGAGCAGTGCCGAGCGCATGAGCCCGGCGACGCGCGGCGGGCCGTCGATGACGATGTGATCGGCATTGCGCGCGAGCTCGGGCGCTTCCCGGTGCAGCGTATCGCGCGCCAGGCCGATCACGCCGAACAGCCGTGGAAGGCTCTCGCGTGCGCGCTGCTGCGACCAGTCGAGAGCAGAACCTTGCGGATCGGCATCGATGACAGTGACGCGCTGGCGTCGTCGTGCCCATTCGCCGGCGAGGTGGAGGGCGAGCGTGGTCTTGCCGACGCCGCCTTTCTGGTTGAGCAGCGCGACGATCATGGCGCCGCCTCCCGTTGGCGGCACTCATCCACAGGTGTGGAACGCGGAGCGGCCGTTAGAAAGATTCCGAAGGAATCCTGGTTAGAAGAGTTACGCCGCGCACATTGCTTTGAATCGACGCTCGGATTCGATGAATCCGGTCCCCGATGGCACGAGGATCGGGTCCCCGATGGCACGATAGGTTCCGTCCCTGATAGCACGAGGCGATTCACAGCTTGTCCCCAGCGCGAGAAGTCCCGCGCGGCCGCAGCGGAGCGAGGGCCGCGGAAGCGACGGGAACGAATGCGAGGCGTTCTGGGGCGTCCGGCGGCTGCTCGATGGTCAGCCGGTAGCCGGGCAGCGTCTGCCGGCGAACGATGTCGCGCAGGTCGTAGGCGAAATGCTTGAGCGGTGAGAGGCTGCCGGACTTCGCATGGAGATAGGCGACGTCGAAGCTCCAACCGTAGTGCTGGCGGCCGCCGTGCTTGCGCACCAAGCGATACAGCCAGCGCTCCAGCCCGCCGGTCAGACGGAAGTACGCGCGGTCGATTGTGAGCACCAGCGCGTCATCAAGGACAGCGGCAAAGAACCAGTCCGGTACGATCAGCTCGAGACCGAGCGGACGGCCGTGCGCGTCCGCACGCTCCTTCCACTCGTTGATCCAGGAGAAGCGGTGCATCCGCCGCTCGGTTGGCTGGCGGATCGAGGTCGCGACGGTGGTCGATTGCAGGCGGTCGAGCGCGGCCTTCAGGCGGTCGTAGTCGCGCGCGCTCACCCCGCGGCCGATGAAGGAGAGAATTTCGTATGGCGTCGCCGCCACCAGGCGCGACGGCCGCAGGCCGAGGTCGCGCGCCTCGACGATCTGTGAGGCTGCCCAGATCAGCACGTCGGCGTCCCAGATCGTCGCCATGCCGTGCTCCGGGACCGCCTCGACCCGGATGACAATGGTGCCGGCCTTGAAGTCGATCGGCGCCAGCCGCTTCGACTTGGCGAGCGAGAAGAACGGATAGGCCATGAGGTCCTGCGCGTCGCGCGGCGCGAGATCGCCGGGCAGCGCCCGGAAAAGATCGAGCTGCTCGCGTTCGCTATGGCGTCGCGCCCAGGACATGTCGCGCCTCTCAACGGCGGCTACGACCGGCCTGCGCCGAGGCCGAGTCGTGGCGCTTGGCCGGCAGCACGGAGCCGCGCGGGTCGGACGTCGAGGTGACCGCGCCGCGGTCGGCCCAGGCCTTGAGGTCGTCGAGCGCATAGACGACGCGACCGCCGAGCTTCCGATAGGCCGGCCCGGTGCCGTAGGTGCGATGTTTCTCCAGTGTCCGGCTGGACAGGCCGAGGAAGTCGGCGGCCTCCGGCGTCCGCAAGAAGCGCGGCGGCAAGCCGGCGAGATTCGTCATGTCGCACCTCCGGGCGTTCGTTCAAGTTGCCGGCGAGCACCGGCGAGCGAAGGCCACGGTGGCGGAGGAAAGCTGCGTGAGGGGATGGCGAAGATGCGAGTGCTAAAATCGCACCCCTGCGGAATAGCGCGGCAAAACTACTGACGGCGTCGCCGACGCAGGAGCGCACGATAGCCACCAGCGATCAGCGCGAGGCCGTCCTTCACGAGATCAATCGTCACGTCGCGAAGGGCGGAGGTCTTCCAAGACGCATCGGCGATGCGGGCGGCCCCGAAGATAGCTTCGGCGATTTCGCGGTAACTCGCCCCTTCCGTGTGTCCATCCACCGCCTGAAGCATGCGCCGAAGTCGCCGACGCTGCTGCTTGGTCAGTCGCCCGTCGATCGGCACCTTTCGTCCGTTGACGGCACGCCAAAGACGGGTGACCGCGTCGATGCGGTCGAGGCCATCGGCCCCCAGCGGGACCAATGCGACAACTGGGTTCGCGGGCGAGGCATCAGTTGTGAGGAAGAGTCGAACGGCGTTCGCGCCGCGACCCTGGACAATGCTTAACCCGTCTGCGCCGTCGCGGGCGGTATTCGCATCGAGGTCAGGCGGGACGGCGCTCTCCACTGAAGGCGATGGAGGCGCTGCGGTGAGGATGACAGTGCCGGGATCGACATCGGGGGTCCAGAAGACGGGGGCGTTCGTGGCGGCGAGCGACGGGTCGATCGCGAAAGCGCAACCCCCAGCGCGGCCGCACCAGCACGGCGAAGCGCTGGGCGGCAGCGGAGGATCGCTCGCTTTCGGCAAAGTCTCGTTGGTATTTCGGGTTGCGCCTCAGCCATTCCCAGGCGAGGTCCGGCGCGAAGAGATAATCGAGATAGTCGTAGGTCTCGGAGGTGCGCCAGCGCGATGTGTCGGGACCCATGTGTTTCCTCCCCTGACCCTTTGGTCGGGCGCGTGCGAAGGAGGAATACGATCGCGGGTTGAGACGACGGCGGGTAGCCGCCGAACATGCAAGGGGTGATGCTAGGACAGCATCACGTCTCGATATCAGGCCTCGCGCGCGAGCTGCCGGTAGCCGTACTCACGCATCCAACGGGCACGGGCGAGATGGCTGCGGTGCACGCGATAGGCGCGCTCAGGTTCCCTGCCGGCGTCGATGCCGAACAGGAGCGCCACGGCTTCGCGCCAATCGGCGGCGTCGGTTTCCGCGTCGAGCAGCCGCATGTAGAGCTTCATGTGAGCGCGGTCGTAGCTCGTCAGCAGCGTGCTTTGCGGCGGCTCGTCTAGGAATGCTTGGTGTGTCAATTCGAGCCCCGACGGTCGACACGGGTTCGGTGCAACGGATTGTTAACCCTACGCACACTGGCGGCCGGTGCAAGAGGAGCGCCGTGCACGCTCTTCCGCCCGCTGCACGGGGGTGCCGCGTCAAGTTCTGCCGTGGCCGCCCACTTTCGCGCGTACAAGCATCACTCCTTCGCCCTGGTCGGACGACAGGAAGACGATGCCGTTGGCCTCTAGCGTGCGACGGACCTGATCTTCCGTCGACTCGAAGACGGCGCTGTGAGCGGATTCGAGTCGTTTGAGCGCCGTTAGCGATACCAGGGCCTTGTCCGCGAGCGTCTCCTGTGTCCATCCCAGCAACGCGCGAGCGGCCCGCCATTGTCGGGCGGTGATCATGCATGATCACCTCCCACCGGGCCGATCGAGCAGCCAGAACTACGACTAAAATAGTCGTTCTTGGTCAAGGAGGCGAGCAAAAATGGCCGACAAAGACAGGCTGTTAGCCGACTCGCCGTGAACTGATTCGGTCGTTTACGCCTCGTCTCCGGGAGCGAGCAAGCCCCGCCCGGTCAAGCCGGGCGGGGCCTGGGGCTTTCGCCTCACTCGCCGTTGCGGCGGTTGGGGCGGGACCAAATCAGGCTGTAGCCTTCGCCTTCCTCGTCGTCGAAGAGGTTGGCGTAGATGGGAGCCGTGAACGACGGGTCGTCGAGCTTGAGACCCAGATAGTCGCGGCCTTCGTTGGAGCGCTTGGTCCAGGCGGCGCCGATCTCGACGCGTCCCGCAAAGACTCGGTGGCTGGGGGCGTTCTCACCCGAGCGGGTGGCTTCGGGGACGATGCGGACGTTCTTGGCCTGGACGCTGAGGGTGACGATCTGGCCGACGAACTCGTTGCCGGACTTCTTGAAGGTGCCGATGGTCGCCATGGTAGTTCTCCTTGATCTCTGTTTCGAGTCCGCACCATTGCGGCCTCGATGGCGATCGGTTGGCCGGAGGCGATCGACGCCGCACCTGCTTGCGGGCCGGAGCGCAGCGGAGGATGGCAGCCGGGAGACTTTCTTGTTTCGCGAGGAATGGGCGCAGCCCAGGGGAAGAAAGTCGACCGGTGCCATTGCGGCATAGGCGGTCGAGGCGAAGCCGGCCTGCGGCCAGATCAGCTCATCAAAGAGGCCGCATGGAGCGCTCGATCAGGCAGAGAGGATCAAGGAGAACTTGGCGGTTCCGTCGTGCAACCGCAGGGGTCCGGCGGCGTCGGCGCACGGCGCTCATCCCGCGTCGAGGCGACCGGACCGGCCGCATCAATGCTCTCGATGAGCAGCGACAGGCGTGCGACCAGCCCGCTGTCTTCGATGGCGTGGAGGTTCGTCGCGCGGGCCAACCCCGCGTTCCAATGCAGCGCGTGACTATGGGCCCAGCTTGGCAATCCGGCGCTCGTTCTCACCCCGAATTGCCAACAGGCGACGAGGAGCGCGCAGGAGGCGTGATCTCGTCATGCCTTGAACCGCCGAAACAGTCTCAGGCGCGCGCCACGCCGTGGCCGGTCCGGCCGGGCGGGGCCAGCGTCGCCAGCCGCGCGAAGGCGGTGATGCCGACGACAACGGCCCCGACAACTGAGAAGGCGACCTGCCAGGTTTCGGAGGGCATCGTGTGCTTCACGATGCCATGTGTCGCGTGATAGCCGGCGATGGCGGCAGGTGCGACGAAAGCGGCGGAGATCATGAGCCGCAGCCAGAGCGGCTTGACGAATGCGAGCAGGAGGTGGCCGGCAAGCAGGGTCGCGAGGCCGGCGACCGCCCCGACGGCGATTCCGCCAAGCCAGCCGGCGCCTGTGCCATACACCCAGACGCCTGCCATGACGCCCGCGAACAGCGGCAGCGCGTAGACCGCGAGGTAGAACAAGAGACAGCAGATGACGCCGATGGCGGCGATGCTGGCGAGCACGCTGAGTAAAATCATGGTGGTGGCCTCCGTGAGACAAGGATCTGACGGTCGCGCCTTCCACCACCACCACGGCGCAGGGCTTTATAGCATAAGATCGTCGGCGCGTGAGCGGACATCGCGAACGGCTTCCGTCCGGCGTAGCTGAGCCGGATTGTTCCGCATCAGAAACTTCTCCGACTGCTGATCAGCCGCCGCCCGTCCAGGGATCGATGACCGTCAGGCCGGCGGCCGCGAACGCGGCGGTGTGGCGCGACGCCACGGCGAAGCCGTGCGCGGCGGCGATCGCGGCGATGTAGCCGTCGGGCGTGGGGAAGCCCTTGCCGGCCTTGCGCGCCTTGACGGCGAGGTCGGCGTATCGCCGCGCCGCTTGCGTATCGAAGGGCAGGACTCTCGGCTTGAACAGCTCCATCACGCCGTCGAGCGTGGTTGCCAGGCGGTCCTTGCGCTTGCCCCTGGGCAGCGCGCCGATGCCGAACATCAGCTCCGCGATGGTGACGCTGGAGAGAAACAGCGTTTCCGCGGCCTGGGCGTCGAGCCAGTCCCGGACAGACGGATGTGGCTCGGGCTTCATCGCCTCGGAGACGACATTGGTGTCGAGCAGGATCATCCGAAGCGCATCGGCTGGGCGGGCCGGGTGTCGCGAACCTGTTCGACCGCCTCGACATCGGCATTGTTGAGTCCGATCTTGCGGCTCATCTCCGAGAGCGCGGTGCCGATCTTGAGCCGCCCCGCGGGGCGCACGGCGGCTTCCAGAATGGCGCGCATTTCGGCTTCCGTGCTGCGGTTGTGCTGCGCCGCCCGGACCTTCAGGGCGCGATGCGCCTCCTCCGAGAGGTTGCGAATAGTGACAGCGGGCATGATAGCGTCCTCGGCGGATTGACTGCGGCGCTATCAGTATTACGAATGTGATAGCATTTTTCAAGGATGATGCCGGCGCTCAAGCGCCGCCGAACCGCCAGACCGGGATGCCGAGCTTCTTCGCCTTGTCGGCCAAGTTTTCCTGGATGCCCGTGCCGGGGAAGATCATGACGCCGATGGGCAGCACCTCCAGCATGGCGTCGTTGCGCTTGAAGGGCGCGGCCTTCGCGTGCTTTGCCCAGTCCGGCTTGAAGGCGATTTGCGGCACGTTGCGGTGATCGGCCCAGCGCGCGGCGATGCGCTCGGCGCCCTTCGGCGAGCCGCCGTGCATGAGCACCATGTCGGGGTGCTTGGCGTGCACCTGGTCGAGCTTGGCCCAGATCAGCCGGTGATCGTTGAAGTCGAGCCCGCCGCTCAGCGCGACCTTGGGACCGGGCGGCAGCATGACCTCGGTCTCGGCGCGCTTCTTCGCGGCGAGGAAGTCGCGGCTGTCGATCATCGCAGCGGTCATGGCGCGGTGGTTGACGAGCGAGCCACTGCGCGGCCGCCAGGCCGAGCCGGTGTGGCGCTCGAAATGCTCGCAGGCCTGGTCGCGCATCAGCTCGAAGGCGTCGCGGCGCTCGATGAGGGTCTGCCCCTCGGCGATGAGCCGCTCCAGCTCGACCGACTTGACCTCGGTGCCGTCCTGCTCCTGCTGGCTCCGGCGCTGCGCCTGCTCGTTGTCGTCGAGCTCGCGCGCGATGCGGTCGGCGGCGCGGTGGAAGATGTTGACGGTCGACCAGAGCAGGTCCTCGAGATCGGGCTCGAGGCGGGTGTCGCCGAGCGTGGCAACAAGAGCGTCGAAGATGTCGGCGATGGCCCCGGCGACGGCATTGCCCTCGGGAAGCGGGCGCGGGTCGGGTTCGTCCTGGAAGGGGCGGAAGCCGTAGAGCTGAAGCTCGGTCAGGACGTGATCGGTCGGGGAGGAGCTGTGGTGGGGCTCGAAGTCGTCGTCGCTGGTCATGGGATGCTCCGTCGCTGGATTGGCCGCGACCCTCGCGGCCTTCATGGCGACGGAAGACGGTGGGCGGGCCGGCCCTGCACCTGGAGCGAAGCGCAGGGCCGAAGCGCCAGCGGAGGATGGCGAAGGCCGGCTATTTTGCCTGGCGATGCAAAGGCGCGTCAGCGCCGGCGGAAAATAGCCGGCCGCAGCCATTGCCGGGCCGGGCCGCTTGCCGTCCCGTTCGCCTCTCAGGAAGGCCGCGGGCGCGGCTCTGTCCCGGCGCGAGCAGCATCGGCCGCCGGCGTGACGGCGAGCCCCATCATCCGTTCCGGCCGCACGTCCAGGTTCATCAGGGCTATGCGGCCTCGGCTATGAAGCGAGCGGCATCCCGGGCCGCGATCTGCGCCCGAAGGGCTGCGCGTAGGGCGTCGGGGCCGAGCATCCGGAGATCCTCGTTGAAGTCGGCGAGTCGTGGCGACAGCACGATCGCCTCGATGCTGTCGTGGGACGCGCGCTCGATCAGCGCGGCCATCGCGCCGTTGCCGGCCGGATCGTCATCGCGCGCGATGTAGAGCCGGCGCAGTGTGTCGGCGAAGAGGATGGCCGAGAGATGGGCTGCCGACAGAGCGGCGACCATCGGCATGTCCGGCAGCGCCATCCTCAGCGAGAGCATTGTCTCGATGCCTTCGCCAGCGGCCATGACCTCGCCGGCGACGCCGAAGCGGACGGCGTGTCCGAGAAGATCGCCCATCGCGCGGCGCGGCGTGTCGATCGGCGCCTTACCGAGACGGATGGGATCGAAGCCATCGGGATCGAGCCAGGTCCGGTGCGCGCCGGTGAGGCGGCCGTCGAGATCGGTGACGGCGGCGATCATGGCGGGCCAGGTCTCCGTGGCGGAATGCTCGTCCGGCCGGTAGTAGCAGCGCGGGTGGAAGCGCAGCGAACCGGTTCCGTGCAAAGCCGTAATGCCGCGCCGGCGGAGATACGTCTCGACGAGCGTGCCGTGGATCGGCCGCGACATGGCGAACAGCCGCCGCGCGGCTTCCGGCGAACCCGTTGGGGCTGGCTGAATGGCGCGACGACGTTCATGCGCCTGCGGTTCGGGTTGCGGCAGGCTGAGGAAGGCACGTGCCTCCCTCGCGACGTCCGCGAAATCCACGAGGCCGCAGCTCTCGCGGATGACGTCGAGCAGGTCGCCATGCTCGCCGGTCGCGGCGTCGGTCCACTTGCCGGCCGCGCCCTTGCCGCTCTCCAGGCCGATGAGGCGCACGAACATCGAGCGGCCGGGCGTGTTGCGCACGTCGCCGACCATCCAGTAGCGGCCTTCGCGATGACCGTTGGACAGATAGTGGCGGCACACCGCCTCGGCATTGCGCGCGAGCCGGCGTGCCAGTTCGGAAGCGTCGAGCCGGGACATCACACCGCCTCCCGCTCGGCGACCCGCTCGATGGGATAGCGGTCCATCACCCTGGCGAGGATCGCGGGACCGCTGGCGTCGGTGGGCACGAACAGGCGCAGCTTCCACGAGATGATCTCGTGGAAGAGGCCGTAGGCCGTGAGCCGCTCGCGCATGGTGTCGGTGAAGCCCGCCAGCTCGATGCGATGGCCGCCCATGACGCGGACGCGGCGAAGCTGAAGACCCTCGGCAAGGTCGATGACGGTGTTGCCGTCGATCAAGGCGGCGAAGGCGTCGTCCGGCGTCAGCGATGGCAGGCCGGCCGCGGTGGCCGTGGCCGCCCAGGCTGGAGAGACCTTGCGGCCGATGATGCGCTCGCCGTCGTCGGTCTGCAGGCGATAGACGCGGGTCGACTCGTTGGGGAGCCGCTTCCAGATCGGCAGCAGCAGGCCGGAGACCATGTGCAAGGTCGAGTCCGTGAACGCGGGGACCTCGGCGAGTTCGGCCGTCCAGGCGGCCGCAAAGCTCGCCTCGTCGGCATCCTGCCAGTGGCTCTCCGCCATCGCGCGGACGGGCACGTTCGGTGCTTCCATCGGCCGGATCAGGCGGACGCGGTACTCGACCTCGCCGTCGTCGAGCATGACGGACGGGGCATGGACCTGGACGGCGGCGCGGCCGGACCGCGCATTGACGAGAAGGCGCGCGCCGCGTTCGCGCAACCTGCTCAAGGCTTCGCCGAGCGTGAGGGGCCGGTTCTGCTGGCGCTGCGCGATGGTGAGGAGCCGTGTCTCGGCGCCGGTGCCGGGATGGGTATAGATCGTCTGCCGGCCGGTGACGACGAAGCTATCTGCCCACAGCGTCTCCAGCCTGACATCGTAGGTGCCGGCGGCAATGGCGCCGTCGATGCGGGCGTTGAGGAGCTGCTCGAATGCCGTGAAGAGCACGCCCTGGAGCTCGATGGTCAGCGCGAGCATGCGGTTGAGGAAGATGCTGATGCCCGGCAACCGGTCCTTGAGCCCGTTCGCATCGGTGAGCGTGAGGCCGGTGGCCGCCTCGAACCGTTCGAGCGAGCAGCCCTCGATCCTGCCGCGGGCGAGCAGATGATGGAGATGGCGCAAGGCGTCGCGCGCATAGTGGGACTCCAGATTGTCCTCCGGCCGGAACAGGCCCTGGCCGGCGGTCTCGCGCTGGCCGCGCGTGATCGCGCCGAGGGTATCGAGCCGGCGCGCGATCGTGCTGAGGAAGCGCTTCTCGGCCTTGACGTTCGTCGCGACCGGCCTGAACAGCGGCGGCTGCTTCTGATTGGTCCGGTGCGTGCGGCCGAGCCCTTGGATGGCGGTATCCGCCTTCCAGCCGGGCTCGAGCAGGTAGTGCACCCGCAGCCGCGTGTTCCTCGCGGAAAGCTCGGCGTGGTAGCTGCGCCCGGTGCCGCCCGCGTCGGAGAAGACCAGGATGCGCTTCTGGTCGTCCATGAAGGCCTGCGCCTCGGCGAGGTTGGCGGACGCGGCTCGGGTCTCGACGACAAGGCGGTCGCTCCTGGCCGCGCCGCTGGACCTGCGGACAATGCGACGCGAACGGCCGGTCACCTCGGCGACGGTGTCGGTGCCGAAATGCTGCACGAGCTGGTCAAGCGCGCCGGGAACGGGTGGCAGGCTTGCGAGCTTCGCGATCAGAGCATCACGACGGGCAACCGCCTCGCGGCTCTCGACCGGCTGTCCGTCGCGATAGACCGGACGCGACGACAGCTTGCCCTCGCTGTCGGTGTAAGGCTCGTAGAGCTGGACCGGGAAGGAATGGGCGAGATAGTCGAGGACGTATTCGCGCGGCGTGATGTCGACGCGGACGTCGTTCCATTCCTCGGTCGGCAGCTCGGCGAGGCGGCGCTCCATCAGGGCCTCGCTCGTCGAGACGATCTGGACGACGGCGGCATGGCCTTCCTCGAGATCGCGCTCGATCGCGCGGATCAGGGTCGCCGTCTTCATGCTGGTGAGCAGGTGGCCGAAGAAGCGCTGCTTCGCGCTCTCGAACGCCGATCGCGCGGCCGCCTTGGCCTGGCGGTTCAGCGTGCCCGATCCGCCCTCGCTGCCGCCTGTGATGTTGGCCGCCTGCATGGCGGCGTCGAGGTTGTTGTGGATGATCGCGAAGGCGTCGGCGTAGGCGTCATAGATGCGGGTCTGCTCAGGCGTCAGCGCGTGCTCGACCGGCTCGTATTCGACGCCGTCGAAGGAGAGTGAACGGGACGTGTACAGCCCGAGCGCGCGCAGGTCGCGGGCAAGCACTTCCATGGCCGCGACACCGCCGGCTTCGATCGCCTCCACGAACTCAGCGCGCGTCGAGAACGGGAAATCCTCGCTGCCCCAGAGGCCAAGGCGTTGCGCATAAGCGAGATTGTGCACGGTGGTCGCGCCGGTGGCGGAGACGTAGACGACGCGTGCGTCCGGCAGCGCGTGCTGGAGCCGCAGGCCCGCGCGGCCCTGCTGTGAGGGCTCCCGATCGCCGCGTTCGCTCCTGGCGCCGACCGCATTCTGCATGGCGTGCGCTTCGTCGAAAATGATCACTCCGTGGAAGTCGGAGCCCAACCATTCGACGATCTGCTTGACGCGGGAAAGCCTTTCGCCGCGCTCGTCGGAGCGCAGCGTGGCATAGGTTAGAAATAGGATGCCTTCCCGCAGCGTGATCGGCTTGCCCTGCGGGAAGCGGGAGAGCGGCGTGATGAGGAGGCGCTCCATGCCGAGCGCGGACCAGTCGCGCTGCGCATCCTCGATCAGCTTGTCGCTTTTCGAGATCCACACCGCCTTGCGACGGCCCCGCAGCCAGTTGTCGAGGATGATGCCGGCGGCCTCACGCCCTTTGCCGACCCCGGTGCCGTCGCCAATCATGAAGCCGCGCCGGAAGCGAACCGCACCCTTGGTGTCCTCGGCCGCGGCGGTCACGACGTCGAGCGTTTCGTCCACCGTCCAGGCGCCGGCGAGATAGCCGGAATGCGCCTCGCCGGCATAGATCACGGTTTCGAGCTGGGCGCCCGAGAGCAGGTTCAGGATGTTCGCCGGCAGGCGCGGACAATAGCCCGGCTTGGGCGGCGCGACGGATGCCATCGCAGCCGATTGCACGAGCTGTGTGGGATGGTCCTGAGCGCCGGGAATCCGGATGCTCTGGAGCGCATAGTCCTCGTAGATGGAATCGGAGAGACGCGCACCCTGCGGCGGCGTCCAGTCGACGGTCTCGTAGGCGAGCTCGATGCCTTCGGGCTCGGCCGCCATCGCTGGCCGCGCTGCGGCTTGTGCGGTACGGGCGACGTAGCCGCGAACGGTGCGCGGCGTGGTGACAATGGGCACCGCCACGCAGGCATCCACCGGCAGCCGTGCCGGAACGTGCTCTGTGACCCAGGCCAGCAGCGTGGCAGCGTTCGGTGCGACACCGGGCGCGGCTGGGAAGACGGTGGGATTGTCGGCCGGGCGCTTGTCGATCACGGTCAGCCGCGTCGGGAAGGTCGTGCCGTGCCTGGCGTAGACGCGGCCGTCGATGGCGGCGGAGAAGACGACACGGCCGCGCTCCTGAAGCCGGACATAGGCGTCGCGCCAGGCCGGAGCGTCCGGCGCGAATTTGGCGCCGGTGATCGCGACCAGGCGGCCGCCGTCGGCGAGCCGCGCCAGCGCCGAGGCGATGTGCCGGTAGGCGGCATCCGTCATGCGCCCTTGCACGTTGGCCATCACCGAGAAGGGCGGGTTCATGATCACGACGCTCGGCACGATGGTGGCGTCGAGGTGGTCGTGAATCTGTGCGGCGTCATGCCGGCTCACGGCGATGTCCGGAAAGAGGAGGGAGAGGAGGCCGGCGCGGGTCTCCGCCAGCTCGTTGAGGACGAGCGTTCCGTCCGCGATCTCGGCGAGGATGGCGAGCAGGCCGGTACCGGCCGAAGGCTCGAGCACGCGGTCGGCTGGCGTGACCGCCGCGGCCGTCGCGACCGCGAGCCCGAGTGGCATCGGTGTCGAGAACTGCTGGAGGGTCTCGCTCTCGATCGAGCGGCGTGTGTGCGTCGGCAGGAGCCCGACGATCTTGTCCAGCATGGGGAGGGCCAGGGCCGGAGAACCGGCCTTGCGCAAAAGCGCCTTTCCGTATTTGCGGAGAAACAGGACGGTCGCGGCCTCGCAGGCGTCGTAGGCCGATTTCCAGTCCCAGGCGCCGGACGTGTCGGAGCCGCCGAAGGCCTGCTCCATCGCAGCGCGAAGGGTTGCCGCGTCGACCTGACGGCCCTGTTCGAGATGCGGAAGGAGATGGTGCGCGGCTGCGCCGATGCAGCGAGCGATATCGGAGGGAGACGCAAGCGGCGACGCCGCGACCGCGGGCGCGGCCGCGAGAGCGGTGGACGGGGTCATGTCGGTGAACCTCGGGAGAGCGGAGACGGGCGAGCCGGCCGGCGCTCTCTCTGGACCGCTCCGGCTCAAACCCGTCCCGGCTAGGCTCTCCCTCTCGTCACGCCGCCGCCTTCACCGCGCGCCGCCACGCACGCGAGGATCAGGGAGCCGGTTCGTCCGGCAGGGTTACCGAAGGAGGAACGTAGGCGTCGAAGGGGTTGCCGTCGGCGAGATGGCCGAACGGCGTGAACACGAAATCCGTGCCGTCGCGCCCCACGGCACAGATACAGATGACGTAGTGCGCCTCGCCGGTGATGGCGTCGGCGCATTCCATGAGCGCGAGGTTGCCGTCCGCCGCAGCACGGAGCAGCGTCGTGAAATTGGCGCGCGCGTGATCGGGGATGCTCATTGCGCACCTCGCTTTCCCAGCCGGGCGGACAAGGTGCGGTCGAGCCAGCCATTGGTCGCGATCCACGCGACGGTTTTGCGGCGGCCGAGATCGAGCACATGCGCGCCGCCGCCGAAGGCGTTCACGCGCGGGCGCGAGCAGGTGTTCGCCCATTGGAAACCCCAGCGCCCGGAGAGGCCGAATTCCTCGGCGCAGCGGAGCACGAATTCGATGACGGCCTGCGGATCGCCGGTCGTGTCATCGCGAATCCAGAGCTGCGTTCCGCCATGCTCGGGCTGGATGGAAAGAAGAAACGCCTCGGATGGCGGGTCCTCGGCGGTGTTCTCCTCCATCATGCGATTGTAGAGATCGAGCGCACGCGCGGCGTTCTCCGGCGTGCGGACATCGAGAAGGCAGGAGAAGTGCGTGAAGAAGTCGGCCATGTCAGGCTCCTGAAACGACGAAGCCCGGCGCGATGGCCGGGCTGGTTGAAGGACGGGATGGCGATTGTCGGCGTCAGAGCCGGAATTCAGCGACGAGGCGCTGCGCGTTGGAGTGATGCGCCAGCATCTCGCGGTAGAAGCGCCTGCGGGCCTCCCGCTTTGCCGGATCACGCCGCGCGGACCGTGTGAGCTTGCGCCGCGCGGCGCGAATCACCGTGCGGTCGCTGTCCCAGACGGTGACGCCGAGGCGGAGATAGGTGCCGTGCATCTCAGCCTCCGTCCGCCTGCTTCGCCGCTCGCAGGGCGGCGAGCGCCGCGCGGAATTCCGCCGCGCCGACTTCCTCCGACAAGTCGATGTTGGCGGCGACGGACACGCATGCGCTGTGAATGTCAGCGTCCGGCACGGCGTCCGCGGTCACACCTGCGAATTCCAGATCGGTCTCGATGATCGCGCCAATCTGGTCCCGAACGCGGTCCTCCTGGATCTGCGCGAGGACGTGACGTGGGCGTGGAGCCGTGACGGGTTCGTCGGGATCGCGCGCTCCAGCAAGGATCGCTTCGGCCTTCGCGACCGCGGCGCTCGCCCGTGCGAGCCAGTAGGCATCCGTACGCCGCTGGGAGATCTGGTCCGCAACGACGATCTTGAGGAGGCCGAACAGCACCTCGAAATGCGCGGCCTTCCGCTGAATGGTCTCATCGAAGTGCGACGGGACCGGGACGGCCTCGCCCGAATAGGCGGCGTCAGCGCCGATCCAGATGCCGGTGACGTAAGTTTCGCCGGCGGCCTCGTAGTCGAGCTTGTCGTTGGACCAGTCATCGTCCTCGATGGCCTGGCGGCAGGCCTCGACCGGTGTCGCGGCGTGATAGGTGCGCTGCCGGTAGACCGGCACGCGGTAGGTCGTTTCGACGGTGTAAGCGGGCATGACAGGCTCCTGAAAACGCGAAAGCCCGGCGCGGCGGCCGGGCTGTTGGGGTTGGATGGAGAGAAGGTCGGGCTAGAAGCCGAATTGCCAGGACGGCCAGGGCTGGCCGTCATTGGCGGCCTTCACCGCCTCCTTGAGATAGTCGGCATCCCCCTCCACGACGGTCGGGTGTTCGACGGGCGTTTCGTCGATCACCGTCACGCTGTGGACGAGGCCGTCCTCGACTTCGACATGGACGGGCACGAGATACTGGAAGACGACGCGGCGAGGCGCGCCGGGTCTGGGCTTCGTCATCGGATTGCTCCTGATCGAGAGGCTGGCGGGAGCGGCCGAAGCCGCCCCCGCCAAGGTCGCGTCACTCGGCGGCGATCATCGCCGGGTCGTCGGCATCGGGGTCGCCATCATCCGGCTGCTCGTCCTCATCATCCACGAGGAATGCCGGC
The DNA here is from genome assembly GCA_009720755.1 of Rhodoplanes serenus. Taxonomy (GTDB): domain Bacteria; phylum Pseudomonadota; class Alphaproteobacteria; order Rhizobiales; family Xanthobacteraceae; genus Rhodoplanes; species Rhodoplanes serenus. The sequence goes on from WNKV01000001.1 coordinate 428,318, forward strand.
AGCGCTTCTTCACCTTCACCTCCGCTTGCATCGACCGAGGTCGTCACACCGGGATCGGCGGAACGCAGCGGCTCCGGCAGCCAGCCGGTGTCGGCGAGCAGGCGCTCGGCCTCCCTCGCCATCTCCGGCTTCTTGAGGTGGTCGATGAGCTGCGCCTTCTCCTCGCCGAGGGCTTCGCGAACGGCTTCGACGATCCGGCTCTTCGTCACACGGCCAAGATAGTTCGCCACCGTCGGCCGCCATCCGGCCTCCACCATGTCGAGACCGGTGGCGCGCGCCAGCCGATCGGCATTACGCATGCGCCGGTCGAGACCGTGCTGCGTGACGCCATAGCCGCTATGGGGATTCGGACGCTCGTAGAGCGCGTTGATCCCGTAGCTGACGCAATGGGCGAGCAGCGCGAGGCGGCTCGCATCGTCGAGCGCTGCGATCCAGTCCCAGAGCCGATCGTCGTCATCGAGCGGCATGTCGGCTTTCCAGGCCTCCACGCGGGCCTCGATGGCCTTGGCGGAGGCGCTGTCCTTCAGGTCGGTGGCCTGGACGGGGAAGTGGACCTCCCGGACCGACGCCTCAACGGCGGAGCCGTGCACGTTGCGCCTGAAGGCGTCGAGCACCAGCTTGTGCAGGAGCGCCGTCAAAGCGACCTGCGGGTGATTAGCCACCGCGTCGCGCAGCGCCAGCGTGCGATGGGCGGTGAGCTCGATCACCAGCCGCTCGGGCAGCGGCTTGACGGCATCGCCCTCGTCGTCCTCTTCGGCGCCGGTGGTATGGCCGCCGATGGTGATGACAGCGCGCTGAGCGGACGGCGTCGCGGGAGCATCGTCCCCGCCGGGTTCTCCATCGCTATTGGCGCTACTGCCATCGACGGCGACAGGCGCTTCGTCCTCGGGCGGCACATAGCCGCGATCGACCACGATCTCGCCGTTGCGGTCCACACTGACGAAGACGCCGGCGCGGGTGATGTCGGCGGGGTCGAAGATAATGGGACGCTTCTCGAAGGCTTCGAGCGCCTCCTCGATCTCCCCGAGGCGCTGATCGATCTCGTCCGGCAGCTCGTCGGCGCCGTCATACTCCGCCTCGAGCCGGTCGTACTCGGCGCGCAGCGCCTCGCGTTCGGCCCGCTCCTCGTCGGTGAGATCGACGAACGTGCCGGTGATCTGGCGCAGGCCGTGGTCGTAGCCATACGGCAGGTCTAGGTCGACCTTGATCCACTTCCAGCCTTCGGCGGCGATGTCGTCCGCGACCGTCTTGAGCTTCTCGCTGACCAGGCGGTGAAGGAGTGCCGGGTCGGCGAGCCAGCCGCCGTCATCCTCCTCGAACAGGTCGCGCATGACCGTGCCGCCGGCCGCGACATAGGCGTCGATGCCGACGAAGCGCACGCGCTTGTCGGAAGCGGGGATCGTGGACTCGGTCAGCAACTGGCGGATATGCCAGGGCTGCCGATTGTACGAATGCTGCACAGCCTCCCACACCTGCTCCTGGCGCTGGTGGTCCGGGTTGACTGTGAAGGCCATCAGCATGTCGAGCGTCATGCACTCCTCGGCATAGGCGTCGCGCAGCACGGGTGAGACCGCGTTCAGCCGAAGCCGTTGCTTCACGACCTGGACCGTCGTGAGATAGGCTGCGGCGATCTCCTCCTCGGTCATGCCCTTGTCGAGCATGTCCTGGAAGGCGCGGAACTGGTCGAGGGGATGAAGTCCGGCGCGCAGCAGGTTCTCGGCGAGGGAGTCGTCCTCGGCGAGGATTGTGGTGTCGGACTTGCGCACGATGCAGGGCACGAGCCCGTCCTTGGGGAAGCGCTTGGCCTTGACCAGGCGCTCGATGGCGCGATAGCGGCGGCCGCCGGCCGGCACCTCGAACATGCCTGTCTCGTTGCCCTCCGCGTCGAGGATGGCGCGCACGTTGAGGCCCTGCACGAGGTCCTCGCGCCGGTCGATGTCGTGGATCAGCGCGTCGAGCTCGGCCTCCGGCCGGGTGCGCCGGACGTTGGACTCGGAGAGCACGAGCTTGTTGAAGGGAATGTCGCGCGAGCGCGAGAAGACGGTCTTCCTGGCAGCCTTTGCCATGTCGGGATACTCCGCGACGGGCGCCGAGAGCCTCTCTCTCGGTCTCCAAACCCGTCACGAAGCGAAGCGCCGCCCTCTCACTCTGAGGGGCGGCGGCTCCTCCCGGCGATCCGGGGCGCAAAACCGGAGATGCGCAAACGCTCATCTCCGGTTCCGCGAAGTTCAGGATGGGCGTCACGCGCCGTCACGTCGAGGCGAAGCCGCTCGGTAGAGGATGCGCTCGGCCGCCCGGATGCTTCCCGCCTCGCGGGCGGCCTCCGCCCAGACCGAGATCGGAAAGTCGCCGGTGAAGAGAATGTCGCGCTCGATCCTCATGCCGAAGGGCAGGACGATCGATGCCAGTTCCTCGAGCGAGAAGCTGCCCAGTTCGGGATAGCCGAGATCGGCGAGGCCGAAGGGGGTGTCGCCGTCCGCGTTCCGTTCGGTCGCGAGCCAGACGCCTTCGCCCAGCGGGTTGAAGAACTTGACGACGGGCACATGGTCGGCGCCGCGTTCAAGGCCATTGGCGAGCAGGCGCTCGCGCAGGTCGTCGGTCAGGAGGATCATGCTGCCCTCCTGTCGTTCGCGGGTTCGCCGGCGATGTCCGTTTCGGGGAGGAACGCCAGCAGCCAATTGGCCGCCTTGCTCGCCTGCGACGCGGCGCGGACGATGGCGCGATTGTCTTCGCGCAGCACGTCCAGCCACGAGCCGATGTAATCGGCGTGGCGCACCGTCGGAGTGATGCCGAGCGAGGCGCAGCAAAAGGCCGCGTTCATCTCGGCGACGAGTTCCTCAAAGGCGTACTTCTTGGAGCCGAAGGAGCCGGTGAGGTCGCGGCCGAGACGGGACGAATGGCCCGTCGCATGGCCGAGCTCATGCAGGGCCGTGCGATGCCAGTTGATCGTCTCGAAATACGCCTGAGGCGGCGGCACCTGAACGGAGTCGTGCGCCGGCACGTAGAAGGCGCGATCGCCGCCGATGCGGAAGTCGATACCCGTCGCCTTGATCAGCGCCTCGACGCGCGGCTCGATCAGGCCGGGCTCCGGCGCAGGCGGCGCGACGGCAAGGCCGTCGGGCAGATCCTCGCACTGCGCGACGTTGAACACGGTGAAGCGCTTCAGGAACGGAATCGCCTGCGCTTCCTCGCCGGTCTCCTGCGCGCGCTTCTTTTCGTCGTCGGGGATGAAGCGGTCGGCGTAGACGACGGTGGTGCCGCGCTCGCCCTTGCGGACATGGCCGCCGAGGGACAGCGCCTGGCGGAAGGTTAGCCAGCTTTGCACCGGAAAGCCGTGCTCGATGACCGCGCCCCAGAGGATCAGCACATTGATCCCGGAATAGGCGCGGCCGGTGGCGGCATTCGCCGGCATGGCGACCGGCGCTTTCGCAGCGGCCGTTCCCCAGGGTTGGACCCAGGGCACGCGGCCGGCCTCCAGCTCGGCGATAATCTTGTTGGTGATGTCGTCGTAAAGGCTCGCCCGGTTGGTCCCGGCGCGAGCGTTGCGGCCATGTCTGGACATCGCGGTTCTCCGCGACGGGCGCCGGAGGCCTCTCCTCCAGCCCTCAACCCGTCACGGCAAACCCGGTCCGCACTCTCACTTTCCTTATGGGGGCGTTGCGGGGTCTCCCCGCTAGAAGGGGTCGGCCCGAGACCGCGGCTCGGCCGCAGGGGAAGGCCTTCACCGCCTGGCCATGCAATGCGCGCTGATCGCCAATTACTGGGCTGGATCGGCTACGCTGGCCTTGTGCCGAGCCATGGTCCTGCCGGGCGCCGGAGCGATGTATCGCCGTTAGGCTGAATGACGGGCTCACGAGGATGCGTTGGCCGCTGCATCGAGCTGATGCATCGAGTCAAGAATAAGGTCGAAGCTGGGGGGCTCGTCAAAAATCATCGCGGCGGTTTTAGCGTAGTCACGGCGAAGCGCGTCAATCATGCCCTCGACAGGGGCAATCGCGAATGTGCCGGGCTGCGCTGACGCAAGATCGAAGTCCGGCCGGTCGAAGAACATGCGCGCGTGGCGCAGGCAGTCGCGTGCAAGCTCCAGGTCGCCCAACGCGTCCTTCCCTGCTTGCGACGCGAGCAGCTGGTGCAGGTCGTAATAATGGCGCGAAATACGCTGGCCTTCCTGGCGCAGCACGCCGCGCCGCTCATACCATCGCCGCAGGCCGTGCGCGATCACCACCTTGTCCCAGAAGGTTCGGCCTGGCTCGATGGTCGTGACGTTGGGGACCGAAAGGTCCAGGTCGGGAGTTTCGTCGGCAATGTATGGCCTGATCAGGACCGGACGGTTGGGATCGAGCGCTGACTTCGCACCTGACTCGATCCGCACGGCCGGGCGCACATAGCCGTCGTCGCGCGGTTCAACCTCGGGATACCAGAGAAGCAAAGTCTGCCCCTCGGAATCGGCCTGATCGATCTCCACGCGCCCGGCTCCGCCCGTGGCCTCGGCCAGGAGCCCGGCGAGGCTCTCCCGAAGCGGACCGGTGACAAAAGCGCGGCAGGCGTCACGGATGGCGTCAAGCCTGGCGCGGCGCTTCTTGCCGGAGAGCGCCTCCAGTTCCTCGGCGGTTGCCGCTTGTTCGAGATCGTCACGGAAGACCGTAACGTCGATGTCCTCTGAAAACCGGTTGATGAGGCCATAGGCTTTGGACAGCGAGGTGCCGCCTTTGAAGAGAAGGCGCGGCCGGTCTGCGGGGAGGCGGTGATAGAGCGCGTCGAGCGTCCAGCAGACCCAGAAGTCCTTTTCGATGTTGCCGATCGGTGCGCCGAGCCGATTGGCAGTGGAGAGGAACAGATCGAGGCGGTCGCGCGCCGGGGCTCGGATGACCGCTGCATAAGCCTCGGCGGTCATGTCTTCGCGCCCTCGCCGACGATCAGCGGACGCAGGAACTCCTGCATCCAGATGGGCAGAGCCGAGAGCCCTTCGCGCAGATCATCGTGAATGCCCTGGCCGTGGTCCGGATCGGCGAGCAGTCGGCGCAGAATCTCGGTGACACGGGCGCGTTCGTCGTTCTCCTTCAGCACGTCCTGAAGCCAGTGCAGAGCCTGGACGACGCGCATCGCCGGCCGGCCGGCCCAGTAGAGCCGGCTTGCTGCGGCTGCCTTGAAGTGGATTTCCTGGTTGCCGAGCTTGATGGGCTTTAGTCGGGCATCGACCAGGACCTCGATGCGGGCGGGCACGGCGGTGGTCAGACCGAGATCGTTGGCAGCCGTCATGCCGTCCACGACGAAGCGGGCCTTGTCGCGCCGGGCGACGGCGCGGATGACGGCGCGATAGTCCGGCACGGTGGGACGGCCGGTCAGGCTGTTGACGCTCGGACGATCATAGAGGCCGCGATCGATTCGCCGGAGCTCGCCTGCAGCCGCCAAGCGCTGCAGCGATTTATCGACGGCGCCGCGGCCGGCGAGATCGGCGAAATCGCTGGGCGTCCACACCTCGCCCGGCTGTTCGGCGATGCGGGCGAGCAAGCGGCTGCGGAGGTCGGAACCCGGCTGGTGAGCATCGGTCATGTCCGAAATATGCCGCATGTTTCGGACGATGAGAAGCGTCCGAAGAATGCTACATTTTTCGGACAACCCTTTTTAAGGAGGGACATTGCGGAATGCCGGGTTGCCTTCGGCCCCTCCAGATGAGAGCCACCCCTTGACTCCGTCTGATGTAAGATTATCTTACCACGTGTCGGACCAAGGAGGTACTTCATGGATCCCGCCGCACTGAAAGAGAAGCTGATCGCCGTCCTCGGCCAGATTCAGGTCGACAGCGGCCTCGAATGCCCAGCGATGACCGGCGCCACCAAGCCGGTCGAGAACTTGCCGAAGTTCGATAGCAAGGTCTGGCCGGTCGCGACCACGATCCTCGCTACGGAGATCGGTGCGACGATCCCCAATGACGTGAACATCTTCGTCGACGAGACGACCAAGCTCCCGCGCTCGATTGACGAGACCGCTGCCTTCGTCTGCGAGCTGCTCAAGAAGGAAAGCGCGAAAGAAGCGGCGGCGGCATGACTGAACTCGATTCCGGCAAGCGAATGCAGATCGCAGAGCGGCTGAAAGAGGCGCGCAAACTCGCGGGCCTGTCGCAAAGCCATGTAGCGAAGATGCTCGGTCTGCATCGCCCCTCCATCAGTGAGATGGAGGCCGGCAACCGGCGCGTTTCGGCCGACGAGCTCGCCCGGCTTGCCGAGACCTATGACGTCAGCGTCGCCTGGCTCCTCGGCGAAGCGCCCGAGACGCTCGACGCCCAAGACCCGCGGCTCGAGCTCGCAGCGCGCGAACTCTCCAAGCTCAAGCCCGACGATCTGGAACGCCTGCTCAAGTTGCTGGCCGCCATGCGCAGCGATTCCACCGCGAACGGAGGCAATCGCTGATGAACATCATGCGCACCACCACGCCCAGTTTCAATCGCCGCGCCCTGGCAACCCAGGCGATGCAGGCCGCCGCGGCGACGCGGGCAAAGGCGAAGCTCGACCAAGTCGGTCCGATCTGCATTTATGGGCTGTGCGAGACGCTGGGCGTCGCGGTGCGCTTCAACAACATCAACATGGAAGGGATGTACCAGCGCGGCATCCCACCGCGCATCCATCTCTCCGCCCGACGACCGCTGCCGCGGCGCGCCTACAATTGCGCGCACGAGCTCGGCCATCACGTGTTCGGCCATGGGTCGTCGATCGACGAGCTGCGTGAGGACGCGAAGGCGCAGCCCTGGGAGGATCCAAAGGAGTTTCTGGCTGACACCTTCGCCGGCTTTGTCCTCATGCCGATCATCGGACTGCGCCGCGCCTTCTCGGTCCGAGGCTGGACCCCGGAAACGGTGACCCCGGCGCAGATGTTCACCATCGCCTGCGAGTTCGGTGTTGGCTATGCGACGCTCCTGACCCACCTCTCGGCAGGCGTGAATATGCTGTCGCGCGGCCGCGCCGCTGCCTTGCACCGTGTCACGCCCAAGTCGCTTCGCATGCACATTCTCGGCGCACTGACGCCCGAGCCGCTGATCGTCACCGACCGCCATCGCGCTGCGCCCACCCTGGACGCTGAGGTCAAGACGCTGCTCCTGCTGCCGCGCGGAACGGAGGTGGCGGGGGACGGTGGACTCGCCTTCGAACGCGACCTCGAAGGCGGACGCCTGTTTCGGGCAGTGAAACCGGGAATCTTCCAGGCCGCCGCCGGTGACTGGGCCGTCTTCGTGCGCATCGCCCCGATCCAGAAAAACGAGCCCTACGGTTATATCGGTCTCGCGCAATATCGCCATCTGGAGGAGGACCCGGATGAGTAAGGCCAAGATGCTCGCGGCGCCGCCCCCGATGGTGATCGATGACACCAATCTCTCGCGCGCTTGGGCGCGACTGCTGTTGCAGGTCCTCAACGGAGCCGGAACCGAGGTTGCTCCTTTGATTCTGAGCCTTAGTGGCTTCACAGAGAACGGCGCCGCCATCGAAGATCCAGCCGTGCGCCAGGCCCTCGATCGGCTCCTCAAGCGCAAGGGGCGACTCGTGGTCGACGACGTCGCGTTCACGATCTTCCCGCAGCGCCTCTGGGAGATGTCGCGCGGTGACCGGTCCCGCCTTTTCATCCTTTATCGCGCGACATTCCCGCGCTGGCAGGCCATGAACCGCAAAGCCAATGGCCGCGGCCTGTATTTCGAGCGCATGGTCATGTATGGGCGCGGCCCGCACGACGGCAATCAACTGGAGTGGATTTTGTCTCAATTTAGTTCGCGGACGGGCGTGCGCCGCTCGATGCTGCAGGCCACCACCTTCGATCCGGCTCGTGACCATGTCGCGAGCGCGCAGTTGGGCTTTCCGTGCCTCCAGCAGGTGAGCTTCGAGCCGACTGCAGCCGGACTCGTCACCAACGCCTTCTACGCCACCCAGCAAATCTTTGATAAAGCCTATGGCAATTATCTCGGCTTGGCCCAACTCGGAGCCTTCATGGCCCGTGAGATGGGCATGCCGCTGGCGCGCCTAAACGTCATGGTGGGGATCGCTAAGCTCGAGCGGATCACCAAGAGCGACGCGGATTTTGCTCCGCTCGTCGCCGCCGCGCAGGCCCTCGCGGCGCCGCCCGCCGCGCCGTCGGCGCGGCCCGCCATCGCTCCTGCGACAGCAGGAGCGATGCTTTGAGTTCGAGGTCGCCCAAAGTCCCCACAAAACGTCCGCGCGGTCGCCCTCCCAAGTCTCGTCCGACCGCAGCCAATGCATCCCTGCCTATGGAACTGCCAGTCGCCGTTCGGCCGGCGGCAGCGTCGACGGCGCTTACGCCGATCGTGCTGCGGCACCTTGCGCCGGCCAAAGCGTCAGAGGTCTATGAGAGCTATTGGCGTTTTGCCGCCGAACGGCAGGCGGTGTTCTTTCGCCGCGTGCGCGGCGAGACGCGTCCCTGGACCAAGAATCCAGTGCTGGCGATCTACAAGTTCACCAACGCCTATCGTGCGTCCGACCGGGTCAGCCAATTTCTTATCCGGCATGTCATCTATCGCGACGACCTCCCAAGGTCACCACACGAAGTGTTCTTTCGCATTCTGCTGTTCAAGCTGTTCAACAAGATCGAGACTTGGGAGCTTCTCGAACGCGCGCTCGGCCCGATCACCTTCGAGGACTATAGCTTCGTTGCCTATGATGCGGTGCTCTCGCGCGCAATGCAGACCGGCCATCGCATCTACTCGGCCGCGTACATTATGCCGCCCGGCAGTCGCGCCTTCGGACGATCGGCCAAGCACCAGAATCATCTGTTGCTGCTCGAACGGATGATGGCGGATCGGCTTGCCGAGCGGCTGACCGAGATCCGCACGATGCAGGATGGTTTCGAGATGCTGCGCGCCTATCCGACGATTGGTGACTTCTTAGCGTACCAATTCATCACCGACATCAATTACAGCGAGCTCACCGATTTCAGCGAAATGGACTTCGTGGTGCCCGGCCCCGGCGCACGCGACGGCCTGCGCAAATGTTTTGTCGATCCGGGCGGCCTGAACGAGCCAGAGCTGATCCGACTGATGGCGGACCTTCAGGAGCAGGAGTTTGAGCGGCTGGGCATCGACTTCCAATCGCTCTGGGGGCGGCGACTGCAGCTGATCGACTGCCAGAACCTGTTCTGCGAGGTCGACAAATATGCGCGCGTGGCGCACCCGCAGATCGCGGGAAAGACCGGCCGTGTCCGCATAAAGCAGAAGTTCGAGCCGACCCCAGAGCCGATCGAGCTCTTCTATCCCCCCAAATGGAAGCTCAACGACAAGATCCGCGTAGACGCGCCACATCGCGCTGCAGCGGGTTGACGCCGAAGGAGGCGAGCATGGATTTCAGAAGCTATCAGAAGGAGGCATTGCGCACTGATCGTGTGCCCGCCCGCGATGGCGCCGACGATGCCGCATCGCTGATCGTGCCGATGCTCGGTCTCGCAGGTGAGACGGGTCAGCTGCTCAGCGAGTACAAGAAGCATCTGCGCGACGGCGAAGCGCATCGCCTGTTCAAGGAGCGCGTGTCAGAGGAACTGGGCGACCTGCTCTGGTACATCGCCAATGTCGCCAGTAAGTTCGATCTCTCGCTCTCCGACATCGCTGCCGCTAACTTGGCTAAAGTCAAGCAGCGCTGGGCCAGCGAACGCACCGAGCCGCTTACCTTCGATGCCGAGCTCCCCGAAGGCGAGCGGCTGCCGCGCAAGTTCGAAGTTGAGCTCATCGATGTGGAGGGCGAATCGCGCCAGCGGGTGCGTGTTCTGATTGACGGTACACCATTCGGCGCGGAACTCACGGACAACGCCTACGATCCTGACGGCTATCGCTTCCACGATGTCTTCCACTTTGCCTATGCGGCCGTGCTCGGCTGGTCGCCGATCACGCGCGCCTTGCTCCGGCGAAAACGCAAGAGCCAGCCGCTGCTCGACGAGGTCGAGGATGGCGGCCGCGCTGCCGTCATCGAAGAAGGCGTGGCGGCGCTTGCCTTCGACTATGCGCGACGCCACCGCTTCCTCGACGGCGTCGCGGCTCTCGATTTCCAGCTTCTGCGCACGATCAAGGATATGACGTCCCATCTGGAAGTGCGGCAATGCACGACCGGCGAGTGGGAGCAGGCAATCCTGCAAGGGTTCAAGGTGTGGCGCGCCGTACTCGCCGCGCGCGGCGGTCGCATCGCCGTCGATCTCGACGCGCGCCGCATAAGTTTTCTCGGCCCGTCCGGCCGTCAGGAGCCGCGCGCGTGAGTCTCCGCCCCGAGTGCGAGAACGCTCGCCATTGCGAGGCCGCTAGTGTGGCTGATGCTGAGCCGCCAGGCGGTCACCCCCAATGCTGCTGCAGCCTTCGCCGCGCCGCCGGAGAGCCGCACCTCGGGCGTGGTGCCCGGCGCCCGGTGAATTACCACATCGGTGAACGCCACGCCCGCACCGAAACCCGTTCCGAGCGCCTTGAGCACTGCCTCCTTGGCGGCGAACCGCCCCGCCAAACGCTCTATCCGATCGGCTCCAACGCCAATCTCGTCGAGCTCCGCCTGGACGAAGCAACGCGGAATCAGTGGGTCGCGCGGATCGTCGATCCAGCGCCGCATCTCGGCGACGTCCACAAGGTCAATGCCGTGTCCGATGACGCTCACAAGATCCGTCTTTCCTGATCGAGTGTTTCGTCTCTTCAATTGTCGAGTGTCGATTATCACTGTAGGCTGAATTGAGCGAAGGGCAATACGATTCGGCAGGCGATGCACCCAGGAACGGCTGTCCGGCAGGACTGCATTAAAAAGAACGGGTTGAGCGTCACCGACGCTGCCCGAATCCTCGGCGTCGATCGGCAGACCCTCAGCAACTTGCTGAACGCCCGGTCGGGCATTTCGCCGGAGATGGCCGTCCGGCTGGAAAAGGCGTTCGGCACGCCCGCGCGCGAATGGCTGATCCGGCAGCTCGACTACGAGTTGGCCGAGGTCATGCGCAGGGCCAAGAAAATCAAGGTTGAGCCTTTCGAGCCAACGGCCACGGACGGCGGGGGGAACGATGAACGCCGTCGAGATTGAGGAGGCCATATCGAAACTCGCCGAGCAGCCGTTCGACGCCGAGGAGTTCCCCTATCTCTTCCTGCAGGCCTTCGGAAACAAGGAAACGACCCTCAAACGACTGCGCAAAGGCGAGTCGAACAAATCCGACCTTGGCGGTGTCCTTCAGACCAACAACATCCATATCGCCGTCGCCGCCCCCGGCACGGTGACGCGCACCCTTGCCGCACTGAAGGCCAGCCCGGCGACGACGCGGGCGAAGGCGAAATTCGTTCTGGCGACGGACGGCGACGCGTTCGAGGCCGAGGATCTGGTGTCGGGTGAGACGGTCGCCTGCGCCTATGCCGACTTCCCCGACCATTTCGGCTTCTTTCTGCCCCTTGCCGGCATCACCACCGTCAAGCAGGTCCGTGACAGCTCCTTCGACATCCGCGCCACCAGCCGCCTCAACCGGCTCTATGTCGAGCTTCTGAAGGACAATCCCGAGTGGGGCACGGCCGAGCGCCGGCCCGACATGAACCACTTCATGGCGCGGCTGATTTTCTGCTTCTTTGCCGAGGACACCGACATCTTCGCCAAGCCGCTCCTGTTCACCTCGACGGTCGAGCAGATGAGCGCCAAGGACTCGTCTAATACCCATGAGGTGATCGGCACACTGTTCCGCGCCATGAATATGAAGCATGCAGAGCGGGCGGCGGCGAACATCCCCCGCTGGGCCGACCAGTTTCCCCTATGTGAACGGTGGCTTGTTTTCCGGCACCATGGACGTGCCGCGCTTCAGTCGGATCGCGCGCTCCTACCTTCTCCACATCGGCGGCCTCGACTGGAAAAAGATCAACCCGGACATCTTCGGCTCGATGATTCAGGCCGTGGCCGATGACGAGGAGCGCGGCGCGCTCGGGATGCACTACACCAGCGTCCCAAACATCCTGAAGGTGCTCAATCCGCTGTTCCTCGACGATCTGCGTGCGCGACTCGACGAGGCGGGGGACAATCCCCGCATGTTGCTGAATCTGCGCAAGCGCATGTCGCGGATCAGGGTCTTTGATCCGGCCTGCGGCTCCGGCAACTTCCTTGTCATTGCCTACAAGCAGATGCGGGAGATCGAGGCCGAGATCAACAAACGTCGGGGCGAGCCGGACAGGCGGAGCGAAATCCCGCTGACCAACTTCCGGGGGATTGAGCTGCGCAGCTTCCCGGCCGAGATTGCGCGTGACCTGAGCCCCTGAAGTTCCTCCAAAAATGAGTAGAGTCCGTCCACCGAGGGAGACGGACGAATGAAGAAGTCGCGGTTCAACGAAGAGCAGATCATCGCGATCCTGCGGGAGCAGGAAGCGGGTGCGAAGACGGCAGATGTTTGCCGCAAGCACGGGATCAACACGGCGGCGTTCTACCAATGGAAGGCGAAGTACGGCGGCCTCGAGGTATCGGAGGCGCGGCGGCTGAAAGCGCTGACGGACGAGAATGCGAAGCTGAAGAAGCTGCTTGCTGAAGCAATGCTCGACAACGCGATGCTGAAGGACCTCAATTCAAAAAAATGGTGACGCCCGCCGTGAAGCGGCAAGCTGTGGCTCACCTTTGTGCGTCCTACGAGGTGAGCCAGCGGCGGGCGTGTTCCGTGATTGGCGCCGACCGCACGTCGATGCGCTATCGCAGCCGGCGTCCTGACGATGCCGCGTTGCGCGCGCGCCTGCGTGAGCTTGCAGCGCAACGCCGCCGCTTTGGCTATCGCCGCCTCCAAATCCTGCTACGCCGCGAGGGCACCCGCGTGAACCACAAGAAGCTCAGAAGGCTCTATCGCGAAGAACGCCTTCAGGTCCGCCGCCGCGGCGGTCGCGAGAAAGCCATGGGAACACGCGCACCGCTGGTATTACCGCAAGGAGCGAACCAACGCTGGTCGCTTGACTTCCTGAGCGACCAACTGACCAACGGTCGGCGCTTTCGCGTGCTGGCGGTCGTCGATGATTTCACGCGCGAATGCTTGACCCTCGTCGCCGATACGTCGCTTTCGGGCAGACGCGTCGCGCGTGAACTGGATGCCATCGTCGCCAAACGCGGCAAGCCATGCACCATCGTCAGCGACAACGGCACCGAGTTGACCAGCACCACCATCTTGAGCTGGTCGCAGGCGATGCAGGTCGAATGGCACTACATCGCGCCAGGCAAGCCGACGCAGAACGCGTTCATCGAGAGCTTCAACGGCCGTCTGCGCGATGAGTTTTTGAACGACACGCTGTTCGGCTCGCTCGATCACGCCCGTGAAGCTCTTGCGCTCTGGATGGACGATTACAACACCGTCAGGCCGCACAGCGCGATCGGCAACGTGCCGCCGGCGCTCTACGCCAAACTCAGCGATCCCTGGAAGCAACGGGACGGGTCGCTTGAGCTGTCATGGGGCTCCGCGCCCCGTCCCGTTGCATCACCGAGCCAACACGGCTCAAATGACGAACGGATTCTACTCGTCGGCGGCGGATAGAAGGGCTCAGGTCACCCGCCTCGCCCTCATCATCGCCGAGTATCAGTGCGACGTGCTCTATCGCGGCCAGAAGGAAGCCCTGCGGGACTTCCTGCCGCTCGATGCCGAGAACTGGATCACCTGCGGCAACGCCCTGCGGCTCGATTGGCTGAGCATTTGCCCACCGACCGGGACAGGTGTGAAGCACCGGGCCGATGACCTGTTTCGCACGCCGCTCGATCAGGCACAGATCGACTTCGAGAACGAAGGCGGCGAAACCTACATCTGTGGCAACCCGCCATATCTCGGCAGCAAGAAACAGACCGACGAACAGAAAAATGACCTTGGCGCGCTTTTTGATGGACGCATTAAGAAGTGGAAGTCGTTGGACTATGTATCTGGATGGTTCATCAAGGCCGCCGACTACGGAACCAGGACCAAAACGACGGCCGCGTTTGTGGCAACAAACTCCATTTGCCAAGGCCAGCACGTTCCGATTCTCTGGCCCGTAATCTTCGCGACTGGCAGTAAGATCGTCTTCGCCCACACGTCCTTCAAGTGGGCGAACCTTGCGAGTCATAATGCCGGTGTGACCGTCGTCATTGTTGGTATTTCCAACACATATGGACTTCCGAGGCGGCTTTATTCAATCTCTGATACTGAGGAACAAACCGTTGAGCGCAAGGAAGTTGCCAACATCAATGCGTACCTTGTCCCCGCGGCGAACATTGAGGTTGAGCAAGCAGCGAATCCAATGCAAGGCATGGTGCCGATGCAATTCGGAAACCACCCGTATTATGGCGCGGCACTAATTTTCTCAAATGACGAAGCATATCAAATCATAAAGCAAGCGCCGGATGCAGCACGTTTCATCCGACCATTTTATGGCTCAACTGAGTTCATCGACCGCTCCCCTCGCGCTTGTTTTTGGATTTCCGATGAAGATGCCTGTGAAGCGTTGAAGCTGAGTCCCATCGCTGAGCGAGTTGCGGTGGTCAAAGCATCTCGCATAGCGGCGGAAAATGGAGAAACCAGCGCAAGAAGCAAAGGCAATGGCGGCGGCGGCAAGAGAAAGAAAGAGGATGCCAGCGCGAGAAAGCTGGCTGATACGCCGTGGCGTTTCCGCGAGCAGGTGATGTCAGAGACTCAGACAATCATTGTGCCCCGCGTGAGCTCCGAGAATCGGCCCTATCTTCCAGTTGGGTTGCTTGAGCCACATTGCGTTGTGCAGGAAAAAGCCTTTGCAATGTACGACGCCCCGCTCTGGAGCCTAGCGGTCATCGCTTCACGCTTGCATTGGGTTTGGATTGCCACAGTCTGCGTTCGACTTCGTACCGATTTTTTGTATTCCAACACTCTCGGCTGGAACACCTTTCCGGTTCCCACGCTCACTGAGAAGAACAAGGCCGACCTGACCCGCTGCGCCGAGGACATATTGCTGGCGCGCGAAGCGCATTTTCCGGCGACCATCGCCGAGCTTTACGATCCGGACAAGATGCCGGACGACCTGCGCGAGGCCCACGAGCGCAATGACGAGGTGCTTGAGCGCATCTATATCGGCCGCCGGCTTCGCAACGACACCGAGCGGCTGGAAAAGCTGTTCGAGCTTTATACCAAAATGGCCGTCTCACCTGGCGCGGCGAAGAAAAGCAAGGCGGAGGCGCGTGCATGACCGACGAGAAGAAATCCATCCCCTCTGTCTCCGTCACCTATGCGCGCAATGGCAGCTCAACCAAAGCCAATGCGCTCGGCATGAGGCCGATGCAGGAGCGCGCCTATGAGAAACGGGGCGAGCAATATCTTCTCATCAAGTCGCCGCCGGCCTCGGGGAAGAGCCGCGCGCTCATGTTCATCGCCCTCGACAAGCTGCACAATCAGGGCTTGAAGCAGGCGATCATCGTGGTGCCGGAAAAGGCTATCGGCGCGAGCTTCAATGATGAAGCCTTGTCCAAGTTCGGCTTCTGGACCGACTGGACGGTCGCGCCCAAGTGGAACCTCTGCAACGCGCCGGGCTCGGACAATGGCGGGAAGGTGAATTCCGTCGAGGCGTTCCTGAAAAGCGGCGACAAGGTGCTGGTCTGCACCCATGCCACCTTCCGCTTCGCCGTGGACAGGTTCGGGGTGGAAGCCTTCGATGACCGGCTGATCGCGGTTGACGAATTCCATCACGTCTCTGCCAACCCCGACAACAAGCTCGGCCTGCATCTCGGCCAGTTCATCGCTCGCGACCGCGTGCATATCGTGGCGATGACGGGCTCCTATTTCCGGGGCGACGCCGAAGCCGTGCTCGCCCCGCAGGACGAGTCGAAGTTCGATACCGTCACCTACACCTACTATGAACAACTCAACGGCTACGAATATCTCAAGCAACTCGACATCGGTTACTTCTTCTACAACGGCCCGTATACGGACGACATCCTGAAGGTGCTCGACCCGGCCGAGAAAACCATCATCCACATTCCGAATGTCAATTCCCGCGAAAGCATGGGCGACAAGATCAAGGAGGTGGAACACATCCTTCACGAGCTTGGCGAATGGGAGGGCCGTGATCCCGTAACCGGCTTCCAACTGGTCAAGACCCCAGAGGGCCGCGTTCTTCGCATCGCCGACCTGGTTGACGACGATCCCGCCAAGCGCGACCGCGTGACCGCTGCGCTGAAGGACCCAGCGCAGAAGAACAACCGCGACCATGTGGACATCATTATCGCGCTTGGGATGGCGAAGGAAGGATTAGACTGGATCTGGTGTGAGCACGCCCTGACGGTCGGCTATCGGTCGAGCCTGACCGAGATCGTGCAGATCATCGGCCGCGCCACCCGCGACGCGCCGGGCAAGGTGCGCGCTCGCTTCACCAACCTGATCGCCGAGCCCGACGCGTCGGAAGAAGCCGTCACCGAGGCCGTGAACGACACGCTGAAGGCCATCGCTGCCAGCCTTCTCATGGAGCAGGTGCTTGCGCCGCGCTTCGAGTTCAAGCCGAAGAACCCGCAGAGCGGCCCGACGCCGGGCTTTGACTATGGCGAGGGCGGCTACGATCCGAACAAAACCAATGTCGGCTTCAGCGAGGAGACGGGCCAGTTCCAGATCGAGATTAGGGGCCTTGTCGAGCCGAAGAGCGAGGAGGCGCAACGCATCTGCCAGCAGGACTTGAACGAGGTGATTGCCGCCTTCGTGCAGGACAAGACCATGATCGAGCGCGGCCTGTTCGATCCCGAGCTGGTGCCGGAGGAGCTGACTCAGCTTCACATGGGTAAGATCATCAAGGACAAATATCCCGAGCTGGATGAGGAAGATCAGGAGGCCGTGCGCCAGCGCGCCGTCGCGGCCCTGAATCTCACGCAGAAAGCCAAGGAAGTCGCGCTTGGGGGAGCCGAGGGTGACGGTGAAAAGAGCCTCAATACCGCCTTCATTGAGGGCGTCCGCAAATACGCAATGGATGTGCGCGAGCTGGACATCGACCTGATCGACCGCATCAATCCGTTCGGCGAAGCCTATGCCATTCTCGCCAAGACCATGAGCGAGGAGAGCCTGAAGCAGGTCGCAGCCGTGATCGGCGCCAAGCGTGTCAATCTGACCATTGAGGAGGCGCGTGAGCTTGCCAAACGGGCCCTAAAGTTCAAGCAAGAGCGAGGTCGGCTGCCCTCGATCACCTCGGCCGACGCTTGGGAAAAGCGTATGGCCGAGGGCGTGGCGTTCCTTCAACGCATGAAGGCGGAGGCGGCACGTGCCTAAGGGCTTTACCGACGACGATGACGCGCTTCTCGCCGAGCTTGGCGTCGAGGCCGAGGCAAAGAAGGAGGCGAGCCGGACGCCTCGCGAGGAGCGGATCATCGCCAGTTTCGAGGAGATACAGCGTTTCGTCGAGCAGCATGGCCGCGCTCCACAACACGGCGAGGACCGCGACATTTTCGAGCGGCTCTATGCCGTGCGGCTGGATCGCTTGCGCGAGCTAGTCGAGTGCCGCGCCGTGATCGAATCCCTCGACCATCAAGGGCTTTTGACCGGCGCGCAGCCAGCGCCGCTTGGTGTTCCTGAGGACATCGACGATGACGAGCTTCTGGCGCAGCTCGGCGTGGATGACACCACACCCGGCGGCATCACTGAGTTGCGGCATGTCCGGTCGGCTGCCGACAAGCGCGCAGCCGAGGAAATCGCCAACCGCCAGAGATGCGAGGACTTCGACAACTTCAAACCGTTGTTCGAGCAGGTGCAAAAGGAGCTTGGCGCCGGTCTTCGGCAGACCCGCCGCTTCGAGCGCAAGTCCGAGATCGCGCCAGGCCGCTTCTATATTTTGGGCGGTCAGAAAGCCTATGTCGCAACCATGGAGCAGCCCACGGTTAACGAGCACGGCAATATCGACGCCCGGCTGCGTGTGATCTTCGACAACGGCACCGAGAGCAATCTGCTTATGCGGTCGCTCCAAAAAGCGCTGCAACAGGACCCGGCCGGACGGCGGATCGTCGAGCTCTCGGCCGGCCCATTGTTCTCTGATCAGAATGAAGAAGGGGATGAGGCCAGCGGCATCGTTTATGTGCTGCGCAGCAAGTCCGACCACCCGGCCGTCGCGGCCCACCGTGACGTGCTGCACAAGATCGGCGTGACTGGCGGCGATATTGCGCGCCGCCTCGCCAATGCCAAGCTCGATCCGACCTTCCTCATGGCTGAGGTCGAGGTCGTCGCCACCTACGAGTTGTTCAACATCAACCGCACCCGGCTTGAGAACCTGATCCATCGGATCTTCGGTCCGGCCCGGATCGACATCGAGATCAAAGACCGATTTGGTCAGCCTGTCATCCCACGCGAATGGTTCCTCGTGCCCCTTTTCGTGATCGACGAGGCAATCGAAAAGATCAGGGACGGGACGATCACGGGCTATGTGTATGACCCGAAATCAGCTCGGCTGGTTCAGCGCGAAAGTGGCCATACCAATATTTGGTGACACCGGATGACGACTGAGGCAGAGGCGCTTGCCAACATTCTTGCGTGGTCTGCCGATAGTCCGAACTGGCAGAAAGACGCGCTGCGGCGGCTTGCGACTCAGGCGACGTTGGAGCCGGCTGAGATCGACGAACTGGTCTCCATTTGCAAGGGAGAAAGCCAAGCGGCACCGCTGAATGCCGAACATTTGCGCGATCCCAGCCGCGAGCAGGGCGAAGTCTATCTAAGACAGGTGCATGGCGTCCGACATGTCAACGCCTTGGCCGCTGACCAGCGGCTGACGCTCCACCGCGTCGGACTGACGATCATCTATGGCGATAACGGATCGGGCAAATCCGGCTATGCACGCATCCTGAAGAAGGCATGTCGTGCCCGTATGCCGAGCCGTGTTGAGGAGATCATACCCGACATCTATGACCCGGCACCGGGCACACCCTGCGCTACGATAGAATACGCGATCAGCGGTCAGAATCGCACTTGCGCGTGGCAGCTCGGTCAGGCGGCCGATGCCGCGCTGTCGGCCGTTAGCGTTTTCGATTCGCGTACAGCCAATATCCACGTCGATGAAACCAATGACGTGGCCTACACGCCGTTCCCGCTCAAATTGCTCGGAGCGTTGGCCCAGATCTGCAAGTCGGTCAAAGATAAGCTGGCCGCCGAAATCACGCAGATTAAGGCACGGACGCCACAAAGCATCAAATCCCCGACGTGCAGCTCGACGACGGCCGTAGGCAGGCTTATGGCCCGACTTGCCGCTAACGCCGACCCTGCCACCGTCGAGAGACTGGCTGCGCTCACCCAAGCAGAGCAAGACCGGGTGGCCAAGCTCACGGCGGACCTTTCCGGCGATCCGGCCCGCGCGGCGCGTCAACTCGCCGCGCTAAAGTCCAAGGTCGAGGGACATATTGCGCGCCTCGATGTGCTGTTTGCTTCGATCGGCGACGATACGGCCTCCAATCTGCGTCGGCTCGCGGACGTCAGCGATACGGCGCGACGGGCGGCAGAAGCCGCGTCCGGCGCGCTCTTCCACGACGAACCATTGCCGCAGATCGGGTCAGATGTTTGGCAGGCGCTATGGGCGAGCGCGCGAGCATTTTCCGATCAAGAAGCGTATCCCGACCGACGCTTCCCTATAATCGATCCCGGCAGCGTATGTGTTCTTTGCCAGCAGGAATTGACCCCTGTTGCCGCCAGTCGGCTCAACCGCTTTGAGGCATTCGTGCGCGACGATAGCCAGCAGCGTGCAGAGGCCGCGCGCGCGGCATACGATGAGGCGCTTGCGACATTCGAGGGTGCCGCGTTTTCGCTGACCGAGCTTGCAAACATCGTGGCGACCATCCGCGATGAGCTGCGGCAGGACACCCTGGCATTGAAAGTCAGGAATGTCGTCTTGCGCGCGCTGTGGCGTCATCGCCAGATCAGACGACGCCACGCGAGTCCTGCCGCCCCGCTCGACGCGCCTACTGTCTCCTATCCGCGCCAAGCACTGACCGATCAGATCGCGGATATTGTAACGCGGTCGCACGCCTTGGGCGCCGAAGCCGACTCTCCGGCGCGTGGGGCGTTGCTTGCTGAAAAGGCCGAACTTGCCGATCGGCAATGGCTTAGCGGTATCAAGGCGGATGTTCTTGCAGAGATCGACCGCCTGAAACAGATTGCGCGTCTTGAGACGGCCCAGCGGGACACCGCCACCAATCGCATCACGACCAAGAGCACCGAGATTGCGCAGGCATTGGTGACGGACGCGCTCCGCGCGCAGTTCGCGCGTGAGGTCGCGAGCTTCGAGATCGCTGGCCTGGCGGTAGAGCTGCGCCAGCAGAGCAGTGCGCAAGGCGCCCCTCGTTTCAAGGTCGCGCTGACCCGCAAGCCGTGTGCCGCTGTGGGCCAAGTCTTGAGCGAAGGTGAGCATCGTTGTGTGGCGCTCGCTGCATTCATGGCGGAACTTGCCACCACCGAGAACAAGTCCGGCATTATTTTTGACGATCCAGTATCGTCACTCGACCACATGCACCGAGAGGCCGTCGCGAAACGCTTGGTCGCCGAAGCGGCACGCCGACAGGTTATCGTTTTTACGCATGACCTTGCATTCTTGTTCGAGTTGAACCGTGCGGCGGATAACGCCGATCCAAAACCGCAAGTCGCAATCAGCTCTGTTAGTCGGGGCGCAGACAAGGCCGGCTTTTGCCGTAGCGAGCCGCCATTCAAAGCGCGGCGTGTCAGCGACATTACGGCGAGCCTGACTAATCAGCTCGCGAACGAACGCTACTACTTCGATCAGGGCAACGAGGACGAATGGCGCAAGACCGTCAAATCCATCGCCGGAACGCTGCGCGACACATGGGAGATCGCGGTTGAGGAAGTTGTCGGTCAAGTCATCCGGCGTCTGTCTAACGAAGTGAAAACGCCTGGCTTGGTCAAATTGACCGCAATCACTGTTGCTGATTGCGAGGCCATGCGGGACGGATTTGGCCGATGCTCCGAATTGATGCACAGCGCCGCCGCGGCACTGAATCGCCCGCTTCCGAGGCCAGATGTGCTCTCAGCCGAGATAAGCGCTTTGGCTGCTTGGGCGGATAGCCTCCGGCAGCGCCAGGGAGCTGCAAGGCTGCCCTGACTGCGGTCTTCCTGCAATGCCGCTTAGCCGATGATGCCGCCAACGGCGGCTGCCCTTCCTGAGAGGGGTTACAGTTGGCGCACCCAACAGGATTCGAACCTGTGACCTCCACCTTCGGAGGGTGGCGCTCTATCCAGCTGAGCTATGGGTGCATGCCGTGTTGCTTACGTGGTGCTTACGCGGGTTTCTTGCGAGTGAGAAGTCTCTGAGCACCGATCTCGCAAGTCCTTATTTTTCGAGCTCCTTTCGATCTCCTTTCCTGTGCGAACCGGCTTGACACCTGCCTTCGGAGGGCAACGCTCTATCCAGCTGAGCTACGGGCGCCTGCGGCCTAGATAGCCGATCGGGATCGGTCGGGCAACGGGCCAGACAGGCCCCCCGTCGGGCGCGCCGGCGTGGGCGGCGCCGCGCGCGGCGGACGGGAGCCGCTCCGGGATAGGGGGCTGGGGGGCCGGCGAGGCGCCGGTCACGGGCCGCCGCCGCGGTCGCCCGTGGCCCAGCCCGTCGACAGGCCCGGCCGGTCGACAAGACGCCGCGCCGAGGCACGGCCGGCCCGGGCGCCTCGCCCTTTCCTTGTAACGCCGGGCGCCCTATGACCCTCTGGCGCCCCGCTCTCCCGACACCCGGACCCGTGACCCATGAAAGTCGACGGCAGACACACCCGCACCCTCTGGCTCGAGCCCGACGGCTGGGCGGTCGGCACCATCGACCAGCGCCAGCTCCCCCACCGTTTCGTCACCGTGCGGCTCGAGACCCTGGCGGACGCCGCCGAGGCGATCCGCTCCATGCTGGTGCGCGGCGCCCCGCTGATCGGCGCCACCGCCGCCTACGGGGTGTGCCTGGCGCTGCGCGCCGACGCCTCCGACCGGGGGCTGGCGACCGCCTGCGAGACCCTCGCGGCGACCCGCCCCACCGCCATCAACCTGCGCTGGGCGCTCGGCGAGATGACGGCAGCGGTGGGCCGCCTGCCGGTCGAATGCCGCGTCGCCGCCGCCTATGCGCGCGCCGCCGCGATCGCCGACGAGGACGTCGCCATCAACGCGGCCATCGGCCGCCACGGGCGGGCACTAATCGAGGACATCGCCCGCCGCAAGAGCGGCGCGCCGGTGCAGATCCTCACCCACTGCAATGCCGGCTGGCTCGCCACCGTCGACTGGGGCACCGCCACGGCGCCGATCTACCAGGCGCATGACGCCGGCGTGCCGCTGCATGTCTGGGTCGACGAGACACGGCCACGCAATCAGGGCGCGTCACTCACCGCCTGGGAGCTGTCGCAGCACGGCGTGCCCTGCACCCTGATCGCCGACAACACCGGCGGCCATCTGATGCAGCACGGCCTCGTCGACCTCGCCATCGTGGGCACCGATCGGGTCACCGCCCAGGGCGACGTCTGCAACAAGATCGGCACGTACCTGAAGGCCCTCGCCGCCCACGACAACGGCGTGCCGTTCTACGTGGCGCTGCCGTCGCCCACGATCGACTTCGCGGTCGTCGACGGCATCCGCGAGATCCCCATCGAGGAGCGCGGCGCCGAGGAGGTCACCCTGATGACCGGCGCCACCGAGGACGGCCGCATCGAGACGGTGCGCATCGCCCCGGCGGGCGTTGCGGCGGCGAACTACGGCTTCGACGTCACCCCGGCACGGCTCGTCACCGGGCTGATCACCGAGCGCGGCGTCCTTCCGGCGACCCGCGAGGGCCTGGCGGCGGCGTTTCCGGAGCGGGCGGGCCTACGCGCCGCCGAGTGAAGGCGGAGCGGTGGCCGCGTGGATCAACGGCGAACCATGCCCGAGAACACCAAGATCAGCGCCTTCGTGGTGTCCTACAACAGGGCCGACGTGCTGCCCACCTGCCTGGCGAGCCTCGGCTTCGCCGACGAGGTGGTGCTCGTCGACAAGTCGTCGACCGACGACAGCGTCGCCCTCGCCGCCGATCTGGCCGACCGCATCTATGTCGTCCCGTGGAGCCCGACCGTCGAGGAGACGCGCCTGTTCGCGGCCGCGCGGTGCGCGCACGAGTGGATCGTCTTCCTAGATGACGACGAATGCCTGTCGCCCGAGGCGATCGAGTTCCTCGGCCGCGAGCTCGCCGCACCGCGCGCCGATGCCTACGCCCTGCCGCACCGGCACTATGTGCTCGGGACGCACGACCCGGACGCCTGCTATTGGCCCGAGCACCAGGTGAGGGTGTTCCGCCGCGGCACCGTGGCGTTCTCCGACACGGTGCACGGCGGCACCCATGTGCTCAGCCCCAACCTCTACGTGGTGCCCCCCGAGACCGGCGTGGCGATCCACAACTTCTCGCACGAGAGCGTCTTCCGCTGGATCGAGAAGTCGAACCGCTACACCTCGCGCCCCGACCGGCTCCGCCCCGACGACGACACTCCCGATCTGGTCGCCTTCGCGCATCGCCGCATCGACCATTGGATCGCCCGCAGCCGCAACGCCCATCCCGGCAGCTACGCCGCCACCATCGCGCTGCTGCGTGCCCTCTACGACACCATGGATCGCCTGAAAGCCTGGGAGGAGGCGGCAGGCATCGACGGCGAGGCCCGGTTCCGCCAGGCCCGCGCGGCGCTGTCGGAGACCTACCGGACGCTGCCCCTGCTGCGCCGCCGCGCCGCCCCCGCCGCGGTGGTCGACGTCCGGCCGGGGCCGACGGAGCCGGCGCGGACCGAGCCCGGGCCGGCGGAAGCCCACCACGCCGCCGCGGCACCCGCCGCGCACGCGCATGGTCTCGCCGAGATCAAGCGCGCCTATGACGAGCTGCTCGTCGCGGCGCGGCGCCAGGCCGCCGAGCTGACCCGGCTGCGGCGGTTCGAGGCCTCGCACCTGCATCCGGTGCTGCTCGGCGCCGTCAAGGTGGAGCGCGAGATCCGCCGCGTCGTCGGCCAGCTTCGTCGCCGCCTGGGCGGCACCTGACCGCGCGGCGCGCGCCACGGCAGCCCGCCGCACCTCACCGGCTGGCGCGCTCGAACTGGCGCAGCAGCTCGTTGCCGCGGCGCACCGCCGAGGCGAGCGCGTCGCGGGCGGTCTTGCGGCCCGCAAAGGCGTGCTCCAGCTCCTCCTCGATCACGTCGCGCACCAGGATGAAGGAGCCGAGCCGGATCGCCCGCGAGTTCTCGGTCGGCGGATTGAGCATCACTTGCGCGATCGCCACCGCCGCGCCGGGATCGCGATCGTAGAAGCCCTGGGCCCGGCTGAGCTCGAAGGCGGCCCGCGTGGTCGGCAGGTAGCCGGTCGCCTGATGCCAGCGCGCCTGCATGTCGGGGCGCCCCAGATAGGCGAGAAAGCGAGCGATGCCGCGATACTCCGTCGGCGGACGGCCGCGCAGCACCCACAGGCTGGCGCCGCCGATCATCGCGTTCTGTGGCGCCCCGGGCACGTCCGGCCAGTAGGGGAGCATGCCGTAGCCGACCTCGAACCGCGCCCGCGCCTTGAGGTCGGCCGCCAGCCCCGAGGAGCCGAGGAACAGGCCGCACTCGCCCGCGTGCAGCATCGGCTCCGCCGCGGTGCCGCGGCCCCCATAGGTGTAGAGCCCGGCCTTCTGCCATTCGGCGAGCGCCGCCACATGGCGCACCAGCACGGGATTGTCGATGACGAGCTCGGCATCGAGGCCGCCGAGCCCGTTGGCCCGCGTCGCGATCGGCACATTGTGGAAGGCCGAGAAGTTCTCGACGTTGACCCAGGACGGCCAGTGGGTCGAGAACCCGCAGGCGACGCCGGCCTGGCGCAGCCGCCGCGCCGCCTCCTCCATCTCGGGCCAGGTGCGCGGCGGCCGCGTATCGTCGAGCCCGACGGCGCGGAACAGCGTGCGGTTGACGTAGAGGATCGGGGTCGAGGCATTGAACGGGAAGGACAGCAGCCGGCCTTCGGCGTCCGAGTAGAAGCCCGACACGGCCGGCAGGATGGCGCCGGCGTCGAACGCCTCGCCGGCCTCCCGCATCAGGTCGTGCACCGGATAGATGGCGCCCCGGGCCGCCATCATGGTGGCCGTGCCGATCTCGTTGACCTGCACGATCCCGGGATGGCTCTTGGTCCGCACCGCGAAGATCGCCGCCGTGACGGTCTCGGTGTAGCTGCCCTTGTAGACCGGCACGACGCGGAATTCGCCCTGGGCGGCGTTGAAGCCGGCGACCATGCGGTCGATGTGGCGGCCGAGCTCGCCCGCCATGGCGTGCCAGAACGCGATCTCGGTGGCGGCCCGCGCCGGGCGGGTCGTCAGCACGGCACCGAGCCCGGCCAGCACGGCGCGGCGGCCGAGCCGCCGCGATTGCGGCGCCCCCTCACTCCGCCGCGGGACCCCCCCCGTCATCGCGAAAACCATGTCATCGCGGGGACCATGTCATCGAGAAGACCACGTCATCGAGAAGACTTGCTCATGAGGACGTCGCGTCGTGGAGGGACACGCGACAGGACCGAGCGACGCCGCGCTCGGGCCGGCGCCGCCCGCCGCGATTCGCGGCCGGCCCGCCAGGATGGCCATCCGATCACGAATTCGCTAGGATTTCGAGCTTCATGACCGGAGCCCCGATCCAGCCCGAGCGAACGGTGCCGCAGTGTCGCCAGTGCGCAGTCTCGTCGTTCTCGCCCTGATCCTCGTCGCGATCCTGATCGCGCCCGCCGCGCCGGCGCGCGAGTTCCGGGTCGCCGACACCCAGGTCGAGGACTATCCGACCGTCCAGGCGGTGCTCCACATGAGCCGCCTGATCGAGGAGCAGACCGGCGGCCGCCACCGGCTGCGCGTCTTCCATTCGCGCCAGCTCGGCGAGGAGCAGGACACCATCGAGCAGACCCGCGTCGGCGCCATCGATCTCAACCGCACCAACGTAGCCCCGATGGGCGCCTTCGTGCCGGCCGCCAACGTGCTGGCGCTGCCGTTCCTGTTCCGCTCCAAGGCCCATCTGCACGCGGTGCTGGACGGCCCGATCGGCGAGGAGATCCTGGCGAGCTTCGAGCCGCACGGCTTCGTCGCCCTCACCTTCTACGATTCGGGCGCGCGCTCGATCTACACCCGCGATCGTCCGGTCCGCAGCCTCGCCGATCTCGCCGGCCTGCGCCTCCGGGTACAGCAGTCGGACCTGATGGTGGCGATGGTGAAGGCGATGGGCGCGGTGCCGGTGCAGCTCCCCTACGGCCAAGTCGAGACCGCCCTCGCTACCGGCCTGATCGACGGGGCCGAGAACAACTGGCCCTCCTACGTGACCACCGGCCACTACAAGGTCGCCCCGCACTACATTCTCACCGAGCACACCATGAGCCCCGAGGTGCTGGTGATGTCGCGCCGCGCCTGGGACAGCCTGTCGGCCGACGACAAGGCGATCTTCCGCGCCGCGGCGCGGGCCTCCAACCGCGCGATGCGCCAGCAGTGGAACGCCCTCGAGGAGCGGTCGCGCGAGCAGGCGCGGGCGGTCGGCACCACGGTGGTCGGCCGCTTCGACCGCGATGCCTTCGTGGCCGCGATGGCCGGTGTCCATGCCGGCGTGCTCTCCGATCCGGCGCTGCGCCGCCTGGTCGAGCGCATCCGCGAGAGCGAGTGACCGTGTCCGCACCGCCGCCATCGAGCGTCGCTCCGCCTGCCGCCATCGAGCCGGCCGCCGGCGCCGGCAGTGGCGCGGCGACGCCGTCCCGCCGCGGGCTCTCGCCGGAACGCCTGGTCCGCCTGCTGCCGATCCGCTGGCGCATCCTGTCGATCGCGGTGCTCAACACCGCCGTGGTGGTGATCCTCGCAGCGCTGATCTGGAGCGGCGCGACGGCACTCGGCCGCGCCTGGGACGAGGTCCGCGCGGTGCGCGAGTCCGACATCCTGCTGGTGACTCTGGAGGGCGAGGCGGGACGGCTCCAGAATCTGATCCACCGCTACATCAACGAGCCGAGCCCGGAGATCTTCGCCGAGATCCTGCTGGTGCGCGAGGCCGTGCTGGGCCTCCTGCGCACCCGCAAGCCGGCCGACCGCATGCTGGCCGACGCCATGGACAAGCTCGCCGGCGTCACCGAGCGCTTTCTCGACGGCTTCGGCGAGCTGCGTGGCGTGCAGGCGGCGATCAACCGTGTCTACGAGGACGAGGTGCTGCGGCCGGCGCGCGAGATGGCGGGCCTGTACTCGATCGTGGAGGGCGCGGCCGGACGCCGCGACGCGCTGATCTGGCCGTCGCTCGGCAAGTCGCGCGAGGCCTTCACGGCGAGCCTCGTCGCCGCCAACGCCTATTACCTGTCGCTCGCCATGACGGCCGCCAACGAGGCGCAGCGCAATCTCGAAACCATCGAGCGCACCATCCCGGTGATGGTCGACCTCGCCGAGACCGACGTGCAGCGTGCCGCGCTCGACGCACTCGGCCGGCGTGCCGCGGCGTTCCGGGCCGGGCTCGCCTCGCTGTCCGAGCGGTTCGCCGCCCGCACCCACATCCTGCGCACCGCCATCGACGGCAACCAGGCGTCGATGATCTCCACCATCGACAGCTTGCAGCACGAGATGCGCGAGCGCGAGAACCGCGCCCAGGCGTCGCTCGACAGCACTCTGCGGAGGATCTTCCGTCAGGTCGTGCTGGTCGCCAGCGGCTTCCTGGTCGCCATCCTGATCGGTGCCGCCGTGGTCACCAGCAGCATCCGCGAGCCGCTGCGCGAGCTGATGTCGGCCATGCACGCCATCGTGGCCGGCCAATACGACAAGGTGATCCGCAGCACCCGCGAGAAGGACGAGATCGGCGCCATGGCGCGCGCCGTCGAGGTGTTCCGCGAGAACGCCATCGCCAAGCGCCAGGCCGAGAACGACCTGCGGGCCGCCAAGGAGAACGCCGAGACGGCGTTGCGCGAGCTGCGCGACGCCCAGAAGAGCCTGATCGACGCCGAGAAGCTCGCGGCGCTGGGCGGCCTCGTCGCCGGCGTCGCCCACGAGGTCAACAACCCGGTCGGCATCAGCCTCACGGTGGCGTCGAGCCTCTCCCGCCGGGCCGACGTGTTCGCCGGCGAGATCGCCCAGGGGCCGCTGCGCCGCTCCAAGCTCGACGAGTTCGTGGCCGGCACCCGCGACGCCGCCGGGCAGCTCGTCGCCAACCTCCAGCGCGCCGGCGAGCTGATCCAATCGTTCAAGCAGGTGGCGGTCGACCGCAGCCATGCGGAGCTGCGCGACTTCGACCTGCGCGAGGCGACCGAGCAGATCGTCGCCAGCGTCCGCCCGGTGCTGCGCAAGGCGCAGATCGCCCTGGTGCTGGAGGTGCCGGACGGCATCGCCATGGACAGCTATCCGGGCTCCTACGGCCAGGTGCTGACCAACCTGTTCCTCAATGCCGTCGCCCACGCCTTTCCGGACGGCCGCACCGGCACCATCGAGGTGCGGGCCCGGCCGCTGGGGCCGCAGCATGTCGAGATCATCGTGGCCGACGACGGCGTCGGCATGACCGACGCGGTGCGGCGGCGCGCCTTCGACCCGTTCTTCACCACCCGCCGCGGCCAGGGCGGCACCGGCCTCGGGCTGCACATCATTCACAGCCTGGTGACCCAGAGCCTCGGCGGCCGCCTCACTCTCGACACCGCGGCGGGGCACGGCACCAGCTTCCGCATGGTGCTGCCGCGGCGCGCCGCGGGCAGCGTCGATACCGTCGCGGCCGGCGCCGTCCCCGCCCTCCAGATCACGGACCGAGCTCATGGTTGATCCCGACGACATCGTCGACATCGTCGACGATCGCGACGAGCCGCCGACCGCGGCCGGACCGCGCTGGAAGATCATGGTGGTGGACGACGAGCCGGCCGTCCACGACGGCACCCGCTTCGCGCTCGCCGACTACACGCTCAACGGCCAGGGGCTGGAGATCGTCTCGGCCTACTCGGCCGAGGAAGGCCGCGCCATGCTGCGCGCCCACCCGGACACGGCCGTGATCCTGCTCGACGTGATCATGGAGACCGACACGGCCGGGCTCGACCTCGTCGACTTCATCCGCACCGAGCTGAGGAACGAGACGGTGCGCATCATCCTGCGCACCGGCCAGCCCGGCCAAGCGCCCGAGCGGCGCATCATCGTCGACTACGACATCAACGACTACAAGGCCAAGACCGAGCTGACCGCCGACAAGCTGTTCACCTCGCTGACGGCGGCGCTGCGGAGCTGGCAGCAGCTCGAACGCATGCTGGAGACCCGGCGGGGCCTCGAGATCATCGTCGACGCGGCCTCGACGCTGTACGACTTCAAGTCGATCCAGCGCCTCGCCGAAGGGGTGCTGGTGCAGCTCGCCTCGCTGCTCAAGGTCGATTGCGACGGCATCCTGGTGTTCCACGACGGCGGCCGGGCGCAGCCCGTCGCGGTGCTGGCGGCGGCCGGCTGCTACACTCATCATGTCGGCGCCAACGGCGTCACCACCCTCGATCCCGACCTGCGCCAGGTGGTGGAGGCCGCATTCCGGGCGCGCACCCACCAGTTCGTGCCGCCCTGGTCGGTGCTGTACATTCGCACGGCGAGCGACCGCGAGGTGGTGGTGGTGCTCCAGGTGGCCCGCCCGCTCTCGGCGACCGACCGCACCTTGGTCGAGCTGTTCACCAGCAAGCTGTCGATCGCCTTCGACAACGTGATTCTCTACGAGCAGCTCCAGGAGGCCAACAGCCGCCTGGAGGACCGCGTCAACCAGCGCACCCGCGAGCTGACCTCGGCCAACCGCCGGCTCGCCTCGCAATGGGCGCGGCTCCAGCGCGCCAACTCCTTCAAGAGCGAGATCCTCGGCACGGTGGCGCACGACCTGCGCAACCCGCTCTCGGTGATCATCGGCCGCGCCGAGATTCTCGAGCGCATGGTGACCGATCCGGCGCTCAATCCCGAGGCCGCCAAGGCGCAGATCAAGCACATCCACAACGCCGCCGACCGCGTCGCCGACATGGTGGAGAGCCTGATCGCCGACGCCATGACGGATGCGCTCGACATCACCATCCGGCGCGACCTGGCCGATCTCGCCACCGTGGTGCGCGAGGTGGCGGAGGCCAACCAGCCGCTCGCCACCAAGAAGGAGCAGACCATCGCGCTCACCGTCACGCCGGGCGCGCCGGTCGTCTGCGATGTCGATCGCATTCGCGAGGCGGTCGACAACCTGGTCAGCAACGCCGTCAAGTACAGCGCTATCGGCGGCCGGATCGAGCTGACCTACGACCACGCGCCGGAGGGCGCCCGCATCCGCGTCAAGGATTCCGGTCCCGGCATGACGCCGGAGGACCTGCGCCGGCTCTACGGCCGCTTCCGGCGGCTGTCGGCCAAGCCCACCGGCGGCGAGACGTCGATCGGGCTCGGGCTGTCGATCGTCAAGCGCATCGTCGACCTGCACGGCGGCGTGATCGAGGCCGACAGCGCCGGCGAGGGCCACGGCACGACCTTCACGGTGGTGCTGCCGCTGCGTCCGCCGGAGCCCGAAGCCGAGGCTGCGGCCCCGCCGACGCAAGGATGACGCGAGGCGGTTGACGCCGGAACCGCTGCAAATCGTTAAACCCCTCCGTGTAGGGTCCGCAAGCACGCGCTTCCGGACCCTGTGATGCTCGCACGCCCGTCCCGCGTCCGCACGACGCCGGCATGCACGCCCGTCGATCTCGCGAGACCGGCGCGCCATCCGCTGAGCGTCACGAACACCGACGAGAAGGCCGCGAAGGCGACCATGAGCCCCCAGACCTGCAAGGCCCACATCATGGCGGCGAACGTCGGTCCGCCCGGCGCGGTTGATCCGACAGCCTGGGGCTGCCGCGCGCCCGACAGCCTGTACGGCCTGGAACGCCCCTTCATGAAGCGCAGCCTCGTCGAGCCGGACCGCGAGCTGATGGGCCGCGGCCCCTGAACAGCCGGCGCCGCGAGGCTCAGCAGGCGGCGTGCTGCTCGCGCAGATGCGGGTACTGCTCGGTGAGCAGCGAGCCCGGATAGTAGGTCGGCGCGAAGGCCGGCTGCGACCGGATCGCCTCCAGCCAGGCGGCGACCGCCGGCCGACCATCCCACAGATGATCGAGCCGGAGATCCGCCATCCGCACGATCACCGGCATCACGGTGATATCGGCGAGGGTCGGCGCCGCTCCGAGCAGGAACGGCCCGCCGCTCGCCGCGATGGTCTCGTCGAGCCGCACCACGGCGCGGCCGAGCCGGCCGAGCGCCGCCGCCATCTCGGACTCGGGAAAACCGGTGCGACTCATGGCGAGCAGGAACTCGCGGCGCAGCGGCTTCGACTCCGCCATCGCCAGGAACGCCGCCTCGCTCATCGCCTGGAAGTGCGGCAGGAAGGCGAGATTGTAGGTCGGCACGCGGATCGCCGGCGCCGGCACCTCGTCGACGAAGCGCATCAGCGATCGCATGCGGGCGCGCGCCACCGGGTCCTGCGGCACGAACCGCGGCCCCTGCGGGAACACCTCCTCGACATACTCCATGATCACCGACGAATCGATCACCACGGCGCCGTCGTGCACGAGGGTCGGCACCACGCCGTTGGGATTGAGTGCGAGATAGTCGGGCGCGAGCTGGTCGCCGGCCAGCAGATCGAGACGCCGCTCCGCGAAGGGCAGCCCCTTGGCGTTGAGCACGAAGCGCACCCGCTGGCTGCATGTGGATTGCGGCGCGTTGTAGAGGGTCAAGGCCATGGCGTCTCGCTCCCGCTCGCGCCCGCGGTGCGTGGCCGGGGCGTCGCTGCATCTTCGGCGTGGGCGCCACGTCGCCGCGGCGCCCACGCGAGCGTCGCAGGCCGGCCGTCGCGTCGTCAATGCCGCGGCGGCGCCCACACGGGACGGTTGCTCTCGGGCCGAGGCCCTATATACAAAGGAGGCCGGCCGTCGCGGGTCGGGTTGCGAGCGGCGAGGAGCCCATGGACGAGCGGCTGCCACCTGCCGACGAGCTGCGCCAAGACGGGATGCGCCAAGACGGCATGCGCCAAGACAGCATGCACCAAGACGGCATGCGCATCACCTTCGACGTGCCGATCCCGATGGACGACGGCGTCGTGCTGCGTGCCGACCTGTTCCGCCCCGACGACGACGGCCGCCATCCGGTGATCCTCTCCTACGGCGCGTTCGGCAAAGGCCTCGCCTTCCAGGACGGCAATGCGAGTGCCTGGGAGCGGCTGGTGGCGGCCTTCCCGGAAGTGCTGCGCGGATCGAGCGGCCGCTATCAGGTGTGGGAGGTGGTCGACCCGGAGCGCTGGGTGCCGGACGGTTATGCCTGCCTGCGCATCGACGCGCGCGGCGCCGGCCGCTCGCCGGGCTTCCTCGATCCGTGGTCGCCGCGCGAGACGCGCGACATCGCCGCCTGCATCGCCTGGGCCGCGGCGCAGCCCTGGTGCAACGGCCGCGTCGGCATGAACGGCATCTCCTACTTCGCCATGAACCAGTGGCAGGTGGCGGCGCTCCAGCCGCCGGGCCTCGCCGCCATCTGCGTGTGGGAGGGCGCCGCCGACTTCTACCGCGACGCCTGCCGGCACGGCGGCATCTATTGCGGCTTCATGGCGAACCTCTATCCGCGCGCCTTCCACCGGGCGCAGCACGGGCTCGGCGAGCGCGGCCTGCGCAGCCGCGTCACGGGAGACTGGGTGTCGGGACCCGAGACGCTGTCGGACGAGGAACTCGCCGCCAACCGCATCGACATCGCGCGCTTCATCCTCGACCGCCCGTTCGACGGCCCCGACTACCGGGCGCGCAATCCCGATTTCTCGACCATCACCGTGCCGCTGCTCAGCGCCGCCAACTGGGGCGGCCAGGGCCTGCATCCGCGCGGCAACTTCGAGGGCTTCGCCGCCGCCGCGTCCTCGGCGAAATGGCTGGAGGCGCACGGCCACGCCCACTGGTCGCACTTCTATTCGGACTACGGCGTCGCTCTCCAGAAGCGCTTCTTCGGCCACTTCCTCAAGGACCAGGACACCGGCTGGGATCATCAGCCGCCCGTGCAGATCCAGGTCCGCCATCCGGGCGAGCACTTCGTCGAGCGGCACGAGACCGCATGGCCGCTGCCGCGCACCCGGTGGACGACGCTGCATCTCGATCTCGACCGGCTGGCGCTGTCCGAGGAGCCGCCGGCCGCCGCGCTGACACGATCCTACGCGGCGCTCGGGCCAGGCCTCGCGTTCTCGACCCCGCCGCTCGCCGCGCCGCTGGAGATCACCGGGCCGGTCGCGGCGCGGCTGTTCGTGTCGTCGTCGACCACCGACGCCGATCTGTTCCTGGTGCTCCAGGTGTTCGACCCCCAGGGCCGCGAGGTGACCTTCATCGGCGCCAACGATCCGCGCACGCCGGTCGGCCTCGGCTGGCTGCGCGCCTCGCACCGCAAGCGCGACCTCGACCGCTCGACGCCGTGGCGGCCCTGGCACACCCACGACGAGGCGTGGCCGCTGGTGCCCGGCGAGCCGGTGGCGCTCGACATCGAGATCTGGCCGACCTCCATCGTGGTACCGCCGGGTCACCGGCTGGTGCTGGCGGTGCGCGGCCGCGACTACGAGGCGGAGGGGCCACCGCCGGACCTGCCCGGCGTCAAGTACACGCTCACCGGCGTCGGGCCGTTCCGCCACGATCATCCGGAGGATCGTCCCGAGGCGATCTTCGGCGGCACCGTCACGCTGCATGCGGCGCCGGACCAGGCGCCCTTCCTGCTGCTGCCGGTGATCCCGCCGGCGTGACGGCGGGCGCGCCGCACGCGCCACTCAGTTGGTGCCGAGCCGCGCCTTCGCCTCGGCGAGCGGCGCGAGATCCACATGCGGCGCCACCTCCACCCGCCGGCGCAGCACGCCGAGATCGTGCACGGTGTCGAGATTACGCTGGAGCGCCGCGATGTCGGGAGTCTTCTCCGGGTCGCGATAGAAGTCGCCGCGGCCGAACACCCAGCCCTGATAGACCGAGGCCGGCCGCTTGGTGAAGCGCGCCGTGATCTCGGCCGCCTCCGTCTGGTTGGCCGGATCGAGGAACCAGCGCAGCGCCCGGATCGAGTCCTCCAGAAAGTCCACCACGGCGGCGCGCTGCTCGCGCAGGAAATCGGCGCGCGCGACATGCACCAGCGACTGCACCTCGCCCATGGCGTCCTCCGGGCGGAACAGCCGGCGCACCCCGCCGTTGCGCTCCATCGTCTGGAGGAACGGCGGCGTCGCGGTGACGAGGTCGACCTTCTTCTCGCGCAGCGTCGCCTCCATGGCGGGCAGCCGCACCTCGACCACGGTGAAGTCGGTCTTCTCGACGAGGCCGGCCTTCTTCAGGTTGGCCAGCATGGCGTAGTGGAAGCCGCTGCCCCGCGCGCTGGTGGCCAGCACCTTGCCGCGCAGATCCGCCAGGGTGGCGATACCGGAGTCGGCCCGCACCAGGTATTCCGGCCCCTGATGGCCCTTGCTGCTCCAGCCAGCGACGTCGGCGATCACCTTCAGGTCGAGACCGCCGTTGAGGATGGCGAGGCCGAGCGACGAGAAGGCGATGTAGCTGACGTCCAGCTCGCGCGCCGCCATCGCCTGGAGCGCCACCGAGGTGCCCTGGAAGTAGATCGGCTCGACCGTGTAGCTGCGGCCGTAGTGGCGCAGGATCTCGGTCTTCTCGAACAGCAGCGGCGAGATGTCGCCCGGCACCTCGCCATAGCCGAGCCGGATGGTCACCGGCGCAGCGCGTGCCGGTCCGATCGGGACGACGGCGGCCGCGATCGCGAGGGCGGTGGTGCCGTGCAGCAGATCGCGTCGGCTCGGATCTCTTCGGTTCAGATCTCGTCTGTTCGGATCGCGTCGACTCATGGGCTCCTCCGTGCGCGCTGTCGGCCCGCATCGCGTACCGGGGCCCGGTCGCACCACACGGGTGTCGCCGGCCTTCTGTCGTTCGTTCACGGCCCCCCGAGGCGGGGGCCGCAGGATCGGGTCAGATGATAACGCCCTGGCGCTGCTCCTCCTCGTGCCACACCAGGATAAATCGTCGCAGCCGCCGCAGCGCCGCCATCGCCAGGAAGCCCAGCACCCCGATGGCGACCAGGTGGGCGAACGCGCCGGCCGGATCGGCGAGCCGCGTCGCCTCGATCAGCCCGCCGCCGAGCCCGCCGCCGCCGGTCAGCATCTCGGCGACCACCACGGCGATGAAGGCGATGGGCAGCGCCACCTGAAGCGCCGTCACGATCTGCGGCAGCGCCGCCGGCAGCACCACCCGCCACAGGAGGGCGCCCGGCCGGGTGCCGAGATTCTCGGCCGACCAGATCAGATGGCGATCGACCCCGGCGGCGCCCGCCGCGGTGCCGGCGACGATCGGAAACACGCAGGACAGCACCCCGATGACGATCTTGGGCGTGTCGAACACCCCGAACCACAGCACCAGAACCGGGAGCAGGCTGATCTTGGGCGACGGCAACGCGATCGACACCACGGGATCGAGCACCCAGCGCACCGTCCGCAGACGCGCCATGGCGATGCCGAGACCGACGCCGACCACCGCGGCGATGCCGTAGCTGACGGTGAGCCGCAGCAGCGTCGCGCCGGCGGCCGCCGGCAGCGTGCCGGCCGCGATCTCCTCGGCGAGCCGCACCACCACGGCACCGGGACGCGGCAGCAGGAACGACGACACCAGGGCGAAGCGGGTCGCGATCTCCCAGGCGGCGAGGAGCAGCAGCGGCAGCACCGCCCCGAGGGCGGCGTCCGCCAGGCGGGTGCGGCGATCGCGGCGCCCCATTCACGCCTCCCGCCAGCGCAGCAGCCGCCGGGTGGCGGCCAGGAGCACGCGGTCGGCCGTGAAGCCGAGCGCCATCACGGTGACGACCACCGCGAACATCGCCGGATAGGCGCCGGTCTCGCCCAGGAACGCGATGAGGAAGCCGAGGCCGCGGCGCGCCCCCACCATCTCGGCCGAGACCAGCAGCACGAAGCCGAGCGCCAGCGCCACCCGGATGCCGGCCAGGATGTCGGGCAGCGCCGCGCGCACCACGACGTCACGGACGATCTCGGCGCGGCGCGCCCCCAGGCTGCGCGCCGACCACACCAGCGCCGGCTCGACCCCGCGGGCGCCGTTGTAGGCGCCGAGCACCACCGGCAGCAGGCAGCCGAGCACGATGACGGCGATCTGCGCCCCGTGGCCGAAGCCGAACCACACCAGGACGATCGGGATCAGGGCCGATTTCGGCAGCGGGTACAGGAAGGTGACCAGCGGCTGGACGAGCCGCTCGGCGGTCCGCGACAGCGCCATGGCGAGGCCGAGCGCGACCCCGGCGGCGACGCTGATGGCGAGGCCGGCGGTGGCACGCCACAGCGACGCGGCGGCGTGCGGGAGCAGGTCGCCGTCGGCGGCGAGCCGCCACCACGCGGCCGCGATCGTGGTGGGGGCCGGAAGCAGCGCCGCCCCGACCAGGCCGAGCCGCACCGCCGCCTCCCAGGCGATCACCATCAGCAGCACCGGCAGGGAGCGGAGGAGCCAGTGCAACAGGCGCCTCATCGTGCGCCGCCCGCCTCGGTGGCGCCCATCTGGCCGACCCCCGCTTCAGCGGCCCGCGCCTCCTCGCGCACCAGCGCCCAAACGTCCTCGCAACGCTCCGCGAAGGCGGCGCTGCGGATGACGGCACGATCGCGCGGGCGCGGCAGCCCGACCTCGACCAGCGCCTTGATGCGACCCGGCCGCGCCGTCATCACGGCGATGCGGTCGGCGAGCAGCACCGCCTCGTGGACGTCGTGGGTGACGAACAGCACGGTCTTGCGCCGCCGGCTCCAGATCGCCAGCAGCTCCTCCTGCATCAGGCCGCGGGTCTGGGCGTCGAGGGCGCCGAACGGCTCGTCCATCAGCAGCACGTCGGGCTGGGTAGCCAGCGTGCGGGCGATCGCCACCCGCTGCTTCATGCCGCCGGAGAGCTGCGCCGGATAGAGATCCTCGAAGCCCTCCAGCCGCACCATCTCGATGTAGCGCCGCGCCAGCGCGCGCCGCGTGTCGGCATCGAGGCCACGCTTGCGCTCCAGGCCGTACAGGATGTTCTGCCGAACCGTCTTCCACGGGAACAGGGCGAAGTGCTGGAAGACGACGCCGCGGTCGGGTCCGGGTGGGCCGACCGGCCGGCCGTCGAGCAGGATGCGGCCGTCGGAGAGCGGCAGGAAGCCGGCGACGAGATGCAGCAGGGTGCTCTTGCCGCAGCCGCTCGGCCCGACGACGGCGACGAACTCGTCCTCGGCGATCGCGAGCGAGACGCCGTCGAGCGCCGGCACGGGCGCGCCCCCCGGCGGCGTGTAGTCATAGCGCACCGCGTCGAAGACGATCTTGCTTCGTCCCGCCATCCGGTTCCTTCGAGTCGTCGATCCGCCGGCCTGCGGCCCGGGCGGTGGGCGTCGTCAGGTGCGCCGCGACCGCGGCGGCGGACCGAGACCCGCCAGAGCGCGAAGCCTAGCGAGCCGGCGCGCAACCCTGCAACGGCGCGACCACTGCGCGAAACGCAGTGATGCCCCGCAGAACGCGAAGGTCAGCGGCGCGCCTTGCGCTGCGGCAGGTTCACCTCGAAGGTGAAGCGGTCGGCCCGCGCCAGAGTCACGCCGAGCATCAGCGGTGCCCCGGCCTTGGTGCTCATGGTGTAGTCGACCCGCATCATCGGTGCCCCGGCCGGCAGCCCGAAGCGGCTCGAATGCTCCTCGCCCAGCGCCGTCGAGGAGAACTCGCAGCGGAGATTGTCGATGGCGATCTTCCGCTTCTTGAGCAGGCGGAAGATGAAGTCGGCCGACAGGTCGTCGCGGAGCTGCTTGGCGAGCCGCGGCCGCAGATGCAAAATATGCAGCGCCACCGGCTCGTCGTTCGCAAAGGTGAGCTTCTGGTGGGTGAACACCTTGGAGCCCCGGGGCACCCGCAGCCGCGCCGCGATGTCGTCGTCCGCCGTGGTCTCGCTGAAGCCGATCTCCTCCAGCCGCGGCGTGAAGCCGGCGCGGGCGATCTCGTCGCCGATCGAGCGGTCGGGATCGCCGGCGAGCACCCGGTGAATGCGCGGCTTCTCCTTGACGAAGACGCCGAGGCCCTGGTGGCCGCGGATCAGCCCCTCGTAGGTCAGCTCGGTCAGCGCCCGCCGGATGGTGATGGCGCTGACCTCGAACTCCTCCATCAGCTCGCTCAGGCTCGGCAGCCGCTCACCGGGCGGATAGGTTCCGCGCGCGATGCGGGCCCGCAAGGCCGTGGCGACGTCGTGATAGAGGAATGAGCGGCGAGTATTACGCATGGTGATAAAACTGCTGGGCCAGCCCGAACCGAGCGGCCGCAAGTTCTCCTGATCGGGTGATGGTCCGGCGAATCGCCGAACCACTTGCGGAGCATTGATCGTTCTCTGCCACGGCAAGGACCGGGCTGTCGATTGCACTTTCGCGCACGGCGGCCATTATCCCAATGTTGCAGCCTGTCGCTGTGATCATGGCGAGGACCGTCACGGTGCGGTGCTGCGGAACAGCGGCAGGCCGGCGGCACGACGCGCCGCGATCTCCGCGTCGTCGGCGCCGAGCGCCGGCGACGCCGTTTCATAGGCGAGCGGCGTGCGCGAGAACAGGATCGGTGTGCGCACCCCGGGCACGCGGCCTGCCGCGGTGTCGGGGGCCGGCAGGTCGAGGCGCAGGCCGCGCGCCACCACCTGCGGATCGGCGAACACCTCGGCGACGTCGTGGATCGGCCCGGCCGGAACGCCGGCCGCCTCGAGCGCGGCGAGGAGATCGGCGCGTGTGCGCATCGCGGTCAGCGCCGCCAGCATGGGCACGAGCGTGTCGCGGCCGGCGACACGGCCCGCATTGGTGGCCCACCGCGGATCGGCGGCGAGATCAGCGGCGCCGAGCACGTCGCACAGGCGGCGGAACTGGCCGTCGTTGCCGACGGCGATCACCAGATGCCCGTCGGCGGCCGGAAACACCTGGTAGGGCACGATGTTGGGGTGGGCATTGCCCATCCGGGCCGGCGACACGCCGGAGACCAGGTAGTTGAGCGCCTGGTTGGCGAGCACGCCGACCAGCGAGTCGAGCAGCGCCATGTCGATGTGCTGGCCACGGCCGCTGGTGGCGCGCTCGATCAAGGCGGCCTGGATGGCGGCGGCCGCATAGAGCCCAGTGAAGATGTCCGCGAAGGCGACGCCGATCTTCATCGGCTCGCCGTCCGGCGCGCCGGTGAGATGCATGATGCCGCCCATCGCCTGGACCAGATAGTCGTAGCCGGCGCGGGCCGCATACGGCCCGGTCTGGCCGAAGCCGGTGATGGAGCAGTAGATCAGCCGCGGATTGACGGCCGCGAGGCTGTCGTAGTCGAGCCCGTGACGGGCGAGGCCGCCGAGCTTGAAGTTCTCGATGACGACATCGGCCTCGCGGGCGAGATCGAGCACCAGGGCGTGGCCCTCGGGGGTCTCGAAATCGGCCGTCACCGAGCGTTTGCCGCGGTTGGTGGCGTGATAGTAGGCGGCGGTGCCGCCGCCGCCGTCGCGCTCCGCCACGAAGGGCGGCCCCCAGGTGCGGGTGTCGTCACCGACCTCCGGCCGCTCGACCTTGATCACCTCGGCGCCGAGATCGGCCAGGAGCTGCCCGGCCCACGGGCCGGCCAGGATGCGGGCGAGCTCGAGAACGCGAATGCCGGCGAGCGGAGACGAAGACGACATGACGGGCGACGTGATGCGACTGACGGTGATGCGAGCGATGGTGATGCGGACGACGGTTGCGGACGACGGTGACGGGTCTCGATACGGTATGATAGCAAGGAAGCAGAAATCGGTTCCCGACGCGAGCCCGAACACCGCGGCGGCGAGGGATCATCACGCCACGAGATACCGCCGGATGGCTCACGCATGACGGATCTGCCGATTGCTCCCATCGTGCTGCACGCCGCCGGCTGGGGCACGCCGCTGGTGCTGCTGCACGGGCTCGGCACCGATCATCGATTTTGGGACGTCGCGGCGCCGCTCGCGGACGTGTTCCGGCTGGTGCGCTACGACCTGCCCGGCCACGGCGCCACGCCGGTGCCGGCGGAGCCCTACGGCATCGAGGATCTGTCGCAGCAGCTCGCCGACCTGTTCCGGGCGCAAGGAATCGGCCGCGCCCATGTGGCGGGCTGGTCGCTCGGCGGGCTGGTGGCGCTGCATTTCGCGGCGCATTTCCCGGCGCTGGTCGACCGGCTGGCGCTGATCGGCACGGTGCCGCGCTATCCGGCCGAGCTGCGCGCCGGCTGGGCCGCGCGGGCCGCGGCGGTGCGCCGGAACGGTGTCGGTGCGCTGGTCGACGACCTCATGCCGATCTGGTTCTCGGACCGGGCGGTGCACGAGGCGGAACCGCCGGTGCAGGCCGCACGCGCCATGCTGGCCGCCGCGCCGGCCGAAGGCTATGCGCTCGCCTGCGAGGCGCTGGCCGCCGCCGATCTGCTCGCCGAGGCGCCGCGCGTCACCGCCCGCACCCTGGTGATGAGCGGCGGCGACGATGTGGCGAGCGTGACCGAGGCGGCGCACTGGCTCGTCGCGACGATCCCGCACGCGACCGCCGCGACGATTCCCGGCACGCGCCACGCCGCCGTGCTGGAGCGCCCCGAGGCGGCGTTGCGGCTGCTGCGGGACTTTTTCACCGCCGACTGAGCGGCACCCGCCCGGGCGCGAGCGGCCGCCGCGGCACGCACGGCGCCTCCCTCAGGAGGGGCCGCGATAGCCGATATTGGCCGAGATGCGGCGGCCGGCCTCGACGATGCGCCGGATCTGCTCGGCGGTCGGACGCGCCGGCATGAACTGCATCAGGTCGATGATCGCGACCGTGCCGACGAGCCCGCCGGTGGCGTCGAAGATCGGCGCCGCCAGCGCGTTGACGCCGACGACGGCCTGGCTCGGCGCGATCGCCCAGCCCTGCTTCTTCACCTGCTTGAGCTCGTCGCGCAGCGTCGCCGGATTGGTCACCGTATGGGGCGTGTTGGCCGGCAGCGTCTTGCGCAGCAGCTTCTCGCGCGGCGCCTCGGGGCCGAAGGCGAGCAGCAGCTTGCCCTGGGCGGTGGCGTGCGCCGGCAGGAGCGAGCCCGGCTTGACGCCGATCTCGAACGGCTGCGTCCCCGCGATGGTGGACAGCACGCGCAGGCCGGCGAGCTCGACCTCCGACAGCGTGACGGCATGACCGAGGCGGTCGCGCAGCTCCTCCATCACGGTGCGGGCGGCGCTCATCAGCTCGAAATTCTCGCTCACCACGCGGCCGAGCGCGATCAGCCGGCCGCCGGTGCGGTAGCGCTCCGTCTCGGTCTCCTGGATCACGTAGCCGGCCGACATCAGCGTCTGCAAATGTCGATAGATGCGGCTCTTGGTGGTGCCGAACACCCGAGCGAGATCGGTCACCCCGACGGTCGATCGACGCTGGGCGAGGTACTCGAGAATCTGGAGAGCAAACACCACGGCTTGTACGCCGTCACCGGGCTGCGACCCTGAGATCCGCGGCATCGGAATGCACGCTCCTGCTGGTCGACGACGGGCGGCGCCCGCGCGGCCCGTCCTCACGCTTGCCCGGCATCGCAGCCGGGCG
The DNA here is from genome assembly GCA_009720755.1 of Rhodoplanes serenus. Taxonomy (GTDB): domain Bacteria; phylum Pseudomonadota; class Alphaproteobacteria; order Rhizobiales; family Xanthobacteraceae; genus Rhodoplanes; species Rhodoplanes serenus. The sequence goes on from WNKV01000001.1 coordinate 469,753, forward strand.
GTTCTCGCCGCCACGCGGGCCGGCACGGCGGCGAGCCGAGCCGGGTGCGGCGGCGAAAAGTCGGCTGCTCCGCGGGTGCACACCGGCCTCTCGTCGTCGTATGGATCAGCTTCACGCAAATCACAAGCGCGCCTCGGCGTCGCAACGCCGCACCCCGTCCCCCGCCCCGCCGCCCAACGCGCGCGCCGGACGGGCGGGGCAACGTCGAGGGCTGCCGTTCTGCTGGGCGAACCCGGGTTGCGGAGAGGGTTGTGACCGTTCCCGTCCACAGCAGACCGGCGCGGTCGGGAATCGAGCGCGCCGGCGGGCCGATGGCCGGCGGCCCGCTGGAGCGGCCGCCGACTCGGGCGGCTCGACACGCCCCGCCGTATCGGCTCCAATCGGTTCTGGGGGCGACCGCCGCGGTCCCGCGCAGGCGGCGCCCCCGCCGACAGCGCCGAATGCAGTCGCGCGCATCGCAACTCCGGAGTCCCCCATGCACGCCCCCCCGTTTGCCGCCATCGCTCGTGCCGTCGCCCTCTCCGCCGCCGTCGCCACCGCGGTCGCCACGGCCGGTGGCAGCGCGGCGGCGCAGAGCTGGCCGGCCCGCCCGGTCACCCTGGTGGTGCCGTTCGCGCCCGGCACCACCTCCGACGTGCTCGGCCGCGCGCTCGCCGAGCATCTCGGCCGCAGCCTCGGCCAGACCGTGGTGATCGACAATCGCAGCGGCGCGGGCGGCAATATCGGCGGCGCCGCCGTCGCCAAGGCGGCCCCCGATGGCTACACGGTGCTGCTCGCCACCACCGGGCCGGCGGCCACCAACAAGCTCATGTACAAGGAGATGAGCTACGATCCGCAGAAGGACTTCGCCCCCGTGGTGCTGATCGGCCGCTCGCCCGTCATCGTGGTGGCGCGACCGCAGCTTCCGGCCGACACGCTGGCCGGGCTGGTGGCGCTCGCCAAGGCCAATCCCGACAAGATCACCGCCGGCTTTCCGGGCAACGGCACCCTCGGTCACATCACCGGGCTGCTGCTGATGGCGCGCGCCGACATCAAGCTCGGCCAGGCGCAATATCGCGGCAGCGTGCCGATCATGACCGACTTGCTCGGTGGCCACATCGACGTCGGCATGGACTCGATGGCGGCCTATGTGCCGAACATCCGCGACGGCAAGCTGAAGGCGCTGGCGATCGCCGGGGCGACGCGGTGGAGCGGGCTGCCCGAGGTGCCGACCGCGGCCGAGTCCGGCCTGCCGGGATTCGAGGCGGCGGTGTGGTACGCCCTGCTGGTGCCGACCGGCACGCCCGCCGCGGTGGTCGAGCGGCTGAACGCCGCCACCAACGGCTTCCTCGCCACCGACGCGGCGAAGCGGATGTTCGAGCAGCTCGGTGTCGTGGCGGCCGGTGGCACGCCGCAGGATCTGGCCGCCTACACGGCGGCCGAGATCCAGAAGTGGGGGCCGATCATCAAGGCGGCCGACATCTCGTTCTGAGACGACGGCTCGTTCTGAGACGGCGGCAGCACTCTCGGACTGAACCCTCCGTCATGGCCGGGCTTGTTCCGGCCATCCACGTCTTTGTCGCTGATCGGCTTGAAGTCGTGGATGCCCGGCACGAGGCCGACATGACGAGGCAGCCTCAGCGGCCATCGGTATGAGAGACCGTTTGGAAGCTCCGAGGGGGGCTGCGCCGGAGCGATTTCGGCCGTCCTCGTCCCTGTTGCTGCTCGTCCTTGGGTCATAAGCACGGCCGGGAGCGCGGCCGCGTCGGCGCGGCTGTGCCGCCCCCTCAGTCCGGCCGCGGCGCGTCGTCCTCCGGCCGGGTCACCACATGGCCGCAGCGCTTGCATTCATACGAGACGAGCGCCGGATTGGCGCCGAGGCGCGGCACGCTGCGCGCGTACTGCATCCGCGCGCCGCAGACGACGCAATGGGGCCGGCGCACCGGACTGTCGTCGGAGGGAGTCATGACCGCACACCATCAGGGCGGCGTATTCCAATGCCGTTTCGGCGGCGGACTCAATTCCGGGCAGTTACCTAGCCCGACCCCTGCCCCCGACGATGCCCGGACCAGGCCGCAGCCGCATCGACCAGCCGCCGCGGGCGGCCCGAGCCGCCGGAGTTCGGCCGGCGGACCATCCATCGCCCCCGGACGCCGGGCTCGCTCTAGCTGGGGGGAAGCTTGATGGCAAAAGGGCAGCGCGGATCGTAGACGATTATTCCGCACAAGCTTCCGTTTGAGCTTCGCGTCCGCGAGGTGTGAGCACGAGCGGCGCAATCCGGGCGAAGCCGGTAACAGGAATTTTTTCCTTGCTCACCTCGCTCCGCCGCCATAGGATTATTGTCACGATCAACCGAGACACTGGTCATGACAATCTCTCCCGACCTCGCCTCCCAAATCCTCCGGTACAAGTCGTTGGTCGCCGCCGAGAGGGTCTTGCTGGGATTGGCGGAGTTGCTGCCCCCGGGACCACCTCAACGCGCCGAGTGGCTCCGCATCAGATCGAATTTGGCCTTCCGCAAACTCCAGCGCGATTTAGTCCTCTACTTTGATGCGGAGCAGAAAGCAGGGTTCAAGGAAGACCAGCCGCGCTGGCCGAAAGGGAATGGTGAGATCAGCGGACGCTGGTCGGGCGGAGCGGGAACAGATGCCAGCGCTGCCGAGGGTGCGAGCGGTTCGCCGGGCTCAGCACCGAGGGGTCATCATTTCGTCCACAGATCCCTCTATGAGAAGCTCTCTCTCCGTCCTGACACACGGAAAGTATTCGAAACGGCCGTTACGGGCCCCCTCCGAGCGGGACCGCATGGATGGAGCAAAGAGCATTACACGTACAATCGAGCCGTAGAGGAGAGCTTTGAACGTTATTTACGAGATAATCGTATTCGTATCGAGGACATGACGCCAGACGAAGCTCGGAAGTTCATCGATGCCACCAAGCGCAGCACGGATCCCCGGATCAGAGCCGTCAACATGAGAATCTACATGCGCGAGATCATGTACTGGCTTCGCCGTGTCCCACGTGGAAACGAGTAAGGACCGACACGATGTCTCACAATGGGGGTGAAGCAGTTCAGGCAGAAACGTTCGACCGTTTGATCGATCGAGTCGGTAAGCTGCTCGAACAGTTCGGACGACACGACAGCTTGCTGGAAATGGGCGACTACTCGATTTATGGGGACTACTGGGGCTTTCCTCAAGTCAAAGTCACCGTCGAAAACCTCGAGCTGTTACGCCCCGACATCGTCGAGCGTCTCCAAGGCGTCGTCGCGGATTTCCCCGGATGGGAGATCGTGGTCGCCGTTGCCGTCCCCGAACACATATCCGATTGGCCGGACATGGGATTATATATTCGGCCCCACGAGATCATCGATGGATTGCAGCGGCAGTATTTTCCAGCTGAATATCAGACGATCGAATACGCGGGCAGCCGCCGCGGCACGGAACAGGATTGACGCAAGCCCCGGGAAGAGCTGCCAAGGAACTCGGGGTGGTGACTCGGAGGCACACGTCACCTGAAAAGGACGGCTCATCCGAAAACCGCATCTCGGAGAAATTTGGATCCCAGATCATCTCGATCGCGTGGCGGAAGGGTGGTGACCTTGCCCCCTGGCATGCCCCCGGTTTGAATTGGACTCCGTCGAGAGGAGACGGAGATGAGGAAGAGCCGGTTCAGCGAAGAGCAGATCGTCGGGATCCTGAAGGAGCA